>JAZSRO010000015.1:0-7508 GCA_045538515.1 Acutalibacteraceae bacterium | reverse complement strand
AGCTGAATGAGACCTGCAATACAAGCTGCTAACACCTTGCCGAACATCATATTGATGGGTTTGGCACTGGTAATAAGCAACTCCATAGCACGGGTGCTTTTTTCGGTTGCCACACTCATTGCTACCATCTGACCGTAAAGCAGAATGACCATATACAATGCAAAAATCATTATGTACGTATAGAAGAAGTTCTGCATCTGGTCTTTGCCAAGGCTTTCAACATTGCCGTCGATCCGAATGCTCATAACGCCTGCGGCATCCTCTGCGGACATACCGCTGTTAATCATAGCATTCATTTGATAGATCTGCTGCAACACACCCGTTGCAACATCAGGGTTCATATCGTACATCGAAAGGTTATCAACGTAATATGTAAATGAGGTTGCTCCCGTCATAACAAAAGCGCACTCTACATCACCAGAAGTGATTTTGTCTTTGATTACGCTGATTTCTGCATCCGTGATCTGCACATTATAGTCAGTAAAGGAGGCGGCAAATGTTTCTTTTACCATATCTGCCTGGGTGGGATCATCTGCTTTTACAAGCATAATAGAAAGGTCTGCCGTAGTATCCGAAGTTTCGTCTGATGCAAACAAGGCGGTAATCCGAGGGAAGAACATAACGATAGCGATAACCACCATCAAAAAGATCGTTACACCTACGAACGCCTTGTTTTTTGCGTAGTTTTTAAGTTCAAATTTAAATATTTTTCCAAACTGTTTCATATTGCTTAGTCCTCCTGTACGGCATCGCCTGCGTATTCTACGAAAATATCATTGAGGGAAGGTTCAAAGACCTTCACCTCGTCAATATCGTAGTTTTCTACAAGGCGGGACATAGTGGCTTTCTTTTCAGAAGGGTCAGCAAGACGGATCATTAAGTTGCCGTTTTCCATAACGGTACAGGAAGAACCGAAATCAGCGATAATGGCATTAGGACTTTCTGTGCGGACAACCAAACGGTCGCGGGGATAGTCACGCTTAATGTCGTGCAGATCTCCGTGCAGAGCAACAACACCGTTATTAAGAATTGCAATGCTGTCGCAGAATTCTTCTATGTAGCTCATCTGATGGCTGGAAAACAGAACAATCTTGCCTTTAGAAATCTGTTCCTTAACCACATCCTTTAAGAGCATTGCATTTACAGGGTCAAGACCTGAAAACGGCTCGTCAAGGATAACGATATCGGGGTCGTGTGCAAGAGCGGTAATAAGCTGAATCTTTTGCTGATTACCCTTTGAAAGAGTCTCAAGTTTCTTGTTACGATACTCGGTCATACCAAGTCGCTGGAGCCAATAATCAATAGACTTTACTGCTTCTTTACGGCTCATTCCTTTCAGTTCTGCAAAATAGGTGAGCTGATCAATGATAATCTTTTTCGGGTACAGACCTCTTTCTTCGGGAAGATATCCTATACCGATTTTGTTGTAATCGATGGGCTGGCCGTCGATCAGCACTTCACCACTGTTTGCGGGAAATACATCCATCAAAATTCGAATAGACGTAGTTTTTCCGGCACCGTTTCTGCCGAGCAAGCCAAAGGCTTTACCACCCTCAGCTTTGAATGAAACTCCGGTGAGGACTTTCTTCTCACCAAAGGATTTTTCTATGTTTTTGAGTTCCAATACCATTTTTTAACCTCCTAATAAAAAAGTGCGCAGCCAAAGCTACGCACCGAAAAACGTAGCCTTATCTGTTGCGACACAGTTCACTCATTATTTTTCTTTTCTGGATTTTTCAGCAAGTCGCTCAATTTGTTTCAGTTGTTCAAAAAGCATATTTAATTCGTAAAATTCTTCTTTAGTCAAATCAAAATCTTTGGGCATAAATTCATTTCCTTTATGAAGATTATACTACAAAACACAAACAAAATCAACGGCATGCCGTTGTATATCATCAATTCCGCAAGGAATTACATATCATCAAAACTTTAGTTTTGTATAACATCGAGCCGACAGTTTTTTATACACACCTAAAGGTGTGATGAGATACAAATGCGACTTGTCGCATTTGATGATATACCAAGCCTGTCGGCTTGGATAAAAAAACTCTCGTTCCTAAGAACGAGAGTTTTTTGGTTGCGGGGACAGGGTGCGGGTGTCCGGCGGACACCTCTGTGCAAAGCACAGAAGCACCGACCGAGGCGGCAGCCGAGACCTTGAACCTGTTTCGCGCGGCTTTGCCGCTTGCCCTCTTGCGGTGCCCGAACACACGCTCACTTGGGGTGTGGCGTGTTGTTCGACCGCTGCGCCAACAACGCCTTACTGCACCGTCCACTGGACGCGTGCGGCGTTGTTGCCCCGGAAACCCGTCGGTCGCAGGTTTTAAACTTTATCTCATAACAAGAAAAATCTCTCCGTTCCAAAAGGAACGAAGAGATTTTTTGGGCGTTTTGAACTTAATGACACGAATGAAATGTGCCTAAAACCGAAGATTATCTCACATTTCTTTAAATTTCTTATAAGTTATACAATTAACATAATTCTCATCATACTTTTTTGAGCTTCGAAAAATACCATTGTCTAATCCTTCGTCGCCAAGCGGAGTTCCTTTTACCACAAATATGGTATTATAAACTTTACCATCAAATTTATAAATAGGTATTCTGTCTTTGCCAGGAATATAACCTGATCCTCTAATAATGATAGGAATTTGCTCCCAACAAATAGTATTATCAACAAAATGAATTATAGTTTTGTTATTGGCTCTTTTCTTAGGAATAATGATTGTATACACTTCTTCATCACATTTTACAGAATAAACATTTACAAATTCTGTTTGGTTAATAAGTTCCTTGTTTGTTTTAAAAGAATTAAACAATTTCATATAATTCACCTCTTGAATGTATTATAACATAAAAGCGGCGAAGGGGCAAGGGGTTAGTGAAATATTCGGCTTGCTCCGAATGTGAAATAATGACCTAAAGGTCATTATGAAATTTTGTGCTGCGCAGAAAGTGAAATTAAATAAATCCCTCACGCGCCGCAGCGCATTTCACATTGCGATGCAATATTTCACACGCGAAGCGTATTTCACAAATCCCGCAAGGGATTTATTTCGTTGAAAAGAGAGAGCAAGTCTTTCGACTTGCTCTCTCTTTTCTGGTTGCGGGGACAGGACTTGAACCTGCGACCTCCGGGTTATGAGCCCGACGAGCTACCAACTGCTCTACCCCGCGATATTTATGCTCTACTTAGAGCGCCTTATTATTATACCACATATTTTCCTTTTTGCAAGTCTTTTTTTATTTTTCTTCTTTTTGGTAATTTTTGAGTCGTTTTTTTACTTGTAATTTTCGGCAAAATATAGTATTATATAAAAAGTAACAAAATTGTAACCTGAAAAGGAGATACATTTTATGTCGCTTAAAAAGTTTTTGACGGGCAGTCCTAACGGTCGCGTTTCGACCTTTGACGATATGCTTGATATACTGTTATCACTGTTACCCTCGGTTATTGTGGGAGTGTTGTTTTTTGGTTTCCGCGCGGCTCTTTTGCTTTTTAGTTGTGTGGTTGCCGCCGCTCTTTGCGAATGGGGTATATCCAAAATTTTAAGAGAAACCGCTAATGTTAAAGATTTGTCTGCCGTTGTAACGGGACTTCTTGTGGGTATGTGTATGCCCTCACGCGTACCGTTGCCCGTTGCGGTTTTAATCTCGGTTTCCGCCACCGTTATTCCGCGAATTTTCTTTGGCGGACACGGCTGTGAGATTGTTAACCCCGCCGCTTTCGGCGCGGTGCTTGCGGCAATTTCTTTTCCCACCGTTGTAAATGATTTTTCTGATGCGTTTTCGGGGCTTTCAACGGTTTCCACCCCGCTTAATTCCCCCGATGGCACTTTCTCATATTCACAACTTTTGTTCGGTGCACACGGCGGCGCGATTGGCGAGGTTGGTTCGCTCTTTTTAATCCTTGGCGGACTTTACCTTATTTTTCGCCGCGTTGTTTCCCCCGCTATTATACTCTCGGCAATTGTGTCTTCTATACTTGCTGCGCTGATTTTTGGTGTTAGTATTTCTGTAACACTTTTCGGCGGTGGACTTTTGCTTGGCACTATCTTTATGGCGACAGCGCGTACCACAAGTCCCGCAAATCTTTCGGGGCAACTCTGTTTCGGAGCATTCATCGGAATTTTGACTGTGGTGTTGCGCAAATATTCATCATTTGACGAGGGTGTTTATTTTGCAATCTGTGCCGCCTGTCTTCTCCGTCCGCTTTTCAGCGCTATACCCGAAATAAACATAGGAGGTGGCAAGAATGAAAATGCCTGATTTTTCTAAATTCAAGGGAAGCGTATGGCATTCCGCCTTGGCGGTTGTCTGTGCATTACTTGCCGCTGTTTTACTGATACTCTCAGCAAACGCTCTTAAAAATCTTCCAAAACAGGATAAAGAAAATCCTGTTTCGTCCAGCGTCACAATGGGCGCTATAGAGGCGGAAAAAAATAAGGTTGAAAGCGAGGGTAAATAGATGAAAAATTATTGTAAATCCCTGCTTTTTTCAATTTCTGCGGCGTTGCCTATACTTTATTTAACCGCAACCGCACTCTCATCATTACGCGCGGCTGTTGCAGTTGTTTCTGCCGCATTTCTGATGTTTGTGGTAACGCTGCTTGTGCCAAAAATCGTGCCCGAAAATGTAAAATTTCCCGTAATGCTTATAGCGGCGGGGGCGGCGGTTTCGGTTGTTGGAATTTTAATTCCGCAAACGCTATCGCTTTCCCACTATTATATGCCGCTTTGCGTTGTTTCGGCTTTTCTGCTTTTCTTTTTGGCAAAAGGCGATGACAACAAAAAATTCGCACTTTCGCTTTCTTCTAATTCCGTTGCTTTTTTGGCGGTTATGTTGCTTCTCGGCGTTTTGCGTGAACTTATCGGCAGAGGACAAATCTTTTCTTTCCCGCGCGGCTCACACATTTGGGAACCTATCCGCGTTTTGACTCTTCCTGCAGGTGCAATATTCATTGTTGCGGTACTGTCGGCGGTGCTTTCATATTTTGCAAAGGGGGACAAGAAGAATGACTAAAATTTTCTCTATTCTCATTGCAAGTCTTTTCACGAAAAACATTGTTTGTTACCGCTGTATCGGTGTGAACGGCGGTACACTTTCGTCCGATACTTTCCGCAAAAGCGTTTATCTGGGTATTTTCAGCACAGCCGGTGCAGTTCTTTCAACACTTGTTTGTTACCCGCTTTTTATGTATTTGCTAACCCCCCTAAACCTTTCTTCTCTTTTTACGCTCCTTTATGCCTCTGTTACGGCGGCGGTTATGTTTTTGGCTCACAGATTTTTGCCCTTTTTGAAAAACGGTTTTGATAACTATCAACTCCTTGTGGCATACGGAATCTCTCTCGGTATTGCCGCGCTTTGTGCCGCAGAACAAAATATTTTTTATGCTCTTTTAGCCGCACTTTTTTACGGGCTCGGACTGCTTTTGGTCCTTGCGATTTTTTACTGTGTGCGCCTATCGCTAAAATATTCCCGCGTACCGCATTTTTTACGGGGCACCCCGCTTGACCTTATTATAGTTTCAATCATTTCTCTCATATTTTATGGTCTTGCGTAATTAAATTATTCTATCTTTGCGCCTTTATAGTAAGCGAGTAAAATTTCATCATATTTGGCGCCTTGTTTTGCCATACAATTAGCGCCGTATTGGCTCATTCCAACGCCGTGGCCATAGCCGCGCACCGTTATTTTGAACGAGCCGTCTGTAAAGGCGACATCAAAATTTTGTGACCGAAGGGACAGTTTTTCACGAAAGACTGCCCCTTTTATTTTTGCGTTACAAAGGGTAATTTCGGTCACTGTACCGACATCTGTTTTTTGAGTGTCCCCCAACCATTCTTGCGGATTTCCCGAGAATGTCACATCCGAAAAAGCGGTTTTAAGTTCGTCAGGTGTGACGGTTTTTTCGGTTTTATAATCGGGCGACAATATATCATAAACGCTCTCCACCGAGCAAAGATAGGGATAATCCTTATCCCAATAGTTTTTTGCCGTTTCGGTCTTACCCGCCGAAATTGCGTGATATACCGAAAGGCAGAGTTCAGCCTCATACACGAGTTTTTTGCCCAAAACCGCCCTTACTGCCGAACGGATTTTTGCACTGTATTCTTCATACTTTTCGCCCCACTTTTCTTTTTGTGCGGCCTTGTCTATATACGACTGGTCTTTTGTTTGGTCATTTGTTATGTCATATTCGCCCTCTGACGCGGCGCGCTTTCTTGCCGCGTATGTATAGGCAGCAACCGCCTGTGCTTTGAGCGCCTCCTCTTCATAAAGCGCGGGCATCTCTGCTGACACAACGCCGATCGTATATTCCTCCTCAGACAGAGTTACTATATTCTCTCCGCACAAAACCCTGAAAACATCTTCTTTTTCTTCGGTTTTGCTTGTTGTGGGCGGCAATAGCGTTTCGCCCCCTGTTTCCAGACTTAAAAGCGGAATAAGCAGCATACACATAAATAGTATTATTGCAAGAACAGAATACACATTTCTCATTTTTCCTTCTCCTTTGTTGACTTTTACACTCTTTTTTTGTAAAATAGTTCTTGTCCAATAATATGCCTTATGTCTTAAAATAATTCTTGAAAGGGCGTGAGCGCGTGAAGCATACGCGCGTAGTTTTATTTTATGTTGCCGCCGCTATAATGGCGGTTTATGCACGGTGTGCACAAATTTTATATCTTACCGAAGAAAAAAGCGGATTTTGGAAATCCGAAAGTCACACTTTAGCGGTTGCGCTTTCGGTGTTTATCGTTTTGGCATGTGCGGCATCGGCGGCTGTGGCATTTTTTGACGAAAAACAACCGCGGAAAATGGATAAGCCCTCTTTGCTTTTATCCTTGGCGGGTGTTCCGTTGGCGCTCAGTTTTATGTATGAATTTTTGTTCGTCGAATATGTAACAGACAGCATACTTTTTGTTGCACTGACAAATATTTTCGCAGTGCTTTCGGCGGTTTCGGTTATAGTATTGCCGTTGCAAAACATATTGCCCGATTATAAAAAATTCTTTTCACTGCTTTACATATTCCCCCTGCTTTTCTTCCTTTTCAAACTTATATGCGTGTTTACGGTTTATTCAACCGTTTCGGTTATAGCATCTAATGTTTTCTATCTTGCTTTTCTTTCTTCTGCGGTTATATTCTTTTTATCGGTTGCAAAACTCGAAAACGGTATACCCGTGCGAAGCGCGTTGCTTTTGCCTATCGGAATAATTTGTTCTGTGCTTTCGCTTTGTTGCTTTATCCCGCAACTGATAGCCTTTGCACTTTCGGCAGAAAACCTTGTACACGACAACATTCACGGACTATTCCTTTGCGGCGCCACTGCACTTTACAGTATGGTTTACACTTTTAGTTTATATAAATAAATATCCCCCCGTATAACGGGGGGTATTTCATTTTCGGGCATAGCCCTAACCAATACTGGCGGCGCACAAGTGCGCTTTTTGTTGGCCTGCCAGCCACGCAATAATTACTTACTACCCATAAATGGGTCCCGCGG
>JAZSRO010000017.1:0-8046 GCA_045538515.1 Acutalibacteraceae bacterium | reverse complement strand
AAAATAACCATTAATATCGTAACGGATATGCTAAAAAACCGACGGTATATCGGTGAATACAAGTTCCGAGATATTGTTAACCCAAATGGCATACCGAGGATAGTACCCCAAGCGTTATTTGACAAGGTGCAGCGTGAGCGTGCGAAGAATAAGAGAGCAACGGCAAGACATAAAGCCGAAGATGATTACTTACTGACAACAAAACTGTTTTGCGGTAAATGCGGTGTTTATATGACCGGCGAAAGCGGAACCGCACGAAACGGTACGGTCCACCGATATTACAAATGCAACAACGCTAAGTACAAACACACTTGTGATAAAAAGACGGTTAAAAAAGAATGGATTGAAGACCTTGTTGTTAAACACACCCATGAGATGATGATTGATGATAATGTTATTGAGGACATCGCAAGTATTGTGTTTAGAAATGCAAAGAAAGAAAATCCCGCAATACAACTACTTAAACAACGGCTTTGTGAAACAGAGAACGCACTGAACAATCTACTCAGAGCAATAGAAGAAGGAATTATTACTCCAACCACAAAACAAAGAATGATTGAGTTGGAGCAGACGAGAGATGAGATTAAACTAAAGCTCATCAAGGAAGAAATGAAGAAGCCCACCATTACGAAAGAGGGCTTAGTATTATGGCTCAGGCATATTCAAAACATGAGCTTAGAAACGAAGGAACACAAACAGAGACTGATTGACATTTTTGTAAACGCCGTATATCTCTACGACGACAAATTGGTCATAACATTTAATTATAAGGAAGCAAGCAAAACCGTCACTCTTAAAGAGGTAAACGGTTCGATTATAGAATGCTCTGGCGCACCATAAATCCCGTTCACGAAAGTGAGCGGGATTTGTATTTGATAATAAACATAAAAAAACAAAAAGCACTGCTACGGGAGTTGTGGTTAGGGATAAATTGGTTTTTCAGATAAATTTGCACTCTTTCTCGCTGTGAAAACTTGTAAGACACAAAGTATTACTGCGCTTTCTCATCATCGAAACAGCAGCAAATTTATTCTTACAAAACTGCTTCGCACCTAAAAAAGATAAATTTTTAGTGGAATAAAAGGCAAAACCCCACGGTAACGCTGACGCGTATCGTGGGGTTTTAACACATTAGACCACAAAAAGTTGCTTTTTTAGGCATTTAATCCCTAACCACAACTCCCGTATCGCAGTGCTTTTTTTAATATTAAATTATATTTAGTCTTTTTTACTCGGGTTTTTTAGCGTCAGCGGCAAAGAAGACCTTGAAATCTTCAAAGTCGATTGCGCCACCGCCGTTGTATACGGCAAAACCAACTTTTACACCCTCGGGAATGGCATACATATCGGCATATGTATCATTTTTCTTGGTGGCATTGTTCTTTTCCATTATGAACTTGCGCTTGCCCTGTTCATTCTGGGTGATTATACCAAAGTTTGAATCGCCTTTTTCCAAAACATTGGATTTGAAACAAATGTCATATATGCCCGGCCTTTCTATCGGGAACCATACAATATAATAATACTGTCCAACATCTTGGCTCTTATAGTGAATAACACCGTCTGAGAAGTCGACAAACTTACAAGACTCGGCTGATTTTGCCCATATTTCAAAGTCGCCAACAAGGTTTTTATCAACATCGCATGTATTTGCTTCCTCTACCCAGTTAACGGGATATGCTTCTTTTCTGCCTTCGAGCGGCATTGCATCTATCATCTTGAAAACTCGAACATCAGACAGCACAACCTCTCCACTGGTGCCATCAGTCCAGAAAGCCATTTTTTCATTATCGCCCGAAAAGAAAGCATACGTGCGGGTGTAATAAGAGCCGTCCTGCCCTTTTATTGACAACGTTTGGTCACAACCAAGACGGGTTACATAGTTGCTTTTCTGATATTTATCCAAATGGTTTTCAAGTCGGTAACCTTCGCTATCGCAAATTCCGAACTCAAAATTGGTCAGTTCGGGCGGCACAACCTTACCGGTGACTATGAGAAAATAAAGCGTATTAGGTTCGGCTTCAAAAAAGGTTTTTGATACGAGAGAGTCGCCTTTATAGGTTTTTTCGCCCGTAAATATTAATGCACACTTATCCGCATTGCAACTTATACCGCCGTATAATACACGGCTACCGTAAGCAGTTTTAGAAAATTCTGTCATTATATATTCACCTTCTTTTTAAGTGTGAGCAACGGGGATACCGTGCTGCTGCCGTCAGCGAAGATGGCTGTTACGCGATAGGTTTCCTCTTCACCCGAATTGGCGTGTTCACTATGCAGAATATCGGGGAATTCATCATATTCTTCCTGCTTTGCCCTATCAATCTCTATAAATTCATCGCCGCGCTGACATTCGAGCAGATATTCCGTAGCGCCGCGTGCACCAAACCACTGAATGTTATCGGTGCCCTTTGTTATAACAAGACAAGGAACATCCTTTTCTTTGGTACCGTTACGCTTGTTTGCTTCATCTATACTACGGAAACGGAGATATGCCGCGGTTTTTCTGAGTTCGCCATTTTTATCAACAAGGTGCATTTCGCCACTATGACCGCACCAACCATAGCACCAGTAAAATCCGCCTACGATACCCATTTTTTTCATACTCGCATAGAAATTTTTCAAAATCTCTATCTGTTCGTCATCGGTTCTGTTAACATAGTTCCCAACGCCGTATTCACCAAGTATTAGGGGGCGTTCAAGATACATTTCTCTTGTGTTAGGTAATGATGTGCCCTCATTATAAATATCATAAGCGTAATAATCAAGGTTTACGTCACTATATCTACCCGCAAACATTGAATAGTTAGCGGCAGCCGCAACGGTTGTTGCAAGACGCGGGTCGAAATCCTTTACCGCTTTTGCTACCTGATTTATAAAACGTCTCATAGCGTTCCACGCCATTCCGCGTGAGACAGACCATCCCGAACCGTCGCCTTCCGGCTCGTCATAAATTTCTATAAGTTCTACGCCATATTTTCTGCCAAGTTTCAAAATTGGAAGTACATAATTTTTTATATACTTATCGGTTTCGGAAGGAATCTGCATAAAGTGCATATATTTATCGTACTTGAACTTATCGTCTGTAAAGGAAGACTGACTATGGTCGAAAAGGCAAAATCCTATAACCAGGTCAACCTCCTGTGCAATTTGTAGAAGTCTCTCAAGATTTTGCATAAACAACGGTTCTACACCTATGACACTGCCGTTTTCGTCATAGAGAATTCCCTCGAACGATTCGTTTAGCCAGATTTTTGCCATTTCATAACCCATTGCTCTTGAGTTATAAAAAACCCTTCTTACAAAATCTTCATTAAAACAGCAGGTGCCCGGAACTTTGCCGTAAAAACTGCTGCCTATATCGCGGCCATACCAATCGCCGTGAAACCACGGAATGTAAACACCATTCAAAAACCCGGTTTTTTCTAGTCTTTCTTCCAAATATAATTTATTATTTTCCATAATATCACCTTGGTAATAAAACCTGACGCATCTATTTGCATAGATGCGTCGGTATAATCAATTTCTGGTTACTATGCTGTTTGTTTTTTCTTTTTCCTCTTAACAAGGAAGATAATAAGGAATGTAATTCCAGCAAGAACGAGAACCGCAACTACTATCATAAGAATGATAAACCATGTTGCAAGTCGGACGGTTGTCGGCTTTTTCTTATACTTATAGATAACCTTTTTGGTGGTTTCCTCCGTATCATCTGCGTCATCGTCCTCTTCAGCGGGCTCGTCATCCTCATAAATAGTATCATCTATGAGGTCATCCTGTTCTTCGTCCTCAAGTTCTATAAGGCCGTCAGTTCCCAATTTGGAATCAGAGAATGTAAGACCGCCCTTGGGCATATCTTCTGTGAGCGAGAGTTCATAACCTTTTTCCGCTTCAAACAGACGGAACTTATCAAATACGGCTTCGCCGTCAAAATCGAATAGCGCAAATGAAACTTCCGACTCGGTAAAAGTTTTGAAGCTAATGGAATAAAGTGTCCATTCGCCACGGTTGGTTGTCATATCACACTGCTGTGCAATATATGCGTGCGGATTGTTGAACGAAACAATTCCAAATCTAGAATCTTCGCCGTTGAGGGTTCTGTACCAGAACGAGAAGGTGTACGACTTGTTTGCTTCAAGTTTTACCTTGGGCAAATAGTAATAACCCCATTTTGAACCCTTATAGTGAAGCATCTTATTGCCTTCGCTGGTTGCAACCTCAACAAACTTGTTCATTCCCTTGAAGTTGCCCCAGAATTCGGTACCTTTGTCAAACATACCGTTTTTGAAGATATTATCCGACTCGTCACAAGCAAATTTAATTTGTTCACTGTCGTAGGTATCAATATTGTCATAGGTTGTGCCGGAAACCACTTTTGCATCGGCTGCTTCGAAAATCTTGATATCATCAAAATACGATTCGCCCTTAATACCCTTAATGAAGAAGTAAACTTCTGTATTATCTTCGGTGTTGAACAAATAAGTACGGCTATACCAAGTACCGTCAGGATATTTAATGGTGATTTCTTCCTTAGAAGCAGAGTCACGCGTCCAGTAACTTGCTTCATACGCACCTTTGGGGTTTTCAAACTTAAGTTTGTTTATATCCATAATACCAAAGTGGACGAATGGAACAACATCGTCTGAATAGCCCATACCGTAAAGGTTGAGATAATAGGTGGTGTTGGGTTTAACAGTAAGTTTCTTGAGATACAAGCCTTCACCGCTAACCTTAAGCGAAGTATTACCGCCGTGTTTCTCTTCGGTCGTGATAGTTGCAAATCCTGTTGGGTCTGCCCAATAGGTTGCATCGTCACAAGCAGGGTTCTTTATGAGGTTCTTTTCGGGGGCACAGGTGTAGGGTGCGGAACTACTGTCGCCGTACACTTTTCTTTCACCGAAGCCCGAAGGTGCAAAACCTCTGTTGATTTTATCGGTTCTAACATAATCTTTCTGGTATGCAGCACAAAGCGAAACGTAGGTTTCGTCCTTTGTAGCAGTGCTCTTAACAGGACTTACGAGGCTGCGCCAGATTTCAAAATTCTTATCATACGTTGCATCTGCACCGAAAACCTTTGCAGCAACATCAACTATGTCCTTGTTGAGAACACCCATTTCGTATCCGTCAATAACCGCTGCCGCTTTTGCAACATCGGTGGGCAATACATGAATGGCAAGACCATCAACATAAATTGCCTTATTTCCGGAAAGGACGCTTGTATCAAATTCAATTGTGATGTTGAGACAGTCAGCAGTGTTAATAATTGTAGTTACCTGCTTCCAACTGCTACTTGCAGATACACTAGTTGCACGGATTAATTCGCCATCACCTTTTATTTCTGTTGCAATCTTATCCTTTGATGCAAAGCCTGAGGTCTTAACCCAATAAGATACAAGATAATACTCGCTGAAAGAAAGTCTAGGTAACGTTATCACGTTGTTTGCAGTTGTAACCTTAAACACCTTAGAACCGTACTTTGCAGAAGAAGTTGTGGTACCGTTCTGCTCAAACGAGCCATCTACTGCAAGGTTATTTGAGGTTTCATAGCCGTATCCGTCAACGTTCGGTGTTGACACAGCGTGAGCATCCTTATAGACAATCTTACCTGCTTCAACACAGAGTGCGCCGTAAGCGTTGTCAAGTTTATAAACCTCGATATCATCTATGTAACCTTTCTTGGTGGAGAAGATGTCAAGGTTAGGTTCGCTGAACGATGATGCACCTGTATAAATAAGGATTGTTGCTCTCTGCCAGGTGTTTGCTGCACCAAATACTTTATAATTGATTTCAAGGTTCTCACTGGTTGAAGAATAGAAGCGAAGTTCTGCCGAATCTCCTTCAAACTTAGCCCAGTATGTAATAACATAATACGAACTCGGCGACATACTGGGAAGCGGTATGCCATAGTTTTGAGTATTGCTTCCGGGAATCACAATAACACCGGAGCCGTCATTTGTGTGTGAAAGTGTAGCATCGTTGCTCAACATATTACGCGACTTGGGACTGAACCACATATTCGGGCTTGTAAATCCGCCGTTGAACTGCTGCCACTTATTAACAGCCTTACCGTAAATCGCGTTAGCGTTTGCAACGCCCGTACCAGTGGCTTCATCCTGATAGTACGCCTTATAGGTACCGTCCGCATTAAATTCTTTAACGGTAGAGTCTGGCATAAGGTTTGTACCAAGAGTGCTAAAATCCAAGTCGGAATAATCGTAAACCTTTGTACCATGGGTTACATTCATGTAAATCGTCTGGAATTCAGGCTCAACAGGCGGGTCGGGTTCCTTAGCAGGTGCTTCTGTCGGGTCTACGCCATCAGCAACCACTTTGCCTGCGTTAAGGCACTGTACCGCATACTCGTCGTCTGTCAATTTGTAAACCGCAAGGTCATCAACAAATCCGACAGTGTTATTATAAATTTCAAGTTTCGGTTGTGACTGTGCCGTATCCTTTGTATAAACAAGGAACGTTACACGTTTCCAGTTGAGTGAATCAAACTTGTTATAGTTTGTTTCAAGAACCTTTGTGCCACTACTTGTAAGCAAACGAATTTGATGGCTCTTAGATGAAACGAATCTTACCCAGAAGGTTATAACGTAGGTGCTGTTTGCCTCCATAGAGGGCAACGGCAGACGGTAGTTTTTGGCGTTATTCTTCATTATAATCGCACCAGATCCGTCGTTAGTATGAGAATACTTTGTATCGCTTGTAAGAGCGTTGATAGCCTTCATACCGCCGTATTCAGACATTTGGTTATTGCTAAATGCCTGCCACTTATCAGCCGCTTTACCCCACCAAGCGTTAGCGTTCAGGACGCCTTCACCTGTAGATTCGTTTGCATAATATGCCTTATAGGTGCCGTCTGCGTTAAATTCTTTAACGGTCGGGTCTGTTATAAGGTTCGTACCGAAAGAAGACCAGTCTATATTGCCGTCATAGAGGTACGGCCAGTTGTTCGAATCAAACGTTACATCAATAAACTTTTCTTCGTTCGGGAAAGCCGGTCTTGGTTTATTTTCAACCAACTTGTTTTCTTCGATGCACTGTTTTGTGTACTCGTCTGCAAGGGGTTGAACGGTAATATCGTCAATCAAAACATTGGGTGATTCAAAATAGAATCTGATAACCGTTGAGAAAGCCTCGTTTCCTGTATAAACAAACCAGGTAATTCTCTGCCATCCAGCAGAAAGCGAAGTATTGCCCGAATTGCCAAAGTTAACCGAAAGACCGCCTTTAAGCAGTTCCGTTTTAAAGGAAGCGGTACGTTCAGCGTTAACCCAAGCCGAAATTACGTAACCCTTATTTGCCGACAATTTGGGAAGCGGGAGATATGTAATAGCCGGGGTTGTGCTCGGCATCTGGATAGCGCCTGAACCGTCGTCTGTGTGAGAAAGTGCGGTGTCATTTTTAGCAAGGCCGCGCGCTCTCATACTCTTATATTCGCTAATATCTAACTTGAATGCCTGCCAAACGTCAGCAGCCTTACCCCACCAAGCGTTGGGGGTTGCAACCGTGGAAGCGCCTGCGTAGGTTTCTTCCGAGTAATATGCCTTATAGGTGCCATCAGCTTCAAACTGACTAACGGTCGAGTCGGCAACGATGTTTGTGCCGAACTGAGTAAAGTCAACGTATTTTGTAGCGGTAGGTGCTACGTAGAAAATTTTGTTCTGTTCGGGAAGTGCAACGGTGGGCGGAGGCGCGAGAAGTTCGCCTGCTTCATAACTCTTACCACCGAGACCTGAACTCAACTTATAAACTGCGAAATCGTCAATATAAACTTCGCTGTTCGCGGCGAAATAACCGCCTATTGAGAGAGTTCTGGAACCCTTGTTGCCTGTATAAATTATAAACTTCTTTTGTTTCCACGAATTACCTGAAATATTGCCTAAAGTATATTCGTTGAGACCGCTTGAGTTGGAAAGATACCATCTTGACGGACTCATTCCGCCGCTTACACATTTAGTCCAATATGTAACGAGATAGTAAGAATGTGCCTCTAACTTATTAGCCGACAAAACGATGGTTCTGTTTGCGGCGCCATTG
>JAZSRO010000016.1:0-3549 GCA_045538515.1 Acutalibacteraceae bacterium | reverse complement strand
GTGAACGCGCCAAAAGCAGACAGTTTTGACTTTGAACATTATAAGGCTATACACCACTTTCTTTTTTCTGACCTTTATGATTGGGCTGGGCAGATACGCACAGTCAATATCAGCAAGAAAGGTACAAAGTTTACATCTGCTGAAAACATCGAAGCGCAGGCTACGCTTGTTTTTAAGCGGCTCAAAAACTGCAATTACTTCAAAGGGCTTGACCACAACGAGTTCGTGGATGAAATAGTGGATTTCTACTGCGTCACAAATGCCCTGCATTTTCTGCCGGTAACCCTGCTTTAATATTTGAGGGATTAGATAATGAAAGCGGCAGGAATGTACAGGAAGGTTATTCAAATATTTTCGCTGGCGCTATTCAGGCGATAAGAAATCCCAAAGCACATGAAAATACAAATATATCAAGAGATGAAGCAGTGAAAAGGCTGGTTTTTGCAGGTTTGCTGATGGATAAGATAGATGAGGCGATAAAGTATACAGGAATTACCGAGTAAAAGGCCTTTAAGAGTGGAAAATATGCATCCTGAACCCATTGATTTTACTAGGTTTTTTAGGCCAGTTTTGGGTGGGGTAATATGATTATACCTTTTTGCCCGATTTGGCACTTTAATTGTCAACATTTGCATGGTTGACCATATAGGTTATAATAAAAGCAGTGGACTTGTCGATATGATAAGTCCACTGCTATTTTTATAAGGAGCGGGGATGGCCCGTGACGCAACCAAATTCCTCGGGACAATTTGTCCCGAGGACAAGCAAAAATCGCGAGTGTGGCCACACTTGCCCTGCTTGCCGTCCTGAAAAAAGTTCGAAAATAGCTTTTAACCCCAATGTGAAAATAAGTATCATTCGACACCTTTGACAGCTTTTAACCGCACTTATATAATTTTACTCAAACCTGACACCACAGGAGGGCCAGTAATGGAATTCCATGAAAAACTACAACAGCTCCGAAAGAAAAATAATTTGACTCAGGAACAGCTTGCTGAGCGGCTATTCGTTTCGAGAACGGCAGTTTCAAAATGGGAAAGTGGACGGGGATACCCCAATCTTGAGTCATTGAAGTACATTTCCAGGATGTTCTCAATTTCAATTGACGATTTGCTTTCCAACGAAGAACTAATAGAACTTGCTGAAACCGAAAGCCATGAGAACATAAGCAAAGTCTCAATTCTGGTTTTCGGTGCACTGGACATTATTTCAATCGCTTTTCTGTTTCTTCCGCTTTTTGGGCAGCAAAATGGCGAGTTTATATACGCCGTTCCTTTGTTGTCTTATACATGTATTAGTGGATTTCTGCGAACAGTTTATTTTGTCTTACTTGCAGTCATTTCGATATTCGGTGTTTTTGAAATTATCACCGGGATATTCAATAACCAAAATGGACTACGGATTTATAAGCCCTGTTCCGTTGCCTTATATGCTGTTGCTATTTCGCTGTTCATACTTTCGCGCCAGCCCTACATTACAGTAATCCTTTTCCTGCTATTTATAGTGAAGATCATACTGATTGTGCAGGAAAACAGAATCAAATTTCGTATAGCGCCTAATTAAAATCCGTGACACAAAAAGTATCGCGTGCTTATATGTATAGCTACGGAACGTGTCTTGTCTTTTCTATAGATATGCTCAGATAATAAAGCTGTGGCCTACAATTCACCGCATATTTTACAGAAGAAAGGATGTTGACTGTAGTGAGAAATAAAGCTCAAAGATATTTTATAATCTCCGGACTGCTATTTTTATTATTTGCCCTCTTTACTGTTTTTGTTTCCTGTTTTGATGTGCAATCCATAGGTCCAAAACAGTCCATGGTGGGGCTTGCGACAATCAATCAGTATATGTTTCAACTGATTGGTGTACATTTGACTTGGTATCACATTACGGACTGGCTTGGTGTAGTTGCTATTCTTTTTGCTTTGATGTTTGCCGTCATTGGCTTGTACCAACTTATAAAAAGAAAAGATATCAGAAAAGTGGACAGGCATATTATAGTTTTGGGACTGTTTTATGCTTTGGTAATCGCATTTTACATATTTTTTGAATTGGTTATCGTAAATTACCGTCCAATAATATTGGAGAACAGTCTGGAAGCGTCATATCCCTCTTCTCATACGATGATTGTTACATGCATTATGGCAACAGTTGGAACTCAGCTTTCTTTCATTCGGCCAGACAAAAAGAAATTCTGTTTTCTGATTAATACAATAGCGGCCTTGCTGATTGCAATTACCGTGTTTGGCAGATTAGTTTCCGGAGTGCATTGGTTTACCGATATAGTGGGTGGACTGTTGCTGTCAGCCTCGTTGGTTTGCCTGTACTACGCTGTCATTGAACATATCAAATAACATTGAAAACCTTGGAAATGAAGTGGCTGCCTTGTCCCATCTGTAAAGGCAAGACTCGGACTATGCTCCGTGGTGATACAGTGCTTATAAACTTCCCACTGTTCTGTCCCAAGTGTAAAAGTGAAACCCTGATTAACGCAGACAAACTTAATATCACCGTTATCACAGAGCCGGACGCATAGACGCAGAGCCGATAACCCGCAAGCCTAATGGCGCGAGTTATCGGCTCTTTCAATTTCATAACGGCAAGTAGCCGGGCAAAGAAAAAAAGACTTCTTTGGCTGGCTGCTTTTAACGCGCAAAACGGCATAGCCGGAGAGTCTTGGAGGACAACCGCCTATGCCATTTTTCTTTTTCGCTCTTAGTAGGCGGTCAAAAAAAGCCGCGCCTGCGAAAAGGGGTATTACGGCCTACAAGGTGAAATAGAATACACCTTAAAACGAAACCGCATTTCACCTTGTCCCCGGTGCCGGTCACCGCCGGGCTTCGTTCAGAAAACAATCAACAAAAATCTGAACGGAGGAAATATATGACCACCATAAATTTGAAAGAGTTTTATCCATGGTATGACCATGCCGAATATATAGAGGTTCCTGATGATGTGGCAGAAGAATTGAAAGCAGACAAGCGTTATGAGCACGCCTACATACGCCGCGTCATGCGAAACAAGGCGCAGTATTCCCTGGACTGTGACGACGGTATTGAATACTCTGCCTGCATATTTGAAAAGTCTCCGGAAGAGCTTGTCATAATGAAAGAGCAGTATCAAATGCTGTGCCGTGCGCTGAACTCTCTGCCGGAGATACAGGGGCGCAGAGTGGATGCAAACATAATTATGGGTAGAACATTAAGGGATATTGCCAGAGAAGAAAATGTTGCTAAAAGCTCTATAGGTGGCTCTGTAAAAATCGGTCTTGCCAGTATGAAAAAGTATCTGCAAGAAAACTGGTAATTAGACTGTACATTTAAGCATTTTCTGTCCTTGGTATATAGGGGGAAGTATTGCCTGTAACGGGACTTAAGCAGGCAGTCTTCCCCTTGGGACAAATTGTCCCGAACAATAATCAAGGGGGAATGTAATGCAGAAAGACAAAAGCTATATTTATGAAATCGGAAAAATGAGATTTATCGTGACACCTATCTACAAGGACAAGGGCGAAACGATACAGGACATATTATTAAAACTCATGCT
>JAZSRO010000041.1:0-6738 GCA_045538515.1 Acutalibacteraceae bacterium | reverse complement strand
CTTGGCTCGCTTATCAAATATATTCCGCATACCATCACCGTTGGCTTTACCGCCGGGATCGCTGTTACGCTCGTGATCGGGCAGTTGAAAGATTTTTTGGGGCTTACTTACCCCGCGGGTGTGGTGGCGATTGAAACGATTGAAAAATTGACGCTCGTTTTTGAACATATTTCCACTTTTAATCCTTGGGCGTTCGGCGTTGGTCTGCTTGGACTTGCTATTCTTATCGTTTGGCCTAAAATCTCCAAGAAAATTCCCGGCTCTCTGATCGCAGTGCTCGTGGGGTCGCTCATTTGCCTGATCCCTTTGATAAACACAAACACGATCGGATCTCTTTATACGATTTCTTCCGCCCTGCCTACTTTTAAACTCCCCACGATCACGCTCAACAAAATTCTCGCTTTACTCCCGAGCGCGTTTACCATTGCCCTGCTTGCGGGTATTGAATCCCTACTTTCCTGCGTGGTTTCGGATAAAATGGTGGACGATACGCATAATTCTAACACCGAACTGATCGCACTCGGCACAAGCAATATATTCGTCGGCTTCTTCGGCGGAATCCCTGCAACGGGCGCAATCGCCAGAACGGCGGCTAACGTCAAAAACGGCGGAAGATCCCCTCTATCGGGTATGATTCACGCCGTCGTGCTTTTGCTCGTGCTCGTGATTTTAATGCCCCTTGCCGCGTATATCCCTATGCCGATTATCGCTTCCATTCTCTTTATCGTGGCGTATAATATGAGCGAATGGAGAGAATTCGTCGCCGTCATCAAAACGAAAAAATGGAACGATATACTCGTGCTGATTCTCACGTTCGCGCTCACCGTTATCTTCGATCTCGTCAAAGCAATCGCGGTGGGACTCGTGCTTCATTACGCTATTCTGCTTATCTACTCGATAATAGTAAAGCGCAAGGCAGCAAAAGAAAATCCTACGCAGGAATGAAATCGGGAATGGTTATGAACGTGAAAAAATTGTTACAATATTTTTCGCCGTTTGAGTGGGGGCTTTGGAGCGGCTCTATGATCGCAATCGTCCTTTCCTTTTGCCTTGGCGAAAGCTTTCACCCACTTACCTTGCTCGCTTCGCTCCTTGGCGTTTCTTCCCTGATCTTTATCGCAAAAGGAAACGTCGTCGGACAATTTCTCGTGATGATTTTTTCCATTCTCTACGCGATCGTATCCTTAGAACAACGATACTACGGGGAAATGATTACCTATCTTGGTATGAGTTTGCCCGCTGCGCTCGTTGCGTGTATTACGTGGCTTAAAAATCCGTCGAAAAGGGGTAAAAATGAAGTGAAGGTGGCTACCGTGTCTGCGATGAACCTGTTTTGGATTGTTCTCGCTGCTCTTATCGTTACCACCGCGTTTTACTTTATTCTTGCTTATTTTCAAACGAATAATTTGATCGTGAGTACCGTTTCCGTTACTACGAGTTTTCTCGCTTCCGCTTTGCTTATTTTTAGAAGCCGTTTTTACGCGCTTGCTTACGCCGCAAACGACGTCGTTTTGATTGTGCTTTGGGTTTATTCTTCTTTCGTTTCCCTTGCCTATCTCCCTATGGTCGTTTGCTTCGTCGCCTTCCTGTTTAACGATCTTTACGCCTTTTATAATTGGAAACGCATACAGATAAGGCAAAAGGAAGCATAGCCTGTTTCAAAATGAATATACAACGCGCAACGCCGCCCGAAGCTTCTTCGGACGGCGTTTTTTTCATTCGTTTCTTACTTCAACAACGTTTTTTTGTTCTCCTACATATGAATATATGAAAATATGTTCATATCTTCATATGTTATTTATAGGCTCTTTTTTTTGGGTTCTATTTTTTGGGAAGCTTTTGAGGGCAAAGTTTGTTTTTTTGGGGTGGGTGGATTGCCAAGTCAAACGAACAGCACGGTTTGGCGAAGTGTGCACACTTCGCCATAATTCGTTAAGTTGTTTCTAATGTAAATTGCAATGATTTTCATTGGTTAGTCCTTACCGCTTGACTATAATAGACTTTTATTCGCAGTCATCATTTTGATTACATTGTTTAATCCTTCTTCTTTCTCCAAATAAATTTTTCCATTATACTCAACCCCTATTACAAAAAAGAAATCTGTATCCATATAAACAAAATCCGAACACCAAATTTTTACAGTATTGTTTGTTGCAAAATCTATATAAAAATTTCTTTCAAATAGAATTTGACTGTTACTTTCTTCTATTTCTAGAAACACTAACGGTGGTTCCACTTTGCTGCCATTAACTTGCATATCACAGCGCCCATATACCTGATCTATTTCGACACCCGTTAAATATACTGTTCCTTCTAGTACCGTTTTTTCATTCAAATCCTTTATATACTTTTCACGCTTTCCAGTTTCTCGACTTGTAAAATATATATCGTCTATTTTTACTTCGTAATATGTATAATTGTGAAGATTGCTGAGATGCTTAAACATTATCTTGTTATAGCCACTACAAGACGAAAACAAAAAAATAATAATAAAGCAACAAAGAATTGATTTTATCTTTCTATAGCTTTTCATCCTTTAACCTCTTTATAATTTAAACTAAATACAAATAACACGCAGGGAAAAATGCAATAGCTGTAGATAAATACCACCACCCGCGTGAAATGTCAGATTTTGTATGAACAGATCGATTTACTCCACCCATTAAATCTGCGGTAATCTCCCAAGGAGCTCTATAATAGTTATCTCCACCCATTGCCGCCCAAGGTCCCAACATTGCAGCAGACGGAACGCCGACCCCAAGCAAATAACTTCCAATGCCCATCATCATGGCTTGCCAGTTATGTCCACGCTCATGATTTAAGCCAGTTATACCATCATTTATGTTTAAAGAGATTGCATAAAACGAGCCTGAACGCCCACTCTTTTTCAAAAATACAGGAGCGCCTTTATAAAATGACACCTTATTTGAGCCAAGTACAGTATTTCCATTTGTATTAAATGGGTTCCAATTAATGGCATTCATATCAGCCCTAATATCTGTATCCCATATTGAGGCCACTGCCATTCCTGCATAACTACCAACAGAGGTCGCAACTTGTGCTAACGAACCACCAACTGGTGTAAATAATAATATTCCAGCAACAATCAAAGCAATCGCCCAACCAACAAGTTCACCACTTGGATCCGTATACATTATCGGATTATTTCCGCAATAGGCATACATATTCAGTTGTCCGGGAACACTTGCGAGTTCGGAAACAAGCTCATAATTATCCGCGTTGATAAATCTACAAATCGTCGGATCGTAGTAGCGTGTTTGCAAATAGTAGAAGCCTGTTTCCGTATCGTAATAATAACCACGGTATCTAAACGGATTGATATTTCCTATCGACGAAGCGGAATAATCTCTGCCGCCGTATTGGTTGTAGACGGTATGATTACCCCACGCGTCATATTTATAGCTTGCCACTACTTCCCCATATTCGTCGCGGATTGCTATAACGTCGCCAAGCGTGTTTTTGTCGAAATTATCGGAAACACAGACAAACAGCACAACTTGGCGGAGCGTTTCCACTCCACCATAAGCCATTGCATTGTTCGTAATGTAAATAATCGCAAAAAGTTTCATTGATTAGTCCTTTCTTTCTATTCATTGCCAATTATTGTAATCAATTCGTTATTTAATCGACACAATATATAATATTCCTGCCCCTTCTCAATGCGAATATAATCTGTTTCTCCTAATGTAGTATCAATAACTGACTCGATTTTTGTCCCATTATCCATAAGAAGTGTACAATCACCCATTCTATTAAACTTAATGCTTTGCACTTGAGAGCCGATTAATTGTTTCTTTAATTTAGAAATATTTTCAAAATCTTTATTATTCAACCAGCAATCAGCTATGCTAAATAAAAGTTTTTGCTTGGCAATTATTCTCACAAAAGAATAAATAAATATTTCAGCTTTATTTTCAAAAACGATTCTTACACAATCTTTTTCTATGGGGCTATTAATATCAAAGTAAAACCCTTCTATTTTTTTTTTCACAATGTGTTTAGAAAATGGCTTATTTTTTACTGTAAAATTTTTAACCTTATGCATAATTATACTCCCAATACATTTTGAATAAATTTTAATAAATCACGATATTTATCAATATAGTTTCCTGCTTTTTTATGTTTTCTAAGTGCATGATGAGCTTTTTCCCATTGTGGATCAGTTCTTTTATACCCCAATTCTTTCATAGCTTTTCTAAATTGCTCGTTCTCATATTGATTATGTCCAAATCTCGCCCCACTTCCTTTGCTAAACATCAAATTCACACCTATAGCCGACGTAGCACCAACCGCTACGACATACGCACTTGACATGGCAACCGCAACTGCCGAGCCTGCGCCTGCCGAGCTCGCAAAGGTGCTACCGATAAATGCTCCTACTGTCGGTGCAACTCCAATTAATGCGCCTGCCGCACCGCCAAGCACCGCTCCAATCAAAGCTCCTTCTGCAATAGAGCCTACAAGAGACCAACCTGTCTCTCCACTATTCCCCGCCGATACACCTGCTACCGTTGCGCCAATCAATGCCCCTGCAATCACACCAACCAACAAAGCAGTCAAGAAAAACTCTCCGGTTTCATCCGTATACATAATCGGATTGTTCCCGCAGTAAGTATACATATTCAGTTGTCCGGGAACACTTGCGAGTTCGGAAACAAGCTCATAATTATCCGCGTTGATAAATCTACAAATGGTCGAGTCGTAATAACGAGTTTGCAAATAATAGAACCCCGTTTCGGTGTCGTAATAATAACCACGGTATCTAAAGGGATTGGCGTCTGCCATAGTGCCCTGCTTATGCGTTACTTTTCCCCAAGCATCATACGTATATCTTGCCACTACGTCCCCGTCTTCTTCGCGGATTGCTATAACGTCGCCAAGCGTGTTTTTATCGAAATAGTATACACTATTTTGATACTCTCCTTCTACGATCATTCCTTCTATGCCCGTTACGCCGTAGATATACCACTTCCGCTTCCCATTCTTGCTTTCCATCAAAAGCTGCGTGTCGTTGTAATAATATTGCGTTTTTACACCGCTTACCACTTTTTCATATCGCATTCCGTTTCCGTCGGGAATAAAAATGAATAGCACGAACGGATGGCAAGCTTGCCTTGCCGTTCTACCGTATTGTCGAATTATAGCGTTTCTAATGTAAATCGTAAAAAGTTTCATTTGTTAGTCCTTTGTTTCATACTTTCGGACTATTTTATCTTCAAACAGTTTTTCAAATTCTTCTATCGTGCCTTCTACAAGCAAGTCTTTTTGGCAGATAAACCGTCTGTCCATATTAGGAAAGTGGAAAACAATCGCATAGAATTTTCCCATATCCAAGACTTCTTTTATGTCTTGAATGTTTTTACATTTATAGCTCAATTCACCTATACCAAATGTTTCTATTGTGTCATTTTCAATAATAATACCGTTCGGCAAGCTTTCGACAAACGATTCTTTATGCAATTTTGTATTTTGAGAACTTAAATAAAAAATTTCAAACACAACTAATGCCATTCCTGCTATGCTACCTATCAAAGCATATTCCCAAAAAAAACTTAAAAGAAGCAAGGGAGTTATAAAAAGTACGCCTATAATTATCGAAAGTAAAATCATTCCTTTGTGTTGTTGTTCTAATAAGTATTGCCTGCATTCATCAGAAAATTCGCCCTTAAATTCTATCATATTGAACCTCCTGATTAAGCAATATAATATTGAGCTATATTATTCTTTATAGGTAATGCACTACCCATTCTAGAATTATCCGCATAAGGGTTTTTATTTGGTAGAACATTAGGAGATGATTGCCCCCATTCAACAAGCTGCCAATCAACACCCATAAGGGGTCCAACTATCGCCCCTATTATATCAAAAATTGCCAATCCAAGTGCCGCTGTTTGTTTATAGGTCGCTAATTTTATAGACAAATCGAACGCTTTAGCAACTCCAATAATTCCTGCTGAAACACTTGCGGCAAACAACGCTCCCGCAGCTACACCTATTACCCCTCCTAATAATGCTCCACCAAAGATTCCCCAACCTGTTGCTCCATTATTTGCTACTGTTACGCCACCTATTATAGCCCCAGCAACTGCGCCAACTATCAACGAAATAATAAGGAAAAATCCTTCACCTGTCTCATCGGTGAGCATTATGGGGTTGTTGTTTGCATAAGCGTAAAGGTTTAACTGCCCAATCGTTTGAGATAATTCCGCCACCAACTCGTAATTATCCGCGTTTATAAATCTACAAATCGTGGGGTCGTAATAACGAGTTTGCAGGTAATAGAAGCCTGTTTCCGTATCGTAATAATAACCACGGTATCTAAAGGGATTGCCGTCTGCCATAGTGCCCTGCTTATGCGTTACTTTTCCCCAAGCATCATACGTATATCTTGCCACTACGTCCCCGTCTTCTTCGCGGATTGCTATAACGTCGCCAAGCATAAATTTTCTCCTTATAATTTTATTATAGCATAGTATCTTATTTTTGTCAACAGCTATGGAATTTTTTTCCACGCGCTCATCCGCCCCCCACACTGTGCCTGATTCGTGGGATTTTTTATAGATAACCCTTGAAAATGTTGACAAAAAGGCGCATATGGGGTATAATATTTCTATCTATACTAAGGAGAGATAGGTTTTATGGCAGGCGTGACGGATTATTTTGGATCAATGGTGTTCGACGACAAGGTGATGAAAGAGCGTTTATCTCAGGACGTGT
>JAZSRO010000050.1:0-20187 GCA_045538515.1 Acutalibacteraceae bacterium | reverse complement strand
TTCTGATAAATCAATTTTTGGTACAAAAGAAAGTGGAAAAATCAAAAGGGAATTTTCTGAATATTTTTATTTTGGAGGATTTCCAGAAACTTTGAATTATCAAAATAAGCGAGAATATGTTTCTAGCATATATCAAAAAGTCTTGTTGGGGGATATTGCTGCTAGGAATGGTATAAGAAATCCTAACGGATTGCAAATTTTGATGAAAAAAATTGCAGAATCTGTGAAAGATGAAATTTCTTATTCAAAATTACATAACATACTTAAAACAATTGGTGTAAAAATAAGCAAAGATATTGTTATAGATTATATTGGTTATGCAAAACAATCTTTTTTGATTTTTACAATTAAAAATTATTTTTCAAAATTTGTAGAAAAAGAAACTACGCCAAAATACTATTTTAACGACAATGGATTATTAAATCTTTTTTTGAATAAAGAAGAACCTCGTTTGTTAGAAAATCTTGTAGCAATAAATTTGTGGAATAATTATAAAGGCAATGTTTATTATTTAAAATCTAAAAACTTAGATGTGGACTTTTTCATAGAAGAAACTGGCACTGCAATTCAAGTAGCATATTCCGTTACAAATATTTCTGATGATAGAGAAACAAAATCTCTTGTAGAAGCTGCAAAAACTCTAAAAGAAGCAAAGGAATTTGTAATAATCACCTACGAAGAAGAAAAGGAACTAAGCATCGACGGTGTAAAAATCCAAGTGATTCCAGTTTGGAAATGGCTGTTTATAATTAAGAATTCAGAATTCAGAATTAAGAATTAAGAAAAAAATATTTTTTTTTGTAGCAAGTTTTTGTTATGATAATCGTAAAAATATAGTGTTAAAATGTATACTTGCAAGATTGCTTCGCGCTGCTTGCAATGACGTAAATCCTGAATTCTGAATTCCGAATTCTGAATTTAAATGCTATACTTTTTTTATGAAATTACTTTACGGAACAACGAATCAGGCAAAGCTTGAATCTATGAAGCGGGTGACAAAAATTTTGGGATTGGAAATAATTGGGCTAAATGATTTAAAAAATTGTCCTGAATTTTACAATGTGAAATTTCCAGAAATTGATGAAACTGGTTCAAATCCACTTGAAAATGCAACTTTAAAAGCTAAAGCGTATTTTAACACTTTGAAGATTCCTGTTTTTTCTTGTGATAGCGGACTTTATTTTGATGAAGTTGAAGAAAAAAATCAGCCGGGAACTCATGTGCGCCGTGTAAATGGCAAGGAACTTTCTGATAGAGAGATGATTGAATATTACGGAAATCTTGCGGCGTGTTATGGCGGCCGTTTGACTGCAAAATACAAAAATGCAATTTGTTTAGTTCTTTCTGAAGATAAGATTTTTTCGCGAATGGATTCGTCGCTAGAAATTGAACCCTTTTATCTTGTAAGCGTCCCTCATCCAAAAATTGTTCCTGGGTTTCCTCTAGACGCACTTTCTGTTCAGATTGAATCTGGAAAATATTTTCAGGATTTAAAACATAATCTTGCGGTAGACAAAAATGCTGTAGAAAATGGATTTGCGAAGTTCTTCAAAGAAATTCTTAATTCAGATTTTACTTCGTAACCCGTTTAGTCCTGTAAATTCGTTCCAAATGTGTTTTGATTCAAAAGTGATGGCACTTGAAAGGCCAATGTGCCAAAATTGGTGACGAATTTGCCCCAAAATTAATTCAAAGCGACTGTATTCGCAATTTTCTGGTTTTTGAAAAAGTTCTTCAACAGTTAAATTTTCTAGATATTTTTGAATTTTTGTTTTTACAAAATCAAAATAAGACAAAAGTTTTTCGCGTGGAATAACAATAGAAGTGTCTTTTTCGTAGCCTTGGCGATTTGAATCAACAACGCTAAGATTTTCTGGAATGCCAAACAGCTTTTCACCTTCGTAAACATAATCTTCAGGATTTATAAAAAATCTGTCCATTGAATGAAGATAATGAAAAATGTAACGAGAATTATTTACACCATCAAAAATGGTTTCCAAATCTGCAACTTGAATTTGTTCCAAAATGTTTGAAAAATTGATTTCCTGTTGATTTTTTAGTTGAAAAATTAGTTCGTGCATAAGAGATTACTCCCAAAAAATATAACGTAAATATAAATCCAAATTTTTATTTTAGCAACCCTTTTTATATGATGTTTTGGCGGTTCGTTGACACTGCGAGTGTGGTAGAATAGATTAATTATTCTCTTGTCAAAGCAAAAAATATGATATATATTTAACTAAGGGTCCTCTGTGAGTGAAAGTCGGCTCCATGCCGTGCGTTTCGATTGAAACCTAGCTCCTAATAGGACTCCATTTTTTTTGTTCAAGCTGCTTTTTTTCTGTATAAAAAGCGCCATAATACGGATTTGTTTCAAAATCAAAAATATCATGAACTAACTTAATTTTTTCTTTTATAAAATCAAAATATCTAAATTCATCTTTTTCAAAAACTCTATAAACTGCCCATAAAATATAATCAGTAACTTGTAAAAGAGGTAAATGAGATGGTTGTTGAACAAAAATACGAATATTATTGTTGTTTTCTTTTCTCCATTTAGATTGAAATTTTTCAATTGCTTTATCAATAGCTTCTTTCATGTTATGTTCACTAACAATATTTCCCATTTCAGAAAAATAAATATCAATATCTGTGTATAAATGAATTCTGTTTTTCAATAATTTAAATACCTTTTCCCTTACTTCTGAACAATCTTTATTTGCATGAAAACCATTTTTTAGATTTTTGATAGACGGAATAGATTTTAGATATTCATCTTCCATAAGTTCTTTTCGTAAATTTTCTAAATCTACATGCAACTTATGAGGATTACTTGTTTGAATATAACCAACAGAAAAAGTTTTACTTGTCAAACCCAATTTTAATAAATCTTTTCCATGATGCCCCAATAAAGCAGGACTTCCAGATTCATCAAAATAAAAATACATTTTTGTGGTTTGTGGTTCTTGCATATTTCTAGATTATCATAAATGTATACAAAAAACTAGTGTTTTTATAATTCCTTTGTCTATCCTACAAATAATTTATTACAACTTTCCTTCTGCGTATTCTATAAATTTTGTAATTCCGTATTCTGCAATTAATAAATCTTCTTCTGAAGTTGCGCCGCTGAATGCGAATGCAAGTTTGTAGACTTCTGTTTCCGAATATGCGCCACCAACAAAGCCTAATTCTCCCATGATTTTTTTTCGGTCGGGATTTTCACTGTTTGCTGATGAGACATTTCGAGTGCTTTTGCTTCCATGTTGTCCAATGCTTTTACTAAAAAATCTCTTGCTATATTTTTATCCATTTTTGTCTCCCATTTAGGAATTGACTTTTTACGCTGTTTATTAATTATATACGATGAAAAGTTTTTCCTCAATTTTTTCTCTACGATAAGTAGGTACAAAAAGTTTTTGTTCTGGTGTATCTTTTGAGTATGAATCAATATGTTACTGGAAATACAATTAAAATTTTGCGGGAAAAGCAAAAAATGACTCAAGTACAACTTGCAGAGCGTTTGTGTGTGAGCGATAAAACAATTTCAAAATGGGAAACGGGGCGTGGGTTTCCTGATATTTGTTTTTTGGAGCCACTTGCAAAAATTTTAAAAGTGAGTGTTTTGGAACTTTTGTCTGGAAAAGAAATTATTAATAAAAATAAAAGCGGCAATCTAAATCGTTCTAGATTCTATAATTGTCCAATTTGCGGCAATGTGATTTTTTCTGTTGGTGAAGCTTTAATTAGTTGTTGTGGAATTCAACTTCCGCCTATTGAAGTTGAAAATGCTTTGGGCGCGGAAAATTCTGAATCTATTGAAAATCTTGGCGAAAACGATCTTTTTCAAAATCACAAAATTAATGTGCAAAATGTAGAAGATGAATTTTTTGTGAACGTAAATCATCCTATGGAAAAAGAGCATTATATTTGTTGGCTTGCTGTTGTTAGGCTTAATTCTGTAGAAATTATTAAACTTTATCCTGAACAAAATGCCGAAGCTAGAATTAAGTTTGGGCGTCGTATTAAAATTTTTGCTTATTGTAATCGCCACGGACTTTTTGAAGTAAAGATTTAATTTTTTACAGTTCGTGCGATTCTAAAGCCAACGTTGCTGTATTTTTCAGAAGGATTATTGTAATTTCTATAAGTAACAAGGCAATCATATACAGTGTTTCCTTCTGAAATTTCAGCTTGTTTATACGAGCCGCCACGAATAATTTTGTTTCCTGTTTCGTAATCTGGTCCAGTTGGATTTTTTTCTTCGCCAGCTTGAATATAAGAATACCAATCGTAACACCATTCGGCAACATTTCCGCTCATATCATACAAGCCAAGTTGATTTGATTTTTTTAATCCAACTTGATGAGATTTCCCTTCGCTATTTATGTGGTCCCAACATACGTCATCAATTTTGTTTGAGCCACTGTATTTGTAATTCCAATTTGTTGATGCCACAAGTCCGCCACTACGAGCCGCATATTCCCATTCAGCTTCTGTTGGAAGTCTGTAACCGCTCGCATTTAAATCCAATTCTACTTTTGCAGAAGTTATGCTGTTTGTTCGGCTATCAATTTCTTCAATTTCTATTTTATAAGCACATTTCCTACCTGTTTTATTACTCAAAGCATTACAATAATAAATCGCATCGTACCAAGAAATATTTTCTACAGGACGTTTGCCTTGTTCTTCGCCATCGGCCAAATTGTCATCCATATTTTTGGAAGGTGTACTGTTCAGAATATATTCTTCGCCTGCAAGTTCAACAACTTGATTTTTCATCACGCTTTCGTATTCCTCTTGCGTTACTTCATAAATTCCAATTTTGTAATTATCCAAATCTACAGTTCTTCCTTCCTTAAAAACTCCGCCTTCAGATTTATCATCAGTTCCTTCAATGGGGGATTTTGGATAAACAGATTCAAGTTCAGGAATTAAAATGGGATTTTTATTAACATAGTTTGGATCGCAACTGAAAAAAGTTGGAATAAGAGAAAAAAGTAGGAATGTAGAAAAAAAGGCAGTTTTTGATTTCATAGGGAACTCCTAAAAAAGTGTGATTTTTTATTATGATAGCATGAAAAGGAAAAAATGAAAGGGGGATATAACACTCACTCTGCTTTTGAAACAAAGTGGTGTTATACAAAAAAATTAGCCGATGTTATCTACTCGGTAAATGATTATTTTCGTAAGAAGTAAAATATTAATGAAATAACCCAACCTGCGATGATGATATAGAACCCTTGATTTACTAATTCAATATCAAATTCGGAGATAACAAAGAAAAATGTAATAAGTCCACCAACAATGGAAGCAAGAAGTAAACTAAAGTCAACTTTATTAACTTTAGGAGTACAAATATCTTTCTTTGTGATTAATAAAATAAGAGTATATACTATAGAAACTGCGGCTGCAAAAAATGTAACATATAATCCTATTGCTGAAATAAAATAATTGATTTCTTCCATTTTAATAAGGGATTGGGCTAAATCAAATCCCTTTTGATCACAAGCTACAGGTTGGAAAAAACCAAAAATAACCAAGAAAAGAGCTACTTTGCTAAGAATTTTTGAAAGTTTTTTATTCATAAACTTTCTCCTTATTATAGAAATTATCTAACTTAAAAATAGTTAGAGCTTTTAAAGTATAACATGTATTTGCTATTTTGCAAGTCGAAGTATGCGAAATCCAGTGTCATAGGATGTGGAAGAATCAGGCCAAAACCATTCTTCTTTTGTGGCAATCTATAACCTGAAGCCTGTTCATTTAGTGTAATTTCTTCTTTTATAGCATTTCCTTTATGTGGAGTATAATTCCAAGTTTTTACATCTGTATTTCCTCCAACGGAATATACGGGAGTTAATCCTACATAGGTACTTAGTAAGTTACAGAAATAAACCATATCATACAAACTCACGGCTACTACAGGATGATTACCACCTTGTTCGTTAAAGAAAGTAGGTAATTCTCCCATGATTTTAGAATACAACGTTTGTGTAACTTCTGTTTGTTGTATGGCATAATTCTTTTCTGGAATGTTTACCATTCGTAGATTGATTTCTAGTTTCAATTGCTTTTTTCTTTATTTCTGTTTCTTTTTCTTCAAGTAAAATTCGTAAATATTTTTCTAAATCTGATGATAAATCGCTTTTATTATCTATACTGTCTGTGGCATTAAGCAAAGACGAACTCAATAAAAAAAAGTAAAAATAATATGCTATGTTTTTTTCTCATTGTTTTTCTCCAAAGTTAGAAATGGGAATAGAGTCTTTTTGAACTATTCCCATTTTTTTTTGTTTAGAATTCGTTATTTTTTACATAGAAAAAGTAATATTCGTCTACAGTTGCCAATAATCCAGGTTTGTACCACCATGCAGAAGATGATGTGCTATTAATTGAATCAATAATTTCATCAAGATTTGAAATATATCCTATTTTTTCTGTAAAGAACTCTCTGAGTCCATTTTCACTACCACACCAATAAGTGTGTTTACCCGATGTTAAGTTTTTTACGTAATCTAAAGCTTCTTCTGGAGTTACGTTTGAAGGACGATTGTTATATATTGAAGGTGTTATAACATAATATTCCACTTTGTAACCGTATTTATCCATGTTACAACTACTTAATGAAAAGCCCAATCCTACAATAACAGCAAGGATTCCTAAAAATCTTGTAAATTTTTTCATAAAAACATCCATTTTTCTTGCTTTATACAAGCAAAAATTTAATTATTTTTTTTCAATTGCAACGCAATTGTGAATTAAAATTATATTTTTTTAGTCCAATTTTGCAATACCATAGTATTTTATAAGGGTCAAGTATTGCAATACAATAGTACAAAATAAATGTATTAGGGAAAGGCAAAAGAACATGCTTAATGAACGAATAAGGGAACTTAGAAATGCTGCGGGGATTAGTCAGGTTGAATTGGCTGAAAAACTTGGTGTTTCTAAGCAAAGTGTTTCAAATTGGGAAAATGATAATATTCAACCTTCAATAGAAATGCTTTTAAAAATTTCTAGAACTTTTAATGTGAGCACGGATTTCCTTTTAGGTGAAGATAATCATAGATATATAGAAGTAACAAAACTTACAAAATCACAAATTCATCATGTTCAGCAAATTATAAATGATATAGCAGGCGAATAAAAAAAGTTTGGAGTTGTGTATGAAAAAAATTCTTGTTACTGGTGGCACTGTTTTTGTTAGTAAAAATGTGGCGGAGTATTTTGCGGAGAAAGGGCATGAAGTTTACATTTTGAATCGGGATAATTATGAGCAGCCGAAAAATACAAAGGTGATAAAGGCTGACCGAAACAATTTGGGGGATTCTTTAAGAAATTACAATTTTGATGTTGTGCTTGATGTGACGGCGTACACAAAATCTGATGTGAAAAATCTTCTGGATGTTCTGAATCCTGTGAGTCAATATGTTTTGATTAGTTCGAGTGCGGTTTATCCTGAAACTTTGGAGCAGCCTTTTAATGAAAATCAGAAAACTGGACGAAATGCTATTTGGAAGGATTATGGGACAAACAAAATTGAAGCGGAGGAATATTTATTTTCTAAGATTCCTGATGCTTATGTAATCAGGCCGCCCTATTTGTATGGTCCTCAAAATAATTTGTATAGGGAAGCTTTTGTTTTTGATTGTGCCGAAGCAAAACGGACTTTTTTTGTTCCAAAAGATGGTTCTATGAAATTGCAGTTTTTTTATATAAAAGATTTGTGCCAATTTATTGATATTATAATAGAAGAAAAACCTCAAAATCATATTTTTAATGTGGGAAATGAGCAGTATTGGCAATAATTTGAAATGGTGGACACCTAAGAAATGCAGCCGTTATTATCGGCTGATAAATTAAATATAAAGGCAGTCCGCCGAATTGTCAAGCGCGAAAATAAAAAAAATATTTATGTTTTAGAAAATCCTGCCGATAATGCCGCGCTGCGCTTTGCTGGGGTACGGGGCGGCGTGTCGCCCTCTCTATATACTACTGTATTCATATACATATACATATACATATACATATTCATAATCATAATCATATACATATACATATTCATAATCATAATCATATACATAGTGCAAATAGGGTGCAAAATCTGCATTTGCATAATACGACAATGTAAAACTATGCAAAATCTGCATTTGTATACTTTTTTATTAAAGTTTTTTGCTGGATTGCTCCGAACAAAAAATAATGAATTACGAGTTACAAAAAAGAAAAATGGTGTATATTCCGCAATGTGCGGCGGGTGTGTTGTCCGTGCGGAAATGCGCTAAACTAATCGGGATTGCTCCCTATTCGGTGTCGCGGCTAAAGGCGCGTTATAGGCAATTCGGTGCGGCCATTTTTATACATGGTAATACAGGGCGCGCTCCCAAAAATAAAAAATATGATTCTGCAAAAATCGCCGCTGATTATGTCAATTTTACGGGGTCACCGTTCGCCGCGTTTCGTGATGATTGCGAGGATTTTTTAGGATATTCGCCCTCATATTCTACGGTATACAATGCGCTTTCGGGTGCTGGGATTGTGTCGCCACGTGCCCGTATTCCTGTACGCGAAAAAAAGAAACATCTGCCGCGCAATGAACGCCCGAACGAGGGCGATTTGGTACAGATTGACGGCTCTTTGCACGATTGGTTTATGAATGGTCATAAAATCACCCTGCATGGCGCGATAGACGACGCTACTCATAAAGTCGTGGCGTTGTATTTCTGTGAAAACGAATGTCTTTTAGGCTATTACCAGCTTCTTTTGCAGATTTTCATACGGACGGGCGGGAAGTTGCCCCGTGCGATTTACTCCGACCGCTCGCAATGCTTTTTTACTACTCGCGGGGCTACTCTTGAAGAACAATTAGAGGGCGCGGAAAAATCAGAAACGCAATGGCAGAAAACCTGTAAAAAACTGCAAATAGAATTGATTGCCGCTTACTCCCCGCAAGCCAAAGGGCGGATTGAGCGGCTTTGGCAGACCTTACAGGGTCGCTTGCCTTATATCTTCCGATTCCTGCATATTGATACAATCGAAAAGGCTAATGCTTTCCTCGCTGATTTCATCGACGGATTCAACGCCCGCTTTGCCGTTCCCGCGCAAAATGAAGCCCTGCACTGGAAAAATCCGCCGTGCGATTTTGATGTAGATTATCTTTTTGCCGTGCGCGCTGAAAAGAAAACGCGCGCCAATGGTTCATTTATTTATCATGGTTACAAGTTTAATCTGCTTGCGTCGCGCGCTGCCTGTGTGTCGTTTACTCTCTGCCTGTCTGAAAATTACGGCTTGCGGGCGTATATGGGCGGCAAATATTACGGGGTGGAGCTGGCTGAGCCGCTGTGTGATGTGGTGGGCGATTCCATGCCGATTGTGGAAAAGGAATTGATTTACCGATATTTTTATGCTGATAGGCATAGCGGGCGGGCTACGATTCGCGCGGGGTAGTGCTTGCAAGTTTCCGAAAGTGTGTTATACTGAATTATAAATCTCAATTCTTTATCAACCCTCGTAAAAACTACTATACAAACGGGGGGGGTAGGTGTGAAAAGCAAAATTGCTTTTGTCCTTTGCACGGTTCTGTGCTTCTTTTCCGTTCCTATTTTTGCCGATGATTTTATTTATTTCGGCGGCAATTATTCAAATACCATAGCCGACGGTAATATTAGTCATGCTGTTGGTGGTAATATTTCTTTAATTGGTGATTACGGCGGGGCTAAAAAATGCTATGTTGCATTTGGTTTTGATGTCGATTTATCGGGCAATCGTGATTTAAATACTGACGAATTAAAAAAGCTGGGTGTGCATGATATGAATACCCGTTTTTACTCCGTGCCGTTGCGTATCGGCTACCCATTTATATTCAGCATAAATGAAAATACTAATTTTCTGCTTATTCCTGCGCTTGCATTTGATTTGCACTTTTTTCATGCCGATTTTATGCAGAAAATGGTTGTTTATGATTCCGTGTACAAAATCAATTATGATATGTCGGGCTGGGGCTATTCGCTTGGCGCGTCTGTCAATTTGGGTATGCAGCATAAAATAAATAAAGTGTTTGTGCGCTATGGCGTTGATTTTGATACGCGGCTTTTTACGCTTTTACTTGCTGATATTAAATATACGGGATATGTAAACGGTACTACATCGGACACGGCGTTTAATTCTATCGCTGATTATTTTATGCTTACTACATCGCCGTATGTTTCAATCGGTTTCAAACTGTAACGGGCGGTGAATTATGAAAATCAAGTTTTTTTTTATTGCCCTTTTGTCTGCCCTCGTCGTTTCCTGTTCGGGACAGGAATTGAATATTAGCGTTGAAAATAATTCTAAAGATTACCATGCCCCGCAGGTGTTTTACTGGATAAATAATAATACGGGCGCGGAAATTAAAAATATTGAATGGTCATTGAACGGCGTTTATTTTTATTCTGCCGATTTACCGATAGAGGGCGACCATTTAGATTTATTTGATTTCGCAAAAAAAGACGGTACGTGCTATGATTATTTTTCGGTAAAGCCGATTGAATTAAAAGCCAAATGCAAGCAGGGGCATTATTCCGTAAAGTTCGATGATATACCGTTTGATTTCGGGATGGTGCTTCCCGCTGTTGATGATTACAAAGCCGAAACGGTCGTTTATTCGTGGACTTCTGATTATGAAATAAAAACGAATAATGCCGACGGCGCGGGTGTTACTGCTGCCGTAGTGCTTGGCTATAAATTAGACGACAAAGCTACATCTACGGAAATAATAGCGCGCGATGTGGAATTGCGCGAATATTTACGCCGTTTTTTTATGGGTAAAACTTCCGCCGAATTATCCCCAACAAACGAGGATAAGCTACAAGTGGAAATTAAAAACGGCATAAATGATTTTATACTTTCATCGTCGAAAATCCGCACCGTTAAGTTTCAATCGCTGGATATTCAATAATTAAAAATAAATATCATGAACTTGCGTTGCATTGGTATTGTCTTTTTCAAGCCAAATACTTCCCGTTGCATATCCTACGGTAACAACGGGGCGCGCTGATGATGTTCTATTCTCATAGTTAAACGCTCCTGTTATTCTGTAAACTGTAGAGCTTACTTTTTGAACTACGCCCAAATATACACCGTCGCTAAACCCTACTATACAAAGACGCGGGTTGTAATCTACGCCGTAGGATTTCAGTAATTTAAAATAGGTCGCTTCTGAATAATTCCTGCTGTATGATTGGCCGTATTTATAATTAGCCAGCCCGAATAAATAGCCATTGCGAGATTGAATGGTATTTGAAAAATACGCATTGCCCGCGTTGATTCCGATTTCTTTAGCGTAATAATTAAACTCTAATTTATTGGCAAGTGTGCCGCTTGTATATTTTGCGCTTCCTATGATTACAGCGCGCTTTGTCGTGCTTAATATATCCGAATAACCCGATATGCTCCAAATGTCATATTCTAGCTGGTTGTCGTTGTTTGTGTATCGCTGCAAATACCATGCGCACATTGCGCCCGTTGTAACATTCGTTTTATTTTGTTCGGCTGATACTATCTGAATATAAACGCGGACGGCGGTTTCATCTTCATAATCGAGCCGAACTTTTGTACTTGCGGGGGCGTTGTTGATGATATTATCGAGCTTTGTTTTTATGTTTGCTACTGTTTCCGTTGATAAATCTATCACTTGGTTTGTGTCGTTTGTGTAGGTTTGCGCAAACTCTACCATTGGCAGGAAACAATCGTCCTTAAAGCGGGCTGTAGAGCTGTAAACCGCGCCCAAGAAATAGGCGTTTTCTCCCAAAATTGTAGCAACATCAATTAAAGCCGCTTTAATTTTCTTTGCGTTGTTAATAATTGTTTCGCCGTCAATCTGCACATTCTGTGCGTTGATGTGGATTTGTGTAGCGGTCAGATCTATCTGACTTGCTATAAGCGCGCCCGACACCGCGTCGTCCCATAGTGCTTTTACTGCTACGTTGCTGGCGTTACCTTTGATTGCGTATCTTATGCACGCGCCGCTTGTGCCCTCTAGCTGCGCATATACGGCGGCGACTTTCGCTTCGGTGCTGGCCTGTACGAATTGCGCGCGGGTGTCTGCGTCTATGATTACGGGCAATTCTAGCGATAATGACATCTGCCCCGTAGCTCCGCCGCCCTGTACCATTGCAGTAATTGCGCTTGCCTGTACATCAATTAAGCCCGTGAGTTCTTGCTCCATGTCGTCAACTTGCGCGAGGATTTCGTCTTTGGTTAAGTCGATTGCTGAATATAAGCCCGCTTCGGTGTCTGCGACCTTTATTAAAATTTCTTCTTCGGAAACGCTGATTCCTGCGGCCGCTTCCTGTCGGTCTTGGTCTATCTTGCTTAAAATCTCTTCGAGCGACAATTCCATATCTTTAATGCGGTGTACATTTGTAAAATGGATTCCGTGGACGACTTCGTTTGCGGCTTCCTGCGCCGCCTTTGTGCCGTCTACGGTTGCGACGGTTTCCAGCAGCTCTTCATGGGTTACGCTGTCGGCTGGGATTCCCTTTTTTTCTGCGGTCGCCTTTTTGGTCATGTTGCTTTTATACGCTGGTATAGTGCCGCTGTCGTATATGGCCGCGTTATAGTTTACCAAATCAAGGCTAAATCCTTTTTCACTGCGTTTAATGCCGCTGATTAAATACTCGGTCGTTACCTTGGTAAACTCGCCGTCTATATCCAATTCGCCGAAGCTGAAAATGTTACCCGTTTCGGGCTTGGCGGCCGCGCTGCTTCTGATTGCCGTTAATACTGTTAATTCGTTGGTTGTTCCCGTGCCCTCTACCTTTATCGCTACGGGTTTTGCGCCGTCGTCGGTGTAGCAGTTGGCGATGATTCCGTATGTTTTGGCGGGGTCGAATGTTAGCGGCTCGTTTGTGTAGATTTTCTTTAATAGCCCGCTCTGCCATACGCACTCGCGGATTGTGTAGCCCTTGCCGATTCCAATTTTAAGGCTGTCGTCCTGTATTAAAATCTTAGATAGCGGGGTGTAAAATACGCCCTCGTTACCTACATCAATAACGGTGGTTTTCGGGCGTAGTGTTTCAATAGCCATAAGGCGGCGTGCATATTTTACGATGTGGTCGAATGTCGTAACGCCTGTTACCGTCAAATCTTTAATAATGCTGTCGGCGTTTAGCGTCTGCCCCTCGCGCATGAGTAAATATGTATCTTCTTGGAATAAATCATTTTCACAATTTACCCATTTTATGCGAAGCCCGTCGGTTCTGCGTCCGAATGTCTTTTTATTCTGAATTGTTATGATGTTCTGCGGGTTGTAGACTGCCAGCGCGTTTTCCTGCGGGTGGTCAAATGCTACGGCGCGGCGGCCGTATATATCGGTGTAGATAACTGCGCCTGTGGCTTCCAAGATGTAATTTAATACATCGTCTTTTTTTGTATTCTGCGTGATTACCCAATCGAACTTATAGCCGTTTAATTCGCACCATTCGTAATAATCGCCGAAGCTGTCGAGGTCTATTTCGCTGTCTAAATACTTACTTGCTGGGTGGCTGTCGCTGGTTTCAATTTCCAAAACCCAAGCGGCGGGGTTACGGGTTGCGCTTTTCGTGCTGCTCCATGCCGTGCCGTTCCATGTGCGGGCTACGCCGTGGGAAATGATATTGATTTTCTTTAATTTGTCCTCGTTTATTTTGGTTGCTTTCAGCTTCAAGCCCAAAATCGTACAATAGGCGCGCTCCCTGTCCTCTACGACGCGGCAAGGCACTAATTCGCTGGTGCTCTTGTCGGGGTCATAGCATACGCTTTGATAATACAATACATAACAATCGTTATGTATCATGCTGTCGCCCGCGTTGCCGTCGCTTCTTACTCTGATATATATAGCGTTCTGCCCATTTGCCCGTAATGTTGCATAATTGGCCGCTGTAAAATCCTTGTGGGCTACGAAGCGAAGTTCTTTTGTAGAAACATTGCGTTTAAATAATGTCGTCTGTGTGCCGTTGTTGTTAAATGTGAAGCTCTGCCATGTACTGCCGCCGTCTAGAGAAAACTGCGGCGTGATGTTTAACTGTGTTTCGATTTTGTCGCCGTCGTCGTTCATGGCGTAAAGGCCATAGGGGAAAGTAATAGCAATATCTACATCTTTTGCGTATGGGTTCAGCGTGTAGGTTAAATATTCCTCTGTGCCCGCCGTTACGTCGCTATCGTGCGGGATTTCATCATTGCAGGCTTTAGATTCTACTTTGTAATTTAGGGCGGGAAGATCCGTTAATAGTGCGCCGTCCTGCGCGATTTCGACGCGGCCGTCCTCTGCAAAAATGCCCGTATCGAGATTAAATGCGCCCTCTTGCGGCGATGTCTGCGAAAATGATTTTATTACAATGTCGTCAATGGCGAGCTTTTGGATTATCTGCTTATTAAATCCACATTCGAGCACGGTGTATGTGTATTCGTCTTTGCCGTCCTCGCCCGTTATCTGATAATGCGGACTGCATAGTAAATATGGCGTGAAAAAATGCCGCCCGATAATATACGGCTGACTGTTACCCGTTGCCAATGTGTTAGACGCGCCGCGCAAAAATGGACGGTTGTCAATGTCGCTTTTGTTGGTGAGTTTTTTTACTTTTTCGAGTTCTTCCTGTGCTTTTTCTGCGGCCGCTTTTGCCTTGTAGGCCATTACGCCCGCCGTAACTCCTGCGCCGACGGCTACAACGCCGACGATAATTGCGGTTACAACCAGCGCAGTTGTTCCGCTCGGGGTTAGTCTGATTGTTATAATGTCGTTTTCTTTGGTGATGTAGTCCGCGTTTACTATCTTGTCATTTGATACGATAATCGCATTTTCTAAATCAAGGGCGGGGAGTGCTTCTTTAATTGGTTTCCCCGCTGGTAATTCAATCGGGCTTTGTCTGTTTGACAGTTCCTTGTACAGTGTCGCTTTCATTTACAACCTCATAATATGCTATGGGGTGCAATGCTACGAGCGGCGATATTTTCACGCCTTTGTCTATGGTCGCGTGTAGTACGCAGCCGCGGGAAACAATATAGCCGACATGAACATTGCCTTGATAGTTTGAATATACGAGCGCGCCCACTTTCGGGGTGTCGATTTGGCGCACATTCAATCCCCCGCTTATATAGTCATTTACCCCGTCGGCGGGTAAATCTACGATGTCGCCGTATAAATCTTTTAGCGGTGTTCCTGCGCGCTTACAGCACTCCATTACTACCCCGTAGCAATCAAAGCCGTTTTCATCGCGTCCAAACTTCTTGAACGGGATATTTAACAAATCGTCGTATTTCAATTATTCCCCCTGTTGTTGTAGCTGTTAAAAATCAATGCAGGAAATGTCATTCCTCCGCGGTCGTCCTTGTTCAGCTTCATTTCCAATTTAGAGCCGTCCCATGTGCCCTCGCCGTATTTATGGCGATATTGTCCGATTTCTTCGACTTCCTCGCCGTTAAATATACCAATTACTTCGACCTTGAAATATTCGCAATCTTCCAGCAGCTCGATTATTTCGTCATGCTGGACTAGCTCGACATTTAGGGAGCTGTCGCCGCTGGTATTCGGCGAATATGTAAAATTGCTTGCCGAGTATGTATGGCCGTTATAGGTCATGTCTTGATTGTCATTGATTAAATAAATATGCGTTGTGTTGTCGGGACTGGATAAATGCACCAAAAAGGGCAGATTAAAGCCGCCGCCCTCTGCTAGTTGTCTGTATACATTCATTTTTAAACCTCTTCTAATGTTAGGCTGATTTCCTTGTTTTTCTGACCCGTCCAGCCGTCAACTTTGATTGTGTAGAGCTTGCGGCCACTGCCTGTTATTACATCGGTTAGATAAAAAGGGATAGTACCGCTTTTTACGGTGTTTTCGTACCAATAGAGAAAATGCTCGAACTCGGTCTTGCCGTTTATTTTGGGCGTGCCCTTGTCTTTGCATGATAGATTAAGGGCGTGGGTTTTCTTTGGTACGCTGTTTCGTAAATACTCGATTTTGCGCCCGCTTTTAAATTCCACTTTCTCGGTGTTGTCGTTATAACTGCCGTCTTGGCCGTATAAATTGGCGTTAACGTATTCGCTCCATTCTGCCATATTGCCCCCCTAGATTCCGTAAAAATCGCCGCTCATGCCCTGCTGTGCCATGTTTAGGCTGGTATTGTAGCGGCCGTTTTTAAGGCTGTCATTTACGCGCGCGTCAATCAATAATTCGATTTTGTCTTTAGTGATTTGCGGCTGTGCCCGTACTAAATTAGACGCGCTGTTATTTATTACGATGTTTGTACCGCCCGCGCCGCCATTGCTGCCGCCGTTGATGAAGTCCCACAATGCTTTTTGCTGGCTCATGTTCATCACCATTTCGCGGCTGTTTAGGTTGGCTGCGATATTGTCGCCGTGTGTGGAGCTGCCTTGAATAATACCGCCCGTTGAGAAGCTCGGCGGGGTTGGCTTGCTGGCGATAATGCTTGCAATCTGTACCGCGCCCGCTGCTCCTACTAATGCGCCCGTAATCAATCCAGCAACGCCGCCCTGTGCTATTGCCATAGAAACACCCTGCGCAATGTTTGCTGTTGCCTGTAGTATGCTTGCGCCCCACTGCCACATCTGTATTTTATACTGCTCTTTAGCGGCTTTCTTTTTGGATTCTGCTACTTTTTTGTTGTATTCCTCTTCGCCGATTTCGCCTTTACGGTATTTGATTTCAAGCTCTGCTTGTTCGGCGGTGGCTTGATTCTTTACGACATCGAGCTGCAACTGTGCCGCCTGTTGTACAATCTGCACGGCTTGGTCGGTATAGCCTTTTATTTCGGTTGCAAGTTCTGCGAACTGCTGCTTGCGGCTTTGGCTGTATGATTCATCAATAGCCTTTAATGCGTTGACTTTTTCCTCTTCGCTCAATACTTCGCTTTCGTCGATTTTCTGCTTTAGCTCTAACATCTGCTGTTGCTGGTCGGCGTATTTGTCCCACCATGTTTTTTCTGTGGCCGTTATTGCTTCTACTTTGGCGAGTGTTGCCTGTTTTTCGGCTTCGTTCAATCCCGCTAAAATCTCGGATTTGGTGAGCTGGGCTTCTAGTCCTTTTTGCGCTGCTGCTATTTCCTCGTCGCTCATGGTTTCGATTTTTGCTTTAATTTCCTCTAGCTGCTTGATTTCGGCTTCGAGTTCTGCGGCAGGTGTTAAATGTCGGCTTGCACTGTTAAGGGCTTCGGTTGCTGCGCGTGTCAATTCGATAGCCGCGGCGAGTTTCTTTTCTGCGTCGGCGGCTTCATCTACGGCTTTCTTTGCTTCTTTGAGCTGTTCGAGCCGCTTCTGTTCTACGGGGTAGCCCTCTTTAATAAGCCCCTCGGTTTTTGTCATTAAATCAATATAGGATTGCAGATAGACATTGTATTTATCTTGCGCGCTTACAGCTTCGCCCCTTGCCTTTGCTTCAACTTCAAGGGCTTTTAAACTGTCCTGTAATTTCTGATTGCTGGCCTTTGCGTAATCGTCCGCGGTTTTCTGCTGTTCTTTTTGGTTTTCCCGTTCCTGCTGCCCGATTTTTGCGAGGGTATCGTTTACGGCTTTTAATTCCTGTAAATTATACTCGGTTGTAGTGAGCGCTTTCTGTCGGGCGAGTAATTCTTCTTTGCTGGCGTTGCGCCATTTCTCAATATATCCCGTGTACTCTTTTGCTGCTTCTGCTCGGTTTTCGCGGTGTGTCTTTTCGGCTTTCAATATTTCCAAAAATTGCCGCTCATTGTCGTTGAGTTTTTTCCGTAAATCGAGATATGTAATTAAGTGTTTTAAGTTGTCGTCGGTTAATGATTCGGCGTTATCTTCAAAATAATCTGTTTTTCTGTTTGCGTGTACGCTCTCCAAGTTTTCGTTTATTTCTTTGACAAAGCCTTTACTCCACTGATAATCACCACCGATTACCCAAGTTTCGCGCGCCTTTTCTATAGCGTCGTTAAACTTGTTCATGTTTTCGGTCATTGATTCCCAAAATGATTTTGCTTTTTGGCTCAATGCTTCAAATGTCGGATTCGCAAATCTTCCCAGCGATTCCATGAAGTCGCCGAACGCGTTTTTTGCCTGTGTGCCGCTGTCTACTGCTTCCTGTGCAAATCCTTTGTATTTCTGCGCGATTAAATCTATAGCGTCGCCGTTCTTTAATTGCTCGTCGGTTAAATCCTTGATGTCGGCAATCTGTCGCCCCATAACTCCCGCCATGCCGCTATATGTGGCGTTAAGGGTTTCGGCTGCGGTTCTTAAATCAATATGCTTTGCTGCTGCATAATCTGCGGCCGCGCCCATAATTTTCATTATCTCGCTTTCGTTGCGTCCAGCGGCGGCAAGCTGCGCCATTACGTCTATTGTTCCCTCGTCGCCGAAGTTAGAAACGCTTTGGATTTCGCTTGCGTAGTCTTTTAGGTGCTGGACGCTCTCGCGATTAAGATATGGATTGTTTTCCGCCGCTTTCTGCAGCGCGCTTTCTGCCTTTTCCTGCACCTTGTAGGCTTCGTTTGCCTGTTTGAGGGTTTCGATGTACTTTTTAGCTGCCAATATTGCGGCGGTGATTCCTGCTGCAACTGCGCCACCGCTGCTGGCTACGCTTCCCATTTTGCTTGCAAATGATGAAGCCGCGCCGCCTGTTTCGTTAAATGCTGTTTTGAGGGCGTTCGTTGCTTTCGCGCCCTTGTTCATATCTTTTGCGGCGTTGTTTACTTTGTTTTTTACGCTTTTAAGGCCTTTATCTAGGCCGCTTTCATCGACCTTTGTGCCGATGTTTACTTCGCTATCGTTTGCCATACTCTTATAGTCATTTTTTGCGTTTCCGTATGGGTAAAAAAAAATAGGGGAAATGTTCCCCTATTTTCCGCTAATTTCCCTTGATGTGCGGTTTGCCGTCGTCCTCTTCTTCCAAAACTATAAAGCTGTAGCGGGTCGGGACGACCTTATCTTCTTTGACTTTGAAATGTTCGGCGATAATCTTTTTAATGTCCGCCTGTGATAATACAATCCCTTTTTGCATTATTCCCCCTTGCTGGATTCGGCCAGCTGTGCCTGTAGCGCGTTGATTTCGTCGCGTACTGCTTGGCGGGCTGCTTTTAATTCCTCAAAATTATAAGGGTCGCTCTCGCCGCTTAATCGCGCTTCGTAAATCTTGATAATCTTCCAATCGCCAATATCGCTAGTTGGCGCGTCTAGCCTTGATTGGAGCGTGCGGATTTGCGATTCTATCGCGCCGCGCTCTTCTTCCGTTAATTCCGTTTTCTTCTTTGCCATAATAGCCCCCGAATAATGATTTATATAATGCGTCCGTGGAGCGAACGCTTTTATATGCGTTGTATTTGATTAGATTCCCGCGCCAGCTTTTGTATTGCTCGCGGATTTCTGCGGGTGTTATGCGCCCCGCTAATACAAATCTTTTTAGTTTCCGCAGCTTGCGCCGTTCGCGTGTTATGCTGGCCTTGCATGGAATTACAATAATCTTTCCTGTGTCCGTGATTAAATAGCGCATTTTTAGAAATGTAAATTCGCTTGATAGCTTTACAATCTGCGTTTTCTTTTTATTTATGATGATTCCCAATTCGTCGCAAATCTGCTGTATATCGTGCAATAGTTCGCGCAAATATTGTTTGTCGTTATGAATGATATATGTATCGTCCATATAGCGGCCATAATATTTTACGCTGCGGACTATCTTGCAATAATTATCAATGCGGGTCGGGTAGAAAATCCCTGCAATCTGTGATATTTGGCTGCCAATTCCAACCGAACGCCCCGTGTTTTCTGATGTGTCAAATGTCGCGATTAAATGCCGTAATAGTTCGATAACTTCCGCGTCGTCGATTTTTTCGGCAATCATTTCTAATAGTTTATCGTGGCGGATATTGTCAAAATATTTTGAAAAATCGATTAGCAATATATAGCCGTCGCGCCCGTGCTTTTTGTAATAGCGCTTTAAATGTGTTTTTAGCCGTCGGCGGGAAAACTCTATCCCTTTATCTTTTACGCTCGCGCCGTTGTCATAGATTAAATACTTTTGCAATTCGGGCGTTAATATTTGGTCGCATAATGAACTGCACCCACTTTTTTGGACAGTTTTATGCTACCAAATTTTTCATTCGGACTTCAATAGGAGTCCGATAATTTAGAACACTTGAATCTCGCTCATGATTATAATAGTGAATATAAGATTCAAGTTGTTCAAGGAAC
>JAZSRO010000107.1:0-148093 GCA_045538515.1 Acutalibacteraceae bacterium | reverse complement strand
GCGATTTTGCAACTTTTTCTGCAACAAAAATTTTGATAAATGAAATAATGGGTGGAAAAACAGGTTCAAAATTGCCGTTTAGGATAATATTTAGGGCATAAATAAGCCAAAGAAGAACCACGAAAATGAGTGGGAATAATCAGGTTAATACTCATTTTTCGGCAGACCGCTAAACCTGTGGTCTGCTGTTTTTTATTGACCTTTCTATTTTTCCATTAATATGCAAACAACCGTTGTATTTTCGATATTTTTATGTTAGAATAGTCAAGATGCCAAATATTAAGGAGATGGTTTGTTCGTGGATGACAGTCCTGCGGGTTATTTAATTGCAATCTTTATTCTTTTATTATTAGCGGCTTACTTTGCCGGGGCGGAAATTGCCTTGGCGTCTGTTAATCGAATCCGATTAACCAATCGGGCGGAAGATGGCGACAAACGCGCAAAACGGGTACTTTATATTTTAGATAACTTTGATAAAGCGCTTACGACCTTGCTTATCGGCACGAATGTTACACACGCCGGTATTGCTACTCTTTCCACCGTTTTTACTTACACATTATTTGATAGCATTGAATCTATGCCGGATTATGCGGTTACGCTTTCCACTATTGTTTCAACTGTGGTAGTTTTCCTGCTTGGCGAAATGATTCCCAAGGCTTTCGGAAAGGCTTGTAACGAAAAATTCGCACTCGGTATTTCGGGTTCCTTGGTCTTTTTAATGAAGGTTTTGACGCCGGTCAGCATCTTCTTCTCTACCATAAGCGAATGGGCAAGTCGCCCGTTCAAGAAAAAGGCTGAGGCTACCCCGACCGTTACCGAAGATGAACTTTACGACATAATTGAAACCTTCGTTGAAGAAAACGATGTTGACGAAGAGACCGAAGTTTTGGTTCAAAACGCTATTGAATTTTCCGAACGGACAGCGAGGGCGGTTATGACGCCCTGGAAAAAGGTTCGGTATATTAACGAAAATGACAGCAACGAAAAGGTTTTGGAACTAATTCGCGGCACAACACACTCTCGTTTACCGGTTGTAAACAACGCGGGCAAGGTTGTCGGAACATTGAGTATCCGAACTTTTCTTAAGTGTCACTATAAAAAAGAAAAATTCACAGTCAGACAAATTATGCGCACTCCCACAATGATTACCGCTTCCACGCCTGTGGACGATTTGTTGAGTACCCTTTCTGCAAATCGCACTCATATCGCCTTTGTGCAATCCGCAGGTAAAACTCTGGGAATTATCACGGTTGAGGATATCTTAGAGGAACTGGTCGGCGAAATTTACGATGAGGAAGAGGGAGGCGTTGTCAATGCTTAATGTTATCATTATTGTCATTTGCTTAATCTTTTCAGCATTTTTCTCCTCTTCGGAAATCGCGTTTGCCTCTTCTAACGAAATTCGCTTAAAACGCGCAGCCGAAGAAAAGGGCTCTGCGGCAAGTAAACTTGCATACAAAATTTACAACAATTACGAAAGCGCCTTGGCGACCATTTTGATTGGCAACAACTTGGTTAACATTGCATCCGAATCGGTTGCAACGGTTATTGTTATCGCGCTCTTGGGTTCTTCAAACGCCTGGATTGCCACCATTGTAATGACGGTAATCGTTCTTATCTGCGGCGAGATTGTGCCAAAAGTTATTGTAAAAACAATGCCCGAAACCTTTTCTACCCTATTCGCCATTCCTTTGTATGTTTTAATGATTATCACAAAACCTATCGTTATTGTGGTGGACGGATTTATTAAACTTCTTTCGCATCTTTGGAAAAACTCGGTTGACTCCGCACCCATCAGCGAAGAAGAACTGGAAACCATTTTGGACACCGTTGAAGATGAGGGTGTTATTGACGAAGAAAAATGTGACCTTTTGCAAAGCGCCTTTGATTTTGGCGATGTACAGGCGTATGAAATCATTACACCGCGCGTAGATATGCTTGCAGTTGATGCAGATAGCGAACGGGCGGAAATCTTAGAGGCGGTTTTGGAATCTTCCTACACGCGTATTCCCGTTTATAAAGATACCATTGATAACATCATCGGTATTTTGCATGTTAACTTAGTAATGCGCGACCTGACGGAAAATCCCGATGCAGATGTTTTGGCGTCTTTGATGAAACCCGTTTTCGTATACAAGACTATGCCTCTTGACGATGTTCTTGCCACCATGCGCACCGAGCGCAACCATATAGTAATCGTCACTGACGAATACGGTGGCGTAATGGGCATTTTAACGATGGAAGATGTATTGGAACAACTTGTCGGCGACATCTGGGACGAGAATGATGAAATTGAACCCGAGGTTATTGAACTGTCGGACGGAAAACTTGAAATTGACGGAGATATGCGAATTGAAGACTTCTTTGACGAAGTGGAATTTGACGACCGCGATTTTGATGACGATAACTCCACAGTCGGCGGATTTGTTGTTGAGCAATTAGGGCGTTTTGCCGAACCCGGCGACAACGTAGAGTATGAAAATCTTTCTTTTACCGTTCTCGAAACCGACAACCGCCGTATTGAGCGTTTGCAAGTAGAAGTTCTTCCCAAAAAAGAAGAGAAAGAAGAAATATAAACCACAAACACAAAACCCGACCTTGTTTGATACAAGGTCGGGTTTATTTTGCTTATGTTTTTCTATTAGAAAGCAACAACTTCTATGCCCATAAGGTTACCGAAATCGATAATCTGGTCATACAAATCTTCGCCGTAGCCAAGGCATCCGTACTCGTTGTTCCAATTTTCAACAAGTTTACCTGCGTCACCGTCAACATTTACGAAAGCGTGGGGCCAGAACGGAATTCCGCACTCGTGGCGTCTTGCTTCAAGTTCTTTCGGGTCAGGCTGTACAACTTCGCAGCGTACAACAACAATCTTGAACTCTCCGTTTACGCGGCTGATACGGGCGAGAACGCCTTTGCCGCTTTTGCATACGAGGTCAATAGAAAGTCCGCCGGCTTCGCCTTCTGTGGGGATTCCGTGTCCCGCAAGGCTAACACCTGCTTCGTTTGCGAGGCAGGGCGGAACGGCACCGTCACCGATGATTTTAATCTCGTTCTTTGCTTTATCAACATGCTGTAAATCGCCGTAGTAAATCGGGTCTTTGCTGAGTCCCATAATCATAATGGAAGTAAGGCAGGTGTTGAAGTCTGAAAGGGTTGCAGTCGGAACACCGTCATTAAGCATCATGCTCTGTGCAAAACAGGTTGCTGCATAGTAGTCGCCCATTCCGGGGAAAGACTGAATTGTGTAGTAATCAAATCCGTCACGCTCTTTGAGTTCTTTAAGCGCTAAATAAAGGCGGATTGAACGGAAGTTTCCGTCAACTCTCTCAACGGGAGTGTTGAAGTTTTTGTCAATCCAATCGCACATTTCGTCAACCTTCGACTGCGGAATGTTCTTAGCGATTTCAACAAGTTCGTATGTATCGCGGGTATCGATATCAATACCGAATGTACGCATCCACTGTGACGGGTCTGCAACACCGCAGGTCTGTCCCATACCGCGTCCGCCAAATGCGCGGAGAGTGGTAAGTTCCATACTCTTCTTAAGAGCAGAGGCTTTGCAGTAGTTGGCAACACGCTTTACATTAGATATGTCGCTAACGCCGCCGTAAACGAACTTGTGCTTAATGCCAACTTCATTAAGACCTGCACTAAGAACAAGACCGCCAACAGGTCTCCAACCCTGTGAACCATCGTGTGTCCAGATAACAATGCCTTTTCCTGTTTTTGCGAACTCACGAATAGCACCTACCATATGTGCCGACCATACCCATGTGCCTGTGAATAACACTAATGTGTCAATGCTGTCATCTTTTGCGAGGGGAATAATTACATCTGCTGCTTCTTTTTTTGTTGCAACGATTAACTCTTCTTCCTTGAGTTCAACACCCTCATTTGCTAACGCTTTTTTTGCACCCGCAATAATGTCGTAGTCAATGAACAGATTGCCGTCCGGGTCTTTAAGGCCATCCTTATGAACACCATAAACTACAAATGCTGCTTTTGATTTAATCATAATAATTCTCTCCTTATTTTTACAGGTTATCCCTGTTTTTTCCAAGTATTTGTGCAATGTTTTCTTTTCCCGTTATAACACCGATTTCTACCTTGAAATCAATCTTTTCTCCGGGTTCTAAATACGGTAGCATATCCCTTTTTCTTAAAACATTTCGTGCCTCACACGGAACATTGGCAGGTTCAAGCGCTAACACATAATCTTTTATATTTTCAAGTTTCCACTCTGTCAAATACGGCAACTGCTCGGGGTTAAACTTGATATACACAGCAAGTCCGTCCGCAATATCTTTATTGTACGCCATAGCAACCGCCTGTTTTTCCTGTAAGCCAAAGGTGTGCAGATAATTTATCTCTGCATTTTCGGCGTTCGGCGCCTTGAACTTTTTCCACTCGTTTATACGCTCTTGTGAATAATCGTCATATCCCTCACAGTTTTGTGACGAAACATATATTTCGGCTTGTTCGTTTATTAGCGGATATCCGAAATTTATGTGATACAAAAGATTAAGCGGTACGGGATTTCCGCCCTCGTTTTCTATGCAGTCCTCAATTATCACAGACGATTTTCCGAATTGTGATGTGATTTTTCTGTTAATTTTAAGTTTGCAGCCAAACGGATATGACTCGCGCATTGTGCCGCGAATTTCTATATTGCCGCTTCGGAAATCAGTAAGGTCACACACCTGTTTTGCTGAAAATGCCGACCATCTTCCGTGTTGGCCCAACTTTTCGCCGCCGTCCTCGCAAGGAGAACTTATGTTGTTGGGGCCACAGGTTGTAAGCAATCCCGCAGAAAAAGTTCTTATCCATTCCGCATCACGCGAATCGTAAAAAGCAGGATGGGATTCCATATTCTCTGTAAGATATGATAGGTTAATACCCTTGTACGATGCCAGAGAAATATCAAGTCCGCGGTCACAGACAACAGTATATTCAAATCCGCTTCCTGTGCGAACATCTATACAGCGGCATCCATCAGACGCACCCGACTCCAATCTATAGTGTCGCGTTCCGCCAATCTGGTAATCGTTGCCGATATATCCCAAAACTTCTTGTCTTGCGCTTTTATCTGCAAAATTCATAAAATCCCCTCCCAACTCTTGTGCTTCTGTGGAAATTATATTATAAATACTCGTTTGAAAAAAGATTGATTTGTGCGATATATGTAATAATCGTTCAAAATCAAATAAAAAATACATAAAAATTGCTCGTGATAATTGACTTAAAAAGTTGTGTTTGCTATAATTTATAAAGGTGATAATTATGATGGATATAAACACAACGAATCTTTTTAAGATTTTTCGCGATTTTTACACCCTTACAAACATAAAAATCGTTCTTTTTAATAAGGACAAAGAAGAACTTTTGGAATATCCCTCGGGCAAAGACTCTTTTTGCAACATTATTTGGAATGATGAGCGTTGGCGCAAACGGTGTGCCGACTGCGACCGAAAAAACATTGACCTTTGTTCAAAATCGGGCAAAACATCGGAATATTTTTGCCATCTGGGACTGTTTGAAGCGGTCACCCCCATTTATGACAACAACGGCATTTTAGGTTATGTAATGTTCGGACAGGTGTTGGTCGACCGCGATAATCTAGCGGAAACAAAGCACAACCTGAAAACCCTGTTTTCAGAAGAAAAATTTACAGGTATAGAAAAAGCAATAGACAATATCCCGGTAAAAACATCGGCGCAATTAACCGCCTGTGTTACGGTGTTACAAGCCATTACGACCTATATGCTTTCAAATCAATGGGTGGTTCCGCAACGCTCTGAATTTATACGGCATATGGACAGGTTCATTGAAAACAATATTGAAAAAGAAATAAGCATTGAAGATGTTTGCGCGGAATTTCATATTCGCCGTACGCGAATGTACAGCATATCAAAAGAGTATTTAGGGTGCAGTCTTGCCCTCTACATACGGAAACAAAGAATCAATCACGCGCTTAAACTCCTTGACGAAACCGATGAGTCGGTCAGCACAATTGCATATAAGGTTGGGTTTTCGGATTACGGACATTTTTCCCGCGTTTTCAAACAGTTTATCGGCATATCCGCCACCGATTACCGAAAGAAAAACCGTTCAAAATAAAGGTTGTTAGGTTGGATTGCAAAATCCTCCTAACAATCTTTTTTGTACAAATTTTGTACAAATTTATCATTTTACGAACGATTTTATCTTTAAGCGTAAGGATTCTTTTGTTAAGATAAAAAAAATACTTATAGGAAGTGTTGCTTTTATGGTTGTTGGCGGAATAGATTTAGGCACTACCGGCTGCAAAATCGTACTTTATAACGAAAAATCCGAACTGCTCTGTACATATTACCAAGAATATGATGTTGTACACGAAAACGGTTGTCACGAAATTGACTTTAATGTTATAAAATCAAGCGTTTTGTCAATTCTGAAGAAAGCCGCACACGATTATAAGATTGATGCTTTAGGCGTTACAAGTTTTGGCGAAACCTTTGCTATGCTTGATGAAAACGATTCGGTTTTAGCGCCTTCTATGTTATATACCGACCCGCGCGGCGCCGAAGAATGTAAAACCTTGTGCGACCTTTGCGGTGAGGAATACTTAACCCTGAGCACCGGTGCAAAACCCCACCCGATGTACAGTATTTCTAAAATACTTTGGCTTAAAAACAACAACCCCGATGCGTTTTCAAAATGCAAAAGAATCCTTTTAGGTCAGGATTTTATTGTATACACCCTTTCCGCAGTTGCGGCGATTGACTTTTCTCTTGCGGCGCGTACCGGCGCTTTTGATATCGAGAAAAAATGCTGGATGAAGGATGTTTTTGATGCTCTTAACATCGATATGTCGCTTATGTCCACTCCCGTTCAAATGGGTAATATTGCGGGACCTCTCCGCGAAGAACTTAAACGCGAACTCGGTATCGATTATGACCTTTTGATTGTTAACGGTTGTCACGACCAGGTTGCCGCTATGATTGGCGCGGGTGTATTTGACTGTGACAAGGCAATGGATGGCACGGGCACTGTTGAATGTATTCCCGTTATTCTTAAAGAAAAACCGCGCGACCTTGATTTCTACGAAAACGGTTATTCCGTTGTTCCCTTTACAGACGGGTTGTACGCGTGTTATGCCCTTTCCTACTCGGGCGGCAGCACACTTAAATGGTTCAGAGATAACTTTGCCGAGTTGGAACATAAAGTGGCATTGGAAAACGGTCTGAACATATATGCAGAACTCGACAAAAAGGTAAGCGACAAAGCAACAGGAATACTTATTCTTCCGCACTTTTCGGGCGCTGCAACGCCGTATATGGACAGCGATTCAAAAGCCGCTTTTATCGGCATAACTCAGGAAACAACCAAATACGACATATACAAAGCCCTTATGAAAGGCACCTCTTACGAGATGAAACTTAATTTCAACACAATGAAACCGCTTACGGGTGACATCAGCGAAATAAGGGCAACGGGCGGCGGTGCCACATCTGATTTATGGCTTCAGATAAAGGCAGACATTCTAAACACCGACATAACCGCGCTTGACTGTAAAGAGGTTGGCGCCGCGGGTGCTTCTGCCGTTACGGGTGTTGCGTGTAATGTTTTCTGTGATATGTCTTCTGCCGTACAAAAAATGGCGCCCGTTCGCAAGGTTTTCAAACCAAACAAACAAAGCAGCGCCGTATATGCAAACTTGTTCACAAAATATAAAAAAATCTATGATTTAACAAAAAGTTTATAAGGAGAGGTATCAATGCTTGTAAATCTGAAAGAAGTATTAGAAATTGCAAAAGAAAAAGAAATCGCCCTCGGCGCTTTCAACACCCCGAATCTGACAAGTCTTAAGGCTGTCATTTCTGCCGCCGAAGAACTCGACCTTCCCGTTGTTATTATGCACGCGCAGGTTCATGAGGATATCGGCGTTTGCAACCTTGACGACATTGCAGAACTTATGGTATTGTTTGCCAAGAGAGCCAAAGTTCCGGTTTGTGTTCACCTTGACCACGGCGAAGATTTTGATTACATAAAAAGAGCGTTGGATTTAGGATTTACCTCTGTAATGTATGACGGCTCTACCTTAAGCGGTGAGGAAAACATAGAAAACACCAAAAAGGTTGTAGAACTTGCTAAGAAATATAACGCATCTGTTGAGGCAGAGATTGGCTCGATGGGCTCAAGAGAATGGGAAGAAGAAAAAACCGAATCTGTCTTCACCGAACCCGAAGAAGCAGCAGAGTTTGTAGAAAAGACACATGTAGATGCGCTTACCTGTGCTTTCGGTACCGCCCACGGAACCTACACACAGGAGCCTAAACTTGATTTTGAAAGAGTCAGCAACATCTGTGCCGTTATGGGCGCTCCTATGGTTATGCACGGCGGCTCTGGCATAAGCGACAAGGATTTCAAAGAAGTAATCCGCAGAGGCGTTCGCAAAATCAATTATTACACCTATATGGCGAGAGCAGGTGCAGAGGCTGTTGCCGATAAAAAGTACACTCAATTCCACGACATTCTTGCAGATGCAGAAATCGGTATGCGCGAGAATGTAAAACAGGCAATGCGCGTTTTTGCTAATATGGATTAACTAAATTGAAGTCTTTCATAAGGCTTAAAAAATGTCGCAAAATGCTTTTGAATTAGTATTAATGAAGCCAAAAAAACAGAACTGCCAAAGCAGTTCTGTTTTTTCTTTGATTTGTTTTTTCTTTGATTTGTTTTATCTTTAACAAGAAAGACATTTTGATATAAAAGCCAACGACTCTTCGCGGTTGATTTTAACGTCATAGTCCATAACAACAGACTCTAACGCTTTGCCTTCATATTGAGTCACCCCGCGCGAATTTCGTCCTGCCCAATGCTTGATAATTCTTGTGCCAGATAAAAGTTGTTTATTATACATTGAACATAGACGCGTTTGAATTTTTCTGTCTTTGTCAACGGTAATTATGAAAATCAAGTATACACTTTTTTCTTTAGCGAGAAACTCAAGAAGTTTATCAATATTATACCCTTTGGGATTACTGGACAAGAAAAGAACTTTTGTCTTTATGTCTGTTGCCGTAAGATACCCGCCAAAATCTCGCTCGTAATCCCCTAAATCATCAGCTGTAAAAATCTGAGGAAGAGGTTGCCTTGTGCGCAAACAGCGCATTAATGTAGCCTTCAAATCATCTTCCGCGGTAATCAAATACTCTATAATTCTGCCACGCAAATTAACATTTTCAATAAAGGCGGCTATCGCAATTTCGGATTCGACTGCATGTACACGCTCGTTCAAATCATTATTCAATTCCTCGTATTCTTTTGAGTTCAGAAAAGAAATCGCCCTATCAACAGAATCCTTAATTCGTTCTCGCTGTGTTTCAGTCGGTATAAACTTTTTTCCTGTAGGTACAATATCGTTTGTGGCTTCGACCAAACGCTCAAGATTTTCTTCAAAAGTATAGTTCTCATGAACACTATATAGATACTCAAAGTTTTTAGGGTTATTTTCAACCCCTTCAAACTCTCGCATGATATCGCTTCCATTGAAACTACCCTTGATATTATCACAACGCAATTCTTGAGAAGAATGACTTATCTTTGTTAAAAATGTTGTATTAGCCAACATCAAATAGTTTTGTGCCGGCGTAACCGAACAAACAAAAAAGGGTCTGCCATCATACTTGTGGAGTGCTGATAACGCCAACACCGTATTTCCGAAATTTTTTGATTTTGCTTTGCAAAAACGAATAGCAAAATTTTCACAATAAAAAACACTTCTTTCTTTCACCAAAGAAAACTTTTGCTGCACTAATGTTTGTAATTTCAGCTTATCTGTCTTTCCGCTTTCGCTTAAAACAAAATCAACTAATTGTTTGATAATATCTTTATTATACATTTTCGCTGCCTCCCAAAAGCAACATTTGTCCTTGTTTCACACTCTTGTGCCGTTTCTTCTTTTCACCTTTTTCAACAACTTGTTTCTGTTCGGACAAAGAATTTCTCTCCCAAAACACTCTGTTTGCATATCCTTGAATTTCCCCGTTGCTTTCTGCCATTTCAAGCCGTTGTTCCGCCCAAACACAATACAACCGTTCTGCTTCAATGCCTATATAGTGACGATTAAGTTTTTTGGCAACAACGCTCGTGGTTCCAGAGCCTAAAAAAGGGTCGAGAATAACACCGCCCTCAAGAGAACTTGCAAGTACAATTTTTGCAATTAGTTTTTCAGGTTTTTGTGTGGGATGTGCGGTGTTTTCTGGCATTGACCAAAAAGGAATAGTAATATCATCCCAAAAATTTGACGGGCAAGTATCACGATAGTTGCCGTTTTCTGTTTCAGTCCAATCTTTTGGCTTTCCGTCAGTTCGGTATGGTGCAATTACTTTTTTTCTGATTTTAACGGCGTCAAGATTAAACACATATTCGTTGCCGTTTGTTGCAAACCAAATATCCTCCATTCCGTTTTTCCAATTGGCCTTGGCGCCGCGGCCTTTCTCGCGTTGCCAAGTAATACGGTTTCTAATCTGAAAAAACTCACTTAAAACCTTTCCGACTATAAGACTTGTTTCCCAATCACAGCAAACATAAATCGAGCCATTGTCTTTCAACAATGATTTAACCGCACCTAACCATTGTCGAGTGTATTTTTCATACTCTAATTCTTTCTTTTTAACAAAGGTTTTTCCATTAAAAGTTTTTGTAATATTGTACGGTGGGTCGGCAATAATCAAATCCACACTTTTAGGCGGCAATAACGAACAGACATCAAGCATATTACCTATTATCGTTTTATCCACAACGCCATAAATATCGTTTTGTTTTTGTGTAACCTCAATACAACGGTCAAGATAAATCTGTCCTTCAGTCAACGAAGTGTCAATTGTCTTGTTTCTGGTTGCTTTTTCCTTCGCCATAACGCTCTCCTTTTTTTGCTTGTTTTTGCAAAAAATTTTTTAACAATCTTACAAACCTATGTTTTTTATATAATATCATAGAACACTAAAAAATTCAATGCGCCATTATGAATTGTTAGTTTTTTCCCACCGCAAGAAGAAAATATTTTGTGATTTCCTCCGGCGTTTGTACCATTCCGTTTTGTATCCACCAGCGTACCGTTTCAACAAGGGTTGCGCTTATGTGGTTTATAAGAAAATCGCGAGGCAATCCTTTTTGCTTTTCGCTTTCAAACAAGGCTATCTGGCTTTCTACAAGTCGGCTGACACCTTTTTTGAAATACTGCAAAAACAAATCGTTATTACTACTTGCAAGTAATTGTAAAATGTTATTGTCATTCTTTTTTAGATGCAAAAACAAATGTAAAAACACCGAATCGGGTGCATCGCAATCAAAAATGCGCGTATGTGCGGCGTTGCCCTCTGCGGCATCGAATATATGCAAAAACAGTTCTTCACACAGTTCGTTTTGCAAAAAATCTTTGGTTTCGAAATGCGCATAAAAGGTTGCTCTGCTAACATTGGCGCGTTCAATTATTTCCCCTACCGTAATTTTATTTACATCCTTTTTAGAAAGCAATTCGATAAATGCCGAAAAAACGGCTTCCCTTGTTTTTCTTTGCCGTCTATCCATAATGGCCTCCGTACAATTTTGGTTTTTTGTTCGGTAATGAACATTCCGCCCGACATATATGTTGATAAAGTTTTACGGATGAATATAATAATACCGAACAATGTGTTCTATAACATACATATTGTACCACATTTTTTCAGAAAATCAACGGGGTGTTGGTATGAAAACCGAAGGAAAAATTTTAATTGCATTTTTACTAAATCTTTTATTTTCAATATTTGAAACGGTCGGCGGATTTTTAACAGGTAGTATTTCAATTCTTTCAGACGCCGTACACGATTTTGGCGATGCTTTGAGTATCGGTCTTTCTTTTTTGTTGGAAAGAAAAGCAAAAAAGACACCCGACAGCACATATACATACGGATATGCGCGGTATTCGGTGCTTGGCAGCGCAATAACAACCGGTGTTTTAATTATAGGCTCGGTATTTGTTATTGTCGGCGCTTTTCGCCGCTTATTGAACCCAGAGCCTATAAACTATGACGGAATGTTAATTTTTGCCATCATAGGCACCGCTGTAAACTTGTTTGCCGCATATTTTACACACGGCGAAAAAAGTCTTAACGGACGGGCAGTAAATCTGCATATGTTAGAAGATGTGCTTGGTTGGCTAATCGTTCTTTTGGGTGCGTTGTTTATGAGATTTACCGATTTTTCTATTATAGACCCGCTCATTTCGCTTTTTGTTGCGGTGTTTATTCTCATAAACGCACTTAAAAACGGCAGGGAAATTTTAGACCTTTTTTTACTTAAAACGCCGCGCGGAAAGAACCTGTCCGACATAGAAACTCGCATTAAAAAGATAGACGGTGTGCTCTGTGTGCACCACCTACACCTGTGGAATCTGGATGGCATACATTGCTGTGCCTCTATGCATATTGTAACAAATGCAGAGCCCTGTGAAGTTAAAGATGCCGTGAGAAAAACCCTTTCAGAACTGGACATCCACTGTGCCACAATTGAAACCGAAACAGAGCATACACATTGTTCCGCGCCGCATTGTCACACTCCGCACACCCACACAGGTCACTGCCATCACCACCATTAACTCTTTTGGTAATTAAAATCCCAAAAGACACGATTAAACCTACATTTTGACACTTGCAAAATGTAGGTTTTTTACTATAATAAAAATACAGAAGAACGGAAGATAAAGGAGCGATTTTATGAACCACACGCTGACCTGGGATAAGAACGGATATTTTATTGACGGCGAACCCGCTCCTTTTATATCGGGTGAGTTTCACTATTTCCGCGTTCCGCACGATGATTGGAAAAGAAGACTTCTGCTCCTTAAAGAAAGCGGTGCAAATGCCGTTGCTACATATATTCCGTGGATTGTGCACGAGGAAACCGAGGGCAATATTATTTTTGACGACTGCCCCCAGCGCAATCTAACAGAATTTTTAACCCTCTGTGACAAACTTGATTTGATGGTAATTGCCCGTCCCGGCCCTTACCAGTATGCCGAACTTGTTCGCAACGGTTTGCCCGTTTGGCTTACAGACGGATACCCCGAAATTTTAGCACAGCGCCAAGACGGAACGGTTATATCAAAGGGCGCCGTTTCTTATCTCCACCCTGTGTTTTTAGAAAAATCAGAAAAATACATTCGCGCCGCGTGTGAGAAAATTCGCCCGTTTCTTGTAACCAATGGCGGCCCCATTGTTTCGGTGCAGGTGGATAACGAACTTTGCGGTGTTCAGGTCTGGTCGGGTTCTATTGATTATAATCCCGCCGGTATGGGTGTGGGCAAAACGGGCGGCCATTACCCCGAATTTTTGAGAGAAAAATATGGCACCGCCTCGGCTATGAACACGGCATATGGCACCGATTTTGCCGATTTCACCGATGTTAATCCGCAAAAAAACGCACCGAGCACCGACACCGTTTTCGGTCAGCGTTTTTCAAGCGATTATCTCAATTCTTACTGTAAATCCATAGAAAGATATGCGGCTACGGTCGTTTCTTGGTTGCGGGATAGCGGGATTGATGTTCCGCTTTGCGCTAACGCGGCATCGCTCAATGAATCGCCTTTGCTTTACAATCTGCCGAGTGTACTCGGCGAAGGCGGTATGCCCTGTCTTATGGGTACCGACCACTATTATACCCTGAATCCCACCTGGGATAACAACCCCACACCGCAACAATATCTTAAATGGATGGCATCGCTGGATATAATAAGCGAAATTGGCTCGCCGCGTACCCTTTTTGAAATGCAAGGCGGCAACCTTTCGGATTTCCCCACTATGTACACAGAGCCGCTTTCGGCTTTCTATATGGCGCAAAACGCATTGGGGCTTCAAGGTGCAAATTATTATATCTTTACGGGCGGTCCTAACTTTAACAACTCAGGCCACACGGGTGATGTTTACGATTACCACGCCGCCATAAGTGCTGACGGCGAAATCCGTCCCCACTATTATTGCCAAAAGGCGCGAAACGAATATTCTATAAAACACAGTTGGATGCAACGCGCAGAGCGCAAATATAATATCCAACTTGGTTTCACCTGGGAACAACGCCGACAGGACCGCTATGTTCCGCGTTTTGCGCGTGACGGCATTAAACTCAACAAATATACAGAAGACATTTGTTTTGCAATGTTGGGCGAAGGATACCACCCGCGTTATATCGAACTCTCGCACGAACTTGATACTTCAAAACCGCTTGTTTTAACCTGTGACGGCAGAATGGCAAAAGAAAAACAGGAAAATATTGTAAAGTTTTTGAAAGCGGGTGGCAAGGTGCTTATAACCCCGTTTGTTCCCGAACTTGACGAAGATTTTAACCCCTGCACAATCCTCAAAGATTTCCTCGGTATTGGCGAAATCGAGAGGGTTACAAACAGCGCACAGAGTTCAATTTGTTTTGCTGATGGCGAAAAGGCTTACGGTATCAGCAAAATTTACACCTGTATGATAGAAAACGCCGAGCCTGTTTTGTGGAAAGAGCAAAACGGTACCCCCGTTGCTTATAAGAAAAGTGTTGGCAAGGGCGAGTTTGTTTGGTTTGGCGGCACTTTCGATTACAGATATTTCAGCCAAAATATGCTAATCGACCGACTGTTCCGTATGCTCGGCGCAGAACCTGTTGCAGAGTGTTCGGGCAAGGCGCTATGGACAACGGTTATTGAAGACGGAACGAACGCCACCTGTTTTGTAATCAATCTGCTTTGCGGAAAACAAAAAGAAACGCTTAAAATCAAGGCAAACGGAAAAACGCACGACCTTGGCGAAATTGAAGTCCCCGCAATGTCGGTTTTGGCGATAGATTTATAAAATTAAACGGACGGGTAATCCCGTCCGTTTTTGCTTTTAAGATACTACATTTTTGGGTGTTCCCGAAAGGAAGGCGTTTATGTTTTCCTCCACAACGCCCATAAGTCGTGTTCGGGTTTCAAGTCCCGCCCAAGCAATATGGGGCGTTATATAACAGTTTTCTATTCCGAAAAGCACACAGTCTTCGCTCATCGGTTCGGTGCAAAGAACATCTACACCCGCCGCCAAAAGTTTGCCGCTTATGAGCGCATCCCGCAGCGCCTCTTCGTCAACGAGCGGTCCTCGCGCGGTGTTTACAAAAACGGCGCCGTCTTTCATTTTTGAAAACGCGTCGGCGTTCATAATTTTTTCGGAATCCGCATTTAACGGACAGTGTAGCGATACCACATCGCTCTCTTTAAGCAGCGTATCAAGCGGTACCTGTGTTACACTCTCGTCTTCCACGCGGCTGCGGTTATGAACGAGTACGCGCATTCCGAACGCTTTTGCAACATCTGCAACGCGTTTGCCTATCGCGCCATAGCCCACAATACCGAGAGTTTTACCGCTTAGTTCATATATGGGAAACGGAAAAAGCGAAAAAGTGCGGCTTTTCTGCCAATCGCCCTCTGCCACGATTTTATTATAGTCTCCCACGCGGTTGAGCGCCTGTAACATAAGCGCTATAGCGTGTTGCGCAACCGCCTCGGTCGAGTAGCCGGGGGCATTACAGACGGTTATGCCTTTGCTTTTTGCGTAAACGGTGTCTATATTATTAAATCCCGTTGCGAAAAGTCCGATATATTTAAGGTTTTTTGCGGCGTCCATTTCGCGTTTGCCTATCTGTGTTTTGTTGCAAAGCACCATATCGGCGTCTTTTATTCGCTCACAAAGTTCGTCTTCGCTCGTAAGCGGATAAACCACAAGTTCGCCAAATTTTTCGAATATATCTGCCTTTACGTTGCTGTCAAAAACGGTATCGGCATCGGTAATTACTATCTTCATAATTTCACCTCGTACTTATTCTAACACAAAACCGACCGAATGTAAATCGGTCGGTTTTAATTTTACATATTATCAATGTAATCACACGCGGCAAGTGCGGCAACGGCGCCGTCTGCTACGGCGGTTGTCACCTGACGGATGCGTTTTTGGCGGCAGTCACCCGCGACAAAAATTCCGTCTGTTTGTGTGCGGCAGTCCTCGCCCGAATCGGCATAGCCGTAATCGTTAAGCGCTATTACGTTCGAAAAAGGCTCGTTCTGCGGAACAAGTCCGATTGCAACGAAAAGTCCATCAACTTTAAGCGTCTGTTCTTCACCCGTTTCGGCATCAGAGATTACAACGCCCGAAAGTGTGCTGTCGCCCACAAAACCTTTAACAGTTTTGGAAAGCAAAACTGTGGCTTTATCATTGGCATAGAGACGGTCGGCAAGGCGTTTTTCACCCGTTAGGTACGGCAGATTCTGTATAACCGTAACGCGACTTGCGTTCTCGCAAAGAAGCAACGCCTCCTGCAGTGCGGAGTTTCCGCCGCCGACAACGGCAACCTCTTTTCCGTTATAAAACGCGCCGTCACAAACGGCACAGAACGAGATGCCCTCGCCCACCAACTTTTCTTCACCCGCTATTCCGAGCATACGGTGTCTTGCGCCTGTTGCGATAATTATCGCTTTAGCCTCGAACTCTCCGTCCTCTGTCACCACCGTTTTGGTAGCGCCGTCACGAATTTCCAAAACCTTTGAAAGTTCAACATCTGCACCCTGTGACAACACCTGGTCAAGAAGTTTATCGGCAATTTCGTTTCCGCTTGTATCGGGAATACCAGGGTAGTTTTCCACCCTCGGCGAATAGGTAATCTGTCCGCCGAAGGTAGCCTTTTCAATTATCAGCACCGACTTGTTTGCGCGCAGTGCGTAGAGCGCCGCGGTCAGTCCCGCAGGACCTCCGCCAACAACTATAATATCATACATAATTACTGTCCGAGATATTTCTTAATTTCCGAAACACCCGCAAGTTTCAAAACTCCGTCACCGTCTGCTACTACGAGTGTGGGGGCTTGTTTGATGCCGTACTCATTAGCGAGGTCGGGTTGTTCGTTTGCAAGTATTTTATCGTACTTAACACCCGCTTTGTCTAAAAGCGCACAAGCAATCTTGCAGTTGGGGCAGGTTGCTGTAGTGAAAAGCAGTGCGGTTGTAACGGCTGTTTTTACTGTCTTTTCTTCCTCACAACAAGCGCAGGGCTCTGCGTGGCTCTTTGTGAGTTTAGACTTGCCGATGTCATAAACCTTACGGTCTTTATATTCCTGACTCTTTCCGTCATTCCAGTTCTGAACAGGACGGTAGTAGCCTGTAATACGGCTGTAAACCTCGGTGGTGCTGCCACAGTCGGGGCACTTAAATTCCTCACCCGCGATATAGCCGTGGTTTTTACATACGGAGTATGTCGGGCTTATTGAATAGTAAGGCAGTCTATAGTTTTCTGCAATCTTGCGAACAAGGTTTGCGGTTGTACGCCAATCAGGCAGACGCTCTCCAAGGAATGCGTGGAAAACAGTACCCGAGGTGTAAAGCGTATGGAGTTCATCCTGCATATCAAGCGCAGTAAACACATCCTCTGTAAAGCCAACCGGCAGGTGTGAAGAGTTGGTGTAATAAGGTGTTGCATCACAGTCACCCGCAGTTTTAATGTCGGGATAGTGTTTTCTGTCGTGCTTTGCAAGACGGTATGATGTGGATTCTGCAGGTGTTGCTTCAAGGTTGTAGAGGTCGCCGTATTCTTCCTGATAGTCGGAAAGGCGCTCACGCATATGGTTGAGAACATCCTTGGAAAATTCCTGTGTTTCCTTGTGTGTCATATCTTTTTGAAGCCAAGCGGCGTTAAGACCTACCTCGTTCATACCGACAAGACCAATGGTTGAGAAGTGGTTTGCGAATGTACCGAGATAACGCTTGGTGTAGGGATAAAGTCCCTCGTCAAGCAACTTTGTTATAACTGTGCGCTTTACATGGAGAGAACGAGCCGCAATATCCATCAAATGGTCAAGGCGCTGATAGAATTCTTCGGGTGTCTTGGAAAGATATGCAATTCTCGGCATATTGATGGTAACAACGCCGACAGAACCTGTGCTTTCGCCGCTACCGAAGAATCCGCCCGACTTTTTGCGAAGTTCGCGCAAATCAAGACGAAGTCTGCAGCACATTGAACGAACATCTTACGGTTCCATATCACTGTTGATATAGTTAGAGAAATACGGTGTGCCGTATTTTGCGGTCATCTCGAAAAGGAGTTTATTGTTCTGTGTTTCAGACCAATCGAAATCTCTTGTGATAGAGTATGTCGGAATCGGATACTGGAAGCCGCGGCCGTTGGCATCGCCTTCAATCATAATTTCGATAAACGCTCTGTTTATCATATCCATTTCCGCTTTACAGTCTTTATACTTGAAGTCCATTTCCTTGCCGCCAACGATAGCGTTAAGTTCTGCAAGGTCGGCAGGAACGGTCCAGTCAAGAGTAATGTTAGAGAAAGGTGCCTGTGTGCCCCAACGAGACGGAGTGTTTACGCCGTAAACAAACGACTCGATGCACTTTTTAACCTGTTCATAGGAAAGGTTGTCCACCTTTACAAACGGTGCTAAATAGGTATCAAATGAGGAGAAAGCCTGTGCGCCCGCCCACTCGTTTTGCATAATGCCAAGGAAGTTAACCATCTGGTTGCAGAGGGTAGCCAAGTGACTTGCGGGTGCAGATGTAATCTTGCCCGAAACGCCGCCAAGACCTTCCTGTATTAACTGCTTAAGCGACCAACCTGCGCAGTAACCTGTGAGCATTGAAAGGTCGTGAAGATGTAAATCGCCGTTTCTGTGTGCCTCGGCAATTTCTTCGTCATAAATTTCAGACAGCCAATAGTTTGCAGTAATAGCGCCCGAGTTGCTAAGAATAAGACCGCCAACCGAATAGGTAACGGTGGAGTTTTCCTTAACACGCCAGTCGGTGATGTTAACGTAACTGTTAACAATGTCCTTATAATCAAGGAATGTGCTTTTGATGTTTCTGATTTTCTCTCTCTGTTTACGATAGAGAATGTATGCCTTTGCAACATCATCATAGCCCGATTTGATAAGCACGGTTTCTACGCTGTCCTGAATTTTTTCAACAGCAATTTTGCCGTCCTTAATCTGCGGCTCGTAATCTGCGGTAACTTTGAGCGCCAAAAAGTCAATAATATCTCTATTATACTCGCGCTCACATGCGTCAAATGCCTTTTCAATCGCCTTTGCGATTTTGGAAATGTCAAACTCTACGGTCGCGCCGTCACGTTTGATAACTTCGTACATAATTCTTCCCCCTAAAAATAAAATATTCGTGCTTGAACATAGTACCATATAATGAGTACTATGTCAAGCACAAATACTATATCTTGTATTTATATTCCACGCAATTCTACTTTTTCTACAAATTGCGACAATCGCTCTTGTGCTTGTTTCATAAACGCCTTGTCGGGTGCGGAAAGTCCCTCGCCTATCAGGTCGCCTGAATCCACAAATCCTTGCAGAAAGTAGCGTTTTGCACCCGCTATCCACTTACCCGCGTCAAGCAACGACTGCTCTGTGTGCAGTTCTTTTGTAACGGTTGTGCGAAACTCGTAATCCACGCGGTTTTGGAGTAAAAAGTTTTTCGATTTTTCTACAGGTTCCAAACCCACCGACTTAAATCCGCAGGTTTTTGCGTATTCGGCGGGTGAATTTTTTATATCCATAGCGACATAGTCCACAAGCCCCGCATTGACAAGTCGCTCAAGTTTTTCAGGGTAAAAACCGTTTGTGTCAAGTTTAACGGCAAAACCCGCATCTTTTATTTTCTTTATAAAATCTTCTATATCGGGTTGCAACAGCGGTTCGCCCCCGGTTATACAAACGCCGTCAAGCAGTCCCTTGCGCTTATATATATATGTAAGGATTTCATTTTCGTCCATCTCGTCTTCCTCAACCTTTCGCGTTACAAGACGGGCGTTATGGCAAAACGGACAACGCAGATTACAGCCGCTTGTAAAAACGGTACAAGCAACTTTTCCCGGAAAATCGAGAACTGTCATTTTTTGAAAACCGCTGATTTTCATATTTTCACCTCAGTTTTTTCTTCCCCTTCATTTTACCACATTTTACTCGCGTGTACAATCGGTTTCTATTGACAAATGTTGCATTTTTTTATAAAATTTAAGTAGAATATAAATAGGAGGAATTATTTATGTGGTTAATTATTTTTGCTGTGGTAGTTCTTATCATTTTTGCTAATGTGCGAATTGTACCACAGGCGACCGAATTTGTTATTGAAATTTTGGGCAAGTACCGCACCACCTGGGGCGCCGGTATACATGTTAAAATTCCGCTTATTGAGCGCGTTGCGAAACGAATCACACTTAAAGAACAGGTTATTGACTCGCCCCCGCAACCCGTTATTACAAAAGACAATGTTACAATGCAGATAGACACCGTTGTTTTCTTCCGCATTTTTGATGCTAAACTTTACGCCTACGGCGTTGTTAATCCTATCAATGCGCTTGAAAACCTTACCGCCACTACACTTCGTAACATTGTTGGTGAGTTGGAACTTGACAGCACCTTAACCTCGCGCGACACCATAAACGGCAAGATGACCGCCATTTTGGACGATGCGACCGACCAATGGGGTATCAAGGTTACGCGTGTTGAACTTAAAAACATCATTCCGCCCAAAGAAATCCAACAGGCAATGGAAAAACAGATGAAGGCAGAGCGTGACCGCCGCGAAACGCTGTTACAGGCGGAGGGACACAAGGCAGCCGCCATCACCCGTGCAGAAGGCGACAAACAGGCGCTAATCCTCGCCGCAGAGGGCGAACGCGATGCAAGAATTGCCCGTGCAGAAGGTGAAGCACAGGCACTTCTCCTTGCCAAAAAGGCAGAGGCAGACGGTATCCGCGCAATAATTGAGGCAAAACCCGATGCTGCCGTTTTGGAACTCAAGCGTTATGAGGCACTCGTTAAAATGGCAGACGGTCAGGCGGCAAAAATTATTGTCCCCACCGATGTTGTTGAGGCAACCAAAAAGGATGTTATGTTCAGCGAGGCAACAGGACTGGGTGACGCCACCGACCAAGGTATTCCCGAAAAGGCTCCCGCCAAAAAACCCGACCCGTGTTGTGAAGAATAAGACACAAACCCCGCAGAAACAGTCTGTGGGGTTTTGTTTTTACATTTTACTTGATATAAACGCAAAACGCATATATAATATATAATATGTATAGGAGAGGAGGAAATGCCGTGGGCAAACTTAAAAAGACCTCGTTTTTAGAGGGTGCGTTTATTGCCACCGCTTGTATATTTATAAGCAAGGCGCTTGGAATTTTATATGTTATTCCGTTCAAAGAAATTGTCGGCGATGCGGGTGGCGCACTTTACTCCTACGCCTATAATATATATAATGTATTCCTCTCCATCTCAAGCGTGGGTATTCCGTTTGCAATTTCGGCGCTTATAAGCAAATATGGCGCACTGGGACAAACGGAAAAGAAAATCCGCCTTTACAAAATCGCAACACGGATTATTGCGTGTTTTTCTTTGCTTTCTTTCGCTGTCTGTTTTGTCTTTTCAAAACCTCTTGCAAAACTCATTATCGGCGATATCGAGGGTGGCAACGCGATGTCAGATGTTGTGTTTGTTATCCGCGCAATTTCCTTTACGCTGCTTATAGTTCCGCTGCTTTCCATAAAACGCGGATTTTTACAGGGCAACAAGTTTGTAGGACAGCCGTCTATAAGCCAGGTTATAGAACAACTTGTCCGCGTTGGCATAATCCTTGTAGGCAGTTTCCTTTGTGTAAATGTTTTCCGTCTGCCAATAAAATATGCCGTTGCCGTTTCCTGTGTTGCGGCGGGTGTTGGCGGTCTTGTTTCCTTTATTTATCTCACCCACACCGTACAGAAAAACCGCGAGGAACTTGGACTTTCTACCCTTGTTACCAAGGATAAGGAACTTGATATATTAGTAACGCGCGAACTGGTTTTGTACGCGGTGCCGTTTGTTGTAATAAACCTTGCAAACACGCTTTATTCCACAACCGATATGCTCTTGGTGCTAAACACTCTGCCCCGTCTTGATTTCACGGGCGCCGAGACCGAGTTTATAAGCAGCGTATTCACCACCTGGGGCACCAAATACAGTGCTATTGTGGCCGCCGTTGCTACGGGACTGATAGTTAGTCTTATACCGCATATCGTATCAGACTACACAAAGGGCAACCGCGATGCCGTCAACAGCAACTTTAACAAATGTCTTAAAATTATACTTTTTGTAATTTTGCCGCTTTCGCTTTTCATAAGCATTATGGCGGAAAGTTTTTGGACCGTATTTTATGCGAGAAATCAAACGGGTATAAATATTATCCGTTTTACCATTCTTGTCAAGGTGCTTGACTGTCTTTATATAATCGTAAACTCGCTTTTACAGAGCCTCAACAAAAAGCGCATAATTTTTACAAGTGTACTGTTGGGACTGCTTGTAAACCTCGCGCTTGACGTGCCGTTTATGTATTTGTTCCACAAGGTAGGACTAAAGGGTTATTACGGCGCGATTTTAGCAACCTTTATAGGCTACGCGCTTTCCAACATTATAAGCCTTTCATTCCTTAAGCGGAAACTTGGGTTTTGCTACAAAGAAACCTTTGCGGCTCTGCCCCGCGCGCTTTTATCTTTTGCCGTTATGATTGCGCTCGGCATACTTTTAAGATTTATATTACCAATCGGCAGTGCATCGCGCCTTGTAAGCGTTTTCTGCATTGCGGTATCAGGCATAGTGCTTGGCGGCACGTTCCTTATTATAAATCTTAAAACCCTCAAAACCGTCTTGCCCGAAAGGTTGCTTAAAAAATTACATTTAGCATAAAAAGCGTATAATCTGTGCCGAAGGCATACCTTACCTTTTCACTCTTCACTTTTATCTTTTATCTAAATTAAAAACTCCCCTCTTTCGAGGGGAGTTTTAATTTTAATATTTCTTACGAGCAACGTAAGATGTGTGCAAATCGTGGTGTGCTTTGTGTCCGCCGAAACCGTCATACCACTCTTCATAGAGTTTCTTAACAACGGGAGATTCGTGCGACTTGCGGAGTGCCATTGAGGCATCCTGATCATAAAGCGCCTTTGCACGAACAGCCTTGAGGTCAACGGTATCGCGTACCGACTGAGGCTGAATGGGCTGACCGCCGCCGTTTACACAGCCGCCGGGGCATCCCATAATTTCAATAAAGGTCCAACCGTCAGGGTTACCTGCTTTAAGTTTTTCCATAACAACTCTTGCAGCAGCAGCGCCCGATGCAACAGCAACCTTGATTTCGTTACCTGCAATGTTGACAGCAGCCTGTTTGAGTCCCATTGTGCCGCGAACAGCGTGGAAATCAATATCGGTGTTGTCCTTGCCTGTGAGCCAGTCGTTAGCGGTACGAAGAGCCGCTTCCATAACACCGCCTGTTGCGCCGAAGATTACGGCTGCGCCGGTATCTTCGCCGAGCGGACTGTCAAACTCTTCATCAGGAAGTGCTGTGAAGTTGATACCTGCGCGCTGAATCATACGAGCAAGTTCGCGTGTTGTAAGTGCAATATCAACGTCCGGAACACCTGCAGCTGATTCATCGTCACGGCCGATTTCAAACTTCTTAGCGGTACAGGGCATAACAGATACGCTAACAATCTTCGCAGGGTCGATACCCATCTTCTCTGCGTAATATGTCTTAATTACTGCACCTGCCATCTGCTGAGGAGATTTGCAGGTAGAAAGGTGGTTAAGCATATCCGGATAATAATACTCTGCAAACTTAACCCAACCGGGTGAGCAGGAAGTAATCATCGGAAGTGTACCACCGTTTTTAATGCGTTCAACGAGTTCGTTAGCCTCTTCTACGATTGTAAGGTCGGCTGCGAAGTCGGTATCAAACACCTTATCAAAACCAAGTCTGCGAAGAGCGGCAACCATCTTGCCCTCTACATTTGTGCCAATCGGCATCGCGAAGCACTCGCCGAGTGTTGCGCGGATAGAAGGAGCAGTCTGAACAACAACGTACTTGTCGGGGTCAGAAAGTGCTGCCCAAACCTTATCTGTGTCATCCTGTTCTGTAAGTGCGCCTGTGGGGCAAACCGCAGTACACTGACCGCAGGAGATACAGGGTGTATCTTTAAGTTCTGCGTTGAAGGGTGAGCCAACATTTGTGTGGATACCACGGTCGTTGGCGCCGATTACGCTAACGAACTGCTCGTTACAAGCGGCAATACAACGACGGCAGAGTATACACTTGTTGTTGTCGCGAACGAGGTGAGGTGTTGACTTGTCAATCGGATACACGGGTTTGTAACCGCCGAAAGCATCCTCGTCAACGCCATATTCAAGACAGAGTTTCTGCAACTCGCAGTTGGTTGAACGAGCGCAGGAAAGACATTTCTTTTCGTGGGTGGAAAGAATGAGTTCGAGTGTTGTCTTACGGGCTTTCTGCACCTTTTCTGTGTTGGTGAAAACCTCCATTCCGTCTGCGGCGGGATATACACAAGCGGTTACAAGACCGCGAGCACCGGTCGCCTCAACAACGCAGATACGACAAGCACCGATTTCGTTCTTTTCTTTCATAAAGCAGAGTGTAGGAATCTCTACACCTGCGGCACGGGCAGCCTCCAATATGGTGGAGCCCTTCGGCACACTTACCTGGATGCCGTTGATTTTCACATTAATCATTTCCATTTTTATCGGCTCCTTTCCTTATTGTTTAGATATTGCCTTGAACTTACAATTTCCGATACAGGCACCGCACTTAACGCACTTGTCAGCGTCAATGGTGTAGGACGGAAGTTTGTGTCCCTCGGCAACATAATCAGTCTTGCTGATAGCATCAGCCGGGCAGTTTCTTGCGCACATACCGCAACCGATACATTTATCCTTATCGATAACAAATGTAAGAAGGTCTTTACATACGCCTGCGGGGCACTTCTTATCAACAACGTGTGCAACATACTCATCGCGGAAGAAGTTAAGTGTTGCTAAAACAGGGTTGGGCGCTGTCTGTCCAAGACCGCACAGCGAGTTTGCCTTTATGTAGTGGCAAAGTTCCTCAAGTTTATCGATATCCTCGAGTGTGCCCTGTCCTTTAGTAATTTTTTCGAGCATTTCAAGAAGTCTTCTTGTACCAACACGGCAGGGTGTGCACTTACCGCACGACTCATCAACCGTGAACTCAAGGAAGAACTTAGCCATATCAACCATACAGGTGTCTTCGTCCATTACGATAAGTCCGCCCGAACCCATCATACAGCCGATTGCAACGAGGTTATCGTAATCAACTTCTGTATCAATGAGGGATGCGGGGATACATCCGCCCGAAGGACCGCCTGTCTGGGCTGCCTTGAATTTTTTGCCGTTCGGGATACCGCCGCCGATTTCTTCAATGATGTGACGGAGTGTAGTACCCATCGGGATTTCAACAAGACCGGTGTTCTTGATTTTACCGCCGAGAGCGAATACCTTTGTGCCCTTGGATTTTTCGGTGCCCATTGATGCAAACCAGTCTGCTCCGCGAAGAATAATCTGCGGAATGTTGGCAAATGTTTCAACATTGTTTTCAACTGTCGGGCAGCCGAAAAGTCCCTTAACTGCCGGATAAGGCGGACGGGGACGCGGCTCACCGCGGTTACCCTCGATAGAGGTCATAAGTGCGGTTTCCTCACCGCAAACAAATGCACCCGCGCCAAGACGGATATCAAGGTTAAAGTCAAAGCCCGAACCGAAGATGTTTTTGCCTAAAAGTCCGTACTCTCTTGCCTGATTGATAGCAAGTGCCAAACGGGCAACGGCAATCGGATATTCAGCACGAACATAAACATAACCCTGTGTTGCACCGATAGCGTAACCTGCAATTGTCATAGCCTCGATAATTGCGTGGGGGTCGCCTTCAAGAACCGAACGGTCCATAAACGCACCCGGGTCGCCTTCGTCAGCGTTACAAACAACATACTTCTGCGGAGCCTCGTTAACAGCGGTCAAAGCCCACTTGCGTCCTGTGGGGAATCCACCGCCGCCGCGTCCGCGAAGACCGGAATCTGTTATGCACTTAATAACATCGTCAGGTGTCATTTCGGTAAGAACTTTACCGAGTGCGGCATAACCGTCCATTGCGATATATTCATCAATTTCTTCAGGGTTGATAACACCGCAGTTGCGCAGAGCAACACGAGTCTGTGATTTGTAGAATGCGGTATCGTTAAGCGATACATTGCCAACTACTTCCTCTGCCTTTTCGTCTTCCCTGTACTCAAGACGGGTTACTACGCGGCCCTTAAGAAGATGTTCAGATACGATTTCTTCAACATCTTTGGGTTCAACACGGCTGTAGAATGTTCCATCGGGATGAACGATAACAACAGGTCCCATTGCGCAAAGACCAAAACATCCTGTCTGGACGATTTTAACCTCTTCGGCAAGACCGTATTTTTCAATGTTTTCAGCAAACTTTTCCTGAATGCTGACGCTTCCCGATGAGGTACATCCTGTACCGCCGCAAATCAATACGTGTGTACGAATCATGCTTTATACCTCCGCTTATGCTTTATATTCGGCAATGGTGTATTCTGCTACTACCTTACCATTTTTGAGATGTTCATCGATTACCTTTTTTACCTTTTCTTCGGTCATTTTAACATAGGTAACCTTTTCTTTACCTGCTTCAAAAACCTCTACAACGGGCTCGAACTGGCAAATGCCGATACAGCCTGTCTGGGTTACGGATACATCCTGGGCAAGTCCTGCCGCCTGTACGCCTTCAACAAAAGCGTTAAGAACGGGACGGGCACCAGCCGCGATTCCGCAGGTTGCCATACCGACAACGACACGCTTTTCAGATGTGCCTTCGCGAAGAACAACCTTGTCCTTCATTTTGTCTTTGATGGCTTTAAGTTCTTCTAATGTTTTCATAAATCATCTTCCCTTTCCCTGAAAAAATAAACTTAACTTAAATTAAAGACTGATATATTGTTCTTTTAAGAACTCTTCAATCCATTTAATAACTTCATATTCCGAAAGTGAGACTTCCGCACCGAGCACCTCTCGCAACTCGCGCGTATCAAGTGTTACTTCCCTTTCACCTTTTTTGTGGGTGAACAAAAAGTCTGTTTCCGGGTGACCTTGTATTAAGGTTGTCACCGTTGCTATCACATCGCCAAGCGGGGTGCAGTCTATATGGTTTTTATAAAACACAGCGGTAACAGTTGTGCCGTGGTTTTCGGTTTTTCCGTCATCCACCGCAGATTCTATAGAGAATGAGCCGCCCGTCTGTTCTGCCGCAAGTTTGAAAAGCGGTATGCCGAGCCCCACACTTCTTGTTGTGCGGGTGGTGTAAAACGGGTCGGTAACGCGGTTTAGCGTTTCGCCGTCCATTCCACAGCCGTTGTCGATAATTTTTACCGTCAGTGTTTCTTCCGTTTCGGTAAGTTCTATCTGTGTGAGCGTTGCACCTGCTTTGACGGAGTTTTCTGTAATGTCGAGAATGTTAAGTGATATTTCAGTCATTACCCTCACCCCTCAAAACCTTAAAAAGTTCCGCTCTGACAAACGCGCTGCTATACGGCTCGTCTTCGAGTGTGAAATAGTTTTCACTTTCGTTCACATCGCCGAGATAGTGTGCATCGGACGATACGACCTTAACCTTGTCCTTTACGCCGAAGCGTTCCTCATACTCGCCGATTTTTTGGGCGTTATGAAACTCAACGCATCTAAATTGCGGCGTTTCGGGCAACATTCCCAAAACAGAAATTATGCCGTTTGCCTCGCGGTCAATATGTGCAGGATAACAAATGCCGCTAAAACTCTCTACCAACTCCACAACATCGTCAACGCTTACCGTTGTCGCGTTGGAAAGCAGATACGGCTCTTCGCCGACAACCTCGTCATTTTCGTCCATTATGAATTGATTTCCGAAAATGTCTTTGCGGTTTTCAATTTTTATTCTGCGGTTTTCGATTTCATTCGAAAAACGCATAGCATCGGCTATATGCTCGAACAAACATATTATATGTATGTCCTCTGCCGTTGTAAGTTCCATTCCCGCCACGGCGATAATGCCGTTTCTTTTTGCCGCCGCAAAAAACGCGGGGCAGTTTTTACAGGTGTTGTGGTCGGTAAGCGCCATTATTTGTAACCCGCAAACCGCCGCCATACCCGCTAAGTTGTTTGGCGTGTTGTCATCGTCCGCACAGGGCGACAGACAGGAATGAACATGCAAATCATAATAGTACTTATTCATAGACAAGCACTAAGCATCAGGCAAACGCCGTATGCGTCCTTATCACTCGCAAGCAGATTTATTCCCTTTTCTTCAGCCGTCCTTATAAGCGCATCATCGGGTTTTACGCCCTCTGCGAATATAACGGCGGCAACATCCGTAAGGGCGGCAACCGCCAACACATTCTGGTTAGACATAATGGTTACCCAAGCGTCTCCCGACTGTGCCTTGCCCATAACAAAAGAGAGTAAATCGCCCGTGTAAGCGCCCTCTATTTCACGCTCACCCTCGGGCAGACAGAGCGCCGATAAACCGTTTTTGTTTGCAAACTCACTTACCGTCATTTTCTTTATCCCTCAGATATTCTAAAAAAGCGTCACGATGCATTAAAATACAGTCGTCTTTTTTAGCGCGTCCGCGAATAACATCTTCTGCAAAGGCGCGGCAGGTCGGTGCACCGCACGAACCGCAGTCAACGCCAGGAAGTGCTTTTCGCAGTTTTTGTATATCCGCCATCATTCGCATTGATTCTGCCATATTGTCACTAAGACGCGTGATGGGCGAGTATGCAGGAAGTTCATCAAAAAAGTAATGCTCGGGTATGTAGCGCTTTTCTTCACTTGTAAGAATGTTCTGCGATACGGGCAGATACCTTTTCAGTCCCTGCAGTCTTGCCTTTGCGATAAACGGATTTTGTATATTCAGCGCACCGCCGACACATCCGCCCGTACAGGCGTTTAGTTCGACAAACTCAAGATGCGGAATATTGCCGTTTTCTATCTGGTCTAAAACATGAATAACATTTTCAATGCCGTCTGCGGCAAGATAGTTTTCGTTAAATATTGCTGTGGCTTCACCGCCTGATGTAGCCCAGCCGATGCCAATCATTCCCGATTTTGAAAGACTTTTAGGCTGTTTTTCCTGACTCATCTTACTTATCAGCAGAAAATATATATCGCTTATGGGAACAACCACATCTACTTTACTTTTGTAATCGGAAAATCCGTTTTTGACATAACTCATCTTAGCGGGACAGGGCGATATGAAACATACGCCGATATCCTCATCTGCAAGGTCGGGGTTTTTCTCTTTTGCCTCGTCCCTTGCGAGTTTTGCCGCGATTTCCATTGGCGGCAACATTTTAATTATGTTGTCCTTCAAGAACGGAAAACGCAGTTCTATGAGTCTTATAACAGCAGGACACGCCGAACTTATAGCGGGTTTCGGAACGCCTTCGGTCTTAAGATACCTTCTTGTGTATGCCGAAACAAGTTCTGCCGCCCGAGATACTTCAAACACGGCATCGAAGCCGATGTCAAGCAAACCCTGCAGGACAAAATCAACATCGTCAAGATTGTCAAACTGTCCGTAAAGCGCAGGGGCGGGTAACGCGATTTTGTACTTAAACCGCGACAGGTCTTCCATACTGTCAAGAACTGCCTTTTTAGCCTTTTGCTGACACACCCTTATACACTCGCCGCAATCAATACAGCGCGAGTTGTTTATTACCGCGTGGCCGTTACGAACGCGTATAGCCTCGGTAGGACAGCGGTGAATACAGGTGGTGCAACCGGTGCATTTCTCTATATCGAGCGACACCGAATGTTCATAAGTATTCATATTAAGTACACATCCGAGTTATAGATTGATTTTCATCACTATTGTGGTACCCTCGCCAACAACCGAGTTGATTTCCATCGAATCAGAATACCGTTTCATATTAGGTAATCCCATTCCCGCGCCGAAGCCGAGCGAACGAATGTTGTCGGTTGCGGTGGAAAAGCCTTCTTGCATTGCAAGGTTAATATCCTTAATGCCGGGGCCTTTGTCGCGCAGGGTGATGGTGATATCGCTTTCGGTCACAGCAACATCGGCTTCGCCTCCGTTTGCGTGGATGACCATATTGATTTCACCCTCGTACATTGCGATGGAAACACGCCTTATTATCTCGGGCGAGATGCCCAGTTGGCGCAGGTTTTTCTTAAGTTGGACAGACGCCTGTCCTGCAGAGGTAAAGTCGGAACCGTCAACATCAAAATGAAAAATTAAATCTTCGTTCATTTTTTGACTCCGTTTCCGCGCAGTCCCCCTTCATACAACTTGCCACAGGCTTCGTACAATCGTTTATCGGTGGCAAGCAGGGCGATGCCGCTGTCTTTCGCCAGTTCTATCATTTCTTCACTGGGCATTTTTGAGCGAACAAACACTATACAGACCATATCCATCATTTCTGCTGTGCGGATAACCTGTGAATTTACAAGACCTGTAAGCAATACCGATTGGTCCTTGACATACGCAAGAACATCACTCATCATATCGCTGCCACACGCCGAGTAAACATGGCGGTCCAACATATCCTCACCGCAGATAACCTTTGCACTTAACAATTCTTTTATCTGGCAGATTTTCATACAGATTTTCCTCTACTAATCTAATATTAGTCTTGGTATTTTGCCAAAATATCGTCAACATCGTCAACGGTAAGTCTGCCATAAACATCTTCGTTTACGGTCAAAACGGGAGCAAGACCACAAGCGCCGATACAACGACAAGCGGTGAGAGAGAACTTGCCGTCTGCTGTGCATTCGTCTGCACCGATGCCAAGTTTCTCGCTTAATTTGTCAAAAACATCGCCTGCGCCTTTAACATAACAAGCCGTTCCCAGACAAACCGAGATGTTGTACTTTCCTTTGGGTGAGAGCGAGAACTGTGCATAGAATGTTGCAACACCGTACACCTTCTCAAGCGGAACATCCATACCCTCGGCTATCATAACCTGAACCTCGCGGGGAAGATATCCGTAGATGTCCTGTGCCTTCTGCATTACAGCCATAAGCAAACTCTTGTCGTGCTTATGCTCTGCAATTACCTGCATAAGTTCTGCTTCCTGCTCTTTTGTACCGTTGAAAGGAAGTTTACTGATTTTCTTTTGCATTTACCTTTCCTCCTTGTCTTTTCGTGTGCCGTTTTGGACAAAACAAATCCCCAGCACACACCATTGTTAATTATATCACAACCTTTTTGCTTTTTCCACCCTTTTTTTATATTTATGTATTTTTTTATCTATTTTTTATATATTATATATATTACCCTTGTCAAATCGACTCTTTTTTGATATGATATTAACACCAAAAGAGGTGAACGATTTGAAAAACACATCCCTTTGTTACATTTTCAGTGGTGATAAGGTACTGCTTTTGCATAAGAATGTAAAGAAGGACCTGAATTTTGAAAAATGGCTTGGCGTTGGCGGAAAATTTTTGGAAGACGAGAGCCCTTTTGAGTGTGTACTGCGCGAAGCAAAAGAAGAAACGGGACTTACCCTCAAAAACCCCCGCTACCGCGGTATTGTCACCTTCGTGTCTGACCGATACGAAAGTGAGCAAATGCATCTTTTCACCTGTGACGATTTTGAAGGCACACTATGCAAATGTGACGAGGGTGAACTTCTCTTTGTAGAAAAGGAAAAACTTTTTACGCTACCCGCGTGGGAGGGCGACAAAATATTTTTAGAACTAATTTTAGACGATTGTCCGTTTTTCAGTCTTAAACTTGTGTACGAGGGCGAAAAACTAACAGAACACGAACTTATTTTTATCTGACGAGGTGATTTTTTGAATATTTGTGTTTACGGTGCTTCAAGCAACGCCATTGACAAAAAATACATTGAAGACGGAGAGGAACTGGGACGCATTTTAGCAGAGCGCGGTCACACCTTAATCTTCGGCGCGGGGGCGGGCGGTCTTATGGGCGCTACTGCCCGTGGCGTTTATGAAAAGGGCGGAAAAATGGTTGGCGTTGCTCCCCGATTTTTCAGTGCAGACGGAATTCTCTTCCCCCATTGTGACGAACTCTTGCGCACCGACACGATGCGTGAGCGCAAACAACTTATGGAAGACCGAAGCGATGCGTTTATTATGGCGCCCGGCGGCATTGGCACATTTGAAGAATTTTTTGAAATTTTAACATTAAAGCAACTCGGACGCCACCAAAAGCCCATTGCGGTGCTTAACACAAACGGATACTATAATCCGTTGCTCGATTTGCTGAATTCTGCCGTAAATGGCAACTTTATGACCGATAAAAACCTTTTGCTTTTCGGCGTTTTTGACACACCGATTGATGCTGTTAAGTATATAGAATCCACTAAAGACGCCGTTTTGGACATCACACACTATAAAGATGTAGAAAATTAACAATTTGTTTCTTGACTTTTGTTAGCATCCTAACTATAATGTTAGGGTGCTAACTTATTTTTGTGTTTAAGGGGGTATTTTGTGGAAAAGAAAAGAATCGGACCTGAAATCAGGCGGTTAAATAACCTTATAAAGCGCGAAGCCGAAAAAAGCGCCGCACGCGCACAACTTGAAAGCCTTACAGGGCTACACGGTTGGGTTATAGGACATATCGCGCGGCAGCAAGGACCTGTTTTACAGCACGACCTTGAAAAGCGTTTTTCGGTCCGCCGTTCCACGATGAGCAATATTTTAGCGCTTATGGAAAAGAACGGACTTATAACCCGCACACCCAGCAAACAAGATGGCAGAGCGAAACAAATAACGCTAACGCCCCGCGCCGTTGCAATCGACAGAATTGTAAGGCGTGACCTCGACCAATTGGACTCTGTTCTTACCGCGGGAATCAGTGAGGCAGAACTTTCCGCTTTCTTTGAGACCATAGAAAAAATTAAAGCAAACTTGGAGGCGCAGGATGATTAAAACCCTATCAAAAAGTATACGCGAATATAAACTGCCGTCAATTCTGACGCTTGTTTTCATCTCGCTTGAGGTGCTTATAGAAGTTTCTATTCCTTTTATAACCGCCAACCTCGTTAACAACATTAAATACGGCGCACCCATAGAGGATGTAGTTAAAACGGGCGGCGCACTTGTTTTACTTGCGCTTTTTTCGCTTTGCTGCGGAGGAATTGCGGCTGTATCTTGCGCTAAAGCGTCTGCAGGTTTTGCCAAGAACCTGCGTCACGATATGTTCGAGAAAATCGGAAGTTATTCCTTCAAGAACATTGATAAGTTTTCTTCCACCTCGCTCGTTACAAGACTTACAACCGATGTTACCAATGTGCAAATGTCGTATATGATGCTGATTCGCACTGCCGTCAGAAGTCCTATGATGTTTATCTTTTCAATAATAATGGCATACACTATGGGCGGCGCACTTGCCACCACATTTGTTGTCGTTGTTCCGGTTTTAATCTGCGGACTTTTGTTTGTTGCAAGAAAGGCTATGCCCGCATTCAGACGCGTTTTCAAAAAATATGACAACATCAACGAATCCATTGAAGAAAATGTTCGCGGTATGCGCGTTGTAAAAGGTTTCTCTCGCGAAAATTTTGAAAAGGAAAAATTCAACTTTGCCTCTGACGACATTCAAAAGGACTTCACAAAAGCCGAAAGAATAGTTGCGCTTAACACCCCGATAATGCAGTTTTGTATGTACTTTAACACCGTTGGCATTTTGCTTATCGGCTCCTTCCTTGTTATATCGGGCGGCGGCACCACTGTCGATGTCGGACAGATTTCGGCAATGCTCACCTACGGCGTACAAATTCTTATGAGCCTTATGATGCTTTCTATGATTTATGTTATGCTTACGATGTCTATTGAATCTATGAAGCGTATTTGTGAAGTTCTTAATGAAACACCGTCCATCGTCAGCCCCGAAAACCCTGTTTCAGAGGTTAAAAACGGCGACATTTCGTTCAAGAATGTTTCATTTAAGTACTCTAAAGACGCCAAAAGATTTGCTCTTGAAAATGTTAATTTAGAGATTAAATCAGGTATGACGGTCGGCATCTTGGGCGGAACGGGAAGCAGTAAATCCTCGCTTGTACAACTTATTCCCCGCCTTTACGATGTTAGCGCGGGTTCTGTTTCGGTCGGTGATGTTGATGTTAGGGAGTATGACCTCACCGCTTTGCGAAACTCTGTTGCAATGGTGCTTCAGAAAAACCAACTGTTTTCGGGCACCATAAAGGAAAATTTGCGCTGGGGCAACGAAAATGCCACAGACGAAGAACTTATGCATGTTTGCCGTCTTGCACAGGCAGATGAATTTATCGAAAAGATGCCTGACGGTTATGATACTTATATAGAACAGGGCGGCACCAATGTATCGGGCGGACAAAAGCAACGCCTTTGTATTGCCCGCGCTCTGCTTAAAAACCCAAAAATTCTTATACTTGATGACTCAACAAGCGCGGTTGACACCAAAACCGATGCCCTCATTCGCAAGGGATTCCGCGAATATATTCCCGAAACCACAAAAATCATAATCGCACAGCGCATAGCGTCTATTGAAGATGCCGATATGATTATCGTTATGGAGGGCGGTAAAATCGAGGCGGTAGGCACACACGGTCAGTTGCTTGAAACCAACGAAATTTACCGCGATATTTATGAACAGCAAAAGAGCGGAGGTGACGACAATGAGTAAACCTGTTGCAATGCCAATGGGCAAGGGCGGAAGAATGCCGCAAGGACCAAGACCGAAATTCAGTCCGGGAACGCTCAAGCGTGTGCTTAAAATGTTGCTTGACAGTTATCCCGTGCTTCTTCCCATCACAATCGCCTGTATTATCTTTTCCGCAATTATAAACACCATGCCCGCTATTTTCAATCAACAAATTATCGCTCTGATTGAAAAGTGGTTTGTGAGTCGTGATTGGGATTCTGCAAAACTGGAAATTGTGCCCAAAATAATTACTCTTGCCGTTCTTTACGGTTTGTCGCTACTCTCGTTTTTCACCCACACGCAACTTATGGCATACATCACACAAGGCTTTTTGAGCAAGACTCGTAAAGAAATGTTCAACAAAATGCAGAATCTGCCGATTAAATATTTCGACACCCACAAACACGGCGATATTATGAGTCACTACACCAACGATATCGACACTCTCCGCCAACTCGTTTCACAGTCGATTCCTGCGTTTTTACAGGCGGGACTGGTCGTAATTTCGGTGTTTTCCATAATGCTTTGGTACAGCGTTTGGATGACACTGGTAGTAATTTTAGGTGTTCTGACCATCACCTTTGTCACCAAAAAAACCGGCGGCGGTTCGGCAAAATATTTTATTCGCCAACAAAAGTCTGTCGGCAAAACAGAAGGTTATGTTCAGGAAATGATGAACGGACAGAAGGTCGTTAAAGTTTTCTGCCACGAAAAACACTGTCAGGACGGATTTGACGAGGTTAACAACGCGCTGTTTGAAGACAGTTACAGAGCGCATAGTTACGCCAATCTTTTGGGCCCTATCAATATGAACATCGGCAATATTCTATATGTTATAATCGCCGTTGTCGGCGGAGTTTTCCTCCTGTCAGACGGTTTTGTAAACATAAGTCTTTCAAAACTTTTCGGGCGCGAGGTTTTGTTCGGCATAAGCGTTGTAATCCCCTTCCTTAATATGACAAAACAGTTTACCGGTAATGTCAATCAGGTTTCGCAACAGATAAACTCCGTTGTAATGGGACTTGCGGGTGCAGAGCGCATCTTTTCAATAATGGATGCAGAGCCTGAAAAAGATGACGGTTATGTCACACTTGTCAACGCGGTTATTGACGAAGACGGCAACATTAAAGAATCCACCGAACCCACAGGAAGATGGGCGTGGAAACATCCCCATTCCGATGGTTCTCTCACCTATACCGAACTTTTGGGCGATGTAACGCTTGATGATGTAGATTTTGGCTATACCGAAGACAAACTTGTGTTGCACAATGTGTCTGTTTATGCAAAGCCCGGTCAAAAGGTGGCTTTCGTTGGCGCAACGGGTGCGGGAAAAACCACCATTACGAACCTTATTAACAGATTTTATGACATTGATGACGGCAAAATCCGTTATGATGGTATCAACATCAATAAAATTAAAAAGAGCGATTTGCGCCGCTCTCTTGGAATTGTATTACAGGACACCAACCTCTTTACAGGCACCGTTATGGAAAACATCCGTTACGGCAATCTTGATGCCACAGACGATGCGTGTATTGAGGCAGCAAGACTTGCAGGTGCAGATGATTTTATAACCCGTCTGCCCGAAGGATATAACACGATGCTGACAAACAACGGCGCCAACCTCTCACAAGGTCAACGCCAACTTATAGCCATTGCCCGTGCGGCAGTTGCCAACCCGCCTGTTATGATTCTTGACGAGGCAACCTCCTCTATCGACACGCGAACAGAGGCTCTTGTGCAAAAAGGTATGGACTCGCTTATGAAGGGCAGAACGGTATTTGTTATCGCACACCGTCTCTCTACCGTTAAGAACTCTGATGTTATAATGGTTCTTGAAGATGGCAGAATTATTGAACGCGGCAGCCATAACGACCTGATTGCTCAAAAAGGTAAATATTATCAACTTTACACCGGCGCGTTTGAACTTGAATAAAATAAAAACCGTAGTTTTAGAAACTACGGTTTTTTCTTTTATAAATCTGCGGACAGTTGCTTATATGAATGTTTATCAAGTTTTCTATAATCTTCTATTATGTAGCGGTTATCGTGCGAATCTCGGACGCGGACACTACAGTCTTTATAAACCCGTATGTCGTGGTTACGGTCGCGCACATCAAATGCCTTGTACCCACGGTTTGTCTCAACCTGCCAACTTTGCATTCCGCTCTTTTCGGTTTTCGAAATAATTTTCGTAATTACAGGAATAAGATAATATTCATCCAAACTCTCTTTTATCACCGCGCGTGACGCTTCGTTCAAATCCGCCAAATCGCGTATTACCGCGATTTCTTTTCCCTCTTGACTAAGCAGCGTAATATAATTATAAACTTTATTAACGGGAAAAAGACGGCGCGGTTCAAGCATTTCAAACTTTTCACCGCTCTCAAGTGTCAGCGTTACAAGATTGTTTTCGCACTTAACAACGCTATCGTTATTTGTTAAAAAAACACGATTTTTAACTTCGGCGCTCATAGTCTTTCCTCCTTGCGCATACGCTCGGCATCTGCCGTCATCGACTGAATTTGCACCAATTTATAATACTTGCCCTTTTTAGCAAGAAGTTCTTCAGGCGTACCGTTTTCCACAATTTTTCCGCCGTCAACAACAATTATGCGGTTGGCTTTTTTCAGGGTTGAAAGTCTGTGGGCAATCATAAGGGTTGTCTTACCCGCGATTAGTCGGTCTATTGCCTCTTGAATAAGGTGTTCGGTTTCGGAATCGACCGCGGCGGTCGCCTCGTCAAAAATTAAGATAGATGGCTCTTTAAGCACCGCTCTAGCAATAGAAATTCGTTGTTTTTCTCCGCCCGAAACACCAACTCCGCGCTCTCCCAAAACGGTATCATATGCGTCTGGTTGACGCGCTATGAATTCGTGCGCGTTAGCAATATCTGCCGCACGGAAAACCTCCTCAACCGATGCGTCGGGGTTGCTGTACGCGATGTTGTTGAAAATAGTATCGCTGAACATCATCGGCTCTTGCTGTACAAAACCTATTCTATCACGGTATGCCGAAAGTTCGAAGTTTTTAATGTTGTGTCCGTCAACTAAAATTTCCCCCGAATATTCATCATAAAACCGCATAAGCAGATTTATAAGCGTGGTTTTACCCGAACCCGTTGTTCCGACAATTCCCACAACCTCTCCCGGATTTATTGTAAAGGTTACATCATCAAGCACCTTTTTGGAGCGGTCAAAAGAAAATCCAACATGTAAAAATTCGATTTTTCCTTTAAGTTTATCAGGGACGACGTGGCTTTGTGCCTGTGTTTCAGGCTCGGCTTCCAATATATCAAGAATTTTTTCGGTTGAAGCCATTGCTCCCTGAAATGAATCCGAAAGATTTGCAAAAAATGTAACAGGATTATAAAACATTGAAGCGTAGGATATAAACGAAACAATAAGTCCTGCCGAAAAACCGTCTGCCCCCGCAATAACGCGGCTTCCGCCTACGCCCCAAATTATGAGTGAACCGCAGGTTACAAGAAAAGCGATTATTTGCGGAAACGCCGAAACGATGCTGCCAAGTTTCATATCAATCGCAAGCCAATCACTGTTTTTTTCATTAAACTTTTCTGATGAACGCTTTTCGCCTGAAAAAGATTTTACAACCCTGATACACGGAATGGTGTCAGAAAGGGTAGAAAACACCGCCGCCCATCTGCGCCAAATTCTGCGGTAATAAGGGCGGATTTTTTTGCCGAAAATTCGCGTTGTTATGGCAATAAACAGCACAGGAATGAGTGAATAAAGCGTTAGTTCTACATTGAGTGAAAGCATTATAATTATAATGCCAACGAGTTGGAACAAATGCACTACCGCTTCTTGTGTGATACGCAACATAAACTGCTGCAACACATTACAGTCACCCGCTATGCGATTTATAACCGCGCCGGTAGAGGTTTTGTCATAAAACCTCATTGGCAGGTGTTGCGCTTTTTTATATATATCGTTGCGAAGCGCCATAAGCGCTCTGTCACCCGCTATTCTCATAAGATACGCACGCGCTATGCCTATTCCATACTGCAAAATATGCGTTAAAAGCAGACAAAGTATCATAACGCCTAAAAGTTTACCCGCATCGTGACCTACGGCTGATGCGAGGTTGTTAAGAACGGTTACGCTTGATTTTTCGTTTCCGCCAAATACCACATCAACAATAAAACCTGTAATTGTGGGCGGCACAAGCGCCATTGCGGTTGTTATGAGCGATAAAATTATACTGACCAAAAGCCGCGGCGTCTCGGGCGTTATGTAACCCAAAAACCGTTTTACCACCTTTATTTTTGAACGGCATTTAATGCACTCCGCACCCGGATGCAGAAGGTTCCTGCCGCACTTTGGACAAACGCTTAGCGCCTTTTCAAATGTGACATGCATAACGGCGCTTTCTGCCGAAAAATCCGCACCGTCATTTAGGTGGTTAATAAATAAAGCCGCCGCATCACACAGAGCCGCAACCGAATATGTATATCGGAAAAACACCTCTCGCTGACCGTTGGTCATAATTGCCGAAAGCGCGGCGTTTCCGTACATTCTCTTAGAGCGAACATCCTTCAATTCCGAAAAGGCATATTGCCGTGTCTCCTCATTCTCACCGCCAACGGCAATAACCCGTTCGCGCGTGAAGATAAGTGCTGTTTCCTCGTACCGTCCCGAAAGATTAAGGTCACCGACAATTGCAAACAGAATCTGTTCGCCGTTTTTTACCAATTCGTCAACCTTTGTTTCGGCTTTTTCTGGCAATGGTTTGTTCTTTAATATGTACTCTTTTTTATCCATACATATCGCCCCGCTTTTCAACAAAAAACAATTAACTTTTCGCTCGGTATTGCCGAGTTTGCATTTTATATATCATTTTTGTTCCCGCTTGTCAACCCCTTTTTTTAGACAAAAAAACAAAAAATTTTTTGTATTATATTTTTTCTTGACACTCTGTTTTCTTTGTGTTATAAAAAATGTTTTATAACGCATAAAATAATATTCCGATAAATTGTAAAACCGAACCTATTACAACAAAAATGTGGAACACCGAATGCATATATTTTATCTTTTTGCCAACACCGAAAAACACCGCGCCGAGCGTATAGGAAATACCGCCCCAAAGTATCCAGAGAAAGCCATTAAGCGAAAGGGCATCTATCGTGGCTTTTGCGGCGAAAATTATACACCAGCCCATACCGATATATGAAACAAAAGAAAACACGCGGTATTTTTTAAGGTCGATTGCGGTCAATGTTACCGCAAGTGCCGTTAAACCCCATTCAATCGCAAACACCGCCCACGCAAGTATCTGGTTTTCTCTGCGAATGGCACAAAGAAGTATCGGCGTGTAGGTTCCCGCGATAAGAAAATATATTGTACAGTGGTCTAAAACCTGCATAACCTTTTTTGCAAGTGGCGGACGGAGCCCATGATAAACGCTTGACATTGTGTAAAGTATTATAAGAGATGCGCCGTATATCGCACTGCTGACCACCGCCCATGCATCTTTACAGATTGCGCTGTAAATCACGAGCGCCACAAGCGCCAAAACGGAAAATCCACCGCCGACTATATGTGTTACCATATTAAAAATTTCTTCACCACGGGTGTAGTTCGGCAAAACCCTGTCCTTTAATTTTGTTCGTGTCATAAAAACATCTCCTTTTGCAGACTATTATATAGCGGCAAAAGCAGACAGTCACGCTACCGCAAAATTTTGCAGTAGCGACCGAAAAAACATAAAGTAGAGTGCAAAAAAGCACCTCTACTGTCAGTAGAGATGCCCAAAAATTAATATATTTCCTTTTCTGATAACAAGTTTGAAAGCGCGCAAAGTTCTTCCATTTTGAGTTTTTCGGCGCGTATGTCTTCGCGGAGACCTAAATCTATTAAACATTCGCAAAGCGCCGCTTTTTCTATTTTAAGCGTAGATGAAACGGTGTTGAGCAGAGTTTTTCTGCGCTGCGCAAAACACGCTTTTACGAGGGAGAAAAACTTCTTTTCGCTCTCCACCCTGTATTTAGGCTCTTTTCGTACCGAAAGTTTTATGACCGCGCTATCAACCTTTGGCGGCGGCATAAACGAGTCGCGCCCAACCCCGAACAGAATTTCACTTTCGGCGTAGTATTCAACCGCAACGGTTACGGCTCCCGCCTCGCGCGAAGACACATCAGCGCAAAGTCTTTCCGCCGCCTCCTTTTGCACCATTACTGTTATGTTGTCAATCGGTAAACGGCTTTCAAGCAACTGCATTATTATGGGCGATGTTATATAATAAGGAAGATTTGCGCAAACCGCAACTCGTTTACAGTCGGGGAATTTTTCGGCTATTAACGCGTGTAAGTCAATCTTCATCGCATCTCCGAAAATCACCTCGGTGTTTTCAAGGTCAGATAGCGTTTTCTCTAAAATAGGGCGCAGTCTTTCATCAAGTTCAACCGTTACAACGCGTTTTGCCTTTTCTGCCAACGCGCGGGTTAATACGCCGATGCCCGGACCGATTTCCAACACACCTGTTTCTTCATCCACAGAATGTTCTGCCATACGCGGACAGACCGTTTCATCTATTAAAAAATTCTGTCCGAGCGATTTTTTGAATGAAAAATCATCGGCATTCAAAAGTTTTTTTATTGTTCCAATGTCTGCTAAATTCATCTTTTCAGTCCTTTTTAACCATTTATTTTATTATATCTTCAAGAAGCCGTTCTTGCAACAAAATTTTAGATGACAAATAGAGAAAACTGTGATACAATATAGTATATATTTTTAGTAAACGGAGAAACGAAATGGAACAGAAAATTTTTGAAGCAATATATGATGAAATCCGTCCGCTTTTAACGGAAAATAATTTTTTCGAAAAAGACGGTGTTTTTTCGGGTGACAATCGCGCTTTTAAGGTTGACTATAACGAGGAACGCCATCTTTTTGAACTTCTGTCTGCAGAGGTGACCGATGGTACTCTGGGCGAATATGCAAGTGTATCGTCTTATCTCTTTGACGAAAACAGCACCGCAGCCGATGCTGTCGCTGTCGGTATTGATTTTAACGATACCATCTCTTCGCTTCTTGGCGTTTCAAAACGCAAAACTCGCTCTGCCGAGGTGGCTCTCCCCCAAAAGACAGGCGGTGACACATTAACGGTTGACGACCTTGCGAACAAACTTCTCGCCATTTTCCCCGCATACAAGGACGCCTATAAAGAATGCGTTTCCCAGTACGGAGAACTGCTTTATGTTGACTTTTTCCAGACAACCGTTACAAACGACATTCGCGAGTTGCTTACAAAAGACAACCATAAGAAACTCAAAAAGATTTACGATGCTCTTAACGAACTTTATGTTAAAGGCGACCGCACAGTCGGCAACCTTGTGGTTGTGGTAATTCTCGGCGGAACCCTAAAAGGCGACAAGGAACTTACCGAAAAAATGATCACAGGTCTTGCCGATTTCCCCCACCTGAAAAACGCCGTTTATAACATTTCTCTCCGCACCAAGCGCGATAAGAAATTACGCGAAATATACGGTATATAAGAAGCCATCCCCCGCGCACAAATGTATGTGTGTCGGGGGCGTTTTTCTTGTTACAAATTATAACAAAAATTTAACTTTTTTCGACAAAAAATTGTTGTTATGTAAACCGATATAACCCAAATAATTATTCAACTTTTCCACTAACTTTTTCACTTTTTTGCCCCATTTTAACGATTTAATCGCGTTTTTTACCCCTGTTTTGTTAATAACTCGGTGAATAAGTTGAAATACTCGCCTAAAAATAATAACACATAATAAAATATTATGTTAATTGTTTTTCGGTTTTTTGCCGTCAGTTTGGGTGTTTACTATTTTTACTATTTATTGTATAATGTGGATGTAGATTTTTGACCATTTTCACGGGAGTGTTGGCTATGAAAAAACTAATTTCGGCAGCCCTTATCCTTGCACTTTTTGTTTTCTGTTGCGGATGCGGTTTTTCTGCACCCACCGCAAAAGAAATTGAATCCGCGCTAACTTCGTCCGGCGCATTTTCGTCTAAAGAAAATTTAATATCGCTTAAGACAAAAGAACTCGAAGAACGCTTTGGCTTCAGTGCCGAAATTTTGGAAGATTTTTCTGTACGCGTTAGCAAATCCGAAGACGAAAAAGAACAGTTTGGTGCTTTTGTCCTTAAAAACAAAGACGACAGCAACACGGTTATTGACGCCATAAAGCAATATCTTAATCCCGTTACGCTTGATGACACAAACACAGCCGCCGTTTCACCCAACATTCTGCTTATGCAGGTTGACTCTTGTGTGATTTTTGCAGTGACGCCTGAATACCTACTTGCCGAAAAAGCGCTGGAGGCGCTCGGCGCAAAAGAAATAAAATAAAAAGGACTGATAATCAGTCCTTTTCTTTTTACCATTTTTCTCCTGCTATGCGTTTTGCAAGGTCGGAAAGTTCATCGTTATTATAAAACTCTATCGAGAGTACTCCGCGGCCGTTATCCTCTTTTGTAATTTTAACGGGACGGTGCAGTACCGATTTGAGAGATAATTCTACCTCTTTATAATATTTATCCTTGACGGCGGGGGCCGTCTTTTTTTGTGCCTTGCCCTCTTGCTTTGCCATCTGTTCGAGTTGACGAACCGATGCACCCGCAACCGCGAGGGACAAAAGACTGTTTCTTCTGTCTTCCTCCGCCGATAACAGCGCCTTTGCGTGTCCGACAGTAATTTCGCCTTCTCTGAGCGATTCTAAAATTTTATCGTTTAGTCCTAAAAGTCTGAGCGCGTTTGTGATTGCAGAACGCGATTTGCCAACGCGTTCTGCGACCTGTTCCTGAGTCAGACCGTATGTATCGATAAGCGATTTGAATCCAAGTGCTTCTTCAACGGGGTTCAGGTCCTCACGCTGAAGGTTTTCGATAATCGAAACCTCCATCGTTTTGCGGTCGTCCATTTCCTTAATAATTACGGGCACCATATCAAGTTCCGCCATTCGACATGCGCGCCAACGGCGTTCACCCGCAATAATCTGATACGCGCCGTTTATAAGCGGACGCACCAAAATCGGCTGCAGCAAACCGTGTTCCTTTATACTGTTGGAAAGTTCTTCAATTGATTTTTCGTCAAAACTTTTACGCGGTTGGTTTTTGTTTGGCTCAATTTCGGACAGTTTTACGAGCAAAATACTGTCCTTATCAACGCTGTTCTGGTCAAAAAGAGAATCAAGTCCTCTGCCAAGTCCGCCCTTTTTCATTTTTTCACCCTCTGTTGTTTTTTAGAAATTCTTTTGCAAGTTTACCGTACGCATCGGCGCCTTTAGAGCGCTTGTCATAATACTGTATCGGCATACCGTAACTTGGCGCCTCAGAAAGACGCACTGTGCGCGGAATTGCTGTGGAATATAGTTTTTTGGCAAAATATTTTTTGATTTCCGAAACCACCTGCTGTGTCAGGTTAAGTCTGCCGTCATACATCGTGAGTAGTACGCCCTCAAGTTCGAGCGTGGGATTATAAAGCCGTTTTACCTGGCGCACCGTTGCCATAAGTTGCGATAGCCCCTCCATCGCAAAAAACTCACACTGTATTGGCACCATAACACTATCACTCGCGTTAAGCGCGTTTATCGCTATAAGTCCCAAAGACGGCGGACAGTCAATAAATATGTAATCATACTCTTCGCGAAGTTGCAATAGTGCCGATTTTAAGCGGCTTTCACGCTTGTCCATCTCGGTCAGTTCAATCTCCGCACCCGCCAAGTCACTCTTGGACGGCATAACGCTAACATTTTTATATTCGGTCTTGCAAACGGCATCCGCAACTTTCGCCACGCCAACAAGCACCTCATAAGAAGTAATTAGCGCTTTTTGCTTGTTTATGCCGAAACCACTTGTAGAGTTGCCCTGTGGGTCGACATCGACAAGCAATATTTTCTTCCCCGCAATACCAAGCGCGGCGGCAAGATTAACGGCTGTGGTGGTTTTACCCACACCGCCCTTTTGATTGAATATAGAAATAATTTTTCCCATAAAAACACCCTATACAAAACTTGTATTTATATTATATCCCTTTCTTTAGTTGTTGTAAAGCAAAAGTTCCACGTGGAACATTCCACGCGGAACCTTTTTTAAGACTTGGATTTCGATTTTGATAAAAGCGCCGCAAGGAAACCACACACAATCGCCGCCGTTATCCCCGCTGCAGTTGCGGTAAGGCCCCCCGTTATTGCTCCTAAAAGTCCGTATTTTGCAACCGCCGCTTCTACACCTTTTGCAAGGCTGTAACCAAATCCCGTAAGCGGCACCGTTGCGCCGAATCCCGCAAATTTTACCAGCGGTTCATACACACCAACAGCGGTAAGTAACACGCCCGAAACCACGAACGATACGAGAATTCGCGCGGGTGTCAGTTTTGTATAATCTATTAGCACCTGACCGACAGTACAGATTGCACCGCCCACCAAAAATGCGATTAAACAATCTTTTAACATTTTTCTCTCCCCCTTTTTACAATCTTTTCCCGTCTTTCAAAAATTATCCGTTATACATTTTATTTTCGCGCTTTCGCCCGTTGGATAAGCGGTTATTTTTACGGTACAGGTTCCGCCTTTGATGTCTGATGGGTACCGCAATATTTTTATTTCTGATATATTTCCCTTAAAAAACGCAACGCGTTTAACCGAAAACCCCGAAACCGAGTTTATTATAATTTGGGTTTTATCCGTTGCAATCCACGCGGTTTTGTAGGAATAAACCGCAAGAAACAGTAAATATAAAAACGCCGAGGCAATCAAAAGGCACAAAAAGCCGATAAATTGTGAAAATGTCGGGAAACACAACACCAAACCGCTATATAATACCGGTGTTAGAGAAAGAAATAAAAGCCGCCACCGCAAAAAGCGGTAAAGCGTGTTTTTCTTGGCATACTCTCGCGACTCACATTGTAAATCGGGTATAAAAATCTCTGCCTCCTTTGTTTTTATGTTGGGTATGGGCGCCTCTGTTTTAGAAAAAGCCGACATCGGCACCGCCAACTGTCCGCGGCCAAAAATCCGCAAAGCAAACGGCCGCACAAAAGACAGGGAAGAAACCGCTCTTTTGAAAACGGCTGTTTTTTTCGATAGCGGAAATCCGCGCTTATATATAAAAACATTTTTAGTGTCATTTGTTTTTGGGAACAGGTTTTTACACAAGTTTACAATCAACGATACAAAATAAAACACGACAAGCAATAGCGTGATTACCCCCGAAACTGTGGGCAATGCTACATTTTCTGAAATCTCGCCGATTTTTTGAAACAGATACCGAGAAAATGCTACACCAAAAAGTTTTTCTGCTCTGTTAAAAAACGGCATGGCAACCAAAAAGCCTAAAACCGCAGAAGAGGTTGCCGCCGTAGCCCAAAGTGTTTTTATAAAGCCCGTCTTTATAGAAACCGAGCCATCACAAATTTCAAAACTCTTATAAACAACATTTATATCTTTTTTGTAAATACGCACCGAAAAGGCGGGGTTGCCACTCTTCTGAGCATCGCAAAAAAGTTTAAGCGTTGCCGAGCCGAAGATGACAGAAAGCGGACCTTTTTCTATTCCTATCGCCGATATGTTTTCTTTTTTAATTGTACATTCGTTCTTTATCAGTACGCCGCTTTGAATTTTGACAATATCTTTATAAATAAAAACCCGCTTTTTGAATACAGCCGCTATACCATAACATAAAAGTATAAACGAAAAAACAAGTTTAAGACGAAGTGTTGGTATTAAAAGCAAAATAGGCAACGCCTTAAATACCGAAAACAGATAAAGCGGGTGAACTTTAATTTTTATCATATCCGTCCCCCAAAATTTTTTCTGTCGCGATGTCATCGGCGACAAGCATAAAGCGCACTCTTGGCGCAGAAAGCACAATTATTTTACACCCAAAAAGTCTGTAAAGCGGCGTGGTTATTGTGCGCACATAAATAAGTTGTCTATTGCTAAAGACGCTTTCTCTTTTTATAAATACTCCGCGCAAAACCCGCAAACTATCATTATCGCGCGTTATTTTATAACTTTTTATAATCCGCGGCAAATAAAAGAAATACAAAAACAAATACGCTGCCAACAACACTATTATAAATATTTTGCAAAACAAAACCGCCAGGACAACCAAAAAGGCCGTCACGGCGGTAAGTATTGCGCGAAACAAAGAAACAACCCGAAAAGAAAGGGATATGCTTTCCATTCGTTACCTCCGCAATTTTTGGTTACTCTTTTATCTTGTCCCAATATTCGCGGAATTTTTGCTCTGTTTTATTATCTCCGTAAAAATAATACTTTTTGTTTTTAATTTCATCGGGTAAATACTGTTGTTTTACATAGTGGTTCGGAAATGCATGGGGATATTTGTAAAACTGTCCCGGAGTTGCGGCGTCTTCCCCGTCAAAATGCTTATTTTGCAGCGTTCGCGGGATTGGTCCTGCAAGACCTGCTTCAACATCCGCCATTGCGGCGTTTATAGCATCGTGTCCTGTCACCGATTTTGGACTTGTTGCCACAAGTATAACGGCATTTGCAAGGGGGATTCGTGCCTCGGGCAGTCCGAGTTGCATTGCGGTATCAACCGCCGCTTTGACAATCGGAATTATAGAAGGATATGCCAGTCCTACATCCTCATTTGCACACACAAGCAGTCGCCGACAGGCAGACGCCAAATCTCCCGCCGCCAAAAGCCTTGCCAAATAATGCAGTGCGGCATCGGGGTCGGAGCCGCGCATAGATTTTTGATACGCCGAAATTACATCATAATGCTCGTCACCGGATTTATCGTAACGCATAGCGCTTTTTTGCGCAAGTTCTCTGCAGAGGTCTTCGGTTATTTCCAGTTTGCCGTCTTTTTCCTCAGCCGTAAGTGCCGCAAGTTCTGCCGCATTTATTGCCTTTCGCACATCACCGCCGCAACCATAGGCAATGGCGGTTATCGCGGCATCGTCTATACTTATTCCCACGCCGCGTTCTTCCCCGATTATTCGGAATGCGCGGGTTATGGCGGGTTTTATCTCGTCAGCCGTTACGGTTTTGAACTCAAAAACTGTGCTGCGGCTTAAAACCGCGCCGTAAACATAAAAATACGGGTTTTCTGTGGTTGACGCTATGAGCGTTATGTCGCCCCTCTCAATATATTCAAGCAAAATTTGTTGTTGTTTTTTATTAAAGTACTGAATCTCATCAAGATAAAGCACAACACCGCCGTAACCCTCAATGGTATCAAGTCCGGCAATTATATCCTTTATATCCGAAATCGAGGCGGTTGTGGCATTAAGTTTATAAAGTTTTTTGCCGCAGCGTGCCGCAATAATGTTTGCAACAGTAGTTTTTCCCACGCCCGAGGGGCCGTAGAAAATAAGATTAGTAAGTTCTCCCGATTCAATTATCCGGCGAAGCGCCTTACCCTCTGCAAGAAGATGGCGTTGTCCAACAATTTCTTCTACCTTTGCAGGACGAATTTTTTCTGCGAGTGGAGTTCCCATTTTATCTCTCCTTTGGTCTAACACCGCGCAAAAATGCGTATTATTTACGGGGTGTTTTAATGAAAAAGGTTGTTTTTATAAAAAATGCAGTTATACTCTTTGGCGCGTCACTTATTTTGCGCGTTGCGGGAATGGTTTTCAAGGTTTGGCTCGGCCGAGCGATAGGCAGCGAAGGTATCGGCCTTTACCAACTTGTTTTATCTGTGTATATTTTCGTTTCGGCGTTCGCGGGTGGCGGAATTTGCACCGCCGTAACCCGTCTTGTGACCGACTCACTTGCAATAGACAGTAAAAAAGGTGCGGTTTCAGTTCTTAAAAAAGGTGTCTTTCTCTGCCTTTTAATATCGCTTTTTACCTTGTCTGTCACCTTTTTTGGTGCCGAATTTATAGCAAAACACATACTTTTTGACAACAGAGCAGTAAACGCTATAAAGATTTTAGGTTTTTCTATACCTTTTATGAGTATAAGCGCCGTTTTGCGCGGATATTTTATTGCGCGACGCAAGACTTTGTCTCCTGCATTTTCACAAATCGCCGAACAGGCTGTAAGAATTATACTTGTGCTCTGCCTTGCGGGTGGATTTTCAAAAAAAGGCATTTCCTTTGCGGTGGCGGCGGTTATGGTAGGTGACGCCGTAGCAGAGGCGATTTCTTGCGGACTTTTATATCTGTCATACCGTGCAGATAAAAAGAAATTAAAAACGGATAATCCCGTGCCAAAAAACAGTGGCTTTCGCGAGATTTTGCGTATTGCAACGCCCATAACGGCGGGAAGATACTTGAATTCGGGACTGCGAACGGCGGAAAACATATTAGTTCCCAAAAGCCTAACCGCTTTTGGCGCTGCGTCTGCGCTTTCACAGTTTGGAATGATAAAAGGAATGGCTCTGCCGCTTTTATTCTTCCCTTCGTCCTTTTTAACGGCAATCTCTACCCTGCTTGTGCCCGAAATGAGCGAGGCTCAGACCAAAAATCAACTGTATAAAATCCGTTTTGCAACCGAAAAAACCTTATCTGTCACTTCTGCCGCCGCATTTCTTATAGGCGCACTATTTTTTGCTCTCGCCCAACCTTTAGGTCTGCTTTTTTACGAAAGCCGAGAAGTGTCATATCTTTTACGCGCGCTCGCGCCCATCGTTCCGCTTATGTACATAGACAGCATCTGTGACGGAATGTTAAAGGGGCTTGATAAACAGTCCTTTATATTCTGGCTTTCGGTTTCGGATTCGGCGGCGCGGCTTTTGCTCGTGCCTTTGGTTGTAAGCCGTTTCGGAATGACAGGTTTTTTAGGAATAATGGTTATAAGCAATCTCTACACCGCTGTTTTGCGCGTGTGGAAACTACTCAAAACCGCAAAAACGCCTTTTTCTGTTGGAAAGTGGTTTATAAAACCGCTTATTTCTGCCCTTTTGTGTGTTTTGGCGGCAAACTTTCTATACGGCGTTCTTCCCTTTAATATGCTTTTTAATGTAATACTTTCAATTTTACTCTCAAGCGCCGTATATGTAGGCACTCTTTTCGCTCTCGGCGGTATTACCCGCGAGGATGTTTCTTTTCTATAATTTCGGCGTTTCTTTTTATAACCTTTTCGCCGCGCCAGGCATACGCTCTGTCTGTTATATCCTCAAAGAGCGTATATTTATCGCGGTAGCCCTCTAAAAACTCGCTTACATCTGTCGGCTCTGCATTTTTGTTGTGCGGACAGACATTTTGACATATATCACAGCCCCACACCGAGCTGCAAGAAGAAATCATTTCTTCTTCCTCTGGTGTCAGGGGTTGTTTTTTCTGTGTTACCGCCGATAAACAGGCGGTTTTACAAAGGCCGACCGGACAAGCCTTTTTACAAAGCGAACAATCCTCGCAAAAGGCGGTTTGTTCGGTTGTTTTTATAACCATATCGGTCACAATCTCACAAAGGAAGACAAAACTACCATATTTATCGTTTATAAGCAATCCGTTTTTGCCAATTACCCCGAGTCCCGCCAAAGAGGCGGCTTTTACCTCGGGTATCGGCGAATTATCAGCGAAAAAAGCAAACTCATTTTGTGGATACGCGGTTTTAAGCGCATCACACAGAGGGTGAAACCGTTTTTTTAACACAATATGATAATCGGGTACCGCCGCATAGCGCGATATGTTTTCAGGCGCTTTCTCTTTTACTTTATACGGCACCGCGAAACAAATTATTGATTTTGCGTTCTTGGGAAGACGCTCTTTTGCTCTACAATCGAGAAGACAGTCCGACACGCACGAAAAAGCGCAAACACCGAAGGGGAATCCGATATGCTTTTTTATAATTTCTTCAATTTGCATACCTTTCCCTCCCTTGTGTTCCACGTGGAACATTATCTGCGTTTTTCAAAAAACTCTCTCAAAATGGTTTTACATTCTTCTTCCATTATTCCGCCGTAAACGGTGGGCGGGTTTTCATAACCTAAAGAAAACAGGTTAACAACCGATTCGTTGGCGCAGGAACCCGCGCGGCTGTCAAACGCGCCGAACACAACCTCGTCTATACGGGCGCCCAAAATCGCCCCCGCACACATCGGACAAGGCTCAAGAGTTACATAAAGCGAACAGCCGCCAAGCCGCCAGTCGTTCTGCGTCTTTGCGGCTGCATTTATAGCCATTATTTCTGCGTGGGCGGTGGAAGAAGATAATTCTTCACACCTATTATACCCCTCGCCTATTATTTTGCCGTCACGCACAACAACCGCGCCGACCGGCACTTCACCTTTGTCGGCAGCAATTTTCGCCAAAGTTATTGCGCGTTCCATAAATTTTTTATCCATCAGTAAAGCACCTGTACTGCAATTATTTCTACTGCGGTGATGATTAGTGAAATTATAATGAACGGCGCAGAGAAGAAATATTTAAGTTTTTCTCCTGTACCCGCGTTCATTTCGCTTTTTTGGAGGGAAAGCGTTTCGCCCCTGCGTGTAAATAGATATAATCCCAACGCGCCGATAATCAGCGCCGCTATCAGATAAACTGAGTACGCCAAATTTGCAACCTCTGCAGAAAAAGCGTCAGAAATAAACTGGGTTACAATCGAAACAGTATTCACAACGGCGTGTAGCAGTATAGCGCCCCACAAGGAGCCGCTTTTTACCGCAACAAAACCAAGGCCTAGCCCCGCAACGAACGCAAATGGGATTTGTATAAGATTTCCGTGCATAAGCCCAAACATTAAAGCAGAAACCACAATAGCAAATCCTTCGCCGAATTTTTTGAGCATTGAAAGCACAACACCGCGCAGCGCAAACTCTTCTACAAGGGGCGGCACTACCGCAATCGCTAAAACATAAAGTATTTTACCCTCTAATGTGTTACCACTTTCCATTTGCGGCATATCGGGGGTTATACCGAAAGAAGACAGAAGCGATGCTAAGATGTTTGTAAAAATTTCGCTTAATGCGCAAATTCCAAGTCCTATACATAAAAGAGGGAAAAACGCGTTTGTTTTGGGTTTGCGCAATTCAACTAAATTAGATATATTGTATTTTAATATTTTTGCAACCACAATATATGGTACTGTAAACATAAGTATTGAGGTTACAATCTGCATTACCAAAGAGAAAATACTATCCTCAAGCAACGCCGTCATATTGGTAAATCCCGAAAAGAGTGCGGTTGCCAATATGATAGCAAGTTGCAAAAAGAATGTAATTGCAAGCATAGAGGAATAGGCGGCGCCTATACCGTTCGCCGCCCTTTTTACCTCTGTTTTTACAATGTATTTTTCTCTGTCAAAACCAAAAAAGTTTTGCATTATTCTTCCTCATTCGTTTGTGTTGCTTCGGCGGGTGTTTCGGTTTCCGCCTCTGCCTCGGCCATTTCTTCCTCGTCTGCGTGGTCGGCTTTTACGATGGAGAGAATCTTTTCGCCCTCTGCCACGCGCATCACGCGAACACCCTTAGAAGGACGGGCAAAAGTGCTGATTTCCGAAGCGGCAATACGGATTATAATGCCGTTAGAAGCAATCATAATAATATCGTCATCATCGGTTACCGAAAGAACTGTGCAAACATCGCCGTATTTTGCGGTGTTATAGTTTGTAACGCCCTGTCCGCCGCGCGACTGCAGTCTATAGTCTTCCGCAAGTGAGCGTCTGCCATAACCTGTTTCGGTTACGGTAAGAATTACCGATTCATCCGTAATTCCCGTCATACCGACAACGCAGTCATCGTTTTTAAGTTTAATTGCACGAACACCGTGGGCCGTTCTGCCCATTTCTCGCGCATCAGTTTCGGATATGCGGATAGATTTACCCTTTTTGGTTGCGATAAGCAATTCTTCCTCGCCCGTTGTAAGTTTGACAAATGCAAGTTCATCGTCTTCGTCAAGGTTAATGGCAATAATGCCGGTTGAACGGGTGTTTTTATAAGCCGAAAGTGCAGTACGCTTAATGGTTCCGTTTTTGGTAACCATTACAACATAGCCGTTTTCATATTCCTTAGTTACGGGCAGAATTCGTGTAATCTTTTCGCCCGGCATAAGCGGGAGAAGATTTACAATGTTAAGCCCCTTCGCCTGTCTGCTGCCCTCAGGAATCTCGTATGCTTTCATTCTATATACTCTGCCAAGGTTGGAGAAGAGCATAATGGTATCGTGCGCCATACAAATGAACATATTTTCAACAATATCATCTTCACGCGTGGTCATACCCGTAATACCTCTGCCGCCCTTGTGCTGAACAGAATAAGTATCGGTTGTGACGCGTTTGATATAGCCGTTTTGTGTTTTGGTAAGAACACACTCATCGTTCGGAATAAGGTCTTCAATATCAACCTCACCCGCAACATCGGAAATTTCGGTTCTGCGGTCATCAGAGAAACGGTCGCGAAGATTAAGTGCCTCTGTCTTGACGATATCAAGAATTCTCGACTGTGATGCCAAAATTGCCTCACATTCTTTAATAAAGTCGAGTTTTTCTTTAAGTTCGTCTAAAATCTTCTGCTTTTCCATACCCGCAAGTTTACCGAGTTGCATCTGAACTATAGCCGTTGTCTGAATGTCATCAAGGCCGAAGCGGTCGGTTAAAGCCTGTTTACTTTCGGGGATTGTTTTGCTTCCGCGGATGATTGCAATAACTTCGTCAATAAAATCAAGCGCGATTTTAAGTCCCTCTAAAATATGGGCGCGTTCCTCTGCCTTGCGCTTATCATACGCTGTACGGCGGCGGATAATATCACACTGGAAGTCGATGCAGTTCTGCAACATCTCTTTAAGTGTGAGCACCTGCGGTTTACCGTTTACAATAGCGAGTAAGATAGCGCCGAAAGTGCTTTGAAGCGCGGTATAAGAATAAATTTTGTTAAGTACTACCTGCGGGTTGGCATCCTTTTTAACATCAACTATAATACGGATACCGCCGTCACGCTTTGAAGAGTAGTCAACAACATCGTCAATACCCTCAATTCGCTTGTCGGCTGCAAGGTCGTAAATATTCTTAACAAGATCTTTTTTGCGTACCTTGTAGGGAATTTCAGTGATAACTATGCGGAATTTGCCGTTACGGGTTTCCTCAATCTCCGCCTTACCGCGAACAATAATCTTTCCGCGGCCTGTAGCATAAGCGGCACGGATTCCCGCGCGGCCCATTATGATACCTCCTGTGGGGAAGTCAGGTCCTTTGATATACTGACAAATCTCCGACAAATCGGCATCGGGGTTATCAATAAGGCAGCACATACCGTCAATAACCTCGCCCAAGTTATGCGGAGGAATTTCGGTTGCCATACCAACCGCGATACCCGAAGAACCGTTTACAAGAAGTTGCGGGAAACGAACGGGCAAAACCTCAGGTTCTTTTAAGCGGTCGTCATAGTTAGGTGTGAAATCAACCGTTTCTTTCTCAATATCGTCAAGCATATGAAGAGAAAGACGGTTCATTTTAGATTCTGTATAACGGTAGGCAGCGGCAGGATAGCCGTCAATATTACCGAAGTTTCCGTGTCCGTCTATAAGCGGGTAACGGAGAGAGAAATCCTGTGCCATACGGACCATAGCGTCATAAACGCTCGAGTCACCGTGCGGATGGTATCTACCGAGAACGGCACCGACAGTATCGGCACACTTACGGTACGCCTTGTCAGGTGTAAGACCGTTTTCATACATCGTATAAAGAATACGGCGGTGAACAGGTTTAAGTCCGTCACGCACATCTGGCAGGGCGCGTCCTACGAGAACAGACATCGAGTACTGTAACATACTCGTTTTTACTTCATCAACAATTTCTACCGGTTGAATATTGGTTAATTCGTCTTCCGGCCAATATACATTTTCTTGTTTTGCCATTTGTCCTGTCCCCCCTTAAATATCAAGGTCTGTCGCAAATATTGCGTTTTCTTCAATGAATTTTCTTCTTGGCTCAACCTCGTCACCCATAAGCATTGAGAATGTTTCGTCTGCTATCTGGGCATCGAGCATATTAACGCGCAAGAGTGTGCGTTTTTCAGGGTCAAGTGTGGTTTCCCAAAGTTGTTCGGGGTTCATTTCACCAAGACCTTTATAACGCTGAACATCTGCATTACCGCCGAGTTTTTCTATATACATTGCTTTTTCTTCATCTGTAAACGCATCAAAATGCTGTTTACCCTTTGCAACGCGGTAAAGCGGCGGCTGGGCTAAATATATATGACCTGTTTCAATAAGTTGTGGCATATATCTGAAGAAGAATGTAAGTAAAAGTGTACGGATGTGCGAACCGTCAACATCGGCATCGGCCATAATAACGATTTTGTCATAACGCAGTTTTTCAATATCAAAATGTTCGCCGATACCCGTTCCGAGAGCAATAATAACAGGTGTCAACTTATCGTTGCCGTAAACCTTGTCTTCACGCGCTTTCTCAACATTAAGCATTTTACCCCAAAGCGGCAAAATTGCCTGATAGGTGCTGTTTCTTCCCTCAACAGCACTACCGCCTGCCGAATCACCCTCAACGATAAAGATTTCGGTCTTTGTGGGGTCGTTACTGATACAGTCGGTCAGTTTTTCGGGCATACGGGTTTTTCCGCCGATACCCGACTTATTTCTTATTGTTTCTCTTGCCTTTTGTGCGGCTTCACGCGCGTTGGATGCGGCAATGGATTTTTCAATTATAATTTTCGCTTCGGCGGGATGTTCTTCAAGGAACTGATAAAGTTTATCGTTAACAATATCTCTTACAAGTTTTCCAACCGATGTATTACCGAGTTTTGCCTTGGTCTGTGATTCAAACTGCGCATCGGCAAGTTTTACGCTGATAACAGCAACCAGGCCCTCGGTTATGTCTTCACCCTTAAGACGCGGATTGCCGTCTTTTAAGTGTTTGAAATCGAAAGCATATTTATTAACGGTGTTTGCAAGGCTCATCTTAAAGCCCTGCTCGTGCGTACCGCCGTCTATTGTGTGCAAAGTGTTTGCAAATGAAATAATATTAGAACTGTAGGATGTTGACCACAAAAGTGCAATTTCTGCTGTTTCGTCACCCTTGCTGCCCGAAAGATATATAACCTCTGAATTAAGGCTGTCTTTTTTCATACCTTCAAGTAAGAATTCTACATAAGAACGGATACCGCCTTCATAATAGAACTCATCATTTTGAGGCTCAAAAACATCGGTACGAAGGTCCTTAAGTTCAACCCTTATACCCGCATTTAAGAAAGCCTGTTCGCGCAGACGGGTTTTAAGTGTTTCATAATCATAGGTAATAGTATCTGTGAAAATTTTCGGGTCGGGTTTGAAGGTAACGGTGGTACCTGTTTCGTTTGTCTGTCCGATAATTTCAAGTTCGGTTACTATATTGCCCTTTTCATAACGCTGTTTATAAATGTTTGTGCCGTCTTTAACCTCAACCTCTAACCAAGAAGAAAGAGCGTTAACAACCGAAGCACCAACGCCGTGCAGACCGCCCGATACTTTATATCCGTTTCCGCCGAACTTACCGCCCGCGTGTAAAATTGTGAAAACAACCGTAACGGTCGGGATTCCTTTTTGCGGGTTTATACCAACGGGGATACCGCGTCCATTATCGGTAACGCGTACGATTCCGTCATCTAAAAGTTCAACCAAAATCTTGTCACAGTGTCCTGCCAAGGCCTCGTCTATCGAGTTATCAACAATCTCATACACAAGGTGATGCAGACCGCGTTCGCCCGTTGAGCCTATGTACATACCGGGACGCTTTCTTACCGCTTCAAGTCCTTCCAAAACCTGAATGGAATTTTCGTCATAATTTTCGGTTATAGGTGTGTTAATTTCCGTACTCATTTTCTACTCCTCAAAAATTATTGTTTGTTATTTCAGAACGCTTGTTAAGTGTTGAAGACGAAATTTGGGATATATAAACCTTTCTTTTTCCGTCCTCTTTGCAAACTATAAAGGTTTTTGGCAACTCGGTTGTAACATTTACAACATCACCGCTCTTTTCTGCCGCCGCAAGATAATTTCTTGTTGCTTTGCTGATTGTTGCGGTATCGAGGTCAAAAATACCTATTATTTCGTCTGTTTTGATGATTTTTTCTTTTCCAATATGAAGATACATAATTTAACTTAAAACTCCGTTCTTCATTGTAAATACCTTTCCGCTTGAAAGGTTCAGAATGTTAGATGGGTCGCAACAGGTTATAAACACCTGCCAATTTTTTATGTGGTTGAGCACATAATTTTGTCTCACAGGGTCAAGTTCACTCATAACATCATCAAGCAGTGCGACCGTTTCTTCACCTGTTTTTAGTTTTAATATTTCGGCTTCCGAAAGTTTAAGTGTGAGTGCGACCGAGCGTTTTTGTCCCTGAGACCCAAAAAGACGCGCGTTTTTACCGTTTATTAAAAATTCTATATCATCTCGGTGGGGGCCGACACTTGTAACGCCCGTTTTTATATCCTCGCGCCTTGCATTTTTAAGGCGGTCTGCAAAATATTCACTCGAACAATTGCAAAGATAAGAAATTTCTAATTTTTCTTTGTTTTCCGAAATACCCGAATAAATTATCGGCGCCGTTTCTTTTAGGTGGGTTATATATTTTTTTCGGTACTCAATAATTTTTTCCCCGTTTTTTACTATCTCGCTGTCAAACGCATCAAGCATAGATAAAAGTTCGCTATGATAATAAACATCTTTAAGTAAAGTATTTCTTTGAGTTATCGCGCGGACATATTTACGAAGACAATCTGCATACTGCGGATAAATTTGAAAAATTGCGGTATCAAGAAATTTTCTTCTCACAGCAGGACCATCTTTTACAAGTTCAATATCCTGCGGTGAAAATACAATTGCACAAAAATTTCCCGCAAGAAGCCCCACAGAAGACAAATTATTTCCGTTAAGTGTAGCACGGCGGCGGTCTTTTATAGAAATTTCCGCATCCGACAAAACACCGTTTTTTTCAAATTCTATACCTATCTTCGCTTCGTCTTTTTCAAACATTATATATTCGTTTTCCTTTGCACCGCGAAAACTCTTAGCCCCCGTGAAAAGCCACAACGCTTCCAAAAGGTTTGTTTTACCCTGTGCGTTCGGTCCGCATATAACATTCATTTTACTATCAGGCGAAAATGAAATATCTTTTATATTGCGAAAATTTTTAATTTTAACATTTTTTACAGTCATATTATTCTACAACTATCTCTTGTCCGTCAAAACATACCCTGTCGCCGCTTTTAATTTTTTTGCCGCGCATTAAACAAACTTCATTGTTAACAGTAACGCTGCCGCCTAAAATTTCAATTTTTGCGTGACCGCCCGTTTCAACAAGACCTGCAAATTTAAGTAAACTGTCAAGTTTAATAAATTCACCGTCAATTTTAATTTTTTCCATTATCTCAACCTCATCGGCATTATCATATAGGTAAATGAATCGTCATCAGGTTTAATAACAACCGCAGCACTTCCGCCGTTGAAACAAATATTAACCGTTTCATAATCAGATGCGCGTAAAGCCTCAAGTAAATATTTACTGTTAAGGCCTATTTCAAAAGGTTGACCGTTTAATAAAATTCCTGCTGTTTCGGTTGCGCGTCCAACACTTGTAACACAACTGAAAACAGTTTCATTTTCTTTTATTATGCATCTTACAGGTGTTGTAAAATTATCATTAATAATAAGCGAAATTCTTTCAATAATTTCAACTATATCGCGTGTGTTAACCTTCATTGTCTGAGCATACTGTTCCGGAATTGTTTTCTTATAATCAATAAATTCTCCGTCAAGTAAACGGGAAATAAAAGAATAACCCTCAATTTCAAAACAAATATGTCTTCTTCCAATATATATTTCAATTTCCTTTTCTTCATCGGAAATAATTTTCATAGCCTCTGCTACTGCGCGGCCAGAAATTACAAAATTTAAGGTTTCATCAATATTAACCTTTTCTTTACGAATAGCAAGACGGAATCCATCTATTGCTATAAGTTTGAGAGCACCGTCTGCAATCTCAAAATTAATACCCGTTAAAATAGGTCTTGTTCCCTCAACCGGTGCTACCGCAAATATGGTCTGTCTTACCATATCTTTAAGAATTCCGGCAGTAATATTTATTTTTTTGCTCTCAGCAATTGTCGGTATTTCAGGAAAATCTACCGCTGCCATACCCATAACATCAAAAACAGCCGAGCCGCTTTTAATATTACACATCATTCTTTCATCAACAGTAACGGTTACAAGTTCTCCGTTCATACTGTGTAAAACAGAATTAAAGAATTTCGCCGAGATTACAATGCTTCCCTTTTCTTCAACAGTTGCTTCAATTTCTTTAGAGAGGCCTGTTTCAAGGTTATAACTTGAAAGACAAATTTTATCATCATCTGCCGAAATTAAAATACCCTCAAGCACAGGAATTGCGGTTTTTGAAGATACAACCCTTGAAAGATTTGAAACTGCTTCACATAATTTATTACGCTCAACGGAAAAAATCATTTTTATTCCTCCAAAATGTGTTTTGTATGTTTATATATTCGTAGTTATAGTAGTGGGGTTAATAATGTTAAAAACCCCTCTAAACGCTTTTATAAAGACAAATTTAAGGCTTTTAAGAAAATTCTAACAAACAGTGAAAAAATTAGTAAGTTTTCAGTTACTAAATAAATTAAAAGAAATTCAATCTTAATTAACTTTAATAACTATAATAACTTTTACATTATGTAAACAAATGTAACTATTCACCCTTAATGTTCTTAATTATTTCTTCAATAACATCCTTTTCGTGAACATCCTGTTTTATTTTCTTTTCAATAGCGTTACATGCATAAAGTACGGTTGTGTGGTCTTTACCAAAACTTTCGCCGATTGCTTTATATGACATTTCGGTTGTTTCTTTTGCAATGTACATCGAAACCTGACGCGCAAGGGCAATATTTGCCGTTCTGCGCTGTGATAAAATTTCGTTTTCACTAACAGAATAGTTACGCGCAACCTCAGAAATAATCTGTTCTATTTTAATAGGTTCTTTCTGCGGGTCGTTTACTATATCGCGAATGAAAACCTGAACAACAGGAATTGTTGGCGCTTTTTTCTGTAGTTCAATATAAGCCTGTAATTTTTTAACAACGCCCTCAAGTTGACGGGTATTGGCTCTTATATGTTCTGCAATGTAGTAAATAATGTTTTCTTCTAACTTAATTCCTAAAAATTCGGATTTGGTTTTAACAATACCAACGCGAGTTTCAAAATCGGGCGAGGTAATGTCGGCCATAAGTCCGCTCTCAAACCGCGAACGGATTCGGTCTGTAAGTGTTTTAACCTCCATCGGCGGACGGTCAAGTGTTACAACTATCTGTTTATTGTTTTGTTTAAGTGTTTCAAAAGTGTTATAAAATTCTTCCTGTGTTTGTTCTTTACCGGCAATAAAGTGAACATCGTCCATGAGTAAAACATCGGCTGTGCGGAATTTTTCGCGGAAAATATCCATAGTTCCGGCATTTATGGAAGAAATGAGTTGGTTTGTAAAATCTTCACCGCGGATATAAACAATATTTTTTTGAGGGAAGTTTTTATTTATATGATTTTTAATAGCAAGTAAAAGGTGGGTTTTGCCAACACCCGATTTTCCGTATATAACAAGAGGATTATATATAATGAAAGGGTTGTCCGCAACCGCCATAGCCGCCGCGTGTGCAAAACGGTTTGTTGAACCAACAATAAAGTTGTCAAATGTGAAAGCCTCGTCAAAAAATGTGTTATCGTCAATCGGTTTAACAATGTTACCGGCCTTGTCCTCAACCAAAATTTTAACGGGCGCCGAAATACCAATAACCTCTTTTAATGTTTCGCTTATAAGAGGAGAATAAAAACTGTCAACCGAGTTTTTAACAATATCAGACGGAGCCGAAAGAACAAGTCCCTCAGCACCAAAATCAAGCGGTTTCAAATCTTTAATCCAAAGATTGTAACCGACAAGAGTAATTTTTTCAGAATTTTTAAGTTCTTCACAAACGGCGTTCCAAATATCGCCAACAGATTGTATAGCCAAAAACATCACCCCATAGTATATGTATTATACAATATAAATTGTAGCATACTTATTAACATTTTTCAATATAAATCTTAATAAATATTATAAAATGTTATTTATATATTTTATATAATAATATTATATAATGCCGAAAATAAAAATAAAAATAAAAAAAGCCTTGATTTTTTATAAAAAGTGTGATATTATACTTTGGCTAAATAATTGCGCTGATAGCTCAGCTGGATAGAGCGTCTGGCTACGGACCAGAAGGTCGGGAGTTCGAATCTTCTTCAGCGCGCCAGATAGAAGATATACTTTTTTGGTATATCTTCTATTTTTTTTACAATTACAAGAAGATTCGAAAATGAAAGCGAAGAATTGAAAATAAAAAATAAATATGATATAATAATTTATTACAAAAAAGAAATAAAAAATACTTATGGGGTGGATTTATGAACAACAAAAAAATTGCTTGGGATACTGTGTGTGCTGCTATCTGCGGAGCATTTTCGGTATTATCCGCAGTGCTTCAATATATAAATACGGAACTCACGAAAGCAGATTTTTGGGATATGGTAAAAAGTATTACAGGAACAGCGGCGGTTATCGTTGCTTACATAGTTACTGTTATTATTATAAAAAGAGAAAAAAACAAAAGGCGAAACAAACTTTATTTTTTTGATTATTTTGAAAAAAATAAGAATATAATTTATAAAAACCCTGCGCGATATTACAAAGAAATTTTTTATGGTATGCAAGCCGCAATATATCTCGGCGAAATGCAGTCACTTAAAAATGCAATTGAAAAAAACTGCCCAAAAAATTTGAAAGCAGAAATACGGGTTGTTTTATCGCTTGTAGAAAAAACAATGCAAATTTTTATTGAAACCGACCGACTGAACAAAATCCTGACAAGCGGCACATTGTTGGAAGAAATAAAAGCGCTTTCTTTTGAAGACGTAAAGGATAACGAATTAAAAGAATGGTGCGAAATACAACGCTTTGATAAACTTCAAATAGCCTATGAAAAGTGGGCAGAAAACCCTGTAAATAATGAAAGAAAACTCTTTCTTCTCGCAAAAGCGCAAGACGCGTGTGAAAATTCTTTACATTTGTTAGATGAACAGGTAAGAAAAAACAAAAACGATAAATACTATGCTCTGCTATATCAGGCATTTGCTACCAGAAATTTATATAATCTTTATAAAGCAACATCTGTTGACGGTATAGACGAATATGAAAAATATCTTTTGGAAACACTCAATATAAGGGAAACACTTTATAACCACTATCGTCAGAATCGCGATGAAAGCAATCTTGCAACAGACTATATTACACAAGAATATTTGTTGTCTTTAGTAGAATGCTATGACATAAAAACCAACGGAAAATATGATGTAAAACACCAGGAAGAGTTTATATTATTATATGAAGAGTTTGAAAGGCAAAATAAAAACCGCAACGCAATTTTTAACATTGTTAAAAAAGCAAAAACAGAAAAGGGGATTTAATCTATGAAACGAAAACTTGCGCTACTGTGTGATTACGGTTTAGACGATGCTGCAGCGACGCTCTATCTTTTGAAAAACGCAGAAAAATTTCAAATAATCGACATTGTTGCAATAGGCGGCAACTTTCCTCTTTTGGACGCGTTTGAAAATGCAAAAAGACTGCTTTATTATGCAGAAAATATTCCACAAAATGTGCGGCTTGTTGATGCAACATCAATAAAACAACCGGAAGAAAAACTTGATTATATCCACGGCAAAGACGGAATGGGCGATGTGTTGCCAACGCATCAGGAATTTGATGGAAAAATAATAAATTATAATGATTGGCTTAATGAAACAGATGACGAATATACAATAGTGAGTTTAGGTCCTTGTACAATAACTTTGGATATTCTTAAAAAAACGGCTGCAAAAGAACTGCTTATGATGGGCGGAAATATAGAAGAAGAACCAAATTATAACGGATATGAATTTAATCATGGAATGGACGCAGAAGCATTTGCCGAGTGTGTAAAATATTCGCACAAAATAGCAACGCTTGACACCTGTCATCACCCACTTTGCGATTTTTATAACATAGATATAAAAAAAGGTGACCTGTTTTATAAAATGGTCAGCCGTGCTGTAACACTTTCAAAAGAGCGCAAAGAAAAGGGTTGTTATGTATACGATTTGATAGCGGTTGTTTATCTTACACACCCGGAAAAGTTTGATTGTGAAATCAAAAAAGACCCATACGGCAATACGCTTTCGGTGCTTAAATATATAGGAACAGAAACGATTTTATAATAAAAAACGGGACCTTTTTGGTCCCGTTTTTTATTTTTCTTCATCAATATTTTCAAGAGCATATTTACAACATTGCAAAACCAAAGCATTAAAAGAAATATTGTTTTCCGCTGCGGTTTTGTTGAGTTGTTCAAAAAGCGTTTCTGTAAAGCGAACGGTTCTCGCAACATTTGCACTTTTTAATTCATTATCAATCCTAAACATAATAATCACCACTAATAATATATGCTCATTTTTGGTTGCATTTTGTTTTAGAAAATCTTATTCATCACAAGTCCTGTTATAAGTTTTGGGTAGAAATAGGTGGATTTTTGCGGCATTTTTTCACCTGCGGCGGCAACTGCGGCAATTTCCTCTATTCTTGTAGGATTGATGATAAAACAGGCGTTTGCATCGCTCTCTGCCGCAGCAAAAGCCTCGGCTTCGTCACGGGTGTATGTAAGGTTAATCTGTTTTGCCATATTTTCTTTATCAATCTTCAAAACCTGTTCAAGAAGCAAGGTGTGAAGAACCGAAACATCAAGACCTTTTAATGCGTCAGACGCGCCAGGCATAGCCTTATCACAGGCGTCTTTGTTTTTAAGGGTGAAAAGATAAGATTCTTTTCCGTCATAATATCCGAAAACCTTTTCGCATTTTTCGTATCCCGCCTTTAATTTTGCGGAAATTTCGGCCTTATTTTCAAGTTTTTCAACTGTGAAATTCTCTTTTGCGCCCTCAATTAGTTTTTCGGTGCTAAAGTTCTCAATTCCCTTTATTATTCTGTGTGTCGGGAATACCACAAGTCCGTCATTTTCCATATCAATAAGGAACATCATAACATAACCGCTGTCGCCTCTGCCATAGACGCTTTTTTTATAGCGAAGCGCAGTTTCATAGCGGTGGTGTCCGTCTGCTATGTACAGTTTGCGGTCTTTGAACTGGTCACAAATTTCGTCTAAAACCTTTTTATCGGATATTCTCCACATTCGGTGGGTAACACCTTCATTATCGGTAAACTCGTTTTCTGCTTTTTTGTCGGTGGCAGCCATAACGGTTTTTGCGGTAACGCCCTCTTTATCGCTATAGAGAGAATAAATCTGGCTTATGTTGCAACCCGTTGCATTCATTAGGCAAAAACGGTCCTCTTTTGCTTTGCTGAGGGTTTCTTCGTGCGGGAGAACAACATTTTCGGAAAACTCGTAAAGTTTTACGCGGCAAACGATACCTCTGAAAGAATATTTTTTACCGAGAGCCGTAAACTCCTCTTCATAAGCGTATATAGAGTCACAGTCGTCCTGTGCTAAAACGCCGTCATTTTTCCACTCATCAAGTGTTTTTGCGGCGCGCTCATAATCCTCATATTCCGTGCCGGGAAGTTCAAGTTTTATAATATTGTGCGGGTTGGTTTTAAGATATTCTGCTTTTTGCTGTGCGCTTATAATATCATAAGGCGGACAAACACAAGTATCAATGTCACCCGCTTTTTCGGTGTATCTGAGCGCCGAAAACGGTCTGATTTCTGCCATTTTTGTCACATTCCTTTCGGAGATTTTATAATAAATATTTTAAGTCATTTATGCTTTCAAGTCAATAAAATGTTGATTATTTTCTTAAGAACTATTATAATGTATATAATTTGTTAAAAAACAGTTTATATTTAATATAAATTTGTTTGATAACATATGGTAGCAAAATTTTGCTTTTTATTGGAGGTATAAAAATGATTGAAGTTACCGCCCTTTCCAAACGGTACGGAAGTCACCTTGCAGTCAATAATGTTTCCTTTAGTATTAAAGACGGCGAGGTTGTTGGATTTCTCGGTCCCAACGGTGCCGGAAAATCAACCATTATGAATATTTTAACGGGTTATATCTCGCTAACAGCGGGAAGCGCATCCATTGACGGATATGACATAGTTGAAAATCCCCAGGATGCCAAACGCCACATAGGCTACTTGCCCGAAATTCCGCCCCTTTACACCGATATGACGGTAAGGGAATATCTTGATTTTATGTTTGACCTTAAAAAAGTTAAACTTCCCCGCAAACCACATTTAGATGAGATTTGCAAACTTGTTATGATAAGCGATGTACAAAACCGTCTTATCAAAAATCTTTCAAAAGGATACCGTCAGCGTGTCGGCATTGCCCAAGCGCTTATCGGTAACCCCGATACACTTATTCTTGACGAGCCGACCGTTGGTCTTGACCCGAAACAGATTATTGAAATCCGCGACCTTATATCGCGCCTTGGCAAGAATCACACCGTTATTCTTTCCTCACACATCCTGTCCGAAATACAGGCGGTGTGCGACCGAATTATCATCATAAACGGCGGACGGTTGGTTGCTGACGGCACACCTGACGAACTTTCTAAAGCCATCTCAGAAGAGGGTGCGCTACAGGTTAGAATCGCAGGACCTAAGCGTGATGTTACCAAAACTCTCACAGCCATTCCCGATGTTTTGTCGGTTGAGGATTTGGGCAGTTTTGAAAAAGGTTCTTACGATTACAGAATCATACCCGAAGACAAAAAAGATATCAGACGCACACTTTTTGAGCGTTTATCAGAGCGCAATTGGCCGATTCTTTCTATGAGTGACAGCACCCTTACGCTTGAACAAATCTTCTTGCGTCTTACAAACGAAAATATCACAGTAGAGGAAGCCCCTGCAACGCCTAAAGAAGTAAAGGAGGAGAATGAATAATGACTGCAATATTCAAACGCGAACTTAAAAACTATTTTTCATCCCCTCTCGGCTATGTCGTACTTGCCGCGCTTTTCTTCTTTTCGGGAATTTTCTTTACAATGATTTATTCCTATGGATACGGCGACATCTCTTATGTCTTTTCAAGTATGTTCACCATAATAATGTTTGCCGTACCGATTTTAACCATGCGTCTTATTAGTGAAGAACTTAAACAAAAGACCGACCAGGCGCTTTTGACCGCACCGGTCAGCATTACTGGTGTTGTAATGGGCAAGTTCCTTGCAGCACTTGCGATTTTCGCGCTCGGTCTTGCGCCCACACTTGTTTATCAGATTATTCTTGCTTTTAACCTTTCGCTCAACTGGCTTTTGTATTTTTCAACCCTTTTGGGCGTATTGCTTTACGGCGCTGCTTTGATTTCAATAGGACTTTTCATCTCGTCCCTTACTGAAAGTCAGGTAGTATCCGCAGTTTTGGGCATTGTTGTTTCAATGCTTATAGCACTTATGGACGGTTTTTCTTCTATGATAAACAACAAGGTTTTGGCTTCTTTTGTTGCAAAACTTTCCTTTACCGGCCGTTTTGAAACATTCTCTGTGGGTATTTTAGATTTTTCAAATATTATTTTCTTTTTAAGCATTTGCGCTGTCTTTATCTTCCTTACAATACGCGCTCTTGAAAAGAAACGCTGGGCTTAAGGGAGGTGCCGAGAATGAATATTAAAAATATATTTAAGAAAAGCGGCACCGAAAAGGTCCGCAGCGTACTTCGCTTAAAACACGGCGCCTATAACTCGGCTTTAATTGTCATTGTTTTGGTTGCGGCGATTGTACTAAATGTTCTGGCAACTGCAGCAATGACTCGTTTTCCGCTTGAAATTGACCTTACCACAACAGGACAAAACACAATTTCCGGCAATAACATTGAGTATATTAAAGACATCGACAAGGAAGTTAATGTTGTGCTCTGTGCAACCGAAGAGGGATATACGGGCGGATATATGGAAAGTTACGCCAACAGTATGTATTTAGCACAGGACGCTACAGGCAGTTATTATAAACAAACCCTTAATCTGCTTAAACTTTACGAAAAACACAACAAGAAAATAAAGTTAACCTTTGCCGACCCTGATGCAAACAGTTTTTCTGAGATTCAGAAAATTGCGGGAGACACATCGCTAAAATATGGCGATATCTTGGTTTATTCTACCTTTAAGGTAAACGGCGAGGAAATCACCAACTTTAAGGTATTGACATATACTGATATTTATGTGCTTTATGATGAAAGCGGTTATGCCGAGATGGGCTACGGAGCCTACTCTGTTACAGGCAGTAAGATTGAAACCGCGCTTACAAGTGCACTTTACACCGTAACGAGTGAAGACCTTAAAACCGTTGCTTTCCTTACGGGCCACAGCAAAGAGGGAACATATTCTACACTTGCGTCTACCCTTAAACTCAACAGTTTTGAAACGGTTGAGATTGCCGACCCGATTATTGAAAAAATAAGCGACGAGGTTGATGTTTTAGTAGTCACCGCGCCAACAACAGATTTTTCTGCGGGTGAAATTTCGGTCATTGAAAGTTTCCTTGACAACGGCGGAGAAAAGGGCAAAAACCTATTCGTTTTCTGCGATACAAAAAGCGGCACTTTGCCCAACCTTTACGCATTTTTAGAGGAATGGGGCACAAGTGTGCGCGAGGATGCAGTGTTGTTTGAAACAAACGAGGGCAATCATTTAACAGACGCCCCCACAACAATGGGACTAAGTAATAACGGCAGTGATTTCACAAAGGCTATAAACTCTTCAAATGTGCTTTATCTTGCCGATGCCAATGTGGCACTCAGCACAGCCTATGAAACAATGAACAAACGCAAGACAGAGGTTATTATGCAGACAGCCGACACGGTTGTTGCCGCACCGCTTTCTGCCGATGCATCGTTCAGCCCCACAAGCGAATATAAGAAACAGGCTTTCCCCAACATTATCGTAACGACCGAGTCGGTTTACGATGCTGATAACAACCTGCACGAAAGCCATGTTACCGTTTTCAGCAGTACCGATTTTATTTCGCAAACCTGGACAGCATACGATGCCGTTGGCAACCTCTCTTTTGTAAACGCGCTTTTCAAAAATATAAGCGGCGCTGAAAACACCGATATTTCGTTCACCAACAAAACGGTTGTTGATTTTGCGTTTATGCAGCCTTCAGAGAGTTCGGCTAATTTGCTTAGAATAGTCTTTATAATTCTGTTGCCGGCAGCAGTAATTGCAACAGGCGTAGTTGTCTTCTTCAGGAGGAAAAACAGATGAGTTTAACCCCCGAAGAAAACAAAACAACCGAACAGCAAGAACAGTCAACCATATTCGGCGCTTCGCCCGTGAAGGATGAAAAGCGCAAAGCCCCCAAGAAGAACAAGATGCTAAAAACCGCACTTTCGGCATTTTTGGCACTCGCAGTTCTTGTGGGCGGAACGATTGCAGTTATAGAACTTATCCCCGAAAAAAAGGATGAGGAAAACACACCTAATACCGACCAAATTACAATTTTTGCCCACACAGATACCGATGTTGAATCGGTAACGGTAGACCGCACAGGCGGCACGGTTGTTTACACCTCTGTTTTAGAGGAAACCAAAACCGAAAGCGAAAGCAGTACGGAGGCTGTGTGGTCAATAAACGGGGTGGATGCCGCGCTTATTGACGAATCGTCACTTTCATCGCACATAGATTCGCTCATAACAATGAACGCAACGCGCGAAATTGAAAAGGAAGACGGCGCCGATTATGGTTTTTCGTCCCCTCTTTACAAACTTTCCCTCAAACTGCGTGACGGCGGAGAAAAAAGTCTGCTTTTGGGCAACAAAACCCCCAGCGCATCTGGTTTTTATGCACAGGTTGCGGGGGAAGATAAGGTTTATTTAGTGTCAACCGACATAGCCGACCTTCTTGATAGCAAAAACGAGGATTTTTCAATAACCACCGTTATTTCGGCACAACAATCTAATACAGGAACAGAAAAATATTTTTCCGATAGCAAACTTACATTCTTCGATACGCTGACACTCGCACGAAAGGGCGAAAAGACCGTTTCGTTTGTATCAAGTTTTGAATCGGATACGAACCAAATGCTTCCCTACACTATGGTATCTCCCATAAACCGCTCTGCCGATACAGATACTGTGGGCAATTTGGTTTCGCTTGTATCGGGCGGTCTTACCGCCACATCGGCATACGCGTTTAACCCCACCGCAAAGGATTTACAACTTTACGGAATGGAAAACCCCGACCTTGTTTTAGAACTCAAATACGGCAAAAACACAATTAAGTTTTCTGCAACCAAACAGGCAGACGGAGACTATGCCGTTATGACTCCTGAAAACAGCAAAATCATATTTAAGGTTGCGGCTTCCAATTTAACATTTGCAGATACAGCGCTTGAAGATTTCTTAAGTTCTATGCCGTTTATAGAGATGATTACTAATTTCGAAAGTTTCACATTTGAAACCGCAAACGGCAAAAATGTTTTCACCGTTTCCTATGAAAAGGATGAAAATGATGAAGAACGGATAGCCTCTGTCAAGGCAAATGGCAAGGCGGTTGAAACAGAGCAGTTCCAGACCTATTATCAGCATCTTGTCGGCACAGAGCCAAGCGATGCCGTATTCCAAAAGGTAGCCGGAAAAGCCGATTTTACAATTTTCTGTAAAGCAAGGAACGGCGAAAAGGATTTCACATTAAAGTTTATAAAAGATACCGACCGCCGATATTATTTTGAGATAAACGGCGACCCAGTCGGCCTTGTTTCAACAACCCATGTTGAAAAACTTATGAACTATCAACAAGACCTTGCAAACGGAAAAGAAATTCCGGAATATTAAAAACAAAAACACCTGACTGAATTTCAGTCAGGTGTTTTCTCCTTAAATCAATGCAAAGCATTGTATATCATCATTGCGAAAGTTTTTTGATACACACCTAAAGGTGTGATGAGATACAAAGGCGTCTAGCCGCCTTTGATGATATACACGCTGACGCGTGATGATATACCATTGCTTTCGCAATGGATAAAAAAGAACGAAGAAAAATCTTCGTTCTTTTTTGTCTCTCGTGTCCGAAAAAGAACTGGTCGAAAACCGCTAATTTTCTTTATGTTTTTACTTTAAATAAGGTTTGCGCCTACTTCGATTGTTTACATAGAAGTTGTTCGGTATATCAATCATTTCTCTTGCAAAAATCAGCATCGACACAAAGGAAGGTCTACGTGCAAATTGATAAACCTCAACTAATTCATCACCAACCTCTGCCACTGTTTTAGCAAGTATATTAAGACGTAACAATTCTACAATTATCTGTTTAGCCTTATCTTCAGCATATCCCAACTCTTTGATTATCAACTTTTCGGTAAAGGCATTGAAGCTCTCGCGTTTATACAAAAACACAAGTGTTTCAAATATATCTTTATTAGCCATCAATTTGAAAAATCCAGGATAATCTATTCCGTCTAATAGGGCTTTGTCTTTATCTTTGGCATCAGGTACTACCAAGAAATACTGCATTCGGTTAAATAGCCCCATCTCTGTATATCCCGAGTCAACTTCAATTTGCGAATAGATTTGGTCATTTTCGCTATGTGTTTTTGCCTCTTCCCTAAATCGTTCTGGGTCAGAAAATATTGTACCATACATAGATTGCTCTATCATCCAACAGAGTTCAAACGCTCTTGAAATACGTTCCTCAACATTTGTTTTAGTGATATCTTTCAAAATTGCATCTTGAATATCAATTGATATATTATTCTGTCTGCCAAACAATTCATCTATTGACACATTGAAAAATTCAGCAATCTTTGGTAACAATTCTGTATCAGGCAGACCGCCGTTTTCCCACTTTGAAACTGCTTGTGCCGTTACGCCGACAAACCTTGCCAATTCGTCTTGCTTAACACCTTTCGCCCTGCGAAATTCAGCAATATTTTTACCAATAGTCATTATATCCATAAGGTTACCTCCAGAGTGAACTTAACAAAAGCGCTTTCGTCATCATTATAGTAACACAAATCTCGGTTGTTTTCAACGGAGGGAAAATTGATATAATCAACTGCGGTTTGTTTTGTACTGATATTTGTAAGTAATTAGTGATATTCTGAGCTTCGCACAGAGTGATATTTTCACCTTGTGAAAGTGATATTGAAACCCACGGTTTCAGTGATATTATATTCGCCTTTTAACTCGCGAAGCGAATATCACTTGCGAAGCAAATATAACTGAGCGACGCTCAATATAACTCGCCGCAAGGCGAATATAACTGAAAAAACTCCTTGATATTTCTCAAGGAGTTTTTTCTGGCACCCCCAGTAGGAATCGAACCTGCATCTAAGTCTTAGGAGGACCTTATTCTATCCGTTGAACTATGGGGGCATAGATAAGGGGCGAGATTTCGCCCCTGTTTTATTAGAATTTTATGCGTTCGCGAATGTATTCGGCAACATCTTCTATCTTGATGCGTACCTGTTCCATTGTGTCGCGGTCGCGGACGGTAACACAGCCGTCTTCTTCCGAATCAAAGTCATAAGTGATGCAGAAAACGGTACCGATTTCGTCCTCGCGGCTGTAGCGTTTGCCGATTGAACCTGTTTCGTCATAATCAACGCTAAACTCCTCAGAGAGCATATCGCGCAAAGCCATTGCCTTTTCGGAAAGTTTCTTGGAAAGGGGCAGAACAGCAGCCTTAAACGGCGCGAGTGCGGGGTGGAATTTCATAACGGTACGCTTTTCGCCGTTGGGTTTAACCTCTTCTTTGTAAGCATCGCAAAGGAATGCCAGTGTTACACGGTCGGCGCCCAGCGATGGCTCAATAACATAGGGAATATATTTTTCGTTTGTTTCGGGGTCAAAATATTCCATAGATTCGCCGCTGTGGTTGGCGTGTTGTGTAAGGTCGTAATCGGTGCGGTCGGCAATTCCCCAAAGTTCGCCCCAACCGAACGGGAAGAGATATTCAAAGTCGGTCGTTGCCTTGGAATAGAAACAAAGTTCCTCGGGGTCGTGGTCGCGCAGACGAAGATTGCTTTCTTCAATACCAAGGTCCAAAAGCCACTTGCGGCAGTAAGCGCGCCAGTAATCAAACCACTCAAGGTCGGTGCCCGGTTTGCAGAAGAATTCAAGTTCCATCTGTTCAAACTCGCGTATACGGAAGATAAAGTTACCCGGTGTAATCTCGTTACGGAACGATTTTCCGATTTGGCCGACACCAAAAGGCATTTTTTTGCGGGTTGTGCGCATAATATTCTTAAAGTTAACAAAAATACCCTGTGCGGTTTCGGGACGGAGATATAAAGTAGAGGTAGAATCCTCGGTTACGCCCTGGAAAGTTTTGAACATAAGATTAAACTTGCGGATGTCGGTAAAATCACCCGAACCGCAGGATGGGCATACAATGTGATGTTCCTTAATGTAATTCATCATTTCTTCGTCCGACCAACCCGCAGGATTGTCAGAAAGGCCGTTTTCGGCAACATAGTCTTCAATCAACTTGTCGGCGCGGTGGCGTGTTTTGCAGACTTTACAGTCCATCAAAGGGTCTGAAAAGCCGCCAAGATGTCCCGATGCCACCCAGGTTTCAGGGTTCATAAGGATTGCGCTGTCGAGTCCCACATTGTAAGGGCACTGTTGCACAAACTTTTTCCACCAAGCCTTTTTGATGTTATTTTTAAGTTCCACGCCAAGCGGACCGTAGTCCCACGAGTTTGCAAGACCGCCGTAAATTTCACTGCCGGGATATACAAATCCGCGGCCCTTGGCAAGAGCAACTATAGTTTCCATTGTTTTTTCTGTACTCATTACATTTCCTCCACAGAAGACATAGTTTAACAAATATAATAATAATGCCAAAACACCCTAAAGTCAAGGCTTTTTGCATTGACAAAACAAGGGTTTTGATATATAATCTCATTGAAAAAATAAAAAAAGGAGAATGATATATATGAATAGAAACATAGAACTGCACGATTTCGATTTTGGCGCATTTATGGAAGCGGTTGATATGTGTAAAGGCGATGTTTTCCTTGAAACAAGCGAGGGCGATGTGCTCAACCTTAAATCTAAACTTTGCCAGATGATTGGTATTGCCAATATATTAAAGGGTGCGAATGTCGAGGAGATGACCATTCGCTGCGCAAACCCCGAAGATGAGAGCACTATGTTCCGCTTCAACCTCTACCGCGAATTACCGAATAAAGACTAAAAAAACAGAGCAAGAGTAAAAGGAATAGCCCTTTTATTCTTGCTCTCATTTTTCTTCTGTCGATATGTCAACGCTGTTGACTCGATAGGCTTTCGCTACGCTCAACCTCGATATATTGCCGCAAAGCGTCAATTCGATATGAGATAAACCCTCTCGTTTGCGAAGCAAACATATCGAGTGCATCAGCACATATCGAATGCCATAGGCATATATCGAAAATCCCGAAAGGGATTTATCTCGATGCGTGGTATCCGTTAGGTGTAACACGCAATTTTTATTTCTGCTTTATTATTTCGGTGCCGCCCATATATGGCTGTAATGCTTTCGGAATGCGAACGGAATATTTTTGTCCGTCAAACAAAAGATTGTTTTCAAGCAATGCTATGAGCATACGAGGCGGTGCAACAACGGTATTATTAAGTGTATGTGCGAGGTATTTGGAGCCGTCTTCTCCGCGAACGCGTATGCCAAGGCGGCGCGCCTGTGCATCGCCGAGGTTGGAGCAGGAGCAAACCTCAAAATATTTTTTCTGTTTGGGGCTCCAAGCCTCGATATCGTAGGATTTAACCTTTAGGTCTGCAAGGTCACCCGAGCAACATTCAAGTGTGCGAACGGGGATATCAAGACTACGGAAAAGTTCTACAGAATAACTCCACATCTTGTTAAACCAATCCATGCTTTCTTCAGGTTTACAGATTACAATCATTTCCTGTTTTTCGAACTGGTGGATGCGGTAAATTCCGCGTTCTTCAATGCCGTGTGCGCCCTTTTCTTTGCGGAAACAGGGGGAATAACTTGTAAGTGTTAATGGCAGAGTTTCTTCGGGTGTTATGGTGTCAATAAACTTACCAATCATAGAATGTTCCGATGTGCCGATTAGATAGAGGTCTTCGCCTTCTATTTTATACATCATAGCGTCCATTTCTTCAAACGACATAACGCCTGTAACAACATTGGAACGAATCATAAAGGGCGGGATGCAATAAGTAAAGCCCTTGTTTATCATAAAGTCGCGAGCATAGGCGGTAACGGCGGAATGAAGACGGGCAATATCGCCCATAAGATAATAAAAACCTTCACCTGCTACGCGGCCAGCCGCCTCTTTATCAATTCCCGCAAATTTTGCCATAATATCGGTGTGATAGGGAATTTCAAAATCGGGGTTTGTCTGCTGTCCGTACTGTGTAACCTCAACATTTTCGGAGTCATCTTTACCAATCGGAACAGAATCGTCAATAATGTTGGGAATTTTCATCATAACTTCTTTAAGACGCGATGTATATTCGTCTTCAAGCGCTTCAAGTTCTTTGAGGCGTTCTGCCTGTTGGCTTACGAGTTTTTTCATTTCTTCGGCTTCTTCGCGTTTGCCCTGTCCCATCAGCGCACCGATTTGCTTAGACACGGTATTGCGGTTGGCACGAAGGGCGTTTGCCTCGTTATTCGCGTCACGCTTTTTGGTGTCAAGTTCTATCGCCTCGTCAACAAGCGGAAGTTTAGAATCTTTGAACTTTTTTCTTATGTTTTCCTTAACAATTTCGGGGTTTTCCCTTAAAAATTTAATGTCTAACATTTTGACCGTCCTCCAATGGCGCTATTACTCAAAAATTTTGGCTAAAACCGGCACAATTTCTTTAATTTCGGTGTTGGTGGTGTTTACGCAAAGGTCGTAATTAGTTTTAACGCCCCAAGTGTTGCCTGTATAAAAACCATAATATCTTGCACGATTTTTATCAACATTGCGGATTTTACGGCGCAGTTTCTTTTCAGGCAGACTGTCATCACGCGCCATACAACGCGCAACCTTGCTTTCCATATCCGCGTATACAAAAAGGCGGAACGGTTTATAATCTTTAAGAATATAATCAGCGCAGCGACCAACTATAACACAGTTAGATTTTTCTGCCAAATCTTTAATGATTTTTTCCTGTGCGGCATAAACCGACTGTATCTGAAAAAAAGCGTGGTCGTGCTGCACGGCAAGGCTGTGGCCGACCGTTATGGGATAAAGTTGGTGCGGTGTGCACTCAATTATCTGTTTAACATATTGTTCCGACAGCGAGGTATGTTTTGAGATTTCGGTTATGATTTCGTTATCATAATATTCAAAACCCAGAGTTTCGGCAAGGCGGCGGCCAAGTTCGCGTCCGCCGCTACCAAATTCGCGTCCAATGGTTATAATTTTGTTCATAACATCACCTTACATATTTTTTATAATATAAATATACAATATTTCCCACGAAAAAACAACAATTATCTTTTATTTCCTTAAAAAACATTATTGACTTAAAGGCCGGTAAAATGTATAATTAACTTTAATAAAATAATTTAAGGAGTCGATAAAATGGCATACTATTACAAAGAGGCAGCACATACATTTAACGAATATTTATTAGTACCGGGTTATTCCTCTGCTGAATGCATCCCCGCGAATGTAAGCCTTAAGACGCCCCTTGTAAAACATAAAAAGGGTGAAGAGCCTGAAATTACGATGAACATTCCGATGGTTTCGGCTATCATGCAGTCGGTATCGGGTGAAAAGTTGGCGGTTGCATTGGCTCGTGAGGGCGGCGTGTCGTTTATTTACGGCTCACAGTCGATAGAGGACGAAGCCGCAATGGTTGCTCGTGTTAAAGGCTTTAAGGCGGGATTTGTTGTAAGTGATTCCAACATCCGTCCCGACCAGACGCTTAGAGATATTATTGAACTTAAAGAGCGCACAGGTCATTCCACCGTTGCCGTAACCGACAATGGAAAGGCAGACGGCAAACTGCTTGGCATTGTTACAAGCCGCGATTATCGTGTCAGCCGTATGACAGGCGATGAAAAAGTGTCTGAATTTATGACTCCGTTTGAGTCTTTAATATACGCATATGATGATGTTACTCTTAAAGCCGCTAACGACATCATTTGGGACAACAAACTCAACGCACTTCCGATTGTTGATAAGAATCAAAACCTTAAATATATGGTTTTCCGTAAGGACTATGATTTCCACAAAGAAAACCCGAACGAACTGCTTGACAGTCAGAAGCGTTATATAGTAGGTGCAGGTATCAACACCCGCGACTATGAAGAGCGTATCCCCGCACTTTTGGCTGCCGGTGCCGATGTGCTTTGCATTGACTCGTCAGAGGGTTATTCCGAATGGCAGAAACGCACTATTGAGTTTGTTCGCAAGACCTATGGCGACAAGGTAAAAATCGGTGCGGGTAATGTTGTTGACCGTGACGGATTCCTCTTCCTTGCCGAATGCGGCGCCGACTTTATCAAGGTTGGTATCGGCGGCGGTTCTATCTGCATCACACGCGAAACCAAGGGTATCGGTCGCGGACAGGCTACGGCACTTATTGAGGTTTGTGAAGCGCGTGACGAATATTATAAAAAGACAGGCGTGTATATTCCTGTTTGCTCAGACGGCGGCATCGTTTACGACCACCATATGACACTGGCTCTTGCGATGGGTGCAGATTTCCTTATGCTCGGCCGTTATTTTGCCCGTTTTGACGAAAGTCCGACAGCCAAGATTAACCTGAACGGCAGTTATGTTAAAGAGTATTGGGGCGAAGGTTCCAATCGTGCGCGTAACTGGCAGCGTTATGATTTGGGCGGCGCGAAGAAACTTTCGTTTGAAGAAGGCGTTGACTCCTATGTTCCCTATGCGGGACCGCTAAAGGATAATGTTCAGGTATCGCTAAGCAAGGTTAAATCAACAATGTGCAACTGCGGCGCACTGACAATTCCCGAATTACAGGAAAAAGCAAAAATCACTCTTGTTTCGGCCGTTAGTATTGTCGAGGGCGGCGCACACGATGTTATCCGCAAAGAATCACCAGCAAAAAATTAAAATTATTAAAACCCCGTTCATCGAACGGGGTTTTGTTTTTATACCAATTTCAATATATCTTCTTTATTTGCAAGCCACGGCTTAAATGCGGTTGCACCGCCTGCCGCTATGCCGAGAGACAGCGCGTATTCCGCGCCTTTATCGTAACCCGCAAGGAATCCCGCAATCATAGAATCACCGCAACCGACTGTGTTGACAGGCGTTCCGACAGCGGCGGCTTTTTTATAGGTTTTGCCGTCTTCAGCGAGTAGAAATGCACCATCGCCGCCCAAAGAAACGAGAACATTTTGTGCACCCGCATTTTGCAACTGTTTTGCCGCAAGAATAAGTTCTGATTGGGTTTTGATTTCGGTGCCCGAAATTTCACAAAGTTCGTCTATATTGGGTTTAATTAAAAATGGCTTATACTGCAGTGTGTGTTGGAGCAGTTTGCCCGTTGCGTCTACCACAAAACGAATTCCTCTGCCCGAAAGTCTTTTCAGGATGCTTTCATATATATCGCTCGGCAAAGACGCGGGAACGCTACCCGCTAAAACAAGGGTGTCGCTCGATTTAATTTTATCAAGTTTCAAAAACAACTCACAAAGGGCATCTTTGTCAATATCGGGGCCCTGCGCATTGATTTCGGTTTCGCACTCGCCCTTTAATTTTACATTTATTCGGGTTAATCCCTTTGAAAGTCGGATAAAATCAGCCTTTATGCCCCAATCGCTAACGGCTTTTTCAAGGGCGTCTCCCGTAAAACCTGCCACAAATCCGAGAGCCGTTGTCGGCATCGAAAGTTGCGAAAGCACGAAAGATACATTTATTCCCTTGCCGCCGAAATAGAGTTCTTCTTTTTGGCTTCGATTGGTTTTTCCGTTTGCAAGTGCGCCCGTGTGCATAACATAATCAAGCGCGGGGTTAAATGTTACGGTGTAAATCATTGTATCATTCCTTATAAAAAATCCCCTTCAAGAAGGGGATTTTAATATTATTCAGCAGAAATAGTGGTTTTTGCCATATCGTTTTTGCCGGTTATACAGATGTAACTATTACCCGCATTAACGGTAAGTTCGGTTCCGTCCAACTTCGTAATCTTAAGCGGGTCTTTAGCGCCGCCTTTTGACCATTTAATATCCTCAGCGCCGCCGGCCGAAACATAATAACCTGTGCCGCCATCAAGACCGATGTTCATATGGTAACCGTCTGCATATGCCGAAACAGATGTGAAAAGCACGAAAATATTCTTGACTGCAAGTTTTTCACCTGTTTTGCAGTCGGTTTTTTCTTTGCCGTTGGAGTTCTTTATATATTTACCTGTTGCGGCATCGTATGTAAAGCCGGTTTTCTGTGTGCCCGAGAAGAAGACATTCAGTTTTGTGCAGGGTGTCGCAGGGGTTACGGGTGCCGCCGCATCTGCAAAGGTCAGCCATTTTTGTGGTGTGTAGGATGTTTCAAATCCTAACGCTTTTCTACCCGCTTCAAGTTTTGCACCTGTTGTATAAAGTGTGTGCTCACTTGCAAGACCGTTTTTCTCGCGGAAGCCGTATTTTGATGCGCTGCTGTTTATATCCATCGTTTTAACGCCGAGAGCGTTTTTGTGCGGCAGGAAATATGTATAGTCATATCCCCCGTGAACATAGGTGGCATTGTGACCGAGAGCAAGATCAAGGAAAACATATCTTGCGGAACGGACGGTACCGATTTGGGGAAGTTTTGTCGCGTCTTTTGTTACGGTTACCATTCGGGTAATGCCGCCTTCAACAATTGTTTCATATATGATATCGGCGCTGTTCAGTCCGGTCTGTACCGCCTGTGCCACCGAAATATTATTTACCATAACGGCAATTGGCTTTGCGTTTTGCTTAGTCTTATCAATTTCAAGTCCCGTAAGTTCGTTATAAAATTTTTCTTGCGGCACTGTGCTTTCGGGAGCGTCGCTAATGACAATCTCGTTATCTTTACAACCGCAAACCGTGAAAATGAGCAAAAATGCAAGGGTGAATGCTAATAATTTTTTAATCATTGAAAGAACCTCCGAAACGAGAATATAATCTATATTTAACATTATATTATATATGCCATTTAAGTGCAAGGAAAAAAGCGCTTTTTGTCGAGGATTTTTTTGGAAATATACAATATGTGCAATATTCGCCACAAAAAACTGCTTTTTTGCACAATATATATCCTTGGTTGAATTCGGCGACAAAAAATGTTATAATAGGTCGAAAAAAGGAGGGGAAAGTATGGCAAAACGGTTTTTAACGCGGCAAAAACTAACGCTGATTTCGGCGGGAATTTTAGCAATACTCGCACTGCTTTTAACGATTTTTGTGTGGCGCTTTCTTTCTTCCTTTTCACAGGATGAATTTCGCGAATATATCCGCTCTTTCGGCGCGGCATCGGTTTTTGTGCTTTTCTTTTTGCAGTTTTTACAGGTCTTCTTTCCCTTAATTCCGGGCGAACTTTTAGAATCGGGTGCGGGATATGCGCTCGGCGCTTTTCTTGGCACAGCCGTATGTTACGCAGGTATCATAGCCGCAACGGCGTTGATTTTTTGGCTTGTGCGCAGATTTGGATTGCGGGTGGTAGAACTTTTTGTGCCGATTGAAAAAATAACAAGCCTTAAATTTATAAACACCGAAAAGAAACGCAACTCGCTAATATTTGCGCTTTTCTTCATACCGGGAACCCCCAAAGACCTGCTTACATATTTTGCCGCACTCACAGACATAAAATTTTCGGCTTTTTTGGTACTGACACTGATAGCGCGAGTTCCCTCTCTTCTCTCCTCTACCTTTGGCGGACATCTTTTGGGGGAGAAAAATTACATAGCCGCGTTATTGCTTTACGGTATAACGGGAACCATCAGTCTTTTGGGAATTTTAATTTACAATGGAATAATAAAAAGAAGAAACACCCGCTAAGCCGTAGCGGGTGTTTCTTCTTTTTGTGATTCTTTTTTCTTTTTCTTGTATATTATCATAAAGGCAACGGCGAGTGCCAGAATTGTAACACCCCACGAAATCGGGTAGGAAACAATCAGACATTCGGGAGTTCTGTATGCTGCAAAAATGGTGTAAACCCAAACAACGCGGAGAACACACGAACCGATAACGGTTATAATAAGCGGCGGCACCGAAACGCTCATTCCGCGGATAACGCCTGTTAAAACCTCCATCACGCTACACATAAAGTAGGTTGATGACATAATGAAAACGCGGATAAGACCGTATTCGATTGCTTGGGGCGAATCGTTTATATATATCGACAGAAGTTGTTTGCCGAAAAGATTAACGAGGAGTCCCAAAAACGCAACCGAAATTGTTGCCGCAAAGGAACAGGTTATGAGTGTACGCTTGATGCGGTTAAACTTCTTTGCACCATAGTTTTGTCCCGAAAAGACGAGCGCCGTTTGATAAAAAGAGTTACCCGTCTGGTACAAAAAACCGTCAATATTTGCGCCGGCGGCATAACCCGACATAAACACAGAACCGAACGAATTAACCGAAGACTGTATAATAACGTTAGAAATAGCGAAAAGTGAACTCTGTATGCCCGACGGGACACCTACTCGCAAAACGTTTTTGAGAATAGACACGTCAATTTTAACCTTTTTGAAACTAAAGGAATATTCGTCTTTGCGTTTCATAAGCGCGCGGAGAATAAGCAAAGCCGAAATCGCCTGTGAAATGCCCGTTGCCAAGGCAACGCCGCCAACGTTCATATCAAAAACAGTTACAAAAAAGATATTCATTATAACATTGGCAAAACCGGCAATGGAAAAATAAATCATAGGGCGTTTGGTGTCGCCGAGAGCGCGAAGCACCGCCGCGCCGAAAAGACCCAACATATTAAACGGTTTTGCCGCAAACATAATTTTTATATAAAGGGTGGAAAGGGGCAAAACGTCATCCGGTGTGCCCATCATCATAAGCAGATTTTTTGAAAAAACAAAACCGATTATGCCAACAATAGCACCGCCGATTGCGGCAATGGGAATAACGGTATGTATAGCGCGACTTGCACGGTTTTGGTCTTTAGCGCCGATTGCCTGTGCAACACAGACGCTTCCGCCGACAGACAGTCCCACAACAAAGTTGACAAGCAACGTTGTGAGTGAGCCCGTTGCGCCAACCGCCGCAACCGAAATGCTGCCGCAGTACATTCCAACAATAACAAGGTCTGCCGCGTTGTAAAGCAGTTGCAAAACTCCGGTCAGAATAATCGGAAAGGTGTACAGTAGAATGTTAAGAAACATTGGTCCTTCGCAAATATTACGGTTTATTTTTCGCATCTAAACCACCTCTTTTAACCCATTATATTACGCGGGAATTTTTTTGCAACAAAAAAATCATTTTTTTACAAAAATTTTTTCAAAAGATGATTTTTTGAGATATTATCTTGTTTTTTAGGAGTTTCTTTTTTTACTCAAATTTGTAGGTGCGACCTCGTTATAAAGCGCCAAAACACCAAACAGGTTTGGCAGCATCATAAGCGCGTTAAAGGTGTCCGAAATTGAAAAAGCGAGAGACGGTGTCACTATAGCGCCCACAGTCACAAAACCGACAAAAACAATTTTATAAATAAAAGTATATTCCGTGCCGAAAAGGAACTCCCACGCCTTTTCGCCGTAATACGACCATCCCACCACCGTTGAAAACGCAAAAAAGCAGAGCGCCGCCGTTACAAAATATCCACCCGCAGTCCCAAAGCTTCGAGAAAACGCTTCGCTAACAAGGGTTGTTGGCGCTGCTTTTGGCAAAACGGCGCCGCTTCCTAAGTCCACAAGTCCCGAGCAGAGAATTAAAAGCGCCGTTACGGTGCAGATAACGGTGGTGTCTATGAACACCTCAAACACGCCGAAAAAACCTTGCTCTTTCGGCGTTTTGTGCTCTGCTGCACAGTTGGCAATAACGGTTGAGCCAAGCCCCGCCTCGTTGGAAAACACACCGCGCCGCACACCCCACATCAAAGCGTTGCCTATAGCACCGCCCCCCACAGAGCGAAAAGAAAACGCGTGTCGGAACACAGAAAAAACAGCAGGAATAATCCGTTCGGCGTTCATAAAAATCAGCAATAGCGCACCCAATATGTAACCTGCAACCATAAATGGTACCACGCGCTCTGTTACGGCGGCTATGCGTTTTATTCCACCCAAAATCACAAGCCCTAAAAGCACCGTCAGAACAAGTCCTAACAAAAGTGAATAAACAAATGTGTTGCCTTTTCGCAAAGGAAAACTGTTTTGTATGTTGGTCACAATGGCGTTGACTTGTGTTGCGTTGCCAATGCCGAATGATGCAAAAACCGTAAAAAGCGAGAAAAGCAACGAAAGAGTTTTGCCTAAGGGGCGGTTTTTAAGACCGTTTTTAAGATAGTACATCGGTCCCCCAACGCGCTCCCCTTTTTTGTTTTTTGTGGCATATTTAGCGCCAAGCACATTTTCAGCATAGGCGGTTGCCGCCGAAAAGACCGATGCCGCCGCCATCCAGAAAACAGCCCCCGGACCGCCAAGCATTAAAGCCGATGCCACGCCCACAATACTGCCCACGCCGACAGTTGCCGCAAGGGCGGTACAAAGAGAGGAAAAAGGCGAAACCCCGTCACCGTTTTTATATAGAAAAGTCTTGACCGTGCCCAAAAACCACTCCTTCGCTTTGGTTATCTGAAATCCGCGAAGCAAAACAGTAAATAACACGCCCGTACCGATAATGAGCAAGAGCCCAAAAGGGCCCCACAGCACAGAGTTTACCGCGCTGTTAATCTTTTCTACCACACTCAAAAAAATCATTATATGCACCTCATTTATTTATTGACGATATATGCAAAAGTGTGGTAAAATATACAAAAATTTGTTAGAAGGTCTTTTTTATGAACGATATGTATTTTATGTTTGATATATCTCCACCTGTTGAAAAACTTTGTGAAGAAGTATTGTCTTCGCTTAAAACGCGTTTTGATGCGATTGACAAGGTAGCGGAATATAATCAGTGCAAGGTGCTATCGGCAATGCAGAAAAACCGTGTTGGCGCATCACACTTTGCTGTGAGCAGCGGTTACGGATATGACGATGCGGGGCGCGACAATTTAGAGCGTGTATATGCCGACTGTTTTCACACAGAGGCGGCGCTCGTCCGTCCGCAAATCACCTGCGGCACCCACGCGCTGACCGTTGCGCTTTCGGCAAATCTTTTGCCGGGAGACGAGATTTTAGCCCCCGCGGGTAAACCTTATGACACGCTTGAAGAGGTTATCGGAATCCGTCAGTCGCCCTGTTCTCTTGCCGAATATGGCGTTACCTACAGACAGGTTGATTTGTTGCCTGACGGCAGTTTTGACTATGAAAACATCAAAAAAGCCATAAACGATAAGACCAAACTCGTAGAAATCCAGCGTTCCAAAGGTTACGACACCCGTCCGTCTTTCTCGGTTTCGCAAATCGGTGAACTCATTGCATTTGTCAAAAGCATTAAACCCGATGTCATCTGTATGGTTGACAACTGCTACGGTGAATTTACAGAGGAAATCGAACCCTCAGATGTCGGTGCGGATATGGTTGTCGGTTCGCTTATTAAAAACGCGGGTGGCGGACTTGCCACATCGGGCGGATATATCTGCGGCACACAAAAATGCGTTGACCGCTGTGCATACCGTCTGAGCGCCCCCGGCCTCGGACAAGAGGTTGGCGCTAATTTCGGCGTAATGAAGGATTTTTACCAAGGCTTTTTCTTGGCGGCAACCGTTACTGCGGCGGCGCTTAAAGGCGCAATTTTTATGGCGGCGGTTTATGAAAAACTCGGATTTGAGGTTATTCCAAAATCGGAAGAATCCCGTCATGATATAATTCAGTCGGTTGTGCTCGAAAGTCCTGAAAGAATGTTGGCTTTTTGTCACGGAATTCAGGCGGCGGCGCCCGTTGACAGTTTTGCAATTCCAATAGCATCCGAGATGCCGGGTTACGATTCGCCCGTTGTAATGGCGGCGGGTGCTTTCGTGCAGGGTTCATCAATCGAACTCTCGGCAGACGGGCCTATGCGTCCGCCATATGCCGTATTTTTCCAGGGGGGACTCACCTGGCCCCACGCAAAACTCGGCGTTATATTGTCATTACAAAAACTTTATGAAAAAAATTTAATCGAAATAGAGGAATAAATTATGTGGTTTATATTATCGGTTGTTGCTCTCCTTTGTTGGAGTGGTTCGGACCTTTTTTCTAAAATCGGCTGCCGCGATGCAGACGATAAACACAGTCACTTAAAAATGGTGACGGCGGTCGGCGTTGTAATGGGATTACACGCGGCTTATGAAATTTTTATAGGCGGCGTTGCCATCAGTTTTGATGTGCTTTTGCGTTATCTTCCCGTTTCGCTTTTGTATATCGGCTCTATGACACTCGGTTATGTCGGTCTGCGTTACATAGAACTTTCGGTTTCTTCGCCCATTTGTAACAGTTCGGGTGCACTTGTTGCTATCACCTCTCTTATTGTGTTTGGCGTCACAATGAACGGATATCAGGTTGCGGCTGTTGCGCTCGTTTGTATCGGTGTTATCGGAATCGGATTTGTTGAATATTTTGAAGATGACGAACTTCGCGCAGCAAGACAGGATAAATCTAACTACCGCTATGCAAAATCGGCTTTGGCGCTGCTGCTTCCGCTTCTTTACTGTGTGCTTGATGCTGCCGGTACCTTTGCCGACAGCCTTGTGCTCGAAAATCTTGACGAAGATTCTGCCAACGTCGCTTATGAACTTACCTTCCTTTTCTGCGGCGTTGTTAGTTTCCTGTGGCTCAAACTTGTTAAAAAGGCAAAATTCTTACCGAAGCGCGAAGCACCTAAATACATTGGTGCAATATTTGAAACGGCGGGACAGTTTGCTTACATATACGCAATTTCGGACACAAAACACCTTGCTATGAGCGCACCGATTATCTCGGCTTATTGCCTGGCATCTGTGCTCTGGAGCCGCATTTTCCTAAAAGAACGCCTTTCGTGGAAACACTATTTAATGATAGGCACAGCGGCTGTCGGAATTGTTGTTTTAGGACTTTTTGACGAACTCGGTTAATAACTGTTGAATATATAGCAGTTTTGTGATATAGTTTTATTATATTTTTTAAGGAGGGGGACGAAATGAGCAGTCTTCCCACAGGCTATAAAACTTTGCTTGATACGCGTCAGACACAGATTGCCATAAAAAAAGTTAAAGACTTTTTTGAAAGGGATTTGGCAATCGGGCTTAATCTAACGCGTGTTTCGGCGCCGCTTTTTGTCGGCAAAACATCGGGACTTAACGATACCTTAAACGGTGTTGAGCGCCCTGTTTCGTTCGACATTAAAGGACAGGACGGAGATTTTGAGATTGTACAGTCACTTGCAAAATGGAAGCGTTACGCTCTCGGCAATTACGGCTTCCGCAGAGGCGAGGGACTTTATACTGATATGAACGCCATTCGCCGCGATGAAGACCTTGACAACATACATTCGGCATTTGTTGACCAATGGGATTGGGAAAAGGTTATAGACCGCGAGGACCGCAACGAAAAAACTCTGCGCGGTGCTGTTAAATGCGTTTACGGCTCCTTAAAACATACCGAAAACTATATTGCGGACGAATATTCTTTTGTTCACAAGTTCTTGCCCGAAAAAATAACCTTTATTACCACGCAGGAACTTGAGGATTTGTATCCCGATTTAACACCAAAACAGCGCGAATATGAAATCACAAAAAAACACGGCGCAGTATTTCTTATGAAAATCGGCGGAATTTTGCGCTCGGGTGAGCGCCATGACGGCCGCGCCCCCGACTATGATGATTGGGAACTGAACGGTGACATTTTGGTTTACTATCCCGTGCTTGATATCGCGCTTGAACTGTCTTCAATGGGCATACGCGTGGATGAAGAAAGCCTTATGCGCCAACTTGAAATCCGCGGCGTTACAGAGCGCAAGGAACTTCCGTTCCACAAGGCGCTCTTAAACGGCGAACTGCCCTACACAATCGGCGGCGGTATCGGACAGTCAAGAATGTGTATGTTTTTCTTAAGAAAGGCGCACATCGGCGAGGTACAGGCGTCTGTCTGGCCAAAAGAGACGATTGACGAATGTAAAGAAAAGGGTATAATTCTTCTATAAATGCAAAGCCTACCTGATAACAGGTAGGCTTTAATATTGGGGAGATAATATGAACACATTTGAAAAAATATACGAGGTTGTAAAAACCATAAAAAAGGGCAGAGTTGCGACATACGGTTGGGTTGCGGCACAGGCAGGAAATCCGCACCTTTCGCAGATTGTCGGCTACGCGCTGCATGTAAACCCCGACCCCAAAACCATTCCCTGTCACCGAGTTGTTAACCGATTCGGACAAACTTCAAAAGCATTTGCTTTTGGCGGCGAGGATATGCAACGCGTACTCTTAGAAAGTGAGGGCGTTATCTTTTCCGAAGACGGAACGGTAGACCTTGACAGGTTTGGAGTGTGGGTGGAGGAATGAGCCACTTGATATTTTTTCTGCTTTGTGGTATCCTTTAATTAGTTTATGAAAAGAGGAATGCGCAGATGAGTCTACAAGAATCAGGCGAGATGTATCTTGAAACAATATACACGCTTATAACCCAAAACGGCTGTGTGCGTTCTATTGATATTTGCGAAGAGATGGGATATTCAAAACCCAGCGTCAGCCGCGCTGTCGGACTTCTTAAAAACGGCGGATATATTACGGTTGACCGTGATGGATATATAAGCCTTACGGAAAACGGTGCCCGCGTTGCGCAAAAGATTTATGAAAGACACACTATTATAACCGACTTTTTGGTGTCGCTCGGCGTAGAAAAAAAAGACGCCGCAGAGGACGCCTGTCGAATCGAACATGTTATAGGCGATGCGTCTTTTGAGGCAATAAAATCCTTTCTTGAAAACAAATAATTAAAAGCCGTGCAGTTTTGCACGGCTTTTATCATCGCAACATAATTATTATAACACAAGTTTACACAAAAGTGTTAGTAAAAATTTTTTGCATATTTTTGTGATTACTGTCAATTGAAAAATGGCGGCGCAGAGGCTATAATAAAGACAGAAAAGAGAGATAAAAACAACTTGAGAGTAATCGAAAGGGGTAAGTCCAATGTACAGTGAGGTTAATCTTAAATAACTTTAAGGGGTGAGTCCAAAGATTAATTAAGTTTTTTTAAGAACAGCGTACTAAAAAGATAATCCAAAAAAGTTTGAAAATTTATATATATACTATATAATCACTATAGGTGAGTCCAATGAAATAATAATTAGAGCCGAGGTTAATTCCTCGGCTCTTTCCATTTTATTTATTAAGAAGTTCTGCAATATAGCGACTGACATATACGCCCTCGGCAGACGCCTGAGAAAGCGAATGTGTTGTGCCCGAACTGTCGCCAATGAAGAAAAGACCTTTTTCCTTGCTTTCAAGGTGATTGTCAAGTTCCACGCGAGAATTGTAGAACTTAACCTCTGTTCCGTAAAGCAGGTTATCAAAGTTTGCCGTACCGGGAACTAGTTTGTCAAGAGCAAAAATCATTTCAATAATGGTATCAAGCGTGGCCTTCGGCATACAAAGTGCCAGATTTCCGGGACTTGCGTCTAATGTCGGACGAGTGAAACTCTCGCGCAGGCGTTTTCCGTTTGTACGGCGGTCTTCAAGCAAATCGCCGAAACGCTGTACCATAACGCCGCCCGCGAGCATATTTGCAAGAGCCGCAACATGTTCGCCGTAGGCATTTGAATTCTTAAACGGCTCTGTGAATTTGTGGGTTACAAGCAGAGCGAAGTTGGTGTTGCTCGTATAAAGCGAGGGGTCGTCATAACTGTGGCCGTTAACCGTAACGATGCCGTTGGTGTTTTCTGCAACAACCTCTCCGTGCGGGTTCATACAGAATGTGCGGCATACGCTGCGGGTTTTGGGGCTTCTATACATAATTTTGCTTTCGTAAACGCTGTCGGTAATCGGCTCCCACACCTCTGCGGGACACTCGAAACGAACGCCGATGTCAACTCGATTGTTCTCGTTTTTAATGCCGAAGCGGTTGCAAATCTCGCTTGTCCATTTTGAGCCGCTTCTGCCTGCCGCAACGATTACATATTTACCGTCAACATCGTCACCATTTTTACAGGTAATGCGCCACTCGTCACCGTTTTTCTCGATATTTTCAACCTCGGTGTAGTAACGGATTTCAACATGCTTTTCTACATATTCAATCAGGTTTTTAAGAATATAATAGTTGCGTTCGGTGCCAAGGTGGCGCACCTGTGCATCTAACATATGAAGGTCGTACTGCAGTGCGCGGCGCTTGATATCAGAGCCGACGGTGGAATAAATTTTTGCTCCCTCGCCGCCAAACTCTAAATTAACCTTGTCAACATAGCGCATAAGGTCGAGCGCCTTTTCCTCGCCAACATAGGTGTGGAAATCGCCGCCGAAGTTGTTGGTTATATTATATTTTCCGTCCGAAAACGCACCTGCGCCGCCAATGCCCGTAGTTATAGAGCAGTGATTGCAGCCTATGCAGTTTTTGATGTTAACGCCGTCAATAGGACAGTTTCGTTTGTTTAGCGGGGCGCCTTTTTCAAGCAGACAAACTCGGACAGAGGGCGCTCGTTTAACAAATTCATAAGCGGCAAAAAGACCACCTGCGCCGCCGCCTATTATTACAACATCGTAATTTGCCATTTTCTTCACCTCAATTTTTTCAACAAAAAGAATATACCACATTTTTGCGGTTTTGTATAGTCTTTTTTACTAACTTGATTTAAGAGAAAAGTTTTGGTATAATGTTTATATATTTTTTGATGGGAGAAATTACATTGTCATTTCCGCTTGAAAACATACGCAATTTTTGCATTGTTGCACATATTGACCACGGAAAATCCACCCTTGCCGACCGTCTGCTTGAACTTACGGAATCGGTACAAGAGCGGGATATGGAAGACCAGATTTTAGATAGTATGGATTTAGAGCGTGAGCGCGGAATCACCATAAAAGCCCACGCTGTTACGCTTTATTATACCGCAAAAGACGGTGAGCGTTATGAACTCAATCTGATTGACACCCCAGGACACGTTGACTTTAACTATGAGGTTTCGCGTTCTCTCGCGGCGTGTGAGGGCGCGGTGCTGATTGTTGACGCATCGCAAGGAATAGAGGCACAAACGTTAGCCAACACATATCTTGCGGTTGACCACGGGCTCGAACTTTTGCCCGTTATAAACAAAATAGATTTGCCGAGCGCTGACCCACAGCGTGTGATAAGTGAGGTTGAGGATGTTATTGGAATCCCCGCCGAAGATGCGCCGCAGGTTTCTGCTAAAAACGGCATAAATATCGAACAGGTGCTTGAACGCATTGTAACCGATATCCCTGCACCGAAAGGCGACAGAGATGCCCCTCTCAAAGCGCTGATTTTCGATTCGTATTATGACCAGTATAAAGGCGTTATAGTTTATTTCCGCGTTGTAGAGGGAACTCTTAAGGCAGGAGATACCGTTCGTCTTATGAACACAGGTGCCGAGTATCTGACGGTGGAAATCGGCAGAAAACGCGCCACCGCGCTTGAACCGTGTGATGAACTTGTAGCGGGTGAGGTTGGGTATCTCGCCGCCGCCATAAAGACGGTAAGCGATGCCCGCGTGGGTGATACCATCACTCTTGCAGAACGCCCCGCAGACGAGGCGCTTGACGGTTACAGACAGGTAAATCCCGTTGTTTTCTGCGGCATCTATCCTGCAGACGGCGCAAGATATACAGACCTTAGAGAAGCGCTGGAAAAACTACAACTTAACGATGCTTCGCTGCTTTTTGAACCCGAAACGAGTGGCGCTTTGGGATTTGGTTTCCGTTGCGGATTTTTAGGTCTTCTCCATATGGAGATTATACAAGAGCGCTTAGAACGCGAATTTAATTTAGACCTTGTAACCACCGCGCCGAGCGTTGTTTATAAGTTTACGCTTTCTTCGGGTGAAACGGTAGACATTGATAACCCCACAAACTACCCCGACCCCGCCACAATTATAAAATCGCTTGAGCCGATTGCCGATGTTCATATCTTCAGCCCGAGCGAATATGTCGGCACGATAATGGAACTTTGCCAGGAACGCCGCGGCGATTATAAGGATATGCAGTATATGGGCGACCGCGTTGACATTCATTATGTAATGCCGATTGGCGAGATTATTTACGACTTTTTTGATGCGCTCAAATCCCGTACACGCGGTTATGCGAGTTATGATTATGAGCCAAAAGGCTATAAGGAATCAAAACTTGTAAAACTTGATGTTATGTTGGCGGGTGATGTGGTAGACGCTCTGTCGTTTATAGTGTTTGCGGATAACGCTTACGCAAGGGCAAGGCGCATAGCCGAAAAACTTAAAGATTATATTCCGCGCCAACTGTTCGAGGTACCGATTCAGGTTGCCGTTGGCGGAAAAATAATTGCGCGTGAAACGGTTAAGGCAATGCGAAAAGATGTTCTTGCCAAGTGTTACGGCGGCGATATTACCCGAAAGAAGAAACTGCTTGAAAAGCAGAAAGAGGGTAAAAAGCGTATGCGCCAACTCGGTTCTGTCGAGGTACCGCAGGAAGCGTTTATGGCAGTGCTCAAACTGGACGAATAAAAAAAAGAGGAATGCGCCGCATTCCTCTTTTTATTTTACAGTGCAAATTTTGCAAGATACTCTTCGTAACCTTTTTTGAATTCTTCGTTTGTCCTCTTGATATCGCGCAAGTATTCGTGTGTTTTGAAAGAGCCGTGGTCTGTTTCGATAATCGCAACAGCGATGTTTGAACAGTGGTCCGAAACACGCTCATAGTTTGTAAGCAGGTCGTGCAAAACAAAGCCGAGTTCTATTGTGCAGTTGCCATTTTGCAAACGGGATATGTGACGCGCCTTGATATCGTAAATGAGTTTGTCAATTACCTGTTCAAGCGGCTCAATTTTGAAGGCGATTTCAACATCGCTCTTTGAAAATGCCTCTTTTGTCAGGGCAAGAATTTCATAAAGCGCATCCGACAGAACGGCGATTTCTCTTGTTGCCTCTGCCGAGAAGGAGATTTCCTTTTCGCTCATCTCCCTTGCAACCTTAACAATGTTACAAGCGTGGTCGCCGATACGCTCAAAATCGTTAATGGTGTGGAGCATTTTGGTAACCTGATTTGTGTCGGCGTCCGAGATTTCTTCCTTGGAGAGTTTTACCATAAAGGTGCCCAACTTGTCCTCGTACTTGTCAATGCGGTTTTCAAGTTCCTTAATTTCCTCTGCAACCGATTCTTCAAAGCGGTTAATAAGAGGTAGAGATTTTTCAATCGATTCGATTGAAAGAGTTGACATTTCAACGGTGTAGTCAAACGCCGTACCAACCGCAACGGCGGGAACGGTAAGCAAACGCTCGTCCAACACAAGTGTATGTGCCTTTTCCTCGTGGTCGGGCACAACAACTTTGCAGAAATTGACAAGAAGTTTTTTAACAGGGATTAAAAGCACGGTGTTTATAGCGTTAAATAGTGTGTGAACAATAGCAACGCCAACCATCGCAATGGGAGCGGCGAGAATTCCAATGCCGAACGCTCTTAAAACATACATTAGAATCATACAGAAAACAGAGCCGAAAACATTTACAGAGAAGTGCATAACAACAACTCGTTTAGCGGCTTTATTGGTGCCGATGCTGCCGATTAAAGCGGTAACGCAGGTGCCGATGTTTGCGCCGAGCACAAGCGGAATTGCCATTTCCCAGGTGATGCCGCCCGAAAGCGCTAAAGCCTGAACAATACCGATTGTTGCGGCGGAAGATTGGATAACGCCTGTAAACACTGTGGATATAATCAAAGCGATTATGGGGCTTTTAAGTGTTGCAAGGAATGAATCAAAGCCCGGCAAAGTGCGGAAAGAAAGCATTGAATCACTCATAAGGTCCATACCGATAATAAGAACGGTAAAGCCGATGAAGATGTTGCCAAGGTTGTGTTTTTTCTCGCTTTTCGAGAACATCTGCATTGCGATTCCGATAAACGCAAGAACAGGTGCAAAGTTGCTGGGGTTTAATATTTCAATGTACCACTTACCCTCAAGTCCCGCCAAACTCAAAAGCCAGGCGGTAAGGGTTGTGCCGACATTGGAACCCATTATAAGACCGAATGTGTTAGCAAAATTCAAAAGACCTGAGTTTACAAGGCCAATAAGCATTACGGTAAAAGCAGAAGAAGACTGAATTGCAACAGTAATACCCGCGCCTAAGAAGAAGCCTAAAAAGTCGTTCGCAGTAACTTTTTTCATTACGCGCTCAAGTCCGCCACCCGATATGGTTTCAAGACCATTGGACATAACGGTCATTCCGTAAAGGAAAAACGCAAGTCCGCCAAGAAGGGTGAAAATTGAAAAAATGTTCATTTCGTTCTCCTTATAAAAATATGTAAGAAAGCCAACTTTCTCCAAATAATATAATATCTCATTTTTTTCAAATTGTAAAGGGAGATTTGAGGGAGGTTGAAAAATTGGTAAAAATATGATAAAATTTATTAGAAAAAGGGGTGAAAAAATGGTTTTTTGCGAAAAGGAGCTAATAGCAATAAAGAGAAACGAACTCTTTTTTGGGTTTGAGAGAGAAAAATTGCTGTCCGCGCTTTCGTTCTTCGATGCTTATAAAAAAGAATATAAAAAGGGTGAATGTCTGCGCGCCGCGGGTGATGTTTTTTCGCGTTTCGGACTTGTGATTTCGGGCACAGTGCAGGTGTTTTTTGACGATATAAACGGCGAACGGGTTATAATGGCATCTGTGACGGCGGGTGGTACATTTGGCGAATCGCTCTGTTATCTTGCAGCAGAAAACAGCCCCGTTTCAATATACGCAGACACCGATGCGGCGGTTTTATGGCTCTCATGTGATGCGTTTCGCGGTGATGTTTGCGGCGATATGTTAAGACGAGAAATTACACAGCGGTTTACAAAAATGCTCGCGCACAAAGCGCTTTCTATGAACGACCGAGTTCAGATTTTATCTAAACTTACTTTACGCGAAAAACTGAACACCTATTTTTCACAATGTGTCAGACAAAATAAAAGCCGCACCTTTTCCATACCGCTTGACCGCGAAAGCCTTGCTTTATATCTCGGCACCAACCGAAGCGCGTTATCAAGAGAATTGTCTTGTATGCAAAAAGAGGGCTTAATTGAGTTTTATAAAAATTCCTTCAAAATATTATAGTTCGTTGCAATTGCAACGAACTGTTTGCTTTTATATGGTACAATAAAGGCAGAAAGAAGGTAATCTTATGAAAAAACTATTAGCACTTACATTAACACTGTTACTTATAATCGCTGCTTTTGCAGGTTGCGGCAATATGAAAAACGGCGGAGAATCTTCCACACCCGCACCCGTAGCCAAGGCAGACATAAACATAGCAGGTCTTAAAGGTCCTACAACAATGGGACTTGTGAAGGTTTATGACGACAACGAAAAAGGCGCGGCTGCCAACAACTACACCTTTACGGTTGCGGGTTCGGCAGACGAAATCACCCCTAAACTCACTAAAGGCGAACTTGATATTGCGGCAATCCCCGCAAACTTGGCATCGGTTCTTTACAACAAGACCGAGGGCAAAATCAAGGTGCTTGGCATTAACACTTTAGGCGTTGTTTACATTGTTGAAAAAGGCGAGGCGATAAAGAGCCTTGCAGACCTCAAGGGTAAGACAATTTACGCAACGGGCAAGGGTTCTACGCCCGAATATGCTCTACGCTATATATTAAAGGAAAACGGCATTGACCCCGACAGAGATGTTAAACTTGAATGGAAGAGTGAGCCTACAGAGGTTGTAGCACTTCTCAAACAGGGTGCAAACGGCGTTGCAATGCTCCCGCAACCCTATGTTACGGTGGCACAAGGCTCGGTAGAGGGACTTCGCATTGCCATAAACCTCAATGACGAGTGGAATTCTCTCGGTAACGACAGTATGTTCATAACAGGTGTTGTTGTTGCGAGAACAGAGTTTATCGAAAAAAATAAGGCTGCCGTAGACGCGTTTTTGAAAGAGTATAAAGCATCTACTGCTTATGTAAATGAGAATGTAGAGGCTGCCGCAACACTGATAGAAAAGGTTGGCATCGTTAAGGCGCCCATAGCACAAAAGGCTATTCCTTTCTGCAACATAACCTATATAGACGGTGCAAAAATGAAGACCGCGCTTTCGGGTTACCTACAGGTGCTCTTTAACAACAACCCTGCATCTGTTGGCGGCAAGTTGCCTGACGATAATTTCTATTATGCAAAATAAAACTAAAATTCTAAAAATTGTTTCAGTTGCCGCCGCCCTGCTTTTATGGCAGGTAGCGGCAACGCTTATCTCGGCAGATTTTCTGCTTGCATCACCCATAAGCGTTATAAAATCGCTCTTTTTGATGCTTAAAAGCGGAGAAATCTGGGGCTCGGTGTGGTATAGTTTTATCCGTATCGCCGGCGGATTTCTTCTGTCAAGCGTAGTCGGAACGGTTTTGGCGGTTCTCGCCTCGCGCAGCGCGGTGATTGAGACGCTTTTATGGCCCTATATGCTAACGGTTAAGACGGTGCCTGTGGCTTCGTTTATTGTTATTGCGCTCATTTGGCTTTCGTCTTCGATGCTTTCGGTGTTTATCGCATTTTTGATGGTGTTGCCTATTATATATAACAACATTCTAAACGGCATAAAAAGTGCCGACCGCAAAATGACCGAAATGGCGGATGTTTTTTCTCTGTCATACAAAAAACGGTTTATGTATATTGCACTACCCACCGTTAAGCCGTTTTTGCGTTCTGCCTGTCAGACGGCAATCGGTTTTGCGTTCAAATCGGGCGTTGCGGCGGAGATTATAGGAATACCAAACGGCTCGTTGGGCGAACGACTTTATAGCGCAAAAGTGCATCTTGAAACGGCCGAACTTTTTGCTTATACCGTTTTGATAGTGATTTTAAGCGTGGCTTTTGAAAAACTTTTTTTGCTTATGCTTGATAAACTGTTCAAGGGGGTGGAAAAACGCTGATGATAAAACTTAAAAATGTTAATAAGAGTTTTGACGATAAACAGGTTTTGCGCGATTTTTCGCTCGACATCTCTACGGGGGAGCGCGTGTGTCTTATGGGCGCATCGGGCTCGGGAAAAACCACAGTTTTGCGGCTCATAATGGGGCTCGAAAAACAAGAGAGCGGAGAGGTTTATAAAGGCGGCGCGGTGTCGGCGGTGTTCCAGGAAAACAGACTTTGTGAGGATTTTTCGGCACTTTCAAATGTAACGCTTGTCTGTGACCAAAAGGAAAAAGCCAAAGAAATGCTTTGTGCGCTGTCGCTGTGTGATGATATTGATACACCTGTGCGGGAATTGTCGGGCGGAATGAAACGGCGTGTCGCTATTGCAAGGGCTCTTTGTTTCCCACACGATATACTGTTGCTTGACGAGGCTTTTTCCGGCCTTGACGAACAGACAAAACGCGAAACGGCAGAGGTCATAAACCGCGAGACATTTGGAAAAACAGTGCTTCTTGTCAGCCACGATGAGACGGAAGCAAAACTTCTTAATGCAAAAATAGTAAAAATATAGACGCCCTGTTGTTACAGGGCGTCTTGCATATTTATAAGTGTTTCGTTTTTATAATCTTTTAATATACTGCTATCTATATTCGGATATATACAACAAGCGCATTGACCGCTTATATCAATCTCTATTTCGTCTAATATACACTCACCGTCTTTTTCGTACACACAAAGAAAATTTTCGCAGACCATAATATCACCTTTTAACCTTATTGTGTTTTTATTATAGCAAATATGCATTGCAAGTGCAATGCATATTTTTATTATAAAATTTCATAAACTAAAAGCAAGACAATTGTATTGCGAGGTAGAATTATGAAAAAATTCAAAATCCCTTCTATTCCGTCAACCACAAACAAAACCATTCGTTTTCCCGATGATGTTATAGAAAAGGTGGAAAAAGCAATAAGCGGAAAAGATTGCACATTTTCGGCTTTTGTAATTGCCGCAGTAAAAATGGCTCTTGAGGATTTGGAAGAAAAATAATACAAAACCGCCCTATTATATTAAGGGCGGTTTAATTTATATCCGTCGGCTTTGCCGACACATTAACTATTCACTTTTCACTTTTCACTCTTCACTATTAACTAAAAAAGTCGGGACATATCGTCCCGACCTTTTTATTTTATTAGTCCTGTTTGCCGTAGAGTTCGGCGAGTTTTTCAAGGTGTGCTCTTGCTTCTTTGGAAGCGGCCTCTGCCTTGTCAAACAATGCTTCTGCGCGCTCAGGGAAGGAGCGTGTGAGCGAGGAGTAACGAGCCTCGTTCATAATGAACTCCTTATAATCAGCAGTTGCAGGTTTGCTGTCAATTGTCAGCGGGTTCTTGCCTTCTGCTTTGAGTGCGGGGTTGAAGCGGAACATATTCCAGTAACCGCAGTCAACAGCCTTCTTCATCTCTCTCTGGCAGTTAATCATACCGCCCTTGATTGAGTGCATCTCACAGGGTGAGTAAGCGATGATGAGGGAAGGTCCGTTGTAAGCCTCTGCCTCTTTGATAGCCTTGAGAGTCTGATTCTGGTCAGCGCCCATAGCAATCTGTGCTACATATACATATCCGTAAGACATAGCGATTTCAGCAAGTGACTTCTTAGCAATTGCCTTACCGGCAGCAGCGAACTGAGCAACCTGACCAATCTGTGAAGCCTTGGAAGCCTGTCCGCCAGTGTTGGAGTAAACTTCGGTATCGAATACCATAATGTTAACATCGTTGCCCGATGCTAATACGTGGTCAAGACCGCCGAAGCCGATATCATAAGCCCAACCGTCACCACCGAAAATCCAAACGGACTTCTTAGCGAGGAATTCGCGGTTGTCAAGAACATCTTTGCAGAGTGCGCAGTTTGCACCGGCAGCCTCAATAGCGGCAACGAGTGCTTCAGCAGCAGCACCGTTTGCCTTGCCGTCATCCACGGTTGCGAGGAATTCTTCACCTGCAGCCTTAACCTCGGCAGATGCCTTATCAGATGCAACAATCTCCTTAACATCGTTTATAAGTCTGTCGCGGAGAGCCTTCTGACCGAAGTACATACCAAGACCGTGTTCTGCGTTGTCTTCAAACAGTGAGTTTGCCCAAGCAGGACCCTGTCCCTTGCTGTTTACGGTGTAAGGACTTGTTGCAGCAGGACCGCCCCAAATGGACGAACAGCCTGTTGCGTTGGAGATATACATTCTGTCACCGAAGAGTTGTGTGATAAGACGAGCATAAGAGGTTTCAGCACAACCGGCGCATGAGCCCGAGAACTCAAGAAGCGGCTTCTTGTACTGTGAACTGATAACATTAGCATCGGTTGCAACCTCTGCCTTTTCAGCAACTTCTGCAACGCAGTAATCAAATACAGCCTGCTGTGCATCCTGTGTCTCGCGCGGAACCATCTTTAAGGAGTCTGTCGGACAAACGCCGATACAAACGCCGCATCCCATACAATCCATGGGCGAAACAGCAAGTGTATATTTATATTCTGTCTTAACAATCGGCTTGGGAGCAATCTTGGTTGCAGCGGGTGCAGCCTCTGCCTCAGCCTCTGTAAGAGCGAAGGGACGAATTGTTGCGTGGGGGCAAACGAATGCGCACTTATTACATTTTGCACAGGTTTCTGCGTTCCATTCAGGAACCATAACGGCAACGCCGCGTTTTTCATAAGCAGAAGCACCAAGTTCAAATGTACCGTCTGCGTGGTCTACGAATGCCGATACCGGAAGAGAGTCGCCGTCCATTTTGGAGATGGGTTTCATAATGCCATCAACCATCTTAACAAGTTTCTCAGGTCCGTTTTCTGCGGTTGCAACAGTGTCGTCGGTTGCATCTGCCCAGTGAGCAGGAACATCAACCTTAACAAATGCAGTAGCGCCGGCGTCAATAGCCTTCCAGTTCATATCAACAACATCGCGGCCCTTCTTGAGATAGGACTTCTCTGCTGCTTCCTTCATGAACTTGATAGCATCTTCAGACGGCATAACCTTTGCAAGAGCGAAGAATGCAGACTGGAGAATTGTGTTTGTGCGTTTGCCCATACCGATTTGTGCGGCAAGGTCAATAGCGTTAACGGTGTAGAGTTGAACATTGTTCTTTGCAATGTATCTCTTAGCGTCGGCAGGCATATGTTTGTTGAGTTCCTCTGCTGTCCACTGGCAGTTGATGAGGAATACGCCGCCCGGCTTAACATCGTTAACCATCTTATATCCCTTAAGAACATAAGAGGGGTTGTGACAGGCAACAAAGTCTGCCTTGTTGATGTAATAAGGGCTCTTGATAGCCTTATCACCGAAGCGCAGGTGGGAAATTGTTATACCGCCTGTCTTCTTAGAGTCATACTGGAAGTATGCCTGAACATATTTATCGGTATGGTCGCCGATAATCTTGATGGAGTTCTTGTTTGCGCCAACGGTACCGTCACCGCCAAGTCCCCAGAATTTACATTCGATAGTGCCTTCTGCTGCGGTGTTGGGCGATTCGCTTTCATCAAGAGAAAGATTTGTAACATCGTCAACAATACCGAGGGTGAAGAGGTTCTTAGGCTCGTCCTTTGCAAGTTCTTTGTAAACGGCAAGAACACTTGCAGGGGGTGTATCCTTAGAACCAAGACCGTAACGGCCGCCAACAACCGTTGCTTTGTTGCCTGTTGCAGCCATAGCAGCAACAACATCAAGATAAAGCGGCTCACCAAGTGCGCCGGGTTCTTTTGTTCTGTCAAGAACGGCAATCTTCTTAGCGGTTGCAGGAATTGCAGCAGCAAGATGTTTTGCAGAGAAAGGACGATAAAGGCGAACCTTGATAAGACCAACCTTTTCACCTGCGGCTGTGAGGTAATCAACAACCTCTTCTGCAACATCGCAGATGGAGCCCATTGCGATGATTACGCGCTCAGCATCGGGTGCGCCGTAGTAGTTGAAGAGTTTATAATCGGTGCCGAGTTTATCGTTAACCTTGTTCATATAATCTTCAACGATTTCGGGCATAGCATCATAGAACTTGTTGCAAGCCTCACGATGCTGGAAGAAAACATCACCGTTTTCGTGTGAGCCGCGCATTACGGGGCGCTCAGGATTGAGTGCGCGTTTGCGGAATGCGTCAACAGCATCCATATCGCACATTTCTTTAAGGTCTTCGTAATCCCAAATCTGAATCTTCTGAATTTCGTGAGAGGTACGGAAACCGTCAAAGAAGTTGATGAACGGAACGCGTCCCTTGATGGCAGCCAGGTGAGCAACGGCACCAAGGTCCATAACCTCCTGCGGATTGGATTCAGCGAGCATTGCGAAACCTGTCTGACGGCAGGCATAAACGTCTGAATGGTCGCCAAAAATGTTAAGAGCGTGAGAAGCAACGCAGCATGCTGATACATGGAACACGCAGGGTAACAACTCGCCCGCAATCTTATACATATTCGGAATCATAAGAAGCAAACCTTGCGATGCGGTGTAGGTTGTGGTGAGAGCACCGGCGTTAAGTGAACCGTGAACGGTACCTGCGGCACCTGCTTCAGATTCCATTTCTACAACATTAACGGTTGTGCCGAAAATGTTTTTCTGTCCCTGTGCGGACCACTGGTCAACATAGTCTGCCATAGGACTGGACGGGGTAATCGGGTAGATACCTGCAACCTCGGTAAATGCGTAGGACACATAAGCCGCGGCGTTGTTACCGTCCATAGTTTTGAACTTTCTAGCCATGGAAAAATCCTCCTTAAAAAACTGTTTTGGAACACAAAATTCCATACGATACTATAATACCACTTTTTTTCTATTATGTAAATAGTAAATATTGAAAAAATGTTAAAAAAATCACATACATAAATGGTGCAAAACTAAGAAAATTGTGGTACAATGAACTAAAAGAAATAAAAAAGGATGATTAATATGCCAACCAGTGATATTATTTGCAACCTCTATGAAACTATGTCGCCTTCGGTTATAAAAGCGCTTGAAAGCCGTGGGTATGAAGCGTATTTTTGTGCCGACCGCGCCGCCGCTTGTGACAAAGCATTAGAACTTATAGACAAAGAAAAGACCGTTTCGTGTGGCGGCTCACGCACACTTGTTGACTGCGGAATTATAAAAGCGCTTAAATCGGGCGGCTATAATGTGATTGACCGCGATACCGCCCAAACACCCGAAGAAAAGGAAAATATACTAAGAGCCGCGCTAACTGCCCATACATATTTGTCAAGCGTTAATGCTATGACCGAAGACGGAATTATGATTAACATAGACGGTAACGGAAATCGCATTGCCGCCATCGCTTACGGACCTAAAAATGTGATTTTGGTTGTGGGAATGAATAAAATCTGCCGCGACACCGAAGAAGCACACAAACGCGCAAAACACTTTGCCGCTCCTGCAAACGCGGTCCGCCTGTCAACCGACACCCCCTGTGCCAAGACGGGCGTCTGTCACGATTGCAAATCTCCCGCCTGTATTTGTTGCCAAACTGTCGAGATGCGCTTTTGCCGCGACAAAGGCAGAATCAAGGTTTTGCTCGTAGGAGAACCGCTTGGTCTATAACCGATTTTCGCCGTTTTTCTTTGATTTTGACTGATTTTGCCCTGTTTTTTGCCGATTTTTCAAACTGCACCCTCGCTGTGCATTTTGGCAAAATAAACCTTGAGCACAGGCAAGCAAACGAGGTTTGACTTTTGCGAAGGTTTTATATATCATATTTTCCAGTATTAAAAATTTATTTATGAAACGGAGTTTTTTAATTTTATGGACGGGTGGCCCGACTTATTTTTTAAGTTAATCTTATTATTTGTGCTCATTCTTATTAATGCATTCTTTGCTATGAGTGAAATCGCTATTATTTCGCTTAGCGATACAAAACTCAACAAAATGGCAGAGGACGGACATAAGGGCGCTAAAAAAGTGCTCAAACTTACAGAAAGTCCGTCAGCGTTTTTATCAACCATTCAAATTGGCGTAACCTTAGCAGGATTTTTAACATCTGCTTCGGCTGCTGACAGTTTCTCAGACCCGCTTGCCGATTGGATTGTTAAAGTTTTCTCGTTACCTGCAAGTGCACACGGTGCAATTGAGGGTGTATCCCTTGTAATCGTTACTATTATAATCTCATATTTCTCGCTTGTGCTTGGCGAACTTGCTCCCAAGCGAATCGGAATGCAGTGTGCCGAAAAAATATCTTTTAGGGTAATAGGCATACTTCTGTTTATCAAAGCAGTTATGACACCGTTTATCAAGGTGTTGTCTGTTTCAACCAACGCGGTTGTAAGACTTTTTGGATTTGACCCAAATGCCAACGAAGAAGCCGTCACAGAAGAAGAAATTCTTATGATGGTGGACGCGGGCGAGGAGAAAGGCGTTATTGAGGAAAGCCAGAAAGAGATGATTAACAATATCTTCGAGTTTGATGATATTGTAGCAAGTGATGTTATGACACACCGTACCGATGTTGTTGCGGTTGAAATAACCGACAATTTCTCTGAACTTCTGGAAAAAACGCTTGAAACGGGTTATTCGCGAATTCCCGTTTATGAGGAAGACCTTGACAATGTTAAGGGTGTTATATATGTAAAAGACCTTCTCCATTATGTTGGCAAGAAAATTCCCCCATCCGTTACAATTAACGATTTGATGCGAGAGGCTGTGTTTGTCCCCGAAAGCAAACGCTGTGGCGACCTGTTTAGCGAGATGACCGAAAAGCATCTTCAGATGGTGTTCGTCTGCGATGAATATGGCGGAATTTCCGGCATTGCTACCATTGAGGATTTGCTTGAGTCTATTGTTGGTAATATGCAGGACGAATATGATAACGAAGAAGAGGAAATCGAACAGGTTAACGAAACCACCTTCCAGATTGATGGCACAACAGACATTGAGGAACTTGAAGAACTGCTTGGAATCGAATTCCCCGAGGGCGAATATGATACTGTCGGCGGATTTATAATGTCCGAACTCGGCCGTATTCCTGCCGAAGACGAGCATCCCGAAATTGTATTTGAAAACTGCCGCTTCCGCGTTGACGAGGTTGATGAGCGCAGAATTGAAAACATAACGGTTGAAAAACTGCCCGTAGAAACAGAGGAAACAGAAGACTAATTAAAACAAAACCCTACATTCAAACGAATGTGGGGTTTATTTATGCGGATTATTGTCGAAAAAGATAAATATTTTATTATTTACAATTTATAGTAATTGTGGTACAATGACGGTGCGACACAATTTAATTATCAAAATACAAAAGCGTGTTTTGCCTTTGGTAAAAATGCGTTTCCAATCATACGCTTTTGTGTTTGATAAATTGTGTCGCAACAATCGGAGATGCGTTTTTCGGTGCGCGGCTTCGGTTGCGCACTTTTTTATTTTTATGGGGGCTTTATGAAAAGAGATTTTGTATATGTAAGAGAGGTAGACAGGCTTGGAAGAATTTGTTTACCTATAGAAATGCGAAGAGCGTATGATTTGGGAAATGGTGCAAAGGTTGTAATAACACCCACAGAAGATGGTATAATTTTGAGATGTTTAGATGACGCTAAAGAACAGGCGTCTGAGCCATTGTTAGAGGCGATAATGGAACGACTAAACAAAAAAAACGGGACTATAACAGTCCCGTTTTACTATTTTATCTCAATATAACAAATTGTGTTTTCTGCCGATTTGTGAATATGAAAAGCAGAAATTTTAATTTCTAATTCCTGTTTTGTCGGCTTGTCCTTTTCGGTTTTCAATATGTCGAACGGATTGCCGTTTTCCAAAATCACAAACCACTTAGGATTTTCTTCACCCGTAATGGCGGGGAAATCGTTTGGATTTTTTGGTGTAAAGCGCAACAGTTCAGAATACACGCCGCCGTTTTTATAATTTAATTCTCCGATTGCGGTTTGCTCACAGGAAAAGGTTGCGCGAACGCCGCCACCCTCTTTTGCGTAAAGTTCTGTGAGTGTAAATGCGCCGATTTTTTGTCCGATTTTGAGTGTTTTATTTTCCCCTTGCAGAGAAAAATTGCACTCTGCCGCCGTCTCATATTCTAAATATTTAGAGGCGTAATTTTCACTTATTGTGCTAACCGATTCTTCCGCCTTATCACAACCGCAAAGCAAAAGCATAAGGCAAAAACAAAATAAAACCGTTCTCTTCATTTTTGCCCCCTATTCTACACCGCGGTAATAAAGTCCGCGGGTATATTCAAAAGGTGCTTTTTTTCCGATTTTATAGTTTTCTATTATAGCGGCACATTCTTCTGCTGTTTCGCTTGTAAAATAAAGGGTTAGAAAATCAACCGCAAACTCATTTACGCGCTCTGCAAGATATATGGGACGGGAATTGAAAATTTCGCTATATCCCATTCTGCAACGAACGGGGAATTTTATGCCTTTGCGGTCGGTAAGGGTGCCGTTTTTATCACATTTTTCGCAAGAGCGACCGTTTTTAATCGGACAGTTGCGGGTAAGCATCAGCGGGAGTCTGCCGTAGCCGATTATTCCTGTGGGCAAGGGTGTTTTTATCTTGCCGATTTGCTCACAGGTAAGTTCGGGCGAGAGTGTAACTGCGGCGGCAGAAAACTCTTCTGCCGTTTTTGCGCTGTGGCTATTAAATATGTTCATTGAAAAATCAAAAACGGGTTTTATGCCTACTTTATTACATAGCGTAACGGCGGCAATATTTCCGCAAAAAGCCGCGGCAACACCGCATTTTTTTGCGGTTTCAAGGCGCGTTTTTATATATTCTTCATTCAAAATTCCGCGCGGGATATCAACGCAAAGCGGAACCGAAAAGTTATAGTTTTCAAAATCGCTTTCAAGCGGCAAAACAATGGCAGAAAGTGCGCTTGGGTCGAGGGGAATTTGTGACGGACTTGCAAATCTGCCCACAAAAGCCGGTGCTTTGCGGGTGCGGTTTTCAGTTTCTTCAATTTCGCCCGTTTCTTCACATTCGAAAATAGAAAAACGCTTGTCTGCGAGGGCGTCTATTGCCTGTCTTCTGAGGGAGTTCAGCGCCGATGCGCCGAGGGAAATACCGTCTTCTATATCGGTTTTTATATTGTCAAAAACAAAGGGTGTACCACCCGTTTTTTCTAAATTCTGTAACGCGCTTTCGCGAGTTAGAGGTTTGTTTATTGCCGCCTCGGCAACTGCGCCCTCAACGAAAATCTCGTTTTCGCCATCCGATATGGCAAGGGTGGAAGGTGCGCCGAGTTTTGCTATAAACTTGCCCGTTATATGCACCGACCCGCGTTCGTTTCTATACAGTTCGTGCAGACTGTTTTGCACCGCGCTTGAAAGCAACACATCGTCCTTCGTGCGAATACCAAACATATCTCTGCCGAGTTTTCCGCAGAAATAACCGTCTGTAAAACCGCTGCGCGAAAAGACCTTATAAAGTGTACCGGCGAGGGCGGTGTAGTCCTCTCCATCTACTGCTCGTCTGCAAACGGCGGTTGCCGCCGCAACATATTCGGGGCGCTTCATTCTGCCCTCGATTTTAAGCGAACTGACGCCCAGTTCTTTTAATTTATCAATGTGGGATACAAGGCTTAAATCTTTAAGACTCAAGTCATAGCCGTTGCCGCCCTCGGCAGAAAACGGCAGTCGGCAAGGCCCCGCACAAAGTCCGCGGTTTCCACTTCTGCCGCCGAGCATCGCACTCATATAACACTGCCCCGACATAGACATACAAAGTGCGCCGTGGACAAAAACTTCCACAGTCATTGAGAGTGCCTTTGCCTCGGTGCAAAATTCTTTCAGTTCTCGTTCGCTAATCTCGCGCGATGCAACGATCTGTGAAAAACCAAGGCTTTTAAGGAAGGGTAAAGCGTGAACCGAGTGGGCTGTTAGTTGTGTTGATGCGTGAAGCGGCAAATTTGGCAAATGCTCTTTAAGCAGTCGTGCAAGACCTATATCCTGTACGATTACGGCATCTACCCCTAAGGTGTACGCCTCTCTTGCTAAGGCAAGAGCCTTTTTAATTTCTGTATCGGACAAAACAGTATTAAGCGTCAGGTAAACCCTGACGCCTCGGATATGACAGTATTTTACAGCATCGAGCAAATCGGCGCTATCAAAGTTGTCGGCACTGCGCCGTGCGTTAAAATCACGCGCACCTAAATAAACCGCATCGGCACCGCTACGCACGGCAGCCGTCAGCATATCTTTATTGCCGACAGGGGATAAAACTTCTATTTTACTGGTTTCCACGCGTGTTCCCTTCGTAATATTCAAGTTTGCGGCGGAGAATGTCTGCTTCTAACTTAGCACAGGCAGTATCCTCAAGCGCACGGCGCAAATCGGCGCGCAGTTCTTCGTTCTGCGCCGCCTGTTTTTTGGCGTTGTCATACGCTTCAAGCGCGGCAACCACCGCCGTCATAGTGGTAGAAAGGAACGGGCTGTTTTTGGCAATTTTATCAAGTCGGCGGTCAAGTTCAGCCGCCAGGTTACGAACATACGCCTCGTCATCATCGCTTGTAAGGCAATATTCCATTCCGCCAACCTTTATACGAATTTTGTTGCTCAAATTAAAAAACACCCCTTTATTTTCTGTTAACTTTATTATATAATAAAATCACACATTTGAAAAGCATTTTATGAAAGGAAATTAAAAATGAAATATTTGGTCGTTTTATGTGACGGTATGGCAGACAGACCGTGTCCATCGCTTTCGGGCAAAACCCCCATGGAAGCGGCAAATAAACCCAATATGGATGCACTTGCTGAATTTTCCGAAGTAGGTATGTGCAAAACCGTTGCCGAAGGCTTAAAACCGGGTAGCGATGTTGCCAATCTTTCGGTTTTGGGTTATGACCCGATGGTATGTTATACAGGTCGCTCTCCGCTCGAAGCCGCAAGTATCGGTGTGCCGATGACATCTACCGATGTTGCTCTGCGTTGTAATCTTGTAACGCTCTCGGACGATGAAAATTACGAAGATAAAACAATGGTAGACTATTGTGCGGATGATATCTCCACCGCCGAGGCAGAGGAAATCATTAAAACTGTTAAAGAACATTTCGACAATGAAATCTATAAATTCTATTCGGGTGTTAGTTACCGCCATTGTCTGACAGTTAAAAACGGCACAACAGACCTTGGTAATATGACTCCGCCGCACGATATTTCGGGCAGGGTTATAGGAGAGTATTTAAGCGATAGCGAAAATGCAGAACCGCTTATCCTTTTAATGAAAAAAAGTTATTCAGTGCTTAAAGACCACCCTGTTAATAAAAAGCGCATAGAAAACGGACGCCGCCCCGCTAATTCAATTTGGCTGTGGGGGGAGGGCAAAAAACCGCAGTTGCAGAACTTTTATGAGAAAAACGGCGTAACGGGCGGAATAGTTTCGGCGGTTGATTTGCTCAAAGGAATCGGTATTCTTGCGGGAATGAAAACACCTTTTGTCGAAAATGCAACGGCATACATAGACACAAATTATGAAGGCAAAGTAGCGGCGGCAAAAGAACTTTTTGAAAGCGGATGTGATTTTGCATATATCCACATAGAAGCACCGGACGAGTGCGGACACCGCGGTGAAACAACAGAAAAGGTACGCGCTATTGAACTTATTGACAGCAAGGTGCTTTCACCAATGCTTGATTATCTTAAAGGTTTGGGAGAACGCTACCGTATTCTGATAATGCCCGACCATCCGACACCGCTCGAAACGCGCACCCACGCGGGTGACCCTGTGCCATATTTAATATATGATTCGGAAGAAAAGCAAGAGGGAACACAAGCGTTTACAGAAGCACTTTGCGAGAAAACCGGCAACTTTATTCCACACGGACCGAGCGTTATGGATAAACTTCTACAAAAATAAAAAAAGCAGGACGAAAAGTCCTGCTTTTTATTTTATTGCGCTGCTGTGGGGTAAACGATTTTCTTTACCTTAAAACGATTTATGGCATAGGAATTTTTCTTTACAGACAGTTTCTTTGCAAAGTCTGCCATAGTTTTTTCAAATTCCTCTCCCTTGATAAGATTAAGTGTGGGTGTATTAAGGTTTTCTACCCAATATTCGTCCGCCATCATATCGCCGCGGATAAGAATTGTAATAGCGGAATCTGTTTTAACAAGTTTGATTTCGCCGATTTTCATTTCTTTAACTGTTTTGAAATTATCGTTGGCGTAGTCGGTATCTTCCGAGCCGAGAATGGTTGCAAACTCATCTTTAGGAGCCTTTTCGTCTGTTGTTTCGGTTTTCTCTTCTTCGGTTTCCTTTATATCGTAATATTCGTTATAAATTTTACCGAATTCTTCACCCTTTTTAAGACGGGCAAGATAATCATTAAACTTCTTTTCGGCATCGGCTTTTTCGGCATCTGTTTTAAGTTCTGCAAGGCTTACAGAGAGCACATTTGCAGTAACAAAATTTTCGTCCATCGTTTTGGTAACTTCATCTTTGCTAACAGGGTTTGTGCCCTTTTCGCCGTAGATGCTTAAGAAATACTCATTAAGATAGTAAGAAGATTTGAAAGCGCGGCTGAAAGTTTCTTTTGAAACGCCGTTGGTTTCATAAAGAGCCTGATAACCGTAGTATGACCAGTAATAATCAACATACTGTGCAACTTCGGCCTCCTGTTCTTCGGTTAAGGAAAGTTTGGCTTCCTTAAACTTGATTTCGTTGGCGGCCAAATCTTTACAAAGTTCGATTGCGCGGTCTTTTACCCAGGTTTCAAACTTTTTGTCGTCAATCTTTTCTTTGTAGTAGTCAACCTCTGTTTCGGTATCTTCTTTGGTTTCGTCAACTTTACTACGGGCTTCGCCGTCAGCGGTTATGAGGGCGTACATATAAAGCGCCGAGGTAATTTTAACATCGTCAACCGTCAATGCAACCTCATCCTTTGGATGACATGCGGCAAAGGTAAAGAGCATAACAAAGACAAGAAGTATTGCTGCTATCTTTTTCAGAGTGTTCATAAAAAATCCTCCATATAAATATCTAACAAACATTATATCTTAATTTGTCGAAAAAGTCCAGCACTAATCACACAGCACCGACATAATTTCTTTAAGACAGACGGGAACAGGCTCTTTTTCAAGTTTTATACTGTAGTAAGGACGCTTTCCCGCGTTTAACATAAATCGGTTTTTATAGTGTGAGATGAGGCGTGTTGTATGTTCTTCGGAAAGCGTGGGTGTATAAAGTAAAATATTGTTGCCCGTTTGACCGATTTCGGTAATACCGCATGCTGCCGCGCGGTTGCGTATTTGTGCCACATCAATAAGTCCTAAAACGGCGCGCGGCGGTTCGCCAAAGCGGTCGCACAGTTCATCTATTACGTCGGATGCGTCCGCTTCGGTTTTAATATCGGCAATACGGCGGTAGATAGAAAGTCGTTGCGTCAGGGCGGGGATATAATTTTCGGGAATGTGCGCCGAGATATTAACATCAATAACGCAGTTGTTTTCTTCGGCTACGGTTTCGCCCTTTTCTTCGCTTATGGCATCCTGTAACAGACGGATATACATATCGTATCCGACCGATTCCAGATGCCCGTGTTGTTCGCCGCCCAAAAGGCTACCCGCACCGCGCAGTTCAAGGTCGCGAAGCGCAATTTTGAAGCCCGAGCCAAACTCTGTGTATTCCCTGATTGCTTCGAGTCGTTTTTCGGCGATTTCGGTGAGCCCTTTTCCGCGTTTGAAACAGAAATACGCATACGCTCGGCGGGGAGAACGGCCAACGCGACCGCGCAGTTGGTGCAGTTGCGACAGCCCCATTCGGTCGGCATCTTCTATTATCAGCGTGTTGGCGTTCGGAACATCCACACCCGTTTCTATAATTGTTGTGCAGACGAGAATGTCAATCTCGCCGTCAAGCAACTGTTTCCAAACGGACGACAGTTCTTCTTCGTCCATTTTGCCGTGCGCAATACCGATGTTTGCATCAGGCAATTGCGCTTTAAGACGCGCCGCACAGGCGACAATGCTTTCTACGCGGTTGTGCAGATAATAAACCTGTCCGCCGCGCCTCAGTTCGCGGTTTATAGCGTCAAGCAAAACGCCGCCGTCCTGTTCAAGCACATAGGTCTGTACGGGCAGACGGTCTTCAGGAGCCTCGTCAATGGACGACATATCCCTAAGCCCCGACATCGCCATATTAAGCGTTCTCGGTATGGGCGTTGCCGACAAAGTCAACACATCCACAGCGGGATAAAGTTCTTTAAGCCGTTCTTTTTGTGCCACGCCAAAGCGGTGTTCTTCGTCTATTATTATAAGTCCTAAATCGCGGAATTCTATGTCCTTGGAAATAAGTCTGTGTGTGCCTATAACCATATCAACACTACCGCGTTTTAATTCTTTTATTGTTTTATTCTGCGCTGATTTAGAAACAAATCGGGATAAAAGCCGCGTTTCAAGAGGGAAGTCACCAAAACGCGCCTTTACGGTGTTAAAATGTTGCCATGCAAGAATTGTGGTGGGTGCCATCAAAGCGCACTGTTTACCCTCACTTACGCATTTGAATGCGGCGCGAAGCGCTACCTCTGTCTTACCGAAACCAACATCGCCGCACAGAAGTCGGTCCATTGGCACGGGGCGTTCCATATCTGCCTTGATTTCGTTTATAGAGCGCAATTGGTCATCGGTCTCCTCAAACGGAAAACGCGCCTCAAAATCCGATTGAATATCGGTGTCTTCCGAAAAGGCGTGTCCCTTTATTTCAAGTCGTTTGCTGTAAAGGGCGATAAGTTCCTTTGCCATATCGCGCACCGCGCCCTTAACACGCGCTTTTGTGGTCTGCCACGCCGTCCCGCCGAGTTTATTAACCTTAACATTTGCACCGTCATTTGCGCCAATGTATTTTGAAATTAAATCAAGTTGTGTAACGGGCACATAAAGCGCGTCACCTTTTGCATATTCAAGGCGAAGATAATCCTTAACTATTCCGTTATTTTCAAGGCTTTTAACGCCGCGGAAAACGCCTATTCCGTGTACCGCGTGTACCACAAAATCGCCAAAACGCAGTTCATCAAGAGAAGAAATTCCCTTGCCGTTTTTATAGTACGCCTTGCGTTTGGCCGCCTTTATGCCGCTATGCGTAATAACGGTAAAATCGGCACTGGGCAGACAAAAACCCGCGCTTAACGTTCCAACGGTTACGGTGGCGGTGCCGACCGAGTCGGGCATTTTTTCCGAAAAGATGGCATCTATGCCCTCTTTTTGCAAATCGTCACATAAAATACGACCGGTTTTTTCGTTGCTGACCAAAATTAAACTTTTGCCGCGCATTTCTTCGCGCAATATTTCACTTCCTCCGCGCCACGCGGGTAAAACCGCTAAAGATACACTATCTGAACTCTGGAGCGGCGTTTCATAGGAAGAACGGGCAAAATTATCAAGATAAAGTGCACCTTTTTCCGAAACAAGAGATAAAAATTTGCCCTTGGATTTATAAAAATTACTGCAAAGCGGGTTAAGAGTGCCGTTTTCAAGAAGAGAAGAAACATCCTCGGTTTGTCTTGCCAAAAGTGCGCGGTGGCGTTCTTTAATTGTGCCCATATCGCACAAAAACAGCATATCGTCACCAATATAATCAAGGGCTGAAACCGCGCCCTCTTGCATTAGTGGCAGATATCGGTCATAGCAAGAAAAACGCTCACTTTTTATGGCATCAATATCCTGCTCTATGCGCGTTCTCTGTAAATCGGTCAGTTTTTTTCTGCCCGATAACAGTTTTTCTAATTTTTCACAAAGTATATTTACATCAAAAAGCGCCTCGCGCGCGGGGGCAACCAAAACACTGTCTATGGGGTCGGTTCTTCGCTGTGTGTCGGTGTCAAAATAGCAGATTGTATCAACCTCATCTCCCCAGAACTCAATGCGCACAGGGGCGTTCTGTCCTGTTGGGAAAAGGTCTAATATTCCGCCGCGGAGTGAAAACTGTCCTGCGCCGGTGGCTTCGTCACCGCGGACATATCCCGCTAAAACCAGTCTTTCTTGTAAATCGGAAAGTTTTACGGTATCACCCACCGCTATTTTGAAGGTGTTGCTTTTCAGCGAATCAAGGTCGGTTGTAATTTGTAAAAACGCCTCCGCCGAGCCGACACAAACCGAGAACGCCCCGTCTGCAATTGCAGACAGGGTGTAAAGACGCTTATGCTCCCATTCTTTTGACGCTGTAGACACAGAAAGCGAAAACTCTCTTGATACTAAAAGCAGAGCATCTTTGCCGAGCGTTTGTAAATCGGCTACCATTTTGGTCGCCTCTGCCTCATCAGGACAGATGGCGAATGCTCGTTTGCCGGTGCTTTCCACAGCGGCTGATATAAACGCGGCGCGGTGTACGGGGGATAAACCCGTAACGGCGGCAGACCGCTTTTTCTTAACAGCAGACAGGAGGTTTTGGTGCGCGGGTAATGCGCAAAAGACAGAGTCAATAAAATGCATAGAAAAACCTCTATCTATTATTATATCTGTTCATAGCCTCGTCAATGCCGAGTTTAATTATACATTCACAAGCGGCGGCAGCATTTTCAAGACCTGTTTTTATGCTTTCTTCCTCGTCTTTTTTGAAGTGCGAAAGCACCCAATCTTTAAGGTCATATTCGGGGTGGGGTTTTGAGCCAACGCCGAACTTTATCCTCATAAACGCATCGCTTCCTGAAAGATATATGATATTTTTCATTCCGTTATGACCGCCGTCTGAGCCCTTGCGGCGAAGACGAAGTTTGCCGGGGGGCAGAGAAATATCGTCAAAAATTATAACGGTGCGCTCGGGCGGGATTTTGTAAAACGCGGCGGCATCGCGTACCGCCTCACCCGAATTATTCATAAAGGTTTGCGGTTTTATAAGCAAAACGCGTTTGTCACCAATTTTACATTCGCCTATAAGCGACTTGAACTTTAATTTCTTTATCTCGCAATTATATTTTTCTGCGAGTGTATCAAGCGCCAAAAATCCTGCGTTGTGGCGCGTTGCCTCGTACTCTCTGCCGGGATTGCCAAGACCGACGAGCATATAATCATAAGAACTGCCGAATTCTTTTTTTGGTTTCTTAAAAAACATAATTTTCACCTTCCGCCAACAAACAAATTTTACCACAATTTTTTTCATTATTCAACTGTTGCTTGACAATTCTGAAAAAAGGATATATTATTATATGTGTTAAAGCGTTGACGGGAACAGTAACCGTAGCAGCAGTTTGTAGAGAGTGTCGGTCACGGGCTGAAAGCCGACATAAAAGGCGTTACGGCGAACACCACCCCCGAGCGCCCTGCGAACAGGGACGCAATTCCTGCGTTATTGGATTAAGAGCGGCACATTAAGCAAAGGCTTAAGTGCAATTTGGGTGGAACCGTGGAGTTTTATGCTTCATCCCTTGTGGGATGGGGCTTATTTTTTTGTTTGGAGGAACCGAAAATGATTAAAATTACATTAAAAGGCGGCGTAGTACGCGAATACGAAGAGGGCGTTTGCGGATACGAAGTTGCCGCATCCATCGGCGCAGGTCTTGCAAAATCTGCTTGTGCTATCTCGGTAAATGGTGAGGTTTGCGATTTACGTACCCCGATAACCGAAGACTGCGAACTCTCCATCCTCACATTTGACGATGAGGACGGAAGATGGGCATACCGTCACACCGCAAGTCATATTTTGGCTCAGGCGGTAAAGCGCATTTATCCCGAATGTAAACTTGCCATCGGCCCCGCAGTTGACGGCGGATTTTACTACGATTTTGATACCGATGTAATGTTCACACCCGAGCGTCTTGCGGATATTGAAGACGAAATGAGGAACATAATAAAGGAAGAAATCATACTCGAAAAGGTTGTTGTATCACGCGAGGAGGCAATTGAACTTTTCACAGAGCGTGACGAACCGTATAAAATAGAACTTATAAACGACCTGCCTGAAGACGCTGAAATCAGCCTCTATAAACAGGGAGATTTTGTTGATTTGTGCGCGGGACCGCACCTTTTATCAACAGGCTTTGTAAAGGCGGTTAAACTCACATCCTGCACAGGTGCTTACTGGCGTGGAGATGCAAACAGAAAAATGCTACAGCGCGTTTACGGAACGGCTTTCCCCAAGGCTTCGCAACTTGAAGAACATCTTGCGCAGTTGGAAGAAGCCAAAAAGCGCGACCACAATAAGTTGGGGCGCGAACTTGAACTCTTTACAACAAGCGATGTAATCGGTCAGGGACTTCCCATTATGCTCCCGAAAGGCGCCCGCATTATCCAACTTTTACAGCGTTTTGTAGAGGACGAGGAACAGCGCCGCGGTTGGCTTTTAACCAAAACACCATTTATGGCAAAGAGTGACCTTTACAAAATTTCGGGCCACTGGGACCACTACCGTGACGGAATGTTTGTATTAGGTGATGCAGAAAACGAGGAGGAAGAGTGTTTTGCTCTCCGCCCGATGACCTGCCCGTTCCAGTACCAAGCATATCTTAACCGTCCGCGTTCTTACAGGGATTTGCCCTTGCGTTATAACGAAACTTCAACCCTTTTCCGTAACGAAGCAAGCGGCGAAATGCACGGACTTATCCGCGTTCGTCAGTTCACAATTTCGGAAGGACACCTTATGTGCACCCCCGACCAGTTGGAAGCCGAGTTTAAGGGTTGTTTGGAACTTGCAATCTATATGCTTAAAACGCTCGGTCTTTACGAGGATGTTTCCTACCGTTTCTCGCAGTGGGACCCTCAAGACCGCGAAAAGTATATCGGTACAGAGGACGACTGGAACGAAGCACAGGATACTATGAAGAAAATCCTTGACAACCTCGAAATTCCCTACAAGATAGGCGTTGGCGAGGCGGCGTTCTACGGTCCGAAACTTGACATTCAGATTAAGAATGTTCACGGCAAGGAAGATACACTCATCACCATTCAGATTGACCAGTTCTTAGCCGAAAAATTCGGCATGGAGTATGTGGATTCGGACGGCGAGAAGAAACATCCGTACATCATTCACCGTACATCTATCGGCTGTTACGAGCGCACACTTGCGCTTCTTATTGAAAAATATGCGGGTGCGTTCCCGACCTGGCTTGCACCTGTACAGGTTAAACTTCTGCCGATAGCCGACCGCCATAAAGAGTATCTTATGAATGTAAAAGAAGAACTCGAAAAAGCGGGTATGCGCGTTGAACTTGACGACCGCAACGAAAAAATCGGTTTCAAAATCCGCGAGGCACAACTTGCAAAAATTCCTTACATGCTCGTAGCGGGTGACAAGGAAGCCGAAAACGGCACACTTTCGGTTCGCAAACGCGGCGGTGTTGACCTTGGCGCACAGAGCCTTGACGAGTTTATGAACTTCATTTTAGAAGAAATCAGAGAAAAGACTATAAGTTAATTAAAAACACAACTTTTCTATATAGAGAAAGGATGTTTTTGATGTCACGCAAAGAAACGGCTCTTAAATATTTTGAAAAGCACAAGGAAGCCACCGCCGCGCGTGTGGCAGAGGGTATTGAAAAATACCGAAAAGGCGATTGCGAAATTTCCTTTGTTTCGGACAAGCCGCTACCTAAAGATATTACGGTAGAGGTTGCACAAACATCACACGAGTTTAGGTTCGGCGCAAATATTTTTATGCTTGATGAATTTGAAACGGAAGAGAAAAATCAGGTCTTCCGCGAAAAGTTCCCCGAGGTTTTTAATCTTGCAACGCTGCCGTTTTATTGGTGCAGTTTAGAACCCGAAAAAGGCAAATACCGTTTCCATAAAGGTTGCGAACCGTCTTATCGCCGTCCTGCAATTGATTTGTGTTTAGAATATTGCGAAGAAAAGGGCATTGAACCCAAAGCGCACTGTCTTAACTACGACTATATGCGTCCGCAGTGGGTTCGCGGAATGGGGATTGAAGAACACAAGGCAGAACTTGTGCGTCATTTCAAAGAACTTTCAAGCCGTTATGCCGATAAGATTAAAACTTGGGAGGTTACAAACGAAACCTTTAACGCAACCTTTGCGCGTGGATTTTTGGACCCCAATTATTCGCTTTTTTACCGCGAAAGAGAGTTTAACGAATGGTCTTTTAAGTTGGCGGATAAATATTTCCCGCACAACCGTCTTATGATTAACGACCACCTTGATTTTGGTTGTATGCGAAGTTTGCACGGAGAATATTTTGGCGAACGCAGTCCCTATTTTGCCGAGATTGAGCGCATACAAAAATGCGGCGCCACACATATTGACGCCGTTGGTTTTCAGTTTCACTGTTTCTTTTCAAAAGAACAAGAAGAACTCAGCATAACGCGCTACAACCCCGAGCATATTTTTGACGTGCTTGACACCTATCAAAAACTCGGCAAAAAGTTGCAGATTACCGAAATGACCGTTTCGGCACTTGGCAACAGCGCAGAAGACGAAGAAGTACAGGCGGCACTGATTGAAAATCTGTATTCCGTATTTTTCTGTCATCCTGCAATGGAAGCCATTATTTATTGGAATATTTTTGACGGATATGCGTCAGGCGGACAGGTTGGAAACACGTCAGGTGAAAACCGTTATTTTGGCGGACTTTGCCGTCCCGATATGTCTGAAAAACCTGCATACAAGGTGCTCAAAAATCTTGTAAACAACGTATGGAACACACGCGAAACCCTCCGCGCCGAAAACGGCAAGGCAACGTTCCGCGGTTTCTACGGCGACTATAAAATAAATGTTATTGCAGACGGAAAAGAAATTCCCGCAACGCTTACACTTTCGGAAAACGGCGATAACAAGTTTGAAATAAAGATATAAAAAAGCACCGATAGCAACGCTATCGGTGTTATTTTATCTAATCTCAATATAAATCAAAGAGTGCGCGGGTAATGTTAAGGTGATTTCCGCTTTATCATAAACTGTGAAACTTTCGCGTTCTTCAAGATTTCCTTGTTCGTCAATATGCAAAACGTGTGCGGTTTTGCCGACAACGCCCTGTAAATCAAGTTCAACTTTTTGGGCGTTGTCGCTGTAGTTTGAAAGCAATAAGGCGCTCTCGTTTTCCGCAACTGCGGCGGTGGCATAGACGGCGCCCTCTGTTTCTACCTTTGCGGCAGAGCCTAAAGCGTACATTCTGCCAAACGCCACAAACGGATACCACGAGGGGCAGGTGTGACCATCGTTCTGGTCAATAAACCCGTTATAGCGGGTAGCGGTGGAAAACGCGTAATAGTGCGCCATATCAACAAAATTTGTGTTCTGCAACTGTGATAGTACCGCGCCGTTAAAAGATGCGCCGACAAGGGTGTGTTTTTCCGCAAATCCTCCGCCCTCAACGCCGTAGTTCCACTCGTTTAGGTGGTTTTCGGTTTCGGTAAAGCCGTATTTATCCAAGGTTTCTCTTGCAAATTTTGCGTGGGCAATAAGTTCTTCTACGCTGTCGCCGTAGAGGTGCCAGGAGAAGAAATCAAGCGGACAGTTTTCGGTTTTGACAAACTCTAAAAAGTCGGTAAACCAGGTTACAAAATCGGCGAAAAACGCAGGTATGTTTTGTCGTGTTACGGCATAAAAACCGCAACTTGCGTATCCGCCGACCTTTATATTGGGGAAACGGTTTTTGAGGTATTTTGAAGATATTCTATATAGGTCAAAAAATTCCTCTTTCGTACCTGCCCACATAGGATAGCCGTTCTCTTTCGGGTTTTCGGGTTCGTTCCAGAATTCCCAGTATTTAAGGTCATAATGATAGCCGTTTGCCCAACCTTCGTTATAGTGCATAATGATATGTTCGCAAATTCGTGCCCACTTATTGAAATCTTTGGGCGGTGCCGTTCTACGCTTTTGAGATGCCCATTCGATTGTTATGCCAAGGCGGTAATACGCCTCGCAACCCGAACGCTGTATAGCGTTTATATATTCATCGGTGTAGTAAAAATCATAGTTTTCGGGGTTGTTTTCATCGGCGTCAAAATTCGGAAACACATTGGGAACATCAACAAAAAACATACCGCCATAGGCGCCGCAACAATCGTGCAAACGGCAATAGGGAATGTTGCCCTCTGTGAAAAAATCGTATATGCGTTTTTGCTCTGCCCCAGCCGAGAAAGAATAAGGCGCACAGCACACGCTGTGAACGGGTTTGATTTTGCCAACGCGAGTCGAAAAGTCAACCTTAATTTTATTCATAAAAACACCTCGGTTATTTGTTAGCATTATTATATCAACACTGTAAAACAAATGCAATAAAAAAGGATGGCAAAGCCATCCTTTTTTATTAAAACGAATATCCCTCTACGCTATAGTAAGCCATATTGGTCTGTCTTACATCAAGTCTGCCGAAGCATGCGCAAACCGGAACATTGCTCTTAACCCAAACGGTGTACTGTACCGCTTCACCAAGCATAAGTTTTCTGTCGCCGAGCGGGTGATCAAGACGAACACAGGTCATTCTTTCGCCCTCAATCTCCAAAAAGATTTTGTCTTCGGGAGCCTTATCCTCAAAAATGAACGAGAGTTCAATTTTTGCGGTCTTTTTGCCGAGGTTTGTTATCATAAGTGCTTCGTGTCCCTCAAATTCGGGATTGTCGCCGTGGGGCGGCAGATATCCGTCACAGAACACCCAGTTTTTCTTACCCTTTGTAGCCATTTTTATTTACCTCCAAAAATGCGCGGAATAGCGGTGTCGTTGTATGTTGTCATACGCTTTGCGCCGTCTTTAGTAATCAAATAGCAGTCCTCAATTCTGAAAGAACCCCATTCCATACCCTTGAAGTAAGCATCAATGCAGATTGCCATATTTTCTTCAATTACGCGCTTGTTAGCAACCGTAAATGTCGGTGCCTCGCACTCAAGCATACCGGTGCTGTGGAGACTGCCGTAGGGGCAGTAATCTATGTAGCCGTATTTTGTAAGATACTCTGTATATGCGTTAAGAACAACATCACAGGGTGTACCTGCTTTCATTTTAGCCGATGCATAGTTGAGTGCATCATAAGCGCACATAACAGCATCCTTAATCTTCTGCGGAATTTCGCCTAAAACGAGCGGACTGCAGATAATGCCGTTATAACCCTCGTAGGAAACACCTGCGGCAAGGTTTATAATCTCGCTCTCTTTAATCTGACGGAGAGTGTTGCGGCACATACTGATGTATGAGTTCTTTTCACCTGTTGCAACCATCGGTGCAAAGGACTGAACATAACTTTCGGCACCCTGGCTCATCATTTCGGCTTCAAACATACCCTCGATATGACGCTCGGTCATACCAACGCTGATTTTCGGAACAACGGCTTCAAATGTTTTGGTAACCATATCCCAGTTGGTTTTAAGAACTTCGATTTCGGCATCGCTTTTGCGGATTCTCTGCTCGTAGTGTGTGTCGTCAAAGTCAACAATCTCAGCGTTCGGGAAAGCAGCGCGAAGTTTATCCATTATAATAGCGGGGAAGATAAGTCTTCCGATGAAACCAATGCGCTTAGCGTTCGGGTTTTTAGATTTTACCTGTGCAAAGAGTTCCGAGAAATCAAGTTGTCCCTCTGTATCATACTCAAATCCGCTAACCTCGCCGATTTCGGGAAGGATTGCGATTTCTGAGTCGGGTAACTTGTTCTGTACAAGACAGTAGTCATAAGAAGCCTGACCGCTGCAAACCGTAACCTTATCGTTAAGGGGGATTATGATAGCGGAACTTTCGTTAACGGGAGCAAAGCCGCAGTAATAGCGGACAATGCCGATTTCCAAAAGGTTGGAAAAACCGATTACGATGTCAATGTTCTGCTTTTCCATCTCTTTGCGAAGAGCGTTTACTCTCGCGGTATATTCTGCTGCGGGGATAGTTGGGTAATTCATAAATATATCTCCTTATCTTAAAAAGTTTTTAACATTTTCGGTTAACAAATTAGAATAAGTCTCTTCGCTTATGCCTTGACTTATTGCCATATCTTTAACGGTGCGTAAAATGTGCGCATAGCCAAGACCGCCGTATTTTTTCCACATAGATTTAAGACAGATATCGTTGCAGATTAAAATTTTGTTGCCCCAGCCCTCGTCAATCAAGGTTTTAAGCACCTCAATTCGCTCAAGGTCATAAGCAAAACGGCGTTCTTTTGATACATAAAACTCTTTGCCGAAATTATCAAATTCCACAAATGCGCCGAGTTCTAAAAGACCGCGTATATAATCGGGACGAAGCCATACATCAATGTGGTCGATACAGATTTTTTCGGGGTTAACGCCCTCGTTTTGCAAAATCTTTATAACTTCATATCCGTTTTCGGTGTAAAGGTCGGTATGAACATGAATAGCGCTACCCGTTTCGGCGCCGACAACACCTGCGGCTTTAAGCACTTTTTTTTCGGCATCAGTCATTATAGCGCTTGTGCCGATTTCGCCTATAATACCCGCTTTAATATCGGTGCCCTGTATGCCAACCGTTAAATCGCGGTGCATTTCTTCTGCGAGAGTATCAACTGTCGCATCCTTAACATAGGGGAAATGCGCTTTATCGTAATAATGTCCGCAACCCATTATGATGTTGACACCCGTGCGCTCTGATACTTCTTTGAGTTTTTTTGCATCTCTGCCGATTTCGTCCTGTGTGCAGTCAATAATTGTCTGACCGCCCCATTTTTTGAAGTAATCCACTTCATAAACGGCGTCTTCCATATCCGACTGCAAGGCGTTATCCAAAATGGCGTACGGGTCGCCAAAAACTTCTGTACGGTTTTCGGACTTAAAATCTTCATAAAAAGATTTGGGCTCATCACCCTTTATGTCTACGCAGTTGCGCATATCAATAAAAATATGCTCGTGCGGAGAGGTTATGCCAAGGTCGTCTATCGAGATTTTGCCCTGTACAGTGTTAATCATTATTCTGCTACCTCGCGGTCGCCGTACTCTGCAATATATTCTTTAAGAATTCTGCAGGTGTCGAGACCTGAATCGCCAAGGGTGCTCGAGCAGAAGATAATTCCCTCGATTTTGCCCTTTTCAAGCAAATCAAAATAAAGTGTCATCTGTTTTCTGAAAAGTGTTTCATCCATCGGGCAGTTGTTTACACCGGCGTAGTCCCAAAGATAAACACCGAGCATAACTTTTTTGCCTTTTGCAATGGCGAAAAGATTTTCCAAATATTCGTCTACATGGACAATATCTTTACATTCCCAAATCCAGAAAGAAATTCCGTCAAAGCAATCAAAATACGGAGTGAATTTTTCATCAAGTTCGTGAGCGTAAAGAACACACCAGAAATCAAGGTCGTTTTTATTAAGCGATGCTTTAATTTCAGAGAGAACTTCGGGGGTGAAACGCTCGATACGCTTGGGAGAGAAGAAATCGTCCACAACGCCGCCTGTGATGTTTTCTGCACTTTTGGCAACATCCAATACATCCTCTGTGTGACCGAGTCTTGCTTCGGGCAGGGGCGTACTTGCGTCACCTAAAACCGACCATTTGATTTGCTTTAAGGAAGACAGACGCTTCGCAAGGTCGTGGTAGGGGGGCTGAATGTTTCCGCCGTATGACACAATAAATGAATTTTTGATGCCATACTCCTCTGCAAACTGTTCGGGTGACATATTGCATTCCAGTTTGCAATATTTGTTGTGCGAACCTTCAAGATGTCCCCAGTTCCAAAGTTTGTCAATTACTTTTGCCATTTCCATTTTCCTTTCTGTATAAAGTTGGCGTTTTGCCAATAATTTTTTTGAAAAGCGTATCAAAATATTTGGTTTCTTGAAAACCGAGCGATGCGCCGATTTCGGTTACCTTCATCTGCGTTTTTAACAAAAGTTTACACGCTTCGGCGATTTTAATTCGGTTAACATATTCTATTAAAGTTTCACCCGTCTGTGCTTTGAAAATCTTGCAAATAAAAGATTGCGAATAACTGAACTTTTCGCATATATCTGCAAGTGTTATTCGGTTGTTAATGTTTTCGCGCACATAGCGCAAAATCTCATCGGTGAGTTCTCGGTGGAAGTTTTTGTCGTTCACAAAAACGAGCGAAGAATCTTTTTTATCGGACAGATGCCGTAAAAGACAAATAAGCAGATATTCAAGTTGAAGTATGAGCGCCTGTTGACCGCCGAAAAGAGCGTTTTGTTTGGTTTCAAGCACCTCATCTGTGTTGATGGAAAAGGTGTTGGCGCTTTCGTCTATTACCCTGTGAATACATTCTTTTTCTACAGCATCCAGAAAGAACAGTTCGCTTGAAAGCGGTATAAGATTGTGTGAAAAACTTTCAAAACAGGCAACAAAAACCTGTGAGGCATTACCGGTTTTTGAAAAATATGAGTGTTGACAGTTGGGCGAAACTATAAAAAGTTCATTCTCTTTTAATGTGTAGGTTTCGCTGTCTACGGTTATAGTAATTTCACCTTTTTCAACATAACAAAGTTCCCAAAAATCGTGCGACTCGCGATAGTTTTTGTATTTCCCTTCAAAATCAAGATGTTCAAAAACAATGAGTTCCTTAACATCCACAACATTGCTTATGCGGTGACGAAGGTATGTTTTCATAAAAGCACCCTTTCTTTCTGTTTTTATTATAGGAACATATATATGTTTTGTAAATCCGTTATCTTATACAAACATTCCAAAATATTGTTCAAAAAAATATTAGAATAAATTTGCAGAAGTGTCAAGCAAAAACAGTTGAACTTCGGCGAAATATGATGTAATATATATTGGTAGTAAAATGAAAGGGGGATTTTTGTGAAACGCATTCTTTTTTGCGACCTTGACGGAACGCTGTTGCCGCGCGGTAAAAAAAGCATATCCAAAGATATTTTGGCAGAAATAAAGCGCATTACTGCTAAAGGCGCACTTTTTGCTGTTGCAAGCGGTAGGAGTTATGATGAACTAAAAGCGCTTTTCTCCACCCTTTCACAAGACGTGATTTTTATTTGTCTTGACGGCGCACTCGCAATTTACCGCGACTGCGTCATATACAAAAACCGCCTTTGCAAAATAGAAGCGGGCAGACTTATATCCCTCTCCCCCCGCGCTACCGTTTTTGGCAGAACCAAAAAACTTGAGTTTGACGAAACGATACATAGCGCTTTGCGCGAACAGATGCTAAACACCTTGGGCAGCGAAGTTTTCAAGGTTGCCGTTTTAGATACACCTAAAAAGAGCGAGATTGCGCGTGTTTGCTATAATCGAGATGGCATTTGTGAATATGTTAATCATAGCGCCGATAAAGGTGCGGCAGCATTGGCGGTTATGAGGAAATTTTGTATAAACGCCGAAGATTCCATTGCGGTTGGAGACGGCGAAAACGATGTGGCGTTACTTTCGGCTGTAGGAAAGCCCTATAAAATGGTGGATTGTCACCAAAGCCTTTACGACTTCCCCGCAGAAACGGTTACTGATGTTTTGGCGATTTTGAAGAAAATATAAAAAACGGATGTGTAGTTTTCTACACATCCGTTTTATTTTTTTTAGGTATTTCGGTCTCGGAAAACAGGGCGGAAAAAAGCACTAAAACAGCGCCGACCACTGCAAAAAGAGTGGCCTTTTCTCGCAACACAACCCAAGATATAAAAAGCGCTGTTACGGGGTCTATATAACTTAAAATTGCGCTGGTACTGACATTTATTTCACCTATCGCGCCGAAATAGAATAAATATGTAATTCCCGTATGCACAACACCCACGAGCAGCAATAAAACTACGATTTTTGGGTTTAATACCAGAGCCTCTTTTTTGACGGTAAGAAGACAATAAACCGCCATAAAGACGGCGGAAATTCCAAGTTGCACGATTGTTTTGTCATAGGGCGAAATATCGGTGATTTTTTTATTAAGCAGAATAACCGTTGCGTAAAGCGCGGCGGCAGATATTCCGAAAATCACACCTTTTATCTCGCTTTGCGGGATTTTGCCGTTTGGCAGGAAACCCGAAACACCTGCCATTCCGACAAGCGCCAAAAGGGCGCAAACCGCCTTTTTAACCGTCATTTTTTCGTGATAAAGCGGAACCGACAGTAAAAGTGCGGCAATGGGCGCCAGATAGTAGCAAAGGGTTGCGGTTGCCACGCTTGTAAATCTGTACGCTTCAAAAAGCAAAGCCCAGTTAAAGCCAAGTGCCGCGCCCGAAAGCAAGAGCCATACGGCGTTTTTCTTTATGGCTTTTATGTCAAGCGGTGTTTTTTTAAGTATAGTTACCGCCACCAAAAACAGGGTGCCGAGCACACCTCTTGACAGCGCAATCACGCTTGAGGGAAGCGGTATGTAACGGACAAAAAGTCCTATCGTACCAAACAGCAACATTGCCGTAATTAATCGAAATTTAGCGTTTTTCAACACAGTTTTTGCTCCTTAAACTAATATAAACAGATTATACTAAAAGCACACTTGTCAGTCAAGTGTGCTTTTTTGTTTTGGCGGTGCAACCGTTTCGCGCAGAATGAGTTGGCTTTTTAACATTATGCGCTTTTTACTGCGATAGTATTTGTTTTCTTCTTTCCTTTTCATAAGTTCCCACGCGAGTCGGCAAATTTCCTGTGTGTCGCCGCCCATAGTAGAAATTGGAGTCTGGGAGTATTCGGCAAGGGATGTGTTATCGGCGCCGATAACCGAAAAGTCGTCAGGCACAGAGTAGCCCTGTTTTTTCAGTTCTTGTATTGCCCCCGCCGCAATTTCGTCATATGCACAGACAAAAGCAGTACAAGGTATGCCCTTTTTCAAAATTTGGCGCACACCGTCTTCACCCGCTTTTTGAAAACGAAATTGGCTTGTAAAAACCAGTTCATCATCGAACGGAAGTCTTGCCGCTTTACAGAAAGCCTTTTTTCTGCCCTCGGTATGATTTTCACCCAGAAAGGCAATTTTTTCGTGACCTAAATTGTGAAGTTGAAAAACCGCATCTTGAACAGGTGAAATAATATCAAGATAGATTGCATCCTGCATAGTGTCAAAATCGGTTAAGATTGACACAACAGGCGTATCGTATCCGCGTTTTAGCGGTTGCCGCTGATGCACAATAAACAAGCCGTCAACCTTAGTATAGGATATATAATAATCTATGAGTTCTTCCTGTTTTTGAGCGTCAAAATCATCGCCCGAAATTATAGAAAAAGCGCCGCTTTCGGATATGTGTTTTTGCAATTCGATTATATATCCACAGTAGAGGCCGCTGCTGATTTCGGGACAGATTATGCCGTAAACTTTTTTGCCGAACTTATCTTTTGAAAACTTTGTAAAACTTCCGTTTTCTTTAGCAATACGGAAAATTTCGTTTCTGGTTTTTTCACCAATATCTTTAGCGCCGCTAAACGCTTTTGAAACGGTTGACGGAGAAACATTCGCAAGTTTTGCAAGTTCTCGAACGGTCATAAAAACGCCCCCTTTCCTTTATTATACGGGCAAAAACGAAAAAATCAAGCATTTACGAAACAGTTTCGTGCAGTTTTCGGGTGTTTTTTGTTTTGCACTGTGCTATCTTTTGTGCGGTGATAAAAATGAAACTGAAATCCAAGTACAATTTAAGCCAAAATATGTATATCATACAGTCGGGTTTTGAATATCTCGTGACGATACTCGTCACGGGTTCGTTTTTGGCAACCATCACAAAACACCTCGGTATGTCGGATAGCCTTACGGGAATAATAGCGTCTTTTGTTTCGCTTGGCAGCACATTCCAACTTTTATCGCTTTTACTCCACAAGCGCCGTTATAAACCTCTTGTCGTAACCTTGAGCATAGTAAACCAACTTCTTTTTATGTTGCTTTACATAGTGCCGCTTATCACAGGCTTAAAGACGGTAAAAATTGTTTTATTTATATTTTTAATTTTTTCCGCTTATACAATTTTTTATCTGATTGCGCCCAAAAAGACCAACATTCTTATGTCGGCGGTCAGCGATGAGCAGCGCGGTATTTTTACCGCCGATAAAGAGATAGCCTCGCTTCTTGCGGGAATGCTTTTCTCCTTCGCTATGGGCGCGGTTTTTGACCATTTTGTAGCGCTTGGCAAAATCCGCATAGCATTTATAATTGCGGCGGGTATTATGTGCGTCTTATCGGCAATACAAATTGCGGCATTTGTGCTTGTAAAAGAAGACACCGAAACAAACATAAAAAGCGAAAAGAAATCGGTTTCGGTGCGCATTCTGTTACACGACAAAAATATGCTCTGTATAATGATTTTATTTTCGTTCTACTATATCATTACCCACAGCGCCTCGCCGTTTTTCTCAACCTATATGTTGGGGGAACTTGGACTTAATTTGAAGACCGTTTCGTTTTTTACGATTTTAAGCAGTATATCGCGTGTTTTGGTTTCGCGTTTTTGGGGGTATTATGCCGATAGAAAATCGTTTGCCTCTATGTTTGAAAAATGTCTTATGCTTATGGGGTTATCCTTTGCGTTTGCCGCCTTTGCAACGCCGCAAAACGGAAAGATAATGTTCGCACTTTATTATATTTTCCACGGCGCCGCAATGGGTGGAACGAACAGCGCACTTATAAATTTGGTGTTTGATTATGCCAAACCCGAAATCCGTTCGCAGTCACTCGCAATTTGCCAGGCGATACCGGGCCTTGTCGGATTTTTGGCAACCATTGCTTTTGGTGCGATGGTATCTTCGATACAGGAGAACGGAAACCGCCTTTTAGGACTGCCGATTTATGCTCAACAGTTAGCGGCGGCGATTACGGTACTCATAATTATTGTTACGATAATTTTTGTTCATACCGTTGTTAAGAAAATGAAAAAGCAGAGTGTTTAACTCTGCTTTTTTGTTTTTGAAACACTTTTCCGTAAAAGTATGTGATTTGGTTAGATTTTTCTTGTTTTTATGCCGTTTGTGATGTATCATATTTTCAGAGGGTGAGATATGATGAGAGAAAACATATGTAAATATATAGAGGGGCCGCGGGGCAGTGAACTTGATATTTCCTGGTTTGTGCTTGAGGCGGACGGAAGCGGTTCATACCAGCCGCATAAACTTGGCAGAAATCAACTGATTTTGGTTTCCGAGGGTAGCGGATTTTTCAAATTTGATGACGAACGGGTGCCTTTTTCGGTAGGTTCTTTGATTTTTGGTTTCAGCGGAGAAACCTTTTTGCCCGAACCTGACGGCAACTGTAAATATATGTACATACGCTTTGCGGGGCCGCGCGCAGATGAACTTTTCAGACGCTTTAATATAACCCCCGTCACGCGTGAGTTTGCGGGGTTTGACGGGCTTATTCCTCTGTGGAGTGAGAGTCTTTCCCGCGCCGATAAACAGACGGTTGACCTTGCGGCAGAAAGTATGCTTTTATATTCTTTTTCGCGTCTGTCGGGCAACATAACCGAGCATAATACCCTTATAAGCAAGATAATAGAAATATCCGAATCACAGTTTACAGACCCCTCGCTTTCGGTTGCGACAATAGCAGAAGCGCTTGGTTACAACGCGAAATATGTATCGCATATTTTCAAAAAGAAGACGGGCGTGGGCTATTCGGAATATCTTAAAACCCTGCGCATAAAATATGCCGTAACGCTTTTTGACCACGGCATTGAGTCGGTGAAAAATGTGGCTCTGCTTTCGGGCTTTACAGACCCGCTTTATTTTTCCACTATTTTCAAAAAAAGCGTTGGTATGTCGCCCAAGGAATATAGAATGCGAGATAAAAACTAAAAACACCGCCACGGCGGTGTTTTTAGTTTTTGAAGGCAAAGAATTTTTGTCCGAAATAATTTATAAGCGTGTAAAGTCCCATACCGAATAGTTTTGCAATGCGTTCTATCCACAAGGGAGAAAGGTCCGTAGCCGAAAGAACAAAAGTTGCAAACGGCTGTGCTATAGAATATGCAATCACATAACAAACGGCAACATTTATTATAAATTTTGCGGCGGCCTTGCCTGTGTTTTCTTCGCTTTTGAAGGTAATCTTTTTATTAAGAAAGAAACTTATAGCCGCACCAACTGCGTATGCAATTACGGTAGAAATCCAGTAACCCGTCTTTTCAAGCAAGAACATAATTACGGCAGATACAAGGGTGTTTATTCCGCCCACAAGCAAGAAAAGTACAAAAGATTTATCAAAAATTTTACCTGTCTTCATCATCAAGCACCGATTCAATTATAAATGTGGGACGCGCCTTGGTTTCAAGGTAAATTTTGCCGACATATTCGCCCACAACGCCTAAAGACAGCATTATGAGTCCGCCAATTAACCAGATAGAGCAAATTGTACTTGCCCAACCCGTAACGGTAGCGCCGATAGCCCAACGCACGATAAAATAAATTATCATAATAACGCTGATGAACGAAACAAGGAAACCGCCAAGAGTTATAAAACGAATGGGTTTTGAACTTAAAGAGGTTATGCCCTCAAGCGCGAAAGCAATCATCTTTTTAAGCGGATATTTGCTCTCTCCAGCAACGCGTTCTTCACGCGCGTAATAAACCGTATCGGTCTTGTATCCAATCATCGGCACAATGCCGCGCAGGAATAAATTAACCTCGCGGTATTTTTCAAGGTCGAAAAGTGCGCGTTTGGACATTAAGCGGTAATCGGCGTGGTTAAAGACCGTTTCTGCCCCCATAAAATGCATAAATTTATAGAAAAATTCGGCGGTGAAACGCTTGAAAAAAGTATCCTTTTTGCGTTCGCTGCGAACGCCGTAAACAATATCGCATCCGCCATAGTATTTATCAAGCATCGCATCGACCGCATTTATATCGTCCTGTAAATCCGCGTCCATAGAAACGGTGACATCGGCACGCTCTTTGGCTACCATAAGTCCCGCCAAAAGCGCGTTTTGGTGACCACGGTTGCGCGAAAGATTAACGCCCGAGAAAACGGAATTTTCCTTATGAAGAGCCGTGATGATATCCCAGGTTTTATCGCGTGAGCCGTCATTGACAAAAAGTATGCGGCTTTTTTTAGATACCTTTTTATCTTCTATCAGTTTTTCCATCTTTTTTTTGAGGTGTTCTGCCGTTATGGGAAGCACCTCTTCTTCGTTATAACAGGGAACAACAATGTAAAGTATATCTGCCATATTACTCTCCTATTCCTTCTTTTATGAACGCCAAAACGCCAGCCGCCCAACCGTGACACAGACTGTGACGGAAACCTTTATAACAAAACGCGCCGAAATCGCCGTGTATGTCGCGCTCGTTCGCCTTAGGGTATCGGTCAATTCGGCAACTTTTTTCCACCCAGTTTATATCGAAATCCTCAAAAAATGTGGTGGCGCCGCATTTTAACATTGCACCGTAATATTCTTTCATCATATTGGTTGCCGCTGACTTGTCAAAAGATGCGACAGCCTTTAGAATATAGTAACCCATAAAGGTGGACATTCCCTGTGCGCCGTTTTTGATAAGCCGTTTTTTATCTTCCTCTGTTAAGTCAGAGACAAAATATTTGAGAGCCGTAATCTGTTTGCTCTGCTTAGGCGAAATGGGTATTTTATAAAGTTTTGACAGCATACGCTCTGCAGTCGATGTATCCATAGAAAATTCTTTCAAAAGTTCTATCGCCTTTTTGCCGCAAAGGATATTGATTGCGCGCACACCGTGAATTTCGTCTTCTTGTCCGTGTGTGGGCCAATCCACAAAGTACGAGGGATAATTTAATGTTCCTTTTTCCAAAACGCAGGAATCAAGCAGTTCTATAAGTTTAGAAAGGTACGGCATCTGCCTACGGGCAAAATCTTTAGCGCCCGTTCGCTTAAAGTAATCGGCAACGATTATTATCCACCACATAGAATACATTGGATAGCCGTTCATCCATTCGGGCAGAGGCGTCTGGTCACGCACGAAATTTAGCGAACGCTCAATTATATTCATTCTGCCGTAAAGGGTGGTAAGCGCCAACATTTCGGGGTGCATATCCCCAATCCACACAAGGCGGTCACGCTTGACACCGTCCCAAACATAGTCACCTGACGCGCAAAGGTCGATTGTGCGCTTGGCGGCGGTATAGATTTCTTTTGTTTCCTTATCTTGACCACCGTAGCGGTAATTAACCTGTTTTTTCAAAATATGGTTTTCTGCAACAAAACTTTTAATTTGCGTCTTGCCGCCTAAAAAATCTATACGGACAAAACGGAAACCGGTATTGCCTAAAGTCATATCCGAATAAGATGGTAACCGCACCGTGAAATCGCGTAAAGAGTGGTCGTTTGTAGCGTTTTTTTCGCCAATTTCGGCAGAGCATTCCGAGAGGCTTTCACCAAATCGTATGCGCACCACAGCGTTTTCTGCCAAAAAGGTTAAAATTCGTATGCCTCCGCACATTTCCTTGCCATAATCTAAAACAATATAATCACCGAACAAGAACTCGGAAATTTCTTTTTCTGAAAGACCTATTTGCAACGGTTGCTTTTTGAGAAGAAACGGAAATTTTTGTTTTTTACTGCTATCCGCAATGCGTTTTGGGGAAATGTATTCTGTCATACTACACCTCTAAACACAACTTTTGTATTATTGTATCACCTTTGGTAAAAATTATCAACAAATAATAAAACTCCCGTTTTCAAGGGAGTTTTATTATTTAGTCGCGAGAAACATCGACTTTTCTCTATAGCGTTTTATAAATAGACTCAATAATTTCCAAATCGCCCGGATATGTAATCTTAAACAGATTAGAGCCCGTTTCTATCAAATGCGGCTTAATTTTGTGATACTCAAACATTATTCTTGTTTCATCGGTCATATCCGTAAAGTCACCGTTTTTAAGCGCATCCGACAGTAGTTTGTAATCAAATGCCTGTGGCGTCAACAGGTCGTACAGTTCTTCGCGGTTTATGTATCTGCCATCGCGGTAGATTACGGTGTTAACCAGCGGTCGCACAAATGAAGATGACGGATACTCATCACATAACAACTGTAAAACCTGCTCTTTTGTGAGCATAGGTCTTGCTGCCTCAACAATGATTACACGCTCGGCATTTTCGGGCAATGCCGCAATTCCGTTGCGCACAGAGCCGGTACGCGTTACCCCGCCCGGAATGTCCTTGCCTACGGCAACAACATGGTCCTCGCCCAGAATGGACACCAACAACTCATAAGGATATCTCCATACGGGTTTTCCGTGGAAAAGAAGGTCCTGTTTTGTACCTTGATAGCGTGTGCCTTTACCTGCCGCAAGTAAAACGGCGTACATATTATTAAGACGAGAATCGCGTTCTTTTAATAGCATCGTATCTCCCTTTTCTTGCCAAAACCCCTAACCGTAACTCCCGTTCGCAGTGGGCTTTTTGCTATAATGTGTAATCAATTCCTTTTACATTTCCTGTTGCTTTATAGTTGTTTATATCGCGGCCGTCGCCCTCTATAACATATTCTCGCAAGAAAGTTTCCTTTTGGTTTTTATCCATTTCGGTGTTATAATGGTATCTTTTTCGCGGTGCTGTTTCGGAAACCTCGTCAACCGGAGTGCCAAACTTGCTATAGTCTCCGCCAAGCATTTTTATAACATAGGGGAAAATATCTTCGTGCGATACGGGTGCCTCGCTGATTTTAAGCGGCACCTTTGTATCCGCTTTTGCGGGTTTTATCATTAAAATGCAGTTTTGCGCCTGTCGCAATTCGCCGAAAAACGCTGTCGTCCGCACCGCTTTTACAAGCACACAGAGTTAGTATGAGCGCAAAACAGCAAACCAAAGACAAAATCTTTTTCATATTCCCACCCTTTTACTATCTACCATTTTATGACAATATCTGCGTTTTTTCAAGCCATTTTTGCAATTATTTTGTTTGCGGTTTTTGTAAGAAGGCGATACGCCGATACCCGTGCCTATTGCGTGACGCAATTGAAAGTGCCCCCCCGCTAACTTTGAATTTGTTCCAAGAAAAATAATGGGTTGTTAGTATGACGAATAAAATTTGTATCACTCTATAAAAAACCCCGCATTTAGCGGGGTTTCCTTTTTAATACATAGTGTATTTAACTTCTTTTACATCGCCTGTGGGCACATAATTATTGATGTCACGGCCGTCCTTTTCAACAACATATTCACGCAGGAAGGCTTCTTTGGCATTGTCGTCCAGTTCGGTATTATAAAAATATCTCTTCCTTTGGGCAGTTTCGGAAACTTCGTCAATCGGGGTGCCCAACTTGCTGTAATCGCCGCCAAGCATTTTTATAACATAGGGGAAAAGGTCCTCGTGCGATACGGGCGCTTCGCTTATCTTAAGCGGCGCTTGCGTATCTGCCTTTGCGGGTTTTATCATCAAAATGCAGTTTTGCGGCTGTCTTATTTCGCCGAAAAACTCGCCGTGGTCGGCGGTTATTATAACGGTGGTATTATCATAAACGCCCGCTTTTTTAAGTTCTTCAATATATGTTTTTATGATTTTGATATCACCGCGAAACGCTTGAGAAAGTGAAACAGATGCAGCACTCTCTGCGTTTTCGTTGACCATTGCGCCGGGATGTGAACCGTACATATGATAAAAACGGAAAGCAGAAGAATACGTATCGTCCGTTTTTATTCCCAAGGTTTTAACACTTTGAAAAAGATCAATTTCGTCAAGCGGAGTTGCGGCATTTTCCTTTTCAACGCACACCTTGGCATTTAAATCTTCGGTGACATATGAAAAACGCGTCTTAAAAAGATAAGGCATTCCACGGAAAGCCGAAACCTTTATGGTTTGTTTAATAAAATTCAACAATTTTATACTGGAAACTCCACTCGAAAAAGATGAGACGTGATTTCTAATATACTTCATTGATGACGCACCAAAATACGCCGGATGAGAGAACACCCTTATATCTGTGCCAAGCGAATCCATAGTTTTCATATAATCACTGTTTTTGAAAGATTCTTCAAGATATTCCTGATAAGGCACATCATAATAGCATTTTTGTTTTGTAAGCAAATACGTTATTGCGGGATATGAACGGCTGTGTGTAAAAATATTATCGGCATAATACGTGAATCCGCTCATGTCATCAAGAAGCACGGGGTCTTGCTCAAGCGCCTCGTTTACAATTTTGCTGTCACAATAATCTATTATGAACATGACCACGTTATTTTGTTTTGAAAGGGTAAGTCTGCCCTCTTTGGTGAAATAGCGGGATTTTGATTCACTGATTGATTTATCGTATCCGATATATAATGAAAAAATGCCAACCAACTGCATCAGCGCAAGCGCAAGACTTAAAAACTTTGTTGCGGTTATATAGGTCTTTTCTTTGCCTTTGCTCCTTAAAACCCGCCAAAGCACAAACGTAGCGACAATTATAACTGCCCAAATCACCGCGTTTATGAGTATTGTTTTACGCGAAAGGATTAATTGTTCGCCGTCGAGTTCTATTAACGAACCGTTTAAGAACAAACTTTGCATGTAAAAGCAAACGGTTAACGCAAATATTGAAAGATTTAATATTTTAAGGACCTTTATGGGCAAAAAACTTACTGAGAGAGAAAAAACAATCGTAACACACAATGACAACAACAGAAGCACGGGTATTGCAACGCCAATAGAAAAATCAAAACCGGCAGGGTTACCCAAAAAAACCTCACTTGGTGCAAAAAACAAGGCGGTAAAAATGCCTACGCCGCTAAATATAAGTGCGGATATCCACTTTTTGAAAAAAATGCTTTTCATCTTCTTTCTCCTTGCTGAACATATTTTTATTAATTTTATTATTATACACTATTTTTGTCAATAGTTTTTATGGACAAAGCGTTTAATGTGTGATAGAATAATAATAGTTTTTTGAAGTATGATGGGGTGATACAATGGAATTTTTAGAAAGCGTTATCGGCTATCCTTTGGGATTCCTTATGAATTTGTGCTACCGTTTGTTTACAAACTACGGAGTTGCCATAATTGGATTCACGCTTCTTACAAAATTTGTTTTACTGCCTTTATCGGTTTGGGTGCAGAAAAATTCTATTAAAATGGTACAGATGCAACCCGCTATAAACCGAATAAAAGCAAAACACTTCGGCGATGCCGATACTATTGCAGACGAGGAAGCAAGGTTATACAAACAGCATAAATACAACCCTCTTGCAAGTATTGTTCCGTTGGCGGTACAGATTTTGCTTTTGATGGGCGTTGTGGCGGTTATATATAATCCGTTCCAGTATTTGTTCCATATGGACACCGCGCTGATTGATTCAATAAACAAGGTTGCAAGTGAACTCTCAGGCATTAATGTTGCCGACAGTTCAATACAACTTACCGCTATTGAGTATATTAAAAACCCCGAGTTTACGGCGAATTTTGCGAACATTGAGGGAATAGAAAAATATTTAGACCAAATCAAAAATTTTGATATAATGTTTTTGGGTATAAACCTATCCTTTAACCCAAGCATTGTTTTAGGCATTACCTGTCTTGTGCCGTTGGTTGCAGGTCTTTCTTCTCTCTGGCTTTGCATAGCGCAGAACAGAGCCAATGTTTTACAGGCGGAACAGGGCGCTTTCAGTCAATGGAGTATGTCAATTCTATCGGTTGGACTTTCGCTTTATTTGGGCTTTTTCGTACCCGCGGGTATTGCGCTTTACTGGGTTGCAAGTAACCTGTTTGCGATTTTGCAACTCTATTTACTTAATATGGCAATCCCGCCCAAGAAGTATGTAGATTATGAGGAACTTGAGGCGAGCCGAGAAGAACTTGCCCAGTTAAATGCCTTGGCGCCCAAGAAAAAGTGGTTTGCAAAAGACGAGTTTGCCAAACGCGAACGCGCAGATTATAAGCGCTTTTTCTCAATTGCAAACAAGCATCTTGTGTTTTATTCCGAGCGCAGCGGTTTTTATAAATACTATAAAGAAATAATTGAATTTATTTTAGAAAAAACCACCGTTGCGATACACTATATAACCAACGACCCCAACGATATTGTTTTCGAACTTGCCAAAACGCAGCCGCGCCTCAAACCATATTATATAGGCGTTAAGAAGTGTATAACTCTTATGATGCGTATGGAGGCCGATGTTGTCGTAATGACAACCCCCGATTTAGATAATTTCTACATCAAGCGTTCACTGCTTCAAAAGGATATTAAATACATTTTTGTTCCCCACGACCCGTCCAGTATGCATATGGGCTTTAGGGAACACTCGCTTGACAATTTTGATGTTGTGTTCTGTACGGGACCGCATATTAAAGAAGAAGTTCGCGCTAGCGAAAAACTTTACGGAACCAAAGAAAAAGAACTGGTTGAATTCGGCTATCCGCTAATCGAAAGCCTCATTGACTCGTGCAAAAATTTAGAGCCGTCAATTTCCGACCGAAAGAGCGTTTTGATTGCACCCTCCTGGCAGGAGGACAACCTGCTTGACAGTTGCATCGAGCCGCTGATAGACAGTCTTTACGGTGACGATTATAAAATTATCGTTCGTCCCCACCCCGAATATATGAAGCGTTACAGCGCAAAAATGCAGATACTCACAGATAAATACGCCGACAAAATCGGTGACGGACTGGAGTTTGAACTTGACTTCAGTTCTAATAAATCGGTTTACAGTTCGGACATTCTGGTAACCGACTGGTCAGGAATTGGAATAGAGTTTGCTTTTGCAACCCTGAAACCCGTAGTTTTCATTAACACTAAAATTAAAATGGAAAATGAAAATTATAAAAACATCGGCATAGAGCCGCAAGAGATTGTTTTGCGTAATGTTTTGGGCGTTGCCCTTGAAAAAGATGAGATTCCGCTTAAGTTTGCAAACACCGTAAAAACCCTAATCGGTGACGATTCCTTCTCTGAAAAACTGCAAAACAAGCGTGAGAAATATTTTTACAATTTGGGCTCTGCCGGTACACACGGCGCTAAATATATTATCCGTTACTTAATAGAAAAGAAAAAAGAAAAGGAGAATAAAAATGATTAATCCAAATGTTCTTTATGTTGACCCTTCGGTTGTAACCTACGGTATACAGGCCATCGCGGGTGTTGTAATCGCTGTGGGCGCTGTTGCCGCAATCCTTTGGAGAAAGGCAAAGAAAAAGGTTACAAAAGCCTTGAAACTTGAGGAAAACACCAAAAAGAAACAGGACGAGGAAATCAAACTCGTTGACGACGACGTAATCTAAAAAGAGAACCCCGCTATATTTGGGAAATGTTCTTAGCGAACATTTCCCAAAAGTTTTATTCGCCTTGCGGCGAGGTATATTGCTTCGCAGTGATATTTGGCTTTCAGCCAAGTGTTATTCGCCTCGCGAGTTTTAGAGGCAAATAAAATATCACTGAAACCGTAAGGTTTCAATATCACTTTTGCTTAGCAAAAATATTACTCCGACAAAGTTGGAATATCACTATACAGATAATAAATACACTTTGTATTTATATCCTTTGCAAACTTTATTATGATTTTGGTTTTCTTTCATATCCCCAAAGAACAATTCCCGCGCAGACCAAAACAAGTGCGATTATCAGGTTGGTTATCGCCACACCGCCATCTTCGCTAAGGAGAATCGCAGAAAAGATAACACCGAAAACAGGGGTCATAAAACTGTAAATTGTAACGCTTGAGGCGGGATTGTATTTAAGTAAAACCGTCCACAGTGTGTAGGATACGGCGTATATGAGCGATAAACACAGGAAAACGGGAAGCATACCCAAAAAGTCAAATTTGCCGCTGCCGACAGCGCCGATAAGCGTTAATATCGCGCCGCCCAACCCCATTTGGTAGCCGCACAAAATTATCGGGTTTTCGTTTTTGGCAAAGAGTCCCGTCATAACAACAGAGAACGAATATGCTATAATTCCAATAACCACAAGTCCGTCTCCGAGGGGGCTTATGTTAAATTTAAGCCCGTCAAGATTCATAATAATAATACCCAAAAAACCAATAATACAAGAAACGAGTTTTTTTACAGTCAGTTTTTCCAATTTGAAAATAAGACTTGCTATGAGTGCCACAAAAAAGACATCGGTGCTTTTAAGTATGGCGCCCTTGACAGAAGTGGTTTGGGATAAGCCTATGTACAAAAGAGCGTACTGCAAAACGGTTTGCAAAACTGCAACAATCGCAACACCTTTTAGGCTTTCTTTTTTAGGGCGCAAAAATTTTTTAGAAAAGATGCTGTACCCGCCGATAGTTAAAAAAGCGGCAAACACAAACATTAAACCTACCCACAAAAGAAGTGACGGAATGTGTGATTCATCAATATATTTATATCCCATTTTAACAATGGGCGTGGATATTCCCCACAGAGCGCAGGTGAAAAGTGCGCCGAAAGCCGCAAAAATTTTATTGTTTATAAGCTTTTTTAGCATAGTATCATCCCCTGAGAGAAAATTATATCATCGCCAAATCGTTTTTTCAATACATTATTGTCTTTAGAAATTCTAAAATAATGCACATAATACATAATAGAGCCTTCTGTTGACAAAAAATATTTATATTGGTATAATTGTTTTGAAAAGAGGGATTGTTTTGAAAAGAGTAATAACATACGGAACATTTGATTTGTTGCATTACGGACATATAAATCTTCTTCGCAGAGCGAAAGAACAGGGCGACTACCTTGTAGTTGCGCTCTCAACCGATGAGTTTAATTGGAACCAAAAGCAAAAGAAATGCTATTTTTCATACGAACAGCGCAAGGCGTTGCTTGAGGCCATTCGTTATGTCGATTTGGTGATACCCGAGGAAAACTGGGAACAAAAACGCACCGATGTGCACGAGTACCACATTGATACATTTGTAATGGGTGACGACTGGGAAGGAAAGTTTGATTTTCTGAAAGAAGAGGGTTGCGAGGTTGTGTATCTCCCGCGAACGCCCGAAATCAGCACTACACAGATTAAAAAAGATTTGAATAAAAAATAATAAAAACCACCGAGTATTCGGTGGTTTTTATTTATCTAAATTCTATTTCGCCCAAAACTGTTTTAGTGATATAGTCGTTCTTAAATTCTCGCAATTTTGCCATATGCGGTGTTTCGATGTGGGTTTGTTGATGCGCTTTTGATTCCCACTGTTCAATAAGCAGAAGTTCGTTCTCATCCTTTTCGGATAGATAATAATCGTATTTGATACATCCATCCTCAGCCCTTATTGCCTCTAAAACACCCGTTTCTTTTACCTTATCAATAAAAGCCTCGCGTTTGTTTGGCAAACATTCAAATTTCACATATATTGTGTACACAGAAAAAACACCTCCGTTTGTTTTTATTGCAATTATAGCACCTTCGCCCGTAAAGTTCGGTGTATTATAAAAATCATTTTGTTTGGTCGATGAAATCCTGAAGCAACATCTTTTGTAGTTTTGAAACGGTTTCTGTTGCCTTGCCTCCAACCGCTTTACCATCTATTTGGTTTGCAACAAGACACAACGCACCTGCGGAAGAGACCAAAACCTCATCCGCATCAAATAATTGTTCCAAATTAAAAGGTTCTTCCTTAACAACGATGCCCATTTTTTTACAAGCCGCTATAATATGCTTCCTGGCGATACCGGGTAAAATTAAATTATCTGTGGGCGCTGTGATTAGCATACCGTTTTTTATAATATGTACATTACTGTGGGCACACTCGGTGACTCTTCCGTTTCTGTGAAAAACCGCCTCAAAACATCCGGCTTCTTTCGCTCGCTGGGATGCAATAACTGCGGGAATCAAATTTAAGGTTTTTATGTTGCAGTGTAAAAAGCGGGTATCTTCCATAGTAATCAACTGGATGCGTTTGGTTAGGTCAAGAATTTCCTTGTGATAAATGTTAATCCAAATATTTGCTTTTGTTTCCTTTGGAAATGTGTGGTTTCTAACAGAAGCGCTTCCGCGTGTAGCCTGGAAATAAACGAAATTTTCGCCGGTTTCCATTTTTTTAACCATACTGTTTAGAATTTCTTTCATTTCCGACTTCGAATAAGGTAGTTCTATTTCCAGAAGTCTTGCGCTGTTATAAAATCTATCTATGTGCTCATCCAAGGAAAATATAGTATAATTTCGGCTATAAGTTGCATCATATACGCCATCACCAAAAAAGCAAACTCTATCACCCATAGGGATAGACATATTTTCAATTTCATCCCAAACGCCATTATAATATCCTAAGTTTTTCAAACAAACATCTCCCGTTACCACTTCATTTATCTGTTTTTAGATTATAGCATTTGGTGTCTGAAAACGCAACAGAAAAACAAGGCTTTTTTTAGGCATAAAAAAGACCCTGCAACCGTAGATTTCTCTACAGTTACAAGGTCTTCAATTTTTTCACTTTTCCTCGTTTAATCTTTTTCCGTTCACGCTAAAAAGTTTGTCCTTTAGGTGAGGATTGGGGATAAACGGGGTTAGATTGGAATAAGAGGACTATGATTATTTCATATCCTTAATTGCAGCCTGTGCAGCAGCGAGGCGTGCAATCGGAACGCGGAAGGGTGAGCAAGATACATAGTCAAGACCAATCTTGTGGCAGAACTCTACAGATACGGGGTCGCCGCCGTGCTCACCGCAGATGCCGCAGTGCATGGTCGGACGAACTTTCTTACCAAGAGTAACAGCCATTTCCATAAGTTTGCCAACGCCGTTCTGGTCGAGTTTAGCAAACGGGTCGTTTTCGTAAATCTTGCTGTCATAGTATGCTGTGAGGAACTTACCAGCGTCATCACGGCTGAAGCCGAATGTCATCTGGGTAAGGTCGTTTGTACCGAAGCAGAAGAACTCAGCCTCGTTTGCAATCTCGTCAGCAGTAAGACATGCTCTCGGGATTTCCATCATTGTACCAACCACATACTTAAGGTCAGAACCTGCAGCAGCGATTTCTGCGTCTGCAGTTGCAACAACGATTTCCTTAACGAACTTCATTTCCTTAACTTCGCCTGTAAGCGGAATCATGATTTCGGGAACGAGGTTCCAATCCGGATGAGCCTTCTTAACATTGATTGCTGCGCGGATAACAGCAGCAGTCTGCATCTTTGCAATTTCAGGATATGTTACTGCAAGACGGCAGCCACGGTGGCCCATCATCGGGTTAAACTCGTGGAGGCCCTGAATGATGTTCTTGATGTCTTCAACGGTCTTGCCCTGTGCCTTTGCGAGAGCAGCAATATCAGCCTCTTCGGTGGGAACAAACTCGTGAAGCGGGGGGTCGAGGAAACGGATGGTAACAGGGTTACCCTCAAGTGCCTCGTAAAGTTTTTCAAAGTCGCCCTGCTGATAGGGGAGAATCTTCTGGAGAGCAGCCTCGCGCTCTGTTGCTGTGTCAGCACAAATCATCTCACGGAAAGCAGCAATTCTCTCTGCTTCGAAGAACATATGCTCTGTACGGCAAAGACCGATACCCTCTGCGCCGAGTTCACGAGCCTTCTTAGCGTCAGCAGGTGTGTCAGCGTTGGTGCGAACTTTAAGGGTTCTGAACTCGTCAGCCCAAGCCATAATTCTGCCGAACTCACCAGCGATTTCAGCGTCAACGGTCGGGATGATGCCATCATAGATGTTACCTGTAGAACCGTCAATAGAGATGTAGTCGCCCTCAACATAGGTCTTACCGGCGAGAGTGAACTTCTTGTTCTCTTCATCCATAATGATGTCGCCGCAACCCGATACGCAGCAAGTACCCATACCACGAGCAACAACGGCTGCGTGACTTGTCATACCACCACGAACAGTGAGGATACCCTGAGATGCTTTCATACCTGTAATGTCTTCAGGTGAAGTTTCAAGACGAACGAGGATAACCTTTTCGCCCTTTGCGTTCCAGTTTTCTGCATCTTCTGCAGTAAATACAACCTTACCGCAAGCAGCACCGGGGGAAGCGCCAAGGCCCTTACCTGCAGGTGTTGCAGCCTTGAGTGCCTTCGCATCGAACTGGGGATGGAGAAGGGTGTCAAGGTTACGGGGGTCAATCATAGCAACGGCCTGTTTCTTGTCAATCATACCCTCGTCAACGAGGTCACAAGCGATTTTGAGAGCAGCCTTAGCGGTTCTCTTACCGTTACGTGTCTGAAGCATAAAGAGTTTGCCGTGCTCAACGGTGAACTCCATATCCTGCATGTCGCGATAGTGGTCTTCAAGGATTGCACAAACCTTGTTGAACTCCTCGAATGCTTCGGGGAATTTGTTTGCCATTTCAGCAATCGGCATCGGTGTGCGAACACCGGCAACAACGTCTTCGCCCTGTGCGTTGGTGAGGAACTCACCCATAAGGCCTTTTTCGCCTGTTGCAGGGTCACGGGTAAAGGCAACGCCTGTACCGCAGTCATCACCCATGTTACCGAAAGCCATCATCTGTACGTTAACAGCGGTACCCCAGGAATAAGGAATATCGTTGTCGCGGCGATATACGTTTGCGCGGGGGTTGTCCCAAGAACGGAAAACAGCCTCAACAGCGCCCATAAGTTGCTCTTTGGGGTCAGAGGGGAAGACCTTGCCGATTTTGTTTTTGTATTCAGCCTTGAACTGCTCTGCGAGTGTTTTAAGGTCGTCAGCGGTGAGTTCAACGTCCTGTGTAACACCCTTTTCTTCCTTCATCTTATCGATGAGTTCTTCAAAGTATTTCTTACCGACTTCCATAACAACATCGGAATACATTTGAATAAATCTTCTGTAGCAGTCGTATGCCCAACGAGCATTACCCGACTGTGTAGCCATTGTTTCTACAACCTCTTCGTTAAGACCGAGGTTAAGAATGGTATCCATCATACCAGGCATTGATGCGCGTGCGCCTGAACGAACGGAAACGAGAAGCGGGTTTTCTTTATCGCCGAACTTCTTGCCGGTGATACCCTCCATCTTGTCGATGTACTCCATAATTTCTGCCTGGATGTCATCGTTGATTTTTCTGCCGTCCTCATAATACTGAGTGCAGGCCTCTGTGGTTACGGTGAAACCCTGGGGAACGGGAAGACCGATTTTGGTCATCTCTGCAAGGTTGGCACCCTTACCACCGAGAAGTTCACGCATAGAAGCGTCGCCTTCTGAGAAAAGGTAAACAAACTTTTGACTCATTATGAATCATCCTCCTGAATATTTTTGGCTTCTGCCATTTTTAACATAGTGTAACTTCCTCTACACAGGAAGTAGCACTTTATTATACCACTAAAGACGCGAAAATAAAAGCATTTTTTTACATTATATATAATATTGTGCAAAAAACATCAAAAAAATCAAAATCCCACCGCTTTTTTTCGGTGGGATTTTATAAATTATTTATCTTTATAGTTAATTACGCGGACAATTGCGGGGCTTAAAATAAGGTTGGTTGCGAGTTCAAAAAGGAAATTTCCACCCGCCAAACCTAAAAACATATAGCCGAGAACATTCGAATAACCCTCTGCCGCACCCCATTCGGCAACCGTTTTTAAGAAGAAAACGACACAGCCGAGCAGAAATACACCTGTATTAACAACAGGGCAGACGAACGCCGCAAAGAGCACCGCAAGGTACTGATTTTTGTTTGCAAAAAGACGGTATACGACACCCGAAACGAAACCGCAAAGCACACCTTTTGCCAAAACGGTTATAATGGTGCCTATGACGCTTATGGACATAAATGCCGCCGCATCGCCGCTCAAAATTACGGCAACGCCGAACACAAAGCCGAGCCACGCGCCAACGCCCATGCCACAGGTCGCCGCGCCCAAAACGATGGGTATGAGCACAAGCGAAACCGAGAAAGGTCCGAGGTGTATAAACGAGCCGAGCAGTTGCAGCACAACAACAAGTGCGGTCAGCACGGCCGAAAGCACGAGCACTTTCGTTTTTTCTTTTCTGCTAACATTGTTTGACATAAAAAACACTCCTTGATACCATCCCGCTTATGCGGGTACAGTTCTTTATTCTAAGCGAAAATCAGTGACGGTTATTTTTCTCGTAGATTATACGCAGACCGTCAAGCAACAGATTTTCGTTTAAGATGATTTCGCGTTTGCAACAGGAAATAATTTGTTTTGCTCTGCCGCCTGTTGCAACAACTGCGGCGCTGCAGCCGAGTTCCGATTCAATATGCTCAATCATACCGTCAAGCATAGATGCGGCGCCCATAACAAGTCCCGATTTCATACAGTCGGCGGTGTTTTTACCGATGACCGATGGCGGTGCTTCGATATGGACAGAGGGTAATTGTGCGGTTTTGCTGGTTAATGCCTCAAGCGTGAGCCCTATTCCCGCCGCGATTGCGCCGCCTAAAAATGCGCCGTTTTTATCAAGTACGCTTATGGTGGTAGCGGTGCCGAGGTCAATTACAATGCAGGGCATTGTATATTCCGCAAGTGCACCCACAGCCCCTGCCGCAAGGTCTGCGCCGAGTTGTGCGGGGTCGTCAATGCGGATATTAAGTCCCGTTTTCACACCGGGCCCTAAAATGAGCGGAACGATGTTACAAAGTTTGCTGATTGCACTGCTGACAGAGGCGCAAACCTGTGGTACAACCGAGCAGATTATAGCATCTTCTATCGTCTTTGCGTCATATCCACCCAGTTTCATAACATCGCAGATTTCAATAGCGTACTGGTCTTCGGTCCGAGTTTTATCCGTGGCAAGACGAGAGGTGAACAAAAGTCTCTCTTCTTCGTACAGCCCGAGCGTAATGTTGGTGTTGCCGATGTCGATTGCCAAAAGCATAAAATTCACTTCCCTTTTAGTTTTCTATAGAATTTTAGCACAGTAATAAAATTTCGTCAATAATTTTGTTGACAAATCGTGCCACTGCTGATATAATATCAAGGCTATTTGTGGGATTATGCCCATTTTATAGTTCCTTGCCGAACTGCGTGTTCGGCCAATAGTCCAGAAGGAGGTGCAACAAGATGAAGGTTAAGTACGAATTGGCTATGATTTTCTCTGTAACAGGCGCTGAAGAAACAGTTGCTGAACTCGTTGAGAAATTCAAGGCTCTTATCGAGGCTAACGGTACCATCGAAAATGTTGACGAATGGGGTAAGCGCAGACTTGCCTATCCGATTAACGATGAGACCGAAGGCTATTATGTCATTACGACATTTGAAAGCGATGCCGCATTCCCGGCTGAACTTGAGCGTGTAGCAAAAATCACTGACGGTGTTTTGCGCACAATGATTATTAAAAAGTAATGGAGGGTAACCACTATGTTTAATCTGGTTGTTTTAACAGGCAGATTGACTGCCGACCCCGAACTCAGGTACACAAGCAATAATATCCCCGTGACTTCTTTTTCTATCGCGGTTAACCGCCGCTATAAAGCAGGAGAAGAGAGTCAGGCAGATTTTATTAACATTGTTGCCTGGCGCCAAACTGCCGAATTTGTTACAAAGTATTTCAAAAAGGGCAGTATGATTGGCATTGAAGGTTCAATTCAGACAAGAAGATATGTTGATAAGGACACCGGCAAAAACAGAACTGCATTTGAGGTTATCGCCAACAATGTTCAGTTTGTAGAGTCACGCCGTGACGGCGCCGCAAGTGGAGAGGCAGACGCTGCTCCCGCATCCTTCAACAATACCGATAGCGGAGATTTTTCTGTTATCGCTGCTGATGACGACCTGCCGTTTTAAGTATTAAGAATGGAGGATAATTCTCATGGAGAAAAATGATAGACCCGCACGCAGAAAGCCTCATAAGAAGGTTTGCCATTTCTGCGTTGACCGTGTTGAAGAAATCGATTACAAGGATGTTGCTCGTCTTCGCAAGTTCATCTCTGAACGCGCAAAGATTCTTCCCCGTCGTGCAACAGGCACCTGCGCAAAGCACCAGCGTGAACTTACAACCGCTATCAAGCGTGCAAGACAGGTTGCTTTACTTCCCTATGTAAACGACTAATAAACATTAAAACCCGACCGTTCGGTCGGGTTTTTTTATAGCATAATATAAAGAAGTGCCAGAAGCAGAAGTTCGTCATTCGATTCGCCTATAAGCAGTAGCATTATGGCTAAAAGCAGCACCCTGTCGGAATCCAGATTGATGTCTCCTAAATTAAGCATTCTCAAAAGGTCGAGTCCGCCGCCGTTTTTTCTGTGCGGCGATTTTTTTATAACCTGTTCGGGCTCTGGCTTTTCATCATTCCGCAAGGCAACAAAATTTGGAGCAGGGGGCATTTTTCCTGTAATTTCATCACTGCGTTTTTGCATCTCGCGCATACGGGTTTCCGCCTCTCTCTGAAGACGCAAAAATTCTTCACGGCTCATATTACTCATAAGAATAAATCACTTTCCTTTATAAGCGGCAAAAGTCGCGCCAGTTTCAAAAGTTTAACCGCCCTGTCAACCCTCTGTCCCTTATCGGCGCTCAGATGTGGTTTTAATGCTAACAGCAAACCCTGTCGGTTATCGGTTTTTTGTTCCCCCAATAGTTTTGCCGCACGAAGCAACATTTGTGTTTCGTTTGAGGACATGGGCGCCTCTTCCACCCTTTCTTCCTTGTCGCCGAAAAGTGACTGTGCCATAGCGCCGACCTTCGCCATCATATCGGGGTTTCCGAGCAGTTCTTCTATTCTTTCGCTTAAGTTATCATTTTCCATCTTTGTTCAGCGCCTTCATTATCTGCTGTGCCTGTGGCGAGGACAAAATCTGCTCTAATTTTGCCTTGTCGGACAATACTTCTTTTAGTTCTTTTGCCTGATTTGCGCTTAGACTTTCGAAAACCCCGTTCATATCCTTTTTTGCTACCGCGTCACTTAAATTTTTGTTTCCTGTCAATTGGTTTATGGCGGACAAGAGTTTTTGTTTGTCAAAATCTTTTCCCATTGCAAACACCCCCGTTTTTATATATACTATTTATATGACAACTTTTTGCGAGGTAGAATATGAGAATTTTGGTCCTGTCAGATAGCCACGGCAAATCATCGCGTCTTGAAGAAATTATAGAGGCACAAAGTACCGCAAAACATATTTTCTTTTTGGGCGATTGTTTGCGTGATACGGAATATTTAGAAGAACTTTACCCCGACCGCACCTTTTATAAGGTTAGCGGCAACTGCGATTTTTACAGCGAAACACCTGCGCATAAAAGCGCAAGTATAGCGGGTAAAAAAATATTTTATACCCACGGGCACGAGTATGGCGTAAAATCGAGTGATGTGCATCTTCTTTCCTATGCCAAGGCGACAGGCGCTGAAATTGTACTTTACGGACACACCCATATTCCCAATATAAGATATGAAGACGGAGTGTATCTTGTTAATCCCGGCTCGGTCGGCAGAGGTCGGGAAAAGGGCGACACCTACGCTTATATAGATATAGTTGACGGCGGCGTTTTTGCCGCGATAGTCAAAATATAGAAAGCGACAAAATGCTACAAGTTTCTTGCGCCTAACGCGATAGTATGTTATAATACTTTAAGAAACACGTATAAAGATGGGCGGATGTTGAATATGAAAAAATACATATCTATTGCAATAACATTACTCTTACTATGCCTTTCCTTTTCGGGATGCGGCGGGGAGAAAACGGTTGGCAGAAAGCCCGAATCGGATATCGTTTCTTCCGGTTCGGAAAACGATACTTCCTCTGTGCAGAGTGTGCCCACAGAACCGGCTCCCGCGGGATTAGACCCTGAGTTTTCGTGCCTTTTGCTTGTAAACCCTGACACTCCTTTGCCACAGGACTATGACGCGACCAACGAACTTAAAGAAGTTCCCGCAAAATATCTTAACGGCGAACTAAAACAGGTTGATGCAGAAATGTATCCCTTTTTGATGGCGATGCTTGAAGCCGCCTGGGCAGACGGAGTAGAACTATATGTGCGTTCGCCCTATCGTTCATATGCAACACAAAAAATGCTTTTTGAAAACAAGGTTCAGCGTGTAATAAAAGCGGGCACTCCCGCCGACCAGGCAGAGAAGGAAGCCGCAAAGGTTGTCGCCCGTCCGGGAACGAGTGAACACCAAACGGGCCTCGCGGTTGACTTTAATTCCACGACCAACGCTTTTGAAACAATGCCACAGTATAAATGGCTTAAAGAAAACGCTGAAGATTACGGTTTTATAATGCGTTATCCTTCTGACAAAGAGCATATTACCAAAATTATATATGAGCCTTGGCATTGGCGTTTTGTGGGCATAAAAGTTGCAAGAGAAATGAATGACCTCGGCGTAACAATGGAAGAATATCTTGAAGATAAATAAAAAAACACCCCGTGAAAACGGGGTGTTTTCTTATCTGTATCTTGTGTGACCGTCGCGTCTTCTGCGGCGTTTTTTTCTGCCTCTGTTCATAAGCACAACGGCCGTGATAAATCCTGCTAATGCTAAAACAAATATAAGCAAGATTATTTTGAACGCTGTGGATGTAAAGGCGTTCTTTATAGCGCGTGTCACTAAAAGCACCCAGTTTGCATCGCGGGAATCACCGGCAACAAGGTTAACCGTTCCAAGCGTTTCTCCCGCATAAACAATGTCTGCGGTGCCAAGTTTTTGTCCCTTCTTTATGGGCGCATCAAAAACCTCTTTATCGGGCTTCGGCTTGATTTGAACGGTGGAGGAATCGGCTTCTTTCGGAAGTACGGCAGAAAGTCCGCCCTCTACCTTCATTGTAACATAATCGTGGTCCCAACACAGAGCCACTTTTGCCTCTGCAACGGGCGTGTCTGCATCTACAACCGTCTTATATTCAAAATTATTAAATGCCCATTCGTAAAGTTGTTTGGTTTCTTTGAATTCGTTATAATTTCTCGTGTTTGTTTCCTGTGGGCAGTTCATAAGAACGCAGATATAACTATGTCCGTTTTTCGTTGCGGTGGAGATAAGACAGCGTCCGGCTTCATCCGTAAAACCTGTTTTAACGCCCTTAGCGTAGCGATAGTAAAGATTGGGGGATACGCCGTTATAAAGGTCCTGCATATAAATTGTGGTGACAAGTGTTTTAGCGGGACTTTTGTTGGTTGCGGGCATTTTGTAGCGCTTTTCTGATACCGCCTCTTTGAACACTTCCAGTGACAGCGCGTGTTTTGTGAGTATATACATATCATATACGGTGGTATAATGCTCGTCATCATGCAGACCGTGCGGATTGGCAAAATGCGTGTTCTTCATTCCAAGTTCTTCGGCACGGGCGTTCATCAAATTAACAAACCCAGAAATGTCGCCGCCAAAATGCTCGGCAACGGCGTTTGCGCAGTCGTTTGCTGATGGCAGCATAAGATAATAAACCGCCTGACGCGCGGTAATTTGTTCGCCCTCTTTCAGTCCGCCGCTTGATGCGCCTGTTCCGAGGATGGATTTAACCGCGTTTTCGCTTATAGTTATAATTTCGCTGTCAAGGTCTTTCGACTTTTCAATAACGAGCAGCGCCGTCATCACCTTGGTAAGTGATGCGGGATACATTTTTTTGTCGGTGTTACGGGCGAAAAGCACATCGCCTGTGTCCAAACTTGCAAGTAATGCGCCCTTTGCCGTTACTTCAAACCCCGAAATCTGATATGCACTTGCACCGACCGAGAACAGCGACACAGCAAGTGTCATTATTAAAAAAATTACCAGCAGCGTTTTTTTCATTTTAACCTTCCTCGACTTGTAATATATCTTATTATATAGTATAATGTCTTAAAAGAAAAGTATTTTAATTGATTTTTAATATTTTAGGTGATTTTATGTATTATCTTACGGGCGATATGCACGGGGACGAATCCCGCATATACGATAAAGAGTGGTACAAATTAAAAGCGGGTGATACGCTTATAGTGCTGGGTGACTTCGGATTTTTGTGGGACGGAAGTGAACGCGAAAAACAGGCTATTAAGTTTTTGTCCACACGCAAGTTTACCATAGTTTTTTTAGACGGAACACACGAAAACTTTGATTTGCTTAATTCCTGCCGCGTAACGCGCTGGAAAGGCGGAAAGGTCCACCGAATAGGCCCCAACCTTTACCATTTGATGCGCGGACAAATCTTTAATCTTGACGGTTGCCGCGTTTTCACAATGGGCGGAGGCGAGAGTGAGGATATTGACCTACGAAAAGACAAAAGTTGGTGGCGTCACGAATTCCCAACCCCACAGGAACTTGCCGAGGGCGCAAAAGCGCTTGATGAAAACCAACTTTGCGTTGACTACATACTGACACACGAACCGCCCTCTCTCATAAAAAGCGCAATGCTTCTCCGCAAGGGCAAGGCTGACCAGGTAAATAAACTCGGTGGTTATTTTACAGAGATTGATAAAAGTTGCACCTTCCGCCATTGGTACTTCGGCAGTATGCACGAGGACAGAACGGTAACCCCGCGCCACACCTGCGTGTTTAATAAAATCATTCCGCTTGACACAACACCGTTTAAGCCAACAAGCGAAAAACACGCCGAAGAACAGGAATATGTGTTTAATTAAAAAGGACAGAGGTTACCTCTGTCCTTTTGGTTTAGAAGACTAGTTTTCAACCGCCCTTATTCGAATGGCACAGTTATATTTTTGCGTTGCAAAAGAGATATTGAAACCTACGGTTTCAGTGATATTATATTCGCCATAAAACTGGGCAAAGCCCAATTTCACTTGGCTTTAGCCGAATATTACTGCAAAGCAATATCACTCGCCGAAGGCGAATATACCTGAAAAAGACGATTGCTTTCGCAATCGTCTTTTTCTTGGTGGGAGAAGGTGGATTCGAACCACCGAAGTCACTGACAACAGATTTACAGTCTGCTCCCTTTGGCCACTCGGGAACCCTCCCAAAATGGAGCTAGTGACCGGAATCGAACCAGCAACCTGCTGATTACAAATCAGCTGCTCTGCCTATTGAGCTACACTAGCACATTAAATATTAAGTTGATGGTGCCTCGGGG
>JAZSRO010000019.1:0-1715 GCA_045538515.1 Acutalibacteraceae bacterium | reverse complement strand
TCCGTTACTGCGGTGGCTGCGGTAACTCAAACCGAACTCTTCCAGACTGTATCGCCAAAGGTTCATCATCTGCTTGAGTCCTTTTACCGATACTGCCGATTCGGAATGCGAATTATAAAGTTCCGCAAACTCTGTGTTGCTGCCACTGAAGGATTTTTGCTCTTTCATAAAATCAATCAGCAGTTCCATTTCTTTCGGCAGTAACATTTCACGGTTTTCCATACTGTCCCGTAGCATTTTCCAAACGAATTCCTTTTTAGAAAACTGCAGTTCGAGCTGACGGTCTTCCACGTCACGACCTGTACAGTAGAGAGTGGCACTGTCAGCGTTGCGTTTGCTCTTGTCAAGAACGAGTGCCGTGTCGACTGCGCCTACGATACCTGTGGTGCCGGTGAGCTTATTGAACGGATCGCTGTCGCCCTGCTTACGAAGGTGATGCACCAGCAGAAGACAAATATTCAGTTCGTCCGCTAACTGCTTTAGCAACCGAATTTCATCGTAGTCGTTTGCGTAAGAGGTATCGATATTGTTGTTGCGCACGATCTGAAAAGTATCAACCGCAACGAAAACTGTATCGGGATGCTCTTTCACAAATTCACGAATCTGTTCGCACAGTCCGTCTGACAAAGTTCCGGCAGAGGTAGCGAAGAAAGCGTTAGGCGGAACCTCATCCGTGATGCACAGCAAACGATTTTGAACACGGCGCAGGGTATCTTCAAGGCAAAGATACAAGGTCGTTCCCTTTGTCGTTTTTAAATCCCACATCGGTTCCCCTTTTGCAATGCGAACGCACAGATCCAGCACCCACCACGATTTGCCTATCTTGGAAGCACCGCCGAGGATGCACATGCCTTGCGGCAACAAAGTTTCAACACAAAACTTTGTTGGGGGCAGTTTCATGTCCATCAAGGTTTCGCCGTCAATGACAGCAAGTTTTACATTTTTATCAGCCATAGGAATTTCTCCTTTCACAAAAAAAGTAAGAGCGAAAACATCGGCGGTGGAACCGGTGCTTTCGCTCTCCTAATTATCTAATGGCTGAAAAATTGAAAATTACATAAAATGTTGTGAAGGCAAAAATCTGTTTCTGAATTTTTTGTAATTTATAGTGACAGAGGATACTTTTTATGATATAATTATCGTAGAGTACGGTTTATGGTACAGATAAGATGTTAGAATTAAAGTGCGGAGGAAGGCACATGAGACTGATTGAAACAAAGCCGGTCGGCGATGCGAATTTTTATAAATTCTCAATTGACTTCGTTGGTGATGAATTTATTATAGGCGGAAAAACTTTGCCGCTTGGAATTATTACGCACGATATATTAAATATACCCGCGAATAAACTGCTCTCTGTTTTTGAGACCGGTGATAAACTAAACGATCTATACAACCGCCTGAACGCAGAAAACTATTCTGATGAACTTTTTATAAAAATCAGAGAGACCATTTTGGAAATTATAAAACTGATAAAGAAAATTAAGCCTTTTTCTTATTTCTGCATCAAGGATGAATACAACCACGTCGAAGAGTTGTTTGGCGATTCAAAAATCGAAATGTGGAAGCGTAACTTTGCTTCCATGCCGATACCTAACGTCAATTTTGTTCCCGAAGGTACGGCAATGTATGACCACGTTATTGTTCTTACAGAGTTTATAAAATCCTATATTTATCTTTGCGCTGATACCTTTAATTTTTATAAGGTTGCGATGATG
>JAZSRO010000062.1:0-2728 GCA_045538515.1 Acutalibacteraceae bacterium | reverse complement strand
AAAATATCCAAGGCTGTTTTTGCGGATATTATCTTTATCGGTGGATGTTTCTTGCTTTATGAGTTCGCCGAGTTGCAGAACGGGTAAAAGCAGCCAACCCCAAATAAAGTTATTTGCTACCCAATAGGTGCCTTGTTCACCCACAACATTGACCATTCGTGAAATCATCACCATATAGGCAACATTGCGAACAAGTGATTCTATTCCTGATATACTACCTATTTTTATAAACTCTTTAAACCAAACGAAACTTATTTTCACTCTATCAAACACATTGATATTTTCCTTTGATAGCAGTGTGAGTGATACGATAAGCAAAACTATATTAACTATAATATTTGAGTATCCAATCCCGTTTACACCAAGGTTTAGGGATATGGGCAACGATGATACAAGGAATGTATCACAAACGAGGCTAAGTACAAGTCTTGCAAAGGTTAAGATATAAAGATATTTGCTTTTGTTTATGGTGACAAGTGCAACGAGTGTAAATTGTGTGAGTATTAAAAATATGTTAGCAACACTTTCGATGCGGATGTATGTAGCTGAAGCCTCAATAATACTTGCATCAGTTGCCATTAGCGACAAAAGTGGTTTTGCAAAGCAGATGATTACAGCAGACAAAATAAGATAGATTCCGAGTGACATTACTAGTCCGGTTTTTACTCGGTTAGTAAACTCTTTTTTATCGCATACCACCTTGCCAACAAAATAAAACAATGGCAAAATAATTGCCTCGTTTATGATTTCATAAAGCAAATTAACCCACGATAATTGTCCCGCGATTGAAAACGACCATTCGCCTGGTAACGAGCCGAGGAAGAAGACACGCACCGTTGTGTAAATGGTTGGGCACAGTCCTAAAACAAGGAGTGCGAAATAGAGTTTGTAGTTGATGTTTTGTAATGACAGTTTAAGTTTGGAAAACATTTTGTTTCCCCCTTTTCTTAATATTAGTAAAAAGGACAAAAGAAAAGCATCTGCATATATGCGCAGATGCCGAAAACATGACAAAAATCCCCGTAGTCCTCGAGTCCACGACTATAAGTGCATTTTGCCGGAAGTTACTGCAAGTCTGTCAAGTTTGCAGTAAGATTCCCGATTGCCAAAGCTATCGCCTAAAGTCACTATTAACTTAAATTATATTTAAACTATACCCATTGCAATTTCAACCACTAAAGCAACTACAACAACTAGTGCGGAAATGATAAATCCGTGAACCATAGGGCGTATACCGGATTTCTTCATACTTGCAAAAGAAGTATTAAGTCCTATAGCAGAAAGTGCGGCTACCATTAAGAATTTGCTAACTGTCTTTGTGCTGGAAACTATTTCGGCAGGGATAGTAAATATACTTGCAACTGCCGACATAGCAACAAACCCAACTATAAACCAAGGAAATATCTTTTTAATACTAAAATTAGCTTTAATTTCACCATCACTATTTCCGTTTACACATGCTTCTTTTCTCTTTAAGCGAAGATTAACAAAAGCAAATACAAGAACAGTTGGAATTATCGATAGAGTTCTTGTGAGTTTCACCATAGTTGCAAAATCTCCCGCCGCCTCTGAAAAAGAATATCCAGTAGCTACTACCGATGATGTATCATTTACTGCAGTTCCTGCCCAAAGGCCAAACGCCTCATTGGACATTCCCAAAGCTCTTCCCATAATAGGAAAAAGCAATATCATAGCCATATCAAATAAAAATGTAGCTGATAATGCATAAGCAACATCATTATCCTCAGCATCAATTGTAGGTGCAATTGCGGCAATAGCGGAGCCACCGCAAATACCGGTGCCTGCTGAAATAAGATTAGAAAGTTTCCAATTAATCCCCAATGCTTTTCCTATAAAATATCCACCGCCGAAACAAGTCAGAAGAGTGAAAACCATAACAACCAAAGACATTTTTCCTACATTAAAAATAGTGTTTATGTTGAGGGAAAGACCGAGCAGGATTATAGCAAATTTTAAGATTTTTTTGGATGTAAATTTTGCACCAGCATTAAAAATATCGATATTTTTTAAGAAATAGTTTAAAGTCATACCAATAAACATAGCAATTACCGATGCACCAACAACGTGAATCGGAAGTAAGCTTTCAAGCCAAAGTGCCAAAAAAGCAATAGCCATAGAAAGTGCTATACCCGGCATTGTTTTTAGGATTTTCATATGTACACTCCTTTTAGATATGCCTATATTTTACACTTTTAATTCAAAATGTCAACTTTTAATGTGATTTTCTATCGCCAGTGAAACGAATTCTGCTGTACCGTCACCGTTTTTATCGATGTTAGTTTTGAATCGCTCATCGGCGATATACATTTGACCGAGGCCTGCGAGAATTTCTTTAGTGCAGGTATAATAATTCTCGGTTATATAGTCTTGCAATTCTTTTACGAGTGCCTGAGCTTCATCTGAGTCTGCGGTGTTGCCGTTTTGCTTACACTCGGCAAATTTAGCGAAGATTGTCATTAGTCCATCGTTTACCTCTTGCCATTTATCCTTGCTGTAATTAGCTGTCTTTTGTTTGTGTTCTTTATAGGCATCAATTTCTCCCCATCGCTGTTTTGCCTCAACTTCATACTGCTTACGTACAGTTTCATAATCACTGTTATCAAACGCTGCCATTGTAACCTTTCCTTTCGTGGCACCGTCCAAAGCATCGATAATTCTCTCTAATCGTTCCTTTTTTAACTCTAAGAGTTTTCGTTGCTCGGCGAGT
>JAZSRO010000102.1:0-29761 GCA_045538515.1 Acutalibacteraceae bacterium | reverse complement strand
AAAAAATAAAAGAACATAATTATTTATAAATATATTATTTTATAAAAATGTTGTCAATCATAGTCATAAAAACGCTAAAAGGCCATATTTAGCCAATTTTTAGCAAATTCTCCTTCCCCGAATTATACAAAATATTAATTTTGTATAATTAACTTAAAAATTCAGGGGACATCGTTCCCTGTCACGAATATAACTTTTAATTGTTATCAAGCATTTTACCAATATCTTTTTTGAATAAATCCCATTCGTTTTCGTGTTCCACAAAATAAAGCGGACAGTTTTTACCGGTTATATCATAATGTCTTATAACATCTTCCTCGGTTAAATTAAAAGATTCACAAAGCCATACGGTTAATTCTTTTAATCTATTTAATGTTGCCTCGTTAAACTTACCGGTTGCGTCAGGATGGCAAACTTCAATTGAAATTGTATCTTTGTTTCGATGATTACTCGCACAAGAACGCTCTGTAAGCGGAACGCACTGCACCACTTCCCCATCGAGCCCCACGATAAAATGTGAATTTACCCTCGTGCCGATATTTGCAAAATAATTACGGTTTTGTTTTGCCGTTGTATTTGGATTTCCTACATAATGTATAACAATATCATTTACTTTTTCCAATCGGAGACCATTTCTTGAATATCCTAAACCTTTTGGAATTAAATCAGTTTTCACATAAGACGGCATTACTAATTTTTCGGCATCTATTTCCGTTTTTTGAAGCGTTTGATACAAAATTAGTCCCAAAACTGCAATTGTAACTAAAACTAGTGATACCATACTTGATAATAATCTGCTTTTTCGGCGTTTCTTTATGTATTTCAAATTAAACCACCACCCAAAATCAATTTTAACATAAAAAATATTAATAAACAGTAAAAACCTCGGCATAAACCGAGGTTTTTATTTATAAATCGTTTAATAATTCATTAATATTATCTTCGGTAGTTGCCCAACTTGTGCAAAAACGAACTGCAGTATGGTTTTCATCAATCTTTTCCCAAACTGAATAAGCGTATTTTTCAGACAATCTTTCAAGTTCGCTGTTAGGCATAATCGGAAACTGCTGATTAGTATACGAATCATATCGCAGTTTATAACCCTTTTCAATAAACGCTTCACGCAATTTCATAGCCAGGCGGTCCGCTTCTTTGGCAAGAGTAAAATATAGATTATCTTCCAACATCGCGCAATACTGCAAACCAAGCAAACGACCTTTTGCGAGCATTCCACCGTGTTGTTTTATCATATATCTGAAATCCTTATTAATATAATCGTTATTGATTACAAGCGCTTCACCAAAAAGCATTCCCTGTTTTGTACCGCCGATGTAAAACACATCGCATAAATTTGCCAAGTCGTTAAGCGATACATCATTTTTATCGCTCATAAGTCCGTAACCTAAACGGGCGCCGTCTAAGAAAAGCGGTAAATTATATTTATGGCAAACCGCGCTGATTTGTGTAAGTTCGGCTTTTGAATAAAGAGTTCCGTTTTCAGTCGGAAAAGATATATATACCATTCCCGGTTGCACTTCGTGCTCATGTGTTGAGCTGTCAAAATGCTCTATTACAACCTTTTCAATCTGTTTTGCAGTAATTTTACCATCATCAGACGGTATCGTAAGCACCTTATGTCCACTCGCCTCTATAGTACCTGATTCGTGCACCGCAATGTGTCCTGTAGATGCGCTTATAACACCTTGATAGGCTCTCAATGTAGCCGCAATAACGGTTGAATTCGTCTGTGTTCCGCCGACAAGAAAATGAACATTAATATCTTCCTTGCCACAAAGTTTTTTAATGTAGTTTCTTGCTTTTTCACAATATTCATCTACACCGTAACCTGCGGTTTGTTCGTAATTTGTATCTATAAGTTTTTGTAGGACAGATGGGTGTGCGCCCTCTGCATAATCACATTCAAATCTAATCATAAAAAAACCTCTATTTAGCCATTGGGTGAAAACGCCTGTATGACTGGGCGTATTTGTTTTTCATAAGTTGTGCATAAACCTGCGTTGTTGATATATCGGAATGACCGAGCATTTCCTTTATGTCTTGCAGGTCTGCGCCGTTTTCGAGCAAATGAGCCGCAAAAGAATGACGCAAGGTATGCGGTGTTATATCTTTACTTATTTTGGCAGATGCAGCATATTGTTTGATAATCTTCCAAAAACCCTGTCTTGTGAGTGGTTGACCACTCATATTGGTAAATAACTTGTCCTCTACCCCGTCTGCCACTATAACGCTTCGTACTCCTGTAATATAGTTAGCAATAGTTTTAACGGCATCGGGATAAATCGGAATAATACGCTGACTAGATTTAGTATGTAGGTGTAAAATACCAATCTGTAAATTGATATCGGTTATCTTAAGGTCGATAATTTCTGACACTTTAATTCCCGTTGCATACAAAAGTTCAAGCATTGCTTTATCTCGGCACCCTTTGTAATTTGAGCAATCGGGCTGTGAAAGCAGCGTTAAAACCTCTTTGTTAGTTAAAATTTCAGGTAGTTTTTTCTGACTTGTTGCCGCAAATTTCACTGTTTTGACGGGGTTTTCCTGAACCTCTCCGATACTCAATAGATATGTAAAGAAAGAACGCAAAGATGCCGTTATTCTGGCAATAGTTGAATCCGATTTGCCAAGCGAATGAACAAATTTCAGATAGTTCATCAAAGTATCGCTCTTAATTGAATCGGCAGATTTTATATTATTTGCAGAACAGTACGACAAAAACTGCCCGATGTCGCGTAAATACGACTCAAGCGTGTTTTTAGAGGATTTCTTTTCTGTTTTAAGATATTCTTCAAATCTTAAAATCAAGTCCTGCATTTTTAACATTCCTTTTTCCTACATTATACTTAACTTACCAGCAAAAGACACATATAGCAGTGCTTCAATCAAAGCAGAAAATGCCGTTAAAGTAAGCAAAAAAGCAAATTGCTTACAATATTTTACAAGTTTGGGAAACAAATTGTTAGCGCGTGGCTCGGGCATAACCTGTTTACAGAGCAATACCGAAAACATAAAGGCTGATTTTGCGGCAAAAAACAATAAAAAAGCGCCAATTAAGGTTGATGGAATTATAATAACAAGCGCATATATAATACCGCTTATTGAAAAAGCGCTATAAAGATACGCCGTAAGGAGACCGTATAAAAATCCCTTAAACGATATAACAAGCGGTAAAACCGCCATTCCGAATATGCTGATACCGCAGATAAAAACACCGCATAAAAACGGCAACCAACTCAAAAAAGCGGTAAAAAACACCGAAAAAAAAGCCCTATCCGTTCGTTTAGAAACAAATACTTCAAACATTTCTTTAGCAGCAGTTTCTAAAACATCACTCTTTTTGAAAAACAAAACTCCCAAAAAAATTCCTAAAACATACACCGCAAATACAATAAAAAAAGGATAACCTTCTTTCAACACATCCAAAGCGGTGTGTGCCTTCCAATAAACTGTCTTTTTTGTTAACATATCTTGTCCCTCCGTTCATAAAATTATATGAACTATGGAAACAAAAAATGCTAAAACAACATATAGTTGCCTTTTGAAAACAACCTACAATATATTGTTAAAAACAAAATATTATGTAACCTTACTCACAAGTTTACTGTTTTTATAGCGAAAAAAAGACAGCGCAAAAAGCCCTGTATTAATAGTTATACACCATTTTGCAGATTATGTCAACAAATAATTTCGCAAACTAAAATATTATGTTAACTTATTATGTAAACCACATAATATTGTGCTGCCGCGCATTATGTAAACTATGGATAGTGTGCTTGAAAAATATTACAAACGGTGATATAATGCTTTTGGGTGATGACAATGAATAAAACCGTACTTATTACGGGCGCGTCAAAAGGAATAGGCGCAGCAACCGCAATTATGTTTGCACAAAATGGTTATGATGTAGTTATAAACTACTGTTCATCTGCCGAATCTGCAATACTACTTGAAAAGTCATTAAAAGAGAACGGCTTCTCTGCCCTATCATATATGGCGGATGTTTCAAAGACAAATGATGTTAAAAGAATGGTTGACGATGTTATTGCGCGTTTTGGAAAAATTGATGTTCTGATTAACAACGCAGGTATTGCGCAGCAAAAACTGTTTACCGACATAACTGATGATGATTGGGAGCGTATGGTTTCTGTTAACCTGACGGGCACATTTAATTGTTGCCGCGCAGTAATTCCACACATGGTATCCCGCAAAAGCGGTTCAATAATCAACACCTCTTCTATATGGGGTATTACCGGTGCATCGTGCGAAGCACATTATTCCGCAGTTAAAGCAGGTATTATCGGTATGACCAAGGCACTTGCAAAAGAATTGGGACCCTCGGGCATTCGCGTCAACTGTGTAGCCCCAGGCGTTATCAACACCCGAATGAATGCAAATCTCTCTGTTTCCGATTTAGAAGGGTTGGCAGACGAAACTCCGCTTGGCAGACTTGGCACCACGAACGAAGTTGCCTCTACTTCCCTGTTCCTTGCTTCTAGTTCAGCAGAATTTATTACGGGGCAAGTAATAAGTCCAAACGGTGGCTTTGTGGTATAAAAAAACGGCTCGTATGAGCCGTTTTTTTAGTTGTTTGCATTTGAACTTACATTTCCGTTATCATTCTCAAGCATACTTTCTGTATTGCTGACGACACTTGAAATTCCTGACTCAACATCCGAAACCATATCATCAGTTTTATTCTTTTCGCCGCAGCCTGTTAATGACATTAAAAGAATTGCTATTGTTGCAAGCAGTAATAATGTTTTTTTCATAAATTATTCCCTCCTGCAAATAGTATCTCTTAATTTTTACATCATATTCAAAAAATTATATCAACTGTTTTTGTTTTGAATTAACCCCCAAAATTCCGCCAATTCCGCCCGACAAAAGCATTATTACACCGTGTAATAAACTCATAACCGAAAACGCTTTTCCGCCAAAAATTAAGGAAATTATCAATATAATAGTGAAATAAATAAATGACAATATTAAACCTGTTAAGAGCCCTTGGCTTTTTTTGGCTTTTGAAGAAAAAACAGAGCCGACAAAACTTCCAACAGCAAGACACACTGCCGATAAAGTACTAACAACATCTGCATCGGCATCGGTAAAATACATAAATATCGACATAAGCAAAAGCATTATAGCGGTTACTGCGAATGAAATTAGAATTCCTATAACTAAATACTTATTTTTTGAGATTAGTTCCTTAAAAAACAAAATAATCCCCTCCCGATAAAAGATATTCGGGAGAGGATAAAAATATACAACTTATTTTGCTACATCATCGTGAATGGTCAAATTCTGCTGAATTGCCCATTTTGCAATACGCTGTTTTGAGTGGTCACCCAAAGATTCAATAACAAGACTATCGTCTTTTATAGACATTACTCTGCCGTAAATTCCGCCGATAGTAATGATTTCATCACCAACTTGAATGTTGTTGCGCATTGCTTCTTCTTTTTTCTGTTTCTTTCTCTGCGGTCTGATAAGTACGAAATAGAACACTGCAACAATTATAACAATGTAAATAACCATAAAGAGCGTTCCGCCTGTACCGCCGGTTTGAGAAGAAGTGTCTGCGGCTTTAGCCAATAAAAGATTCAAAAAATTCATTTCTAGTTAACCTCCGTAGTTGTTTTAATTATTATACATTCAATATTATAATTTTTCAAGACAATTATACTCTTTTTCCCAAAAACTGTTCTTTTTCTTTTTTATATGCCGCAAATCTGCCTTCAGAGAGTGCTGCTCGGATTTCTTCCATAAGAGTATTATAAAAATGCAAATTGTGCATAACAAGAAGTCTTTGAGAAAGCATTTCGCCGCTTTTTAGGAGATGTCGGAGGTACGCTTTTGAGTATCTTCTACACACCGGACAATCACAATTAACATCTATAGGCGACATATCCTCCTTGTATTTTTCATTGTTAAGATTAATAATACCGTATGTTGTAAAAAGTTGTCCATGCCGGGCATTTCGGCTTGGCATTACGCAATCAAACAAATCAACACCGCGTTCAACACCGTTTAATATGTTCATCGGTGTACCAACGCCCATTAAATAGCGCGGTTTTTCCGGCGGCATATACGGCTCAACCGACTCAATAACGCGATACATATCTTCGGTAGGCTCACCAACCGCCAGACCGCCAATCGCATAACCATCTAAATCAAGTTCACGAATTTCTTTCATATGTTCGATTCGCAAATCATCAAAAGTGCATCCCTGATTTATACCAAAAAGCAATTGATTAGGGTTGACAGTATCTTCAAGTGAATTAAGGCGTTTCATTTCGGCTTTACAGCGTTTAAGCCACCTTGTTGTTCTCGCGCAAGAATCTTTTGAATAAGAATATTGTGCGGGGTTTTCAACACACTCATCAAATGCCATTGAAATTGTAGAACCCAAATTTGACTGAATTCGCATACTTTCTTCAGGTCCCATAAAAATGCGTTTGCCGTCAACATGTGAATTAAAGGTTACGCCCTCTTCCTCAATCTTGCGTAGCGAAGCGAGTGAGAAAACCTGAAAACCGCCGCTATCGGTTAAAATTGGTCCTTCCCAAGTGGAAAACTTGTGTAGACCGCCGAGTTTCTTAATAAGTTCATCACCGGGACGAACATGCAGATGATAGGTGTTGCTGAGCATAACCTGACAATGCAGAGTTTTTAGGTCCTCTGCCGAAACGGCGCCCTTAATTGCCGCACAGGTAGCAACATTCATAAATGCGGGTGTTTGCACTGTGCCGTGCACCGTCTTAAAGGTACCAAGTCGTGCATTACCCTCTTTTTTAATTACATTAAACATAAATACCTCTAACTTTAATAAATAAACATTGCGTCTCCAAAGGAGAAAAATCTATACTTTTCCTCGACCGCAATTTTATAAGCGTTCATAGTGTTTTCATAACCCGCAAAAGCGGATACGAGCATAATCAAGGTGCTCTCAGGAAGATGAAAATTAGTAATTATGGCATCCATACACTTGAATTTGTAACCGGGATAAATAAATATTGAAGTATCATCGCTACACTCACAAATTTCGCCTTTTTGAGCGGCGCTTTCAAGCGTTCTGCAAGAGGTTGTACCAACGCAAATTACGCGTCCACCCTCTTTTTTAGTCTTTTTTATAAGTTCTGCCGTTTCGGCGGTGATATGATAATGCTCGGAATGCATTTTATGGTCTTTAATATCATCAACCTTTACAGGTCGGAAGGTGCCAAGACCAACATGCAAAGTAACATATCCTATATTGATGCCATTTTGTTTTAAGTTATCAAGCATTTCATTAGTAAAATGCAGTCCCGCTGTTGGTGCTGCCGCAGAGCCGAGTTCTTTTGAATAAACCGTTTGATAACGCTCTTTATCCTCAAGTTCGGCAGTAATATAATGTGGTAGAGGCATGTTTCCCACTTCATCAAGTATTGAATAAAATTCACCATCATACAAAAATTCAACAATGCGGTTACCGTCATCTTTAACATCTTTAACAACGGCTTTTAGTTTATCCGAAAAAGTGAATTCGCAACCGATTTTTGCTTTTTTACCAGGTCCCGCGATACATTCCCAAACATCACCGTTCAAGTGTTTTAATAAAACAAACTCAACAACAGCGCCTGTGTCAATACGCGTTCCAAAAAGTCGAGCCGGTAAAACGCGTGTGTTATTTAATATTAAGCAGTCTCCAGGCCTTAAAAAATCAGACAAATCCGAAAAAACTTTATGCTCAACCGTACCGCTTTTTTTGTGTAAAACCATAAGCCTTGAAGCGTTTCTCGGCTCAATAGGATGTTGCGCAATAAGTTCTTTTGGTAAATCATAATAAAAATCGCTTTTTTTCATATAAAAATTTGTACTCTCCCACGCTCTAAAATACACAAAATATGTTTGACAAACATATTTAAGTAGTGTTAGAATATATTGAAAATATAATTTATACTATTATATTGCAAAAAACTCATTTATTCAACTGTTTTTTGCAAGGAAGGATGTTCTTTATGAAAAAGTATAATGTAGGTATTGTTGGTGCAACCGGTATGGTTGGTCAGCGCTTTGCGCTTTTGCTCTCTAACCATCCCTGGTTTAATGTAACCGCCCTTGCCGCAAGTCCGCGTTCTGCAGGTCTTACTTATGAGGAAGCAGTTAAAAACCGCTGGGCTATGACCGACCCGATTCCTGAAAATCTCAAGAATTTGGTCATTTATGACGCAGTTGGCGATATTGAAAAAATCACTTCTATGGTTGACTTTGTTTTCTGCGCAGTTGATATGAAAAAGGACGAAATTCGTGCTTTAGAAGAAAATTATGCTAAACACGAATGTCCTGTTATCTCCAACAACAGCGCACACAGAGGCACACCCGATGTTCCGATGGTTATACCGGAAATCAATGCTGAACATATAAATATAATAGACGCACAGCGCAAACGCCTCGGCACAAAGCGCGGATTTGTTGCGGTAAAATCAAACTGCTCTCTGCAGAGTTATGTTCCCGCAGTATTCCCGCTTACTGAAATGGGTGTTGAAAAGGTACTTGTTTGCACATATCAGGCTATTTCGGGTGCAGGAAAAACATTTGAAAGATGGCCCGAAATGATTGACAATGTTATTCCCTTTATTTCAGGCGAAGAAGAGAAATCAGAGCAAGAGCCGCTCAAAATTTGGGGCAAAATTGAAGGCGATGTAATTGTTAACGCTGACAGTCCCAAGTTTACAGCACAATGTTTGCGTGTTCCTGTTTCTGACGGTCATATGGCTGCAGTATTTATGTCATTCAAAAAGGCTCCTGAAAAGCAGGAAATTTTGAATGCTTGGAAAAACTTTAGAGGCAGAGCACAAGAACTTGAACTCCCCAGTGCACCAAAGCAGTTCCTTAACTACTTTGAAGAAGACAATATGCCGCAGACAAAACTTAACCGCAACCTTGAAAACGGTATGGCTATCTCTATTGGCCGTCTTCGCGAAGACAGTCAATATGACTATAAATTCGTATGTCTCTCACACAACACACTTCGTGGTGCTGCTGGTGGTGCCGTACTTTTGGCTGAACTTTTATGTGCCGAAGGATACATCGAACCCTCTGTGCGTTAATTTATAAATTACGGAGTGATTCATTTGAAAAAACTGATTTTCACGGGTGCCGCTACGGCAATCGTTACACCGATGAACATTGATTTTTCGGTAAACTATTCTAAACTAAAGGAATTAACTGAAAATCAGATTGAAAATTCAATTGATGCCTTGGTTGTTTGTGGTACTACAGGCGAATCTTCTACCCTGTCCACAGAGGAACATTTTAAGGTTATCAAAACAGTGGTTGACACCACAAATGGCAGAGTCCCTGTTATTGCGGGTGCGGGTAGTAACAATACCGCGCATAGTATAGAACTATGTAAAAACGCCGAAAAAGCGGGTGCGGATGCGTTTTTACTCGTGACACCATATTACAATAAAGCCTCGCAAGACGGTCTTATAGCACATTATAACCATATTGCCGACAATGTAAATTTGCCGATAATAATATATAATGTGCCCTCGCGTACAGGCGTTAACATCAAACCCGCCACTTATAAGGCTCTTTCAAAACATCCAAACATCGTTGCTGTTAAAGAGGCAAATCCAGATGTTTCCGCACTCTGTGAGAGTATTTCTCTTTGTGGTGATGACCTTACTTTTTATTCGGGAAATGACGATACGATTGTCCCCTTTATGTCTTTAGGTTGTAAAGGTGTTATTTCCGTGTTATCCAATGTTTTGCCGTATGAAACACATAAAATGTGTGCTGATTACTTAAACGGCGATATTAACACAGCGTCTGATGCGCAGATTAAATATATTGGTCTCATAAAAGCACTGTTTTGTGATGTTAATCCCATTCCTGTAAAAGAGGCAATGAATATTTTGGGTATGGATGTTGGCCCTGTAAGACTTCCTCTCTGCCCTACTAACGCGCAAAACATAACATTTATTAAAAAAGAACTCAGCAAATTATAAATTTTCAGGATGTGAAAAATATGCTTAATGTATTACTTAGCGGTTGTTTTGGAAAGGTTAGTTCCGCCGTTGCTAAAATTATTAAGGAAAAGGACAATATGCAGGTTGCAGCAGGTGTTGACATCTGCCGCGATATGACTGCTGACTTCCCTACCTTTACAAATTTTGAGAGCGTAACTATAATTCCTGATGTGGTTATTGACTTTTCCAACCCTTCTAACCTTGATGATTTACTTGAATTTTGCCAAAAAAACAGTGTTCCTGCCGTTATTGCTACAACGGGATACAGTGACGAACAAATAGGAAAAATCCACGCCGCCGCTAAAAATATACCGATATTTTTCACATTCAATATGTCGCTTGGCGTAAATGTTCTTGTCGGCCTTGCAAAAAACGCTGCCAAAGTACTTGGTGACGGTTTTGATATTGAGATTATTGAAAAGCACCACAACCAAAAAATTGATGCTCCAAGCGGTACTGCAATTATGATTGCCGAAGCGCTTAATAATACTATCCAAGAAGATATGGAATATGTTTACGACCGTCATTCTTATAGAGAAAAGCGTAAAAACAATGAAATTGGCATACACTCCGTTCGCGGCGGCACAATCGTTGGTGAACACGAGGTAATTTTTGCGGGAAATGACGAAATTATTTCACTTTCACATACCGCACTTTCAAAAAGTCTTTTTGCAACAGGTGCTGTTAAGGCGGCAGAATATATCGCTTCTTGCAACTGCGGTATGTATGATATGAGTTCTATGCTTAATTTATAAAACAAAAAGCGAAGGTTTTATCCTTCGCTTTTAATCTTTATCAAGAACTTTTCGGTTTTCGGGTTTTGGCAGTCCCTGTGCTATTTTCGGGAAGTCATTATCACTGTCCGCTGTTGGCTGAATTTCGTATGTGCCATATTTATTTATAAGTTCGAAAGATGTTTCGGGCTGGCTAATAATTGCATCTGCCGAAAGCGTCTTCTTTTCTCTTTTTTTATTATTCTTCACAAAATCCCCTCCGAAAATATTGTTACCGAAAAGAATTCTAAAATACAAAAAGGATTGGTTTTACCAATCCTTTTTTGTTATATTGTTGCTTTATGATAAACTTTTTTGCCTTTTTTAATAATAACGGTATCAACAAGCTGTTCGCGGGTTATGCGCAAATTCGGGTCATTTACCTTTTCGTCATTAAGCGAAACGCCGCCCTGCTGTACAAGTCTTCTTCCCTCGCCTTTTGAAGCAATGAGACCGCACAGTACCATCAAATCAAGTATGCCGATTGTACCGTCTGTAAGTGCGGATTCTTCTAAAGTAGTTGTGGGCATATTCTCCGTATTACCGCCACCGCCAAAGAGAGCGCGTGAAGCATCCTGAGCCTTATTAGCCTCTTCTTCGCCGTGAACAAGTTTAGTAAGTTCAAAAGCGAGAATTTCCTTAGCAACATTAAGTTGGCTACCTTCCCATTTATCCATCTCATCAATTTTTGGGAGCGGAATAAAGGTTAACATACGGATACATTTAAGAACATCGTTATCACTAACATTACGCCAATATTGATAAAACTCATAAGGAGAAGTCTTATTGGCATCGAGCCAAACCGCATTACCTGCGGTTTTACCCATCTTTTTGCCTTCTGAATCGGTCAGAAGTGTGATGGTCATAGCGTGTGCATCTTTACCGAGTTTTCTTCTGATAAGTTCGGTACCGCCAAGCATATTAGACCACTGGTCATCTCCACCAAACTGCATATTACAACCATATTCTTTGAAGAGATGATAGAAATCGTAACTCTGCATAATCATATAGTTAAACTCAAGGAAACTAAGTCCTTTTTCCATACGCTGTTTGTAACATTCGGCGCGTAACATATTGTTAACAGAGAAACATGCGCCAACCTCGCGCAAGAGGTCGACATAATTAAGATTCAAAAGCCAATCAGCGTTATTAATCATTTTGGCCTTACCCTCGCCAAACTCAATAAAGCGCTCCATTTGGCGTTTGAAACATTCTGCGTTATGGTCAATATCCTCTTTTGTGAGCATTTTACGCATATCGCTTCTGCCAGACGGGTCACCAATCATCGTAGTACCGCCACCGATAAGAGCGATAGGTTTATTGCCCGCCATCTGAAGACGCTTCATAAGAGTAAGAGCCATAAAATGACCTGCTGTTAAACTATCAGCAGTACAGTCAAAACCAATATAGAAAACGGCTTTACCGCTGTTAATCATTTCACGGATATGGTCTTCATCTGTTACCTGAGCGATAAGACCGCGTGCAACAAGTTCTTCATAAATTTGCATTGTTAAAACACCTTCCATTTATATATAAATCAATTATTTAGCATTTCTTCGGCGCTTTTGAGATTCTGTTCCGTAATAGCGCCGCCGATTATTCGTGCGATTTCTCGTTTTCTTCCCTCAAAATCAAGCAAAGAAATATCGGTATATGTACGGTTATCAAAAGCGCGTTTTTCAATATAAAAATGTGAGTCCGCCCTTGCGGCAATCTGAGCCAAATGCGTAACACACAAAACCTGTTTGCCCGAAGACACAACGCGGAGTTGATTGCCAACCTTTTGTGCAGCACGACCGCTGATTCCTGTATCGATTTCGTCAAAAATCAAGGTGCCAACCTCATCTTTACCTGTCAAAACACTCTTTATAGAAAGCATAATTCTTGACAGTTCGCCGCCCGATGCAATTTTTGAAAGCGGTTTTGGCGGTTCTCCGACATTGGCAGAAATCAAAAATTCAATAACATCGCAACCGGTTTTTGTGTATTTTCCTTTTTCGAAATTAACAACAAACTTTACATACGGCATATCGAGGTCAGAAAGCACAGCGCAAACGCTCTTTTCAAAAACCGATGCCGCTTTTTTACGAGATGCAGTTAAAACATCACCATATTTTACAAGATTTTCAGTGCAGATGTCAAGTTCGGATTCAAGTTCAATTATTTTATCCGAGGATAACTCAATCTGTTCAAGTTCTGATTTGGCATTTTCAAGATACAAAAGTGTTGCTTCTTCGCTACCGCCGTATTTTCTAAATAGGTCGTGTAGAAAAGACAGTCGTTTTTCGTCTTTTTCAATCTGTAAAGCGTCAAAATCCATACTGTCCATAAACTCTTTTAACCGCGAAGAAATATCCATAATTTCAATTCCTGCAGTAGTTAATCGAGTTGAAATGGCATCTAATTCCTCAGCACCTGTGTTTTCAATTTGCTTACCCGCCTTACTAATTGTAGAAGACAGATTTTCTTCCCCGCCACAAAGTGCCGCATATGCTGAGTTAACCTTTCGCATAAGTTTGTCAAAATTGCGGTATAACGCCGATTTGCGTTCAAGTTCAGCTGTTTCACCGGCAGTTAACAGTGCCGAATCGAGTTCATTTATTTGGTATTTTAGTATATCTATTCTCCGCGCCTTTTCATCTTCATCCATCGAAAGCGCCTTAATAGCCTTATTAATCTCTTTGTAATGTGTAAATTCTGAAAGATAGTTTTCTATCTCTTTTGAGTTGTTGGCAACAGAATCAATATACGAATAGTGTGTTTCGGGGTTTAATAGTGATTGGCTATCGTGTTGTCCGTGAATATTTACAAGCGTTGGTGCAATCGTTTTCAAAACGGTGGAAGTAACGGGTTGACCATTAATTTTAATGCTACCGTTTCCGTTTGCGCTAATCACTCTTTGAATAATTATATTTCCGTCTTCATCGGGGAAATATGAATTATCGGCAAGTACGGAAAGCGCATTATCGTCAAGATTGCAAAACAGCGCATTTACAAGGGCTTGTTGTGCACCGCTTCGGATTAAGTTTTTAGATGTACGCTCCCCCAAAACCGCATTCAAGGCATCAATAACGATAGACTTACCTGCGCCCGTCTCACCCGTTAGCACATTAAATCCGTCTTTGAACTCAATATCTGATTTTTCAATAACAGCAATATTTTCAATATGCAGATATTTAAGCATAGAAAAACCTCTTTACAACAACTTATTCAAACTATCTGTTAATTTGTGGGCATCGGTCTGACTCTCGGTAATAATAAAAATTGTATCATCACCCGCAAGAGAACCGACAATCATATCCTTATACAAATGGTCAACCGCAACACAGGCGCTTGAAGCCATTCCCGAATAACAACGAATAACAACATCGTTCATTGAATAGCGAACAGAAATTGCAGAACTTGAAAAAATATCAATATATTTTTCAAAATTACCGCCTGAAGATAATGTTTCTGCGTGGCTGATATATCGGTAATTTCCACTATTATCCAGTGTTTTTGTTATACGCAACTCTTTAATATCACGCGAAACGGTCGACTGAGTAACACGGAAACCAAGATTATTTAGTGCCGCCGTTAAATCTTCCTGCTTTCCAATTGCCTTTTCGCTTATGAGTTTAAGCAGCGCCTCGTGTCTTTTGTTTTTCATACCTAACCTCTCATTTTTTGGAAAAGAGTTTTATAAAAAGATGTGTTATGAACGCGCATAAGTTTAGCAGAAATATCTGCTCTTTTAATTGTAACAACATCATCAGAATTAATTTTAATTGATTTTTCGCCATCAACTGTCAAAAATGCCTCAGTATTTTTTGGGCAAGAAACAGATACGCGAATAACCGAATTATCGTTAAACAAAATCGGTCGGTCAAATAGCGAATTGGAGCAGATTGGCGTTAACAAGAAAAGTTCAAGCGAAGGGTCAACAACAGGTCCGCCCGCAGACATAGAATATGCCGTTGAACCGGTAGGCGTTGCAGCAATCAATCCATCTGCACGGTATGAAATGAGATTACCGTCTACCTCGACATTTATATCAATCATACGGGATAATGAGCCCTTTGAAATTACCGCATCATTAAGGCAGTAATAATTTTCACCACCCACAGATACCGAAAGCAACATTCTTTCCTCAACAATGTAGTCACCGCTAGCAATTTTTTCTATTAAATCAAGTTCGCCCGGTGTAATATCGGCAAGATAACCGAGTCTTCCTTTATGTATACCAAGAATTGATTTGCCGTATTCAGCGCCTTTCTTAGCAGCGTGAATAATTGTTCCGTCACCGCCGATTGTGATTATAAAATCACAGTTTGAGAGGTCGGTATCGTCAGCCACAACGGTGTATTCAATTTTAAGCGCATCAAGCCTTGTTTTAAGAGAATCAAGTATCTCTAAAACGCCGCTTTTATTAAAATTAGGAATTATTGCTGCTTTCAAAATATCACTCCTTACAAACTATTATGCGATGCGTCAACAACATCAGAAACAGAGATGTTTTCGTCAATCAAAGGGTTATCGGACGACTTAATATATGCCAAATATTCTATATTGCCCTCAGGGCCTTTAATTGGCGAAAAGTCAAGTCCTAAAACAGAAAAACCCGATTGAAGTGTAAAGCCCAAAACCTCATTCACAACATCAAAATGAACGCCTTTCTCGCGCACAACACCTTTTTTGCCAACGCGTTCTTTACCGGCTTCAAACTGCGGCTTTATAAGGCACACGGCGCATCCGCCGTCTTTTATTATTTTTTTAAGCACAGGCAAAATAAGTTTTAACGATATAAACGAAACATCGACCGATGCAAAATCAAGTTTTTCGGGAATTTCGTTTTCTGTGACATAACGGAAATTGGTGCGTTCGAGATTTATAACCCGTTCATCACTGCGCAATTTCCAAGCAAGTTGACCGTAACCCACATCAATAGCGTAAACCTTCGCAGCACCGTTTTGCAACATACAATCGGTAAAACCACCCGTTGACGCACCAATATCCGCACAGATAAATCCGTCAAGAATAATGGGGAAATTTTGCATTGCTTTTTCAAGTTTCAGTCCACCGCGGCTGACATATTTAAGCGGATTACTTCTAACTTCAATATTATCTGTAGGTTTTACAGTTGTTCCTGCCTTATCAACCTTTTCATTGTTGACATAAACTACACCCGCCATTATATATGCCTTGGCTTTTTCTCGGCTTTCGGCAAAGCCGCGCTCAAAAACAGCGGCATCTAATCTCATCTTATCTACCAAATCATTCACCTTTTATAATTTTAATCATAGAGTCAGCATCAAGTGAATATTTTTTAAGTTGTGAATTAACGGTAGCGGAAGAAATAAACTTTCCGTCAACCGAAGTGTTAATATATTCACATTTAATACCCGCATCGTGTAATAACTGGCTCAAATGTTCACCGATGCCGCCCTGTTTAATGCCCTCTTCAAAAAAGAAAATCTTATTATATTTTTTAAGTTCGTCTTTCAAATCAGCACTTAGGGGATTTATAACATTGAGTTTAATTAAGGCAGTGTTACCCACCTTTTTAACGGCGTCTAGCGCAAAAGGAACAAGTCTGCCATATGTCAAAACTGCGTTCTCGCCACCGGAGAGCACCGAATAATCCTCATCATTAACATCCATATCCGCTGATATTTCCTGTCCGCGCGGATATCTAACTACCGAAACTCCGTCTTCATATATTGCTTTTTCAAGCATAACACTAAGTTCTTTATAGTTAGACGGTGCATATATTTTCACATTAGGAATTTGCGATAAAAATGCGGTATCGAAAACGCCTTGATGCGTTTCACCATCTTCACCGACAAAACCTGCCCTATCCACACAAATTGTTATGGGAACATTTGCAATAGCGGCATCGTGGATAATCTGGTCAAAACCGCGTTGCAAAAAGGATGAATATACGGCAAACACAGGGCGCATACCACCTTTTGCAAGTCCTGTAGCAAAAGTTACGGCATGTTGTTCGGCGATACCGACATCAAAAAATCTGTCTGTATACTTTTCACTGAAATCTTTCAGTCCTGTGCTATTTTTCATCGCCGCAGTTATTGCACAGATTTTGTTATCCTTTTCCGCAAGCGCACACAGCGCATCTCCAAAAGCCGAAGAAAAATCGTCAGTTTTTGGGATGTTAACACCTTTTTCTAAATCAAAAGCAGAAACGCCGTGATAATTGTTTGGCTGTTCCTCGGCAAATTTATAGCCTTTTCCCTTAACAGTCATCACATGGACTATTACGGGCTCGTCTTTCGCTTTAGCTATTTCAAAAATTTCCTCAAGTTTCTTTTCATCGTGACCGTCAATGGGTCCTAAATAATGAAAACCGAGGTCTTCAAAAAAGTTACTGTGATAAATAGCATCTTTGAGTAGCAACTTAAGTTTTGAAAAAGCGTGTTGTAAAAACTTACCGATAAGCGGTATTTTTAGAAGAAAATCTGAAAAACCTTCTTTGAATTTATAGTAGTTCGGTCTTGAACGGATAACAGTCAAATATTTCGCAAGTGAGCCTACATTTTTGCTGATAGACATTTCATTATCATTAAGCACGACAATAAAATTACCTTTTTCTTCACCTGCGTTGTTAAGAGCCTCATACGCCATACCGCCCGTCAACGCGCCGTCACCCACCACAGCAACAGCCGTTCCCTTTTCGCCTAAAACAGATTTAGCCTTATAAATTCCGTATGCCGCCGAAATAGAATTACTGCTATGTCCTGTAGTAATAGCGTCATATTCGCTCTCAGTGGGGCGCATAAAACCCGAAACACCGTTTTCCTGCCTGAGTGTTGAGAAATTATTGAATCTACCTGTTAAAAGTTTATGGGCATAACACTGATGACCAACATCAAAAACAATCGCATCCATCGGTGCAGAAAAAACCCTGTGCAACGCAACTGTCAGTTCAACCGAACCTAAATTCGAAGCAAGGTGACCGCCGTTTTTCGAAACAGTTTCTAAAATACAATTACGAATCTCGTTACAAAGTTCAGGTATATCGTTTTGGTTAATTTTTTTCAAATCATCAGGGTTATTAATGTCCTGTAAAAGTTTATATTGCAAAAGAACACTTCCTAATTCTTTCTATCGGTTAACATTTTTGCAAGTTCACAAAGAGGTTTAGCATCATCTCCAAAAATTGCAAGTGCGCTGATTGCCTCACCGGTAAGAGAAATGACATCCGCTTTGGATTTTTCTATGCCGTAATATGAAACATAGGTTGATTTATTGTTTTTATCATCACTACCAACTGGTTTGCCCAGTACAGCACTATCCCCTGTTAAATCGAGAATATCATCGGCAACCTGAAAAGCAAGTCCAACTTTTTCTGCAAAAACAGTGGCTGCTCTTAATTTTTCGTCATCGGCACCGGCAAGTACACATCCTATTTCACAAGCCGCTCTTATAAGAGCGCCGGTTTTAAGAGAGTACATTTTTTTAACCGTTTCTATATCAGTGTCCTTACCCTCAATATCAAGGTCAATTACCTGTCCGCCTACCATTCCGTGTAAACCCGCATAATGCGACAACAGTTTAATTGCAGAGAGACATTTTGCACTGTCTATATTTTTACATTCAGAGGAAAGAAAAAACGCCATTGTTAAAAGAGCGTCACCCGCCAAAAGTGCCGTATCTTCAGAAAATGCAATATGGCAAGAGGGTTTTCCTCTTCGTATATCGTCATTATCCATACAGGGTAAATCATCGTGTATAAGCGAATACGAATGAATAAACTCAATAGCGGTAGCGAAGTTTGCGGCATCGTCAAAATGTGTTCCTCCGCAAATCCTATAAAACTCTAAAAGCAGAGCAGGTCTTAAGCGTTTGCCACCTGCTTTAACACTATAATTCATAGCATCAATAAGTTTTCCGTATAGTTCACCGCAATTAGCAAGATAAACCTTACATTTTTCTTCAACCGCTATAGCACCATTATTCAAAACATCGGTAACATTCATTAGTTTTCACCCTTTTCGGAAGATAAAACAGTTAGTTTTTGCTTTGCTTCTTCCAGAGATTTGTTACATTCTTTAGAAAGGCCTATTCCCTCTTCAAAAAGTGTCATTGATTCCGAAAGAGTGCATTTTCCGGATTCGAGCAATGAAACTATTTCTTCCAAGCGAGATATATCTTTTTCAAAATTATTTACAGACATATAACTACTCCTTTACGACCTGTGAAACATTACATTTGGCAGCACCTTTTGCAAACTTAACATCTATCAAATCACCAACAGATAAATCTGAACTATCGGTGATAACGGAATTTTCTTTAGTTACAACACCATAACCCCTATACAATATAGAAAGCGGTGATAGAGCATCAAGACGCGCAACCAACTCCCTAAACCGTGACAAAAATTCATCGTTTTGCTTTCGGTAAGCGTTAATAATCGCAGTTTCACATTTTTCAAGATTATACTTGTTTCTCTCAAAAAACACATCGTTTTTATAAATAACCGAATTTTTGATATGTGAAAGCCTATTTGAATATGCAGAAATTATGCTATTATATGCAAAATAAATTCTTTCATACAGCCCATCTAAATTTTGCTTCAATTCGTTTATATCGGGGACGGCCAACTCTGCCGCAGCAGAGGGTGTTGGTGCGCGTAAATCTGCAACAAAATCACAAATTGTAAAGTCAGTTTCGTGACCGACCGCAGAAATCACAGGGATTTTGCTGTCATAAATGGTTTTTGCAAGATTTTCATCATTAAAAGCCCATAAATCCTCAATAGAGCCGCCGCCGCGTCCGATAATAATAGTATCAAAGTCACCTTCTTGCGCGGATATTACCGCACTTGCAAGGCTTTCCGCAGCGTTTTCACCCTGAACAAGTGTTGGAAAAAGCGTTACTTCACAAACAGGATAGCGGCGCTCTAAAATATTAAGTATATCGCGCACAGCGGCACCTGTTTTAGAAGTTATAACAGCAATCTTTCGCGGGAATTTAGGAATTGGTTTTTTATGCGCTGCATCAAAATAACCTAATTTCTTCAGCCGCTCTTTGATTTGTTCAAATGCAACTGCAAGGTCGCCAATGCCGTCCGGAATCATTTCTTCCGCATAAAACTGATACGAACCGTCACGCTCATAAAGTGATACACGGCCGCGACAAATAACGCTCATACCGTCTTCGGGTATGAATTTCAGGTAAGAAGCGCTTGTGCGAAACATAACCGCTTTAATCACCGCATCGCCGTCTTTAAGAGAAAAATACAAATGTCCGCTTTGGTAGTGATTCTTAAAGTTCGAAATTTCTCCTTTAAGATATAAAGACGAAAGATGAACATCACCCTCAAGCAGCGACTTTACATAACTGTTAAGTTGTTTTACAGACAAAACAGGAACGCGCATAAACTACCTGCTTTCAATTGTTTTTGAAATGCTGCCCAATACTCCGTTTATAAAAGAAGAATCGTCTTGTGTTGAATACTTTTTAGCAAGTGTAACCGCCTCGTTGATAGAAACGCTTTCGGGGATGTCCTCCATATAAAGCATTTCATACACAGCGATACGCATTAAAGAAAGACTGACTTTTGAAATACGGCTTATCTTCCAACCGCGAAGATTTTCTGTGATTTTTGCATCAATCTCTGTAAGATTATCAAAAACACCACAGAAAACTTTTTCAACATAATCATCATATTCAAAATTACGCGCTTCAATTGCATCCTCAATGATAGAAGATAACGGCTCATCCCTGAAGTTCTTTTCAAAAACAAGTATAAAAGCGTTTTCTCTTGCAGTTTTTCTGTTCATAAGGCACCAACTCTCATAATTATGCAATTATATAATATACTATATATGCATTTTTTTCAATAAAAAACTGCAATAAATTTACATTCTTTATTAAATTACTTGTAAAATGAATAAAAAGGTGGTATAATCTCTAAACAACATAAAATTTGTCGACAATTTTTAGATTATGGAGGATACATACGATGTCCGCTGGATTTAGAAAAAGTTTTTTTGGTTTTAACTGTGACGATGTTATAAAGTACATTGAATCTGCACAGGCTCGTTTTACAAAACGCGAGGGTGAGTTACAATCAGAAATTGATGCTCTTAATAAAAGAAATAACGATACATTAAAACAAATGGATGACCTACGCGCCGAGAAAGCAATTATTGAAACGGAACTTTCTCAGTTCAAGGCTAAATGTGATGAGATTGAACAGTTAAGCGAAAGCATCGGGAAACTCTATCTCGTTTCACAGACGAGCGCAAAAAATATTATTAATAACTCGGTTGCGTCTTCGCGTATGGCTAACGAAGAAATCTTCAAAAACATTGATTGCATTGACAATGCACACACCTCTCTTGAAGGCATTAAATCCGAAATTGAAGATACTGCAAAGAGTTTTATTAATAAAGTTAACGAACTTTGTTCTTCCCTTGACAACACAAAGTCCGAACTTATTGAACGCGGTGCTGATTCCGAACGCCAATTAGAAGAATTTCACGCTGTTTTCAACAAAATCAATAACGCTAAATAAATAAAAACCCCACGATACGCGTCAGCGTTACCGTGGGGTTTTGCCTTTTATTCTACTAAAAATTTATCTTTTTTAGGTGCGAAGCAGTTTTGTAAGAATAAATTTGAAAAACCAATTTATCCCTAACCACAACTCCCGTATTGTGGCTTTTATATTTTTACAATATATTTTTTGAGAATGGTATGTGGTTGATAGGAAAGTTTTGCTCTGCGCAAACCTTCAATTCCCAAATCATCCTCCCTATTAACATATAGAAAAGATGTGAGTTCGCGTTTTACAAACTCATTATTTATAACGGCATAAGCGCCTTGATAATCGGAAAGTGCCTTTTCAATATTAACATCAAAAACGCAATCGTTAAGCGCCGTGCCAAAACAATACGCAACCGGCTTATCAGCAACATAGACTATACCGCCGACAATAGATAGTTCCTCTAAATGCATAAGCGCATTTTTAATTGATTCATTTTCAAGCAACAGGTCTTGCTGTAAATCAGCATCCTTTTCTTTAAGCCATTCGTCAGAAACCGCGAAAACATCGCAAATATTATCCTTTGTAAGTGTTTCATAATGCCAATCATATTTTCTGCTGAATGAAGAAATATGATTACGCTTTTGGTGATATTTTTTGCCGACAAGTTCGGCTAAATCACTGCGCTTATAAATATATTCAAAGTTTTCGGGTATGGGCAAATACGATAGATTATCACCCATCAGTCCTTTGAATTTTTCAAAGCGTTCTCCGTCAGAAACACAAAATAAGGGATGTCCGTTTTCCTCTTCAATAATTTCTTTAACACTATTCTCAAAATTATCGCCAAGCGGTAAAAAATACACCCGCTCTTCCCCATCGCTCAATCTCATAATGAGCGAATTATTCTGAAGACAATATTCATAATTATACAGTTTTTCCCAAAGAATTGCGTTAAGAAACGAATTTTCACAGGTCATCTCACCCGAAAAAAGCAGTGGTTTATACTTTTGAAAATCCTTTTCATTTGGTTCAGTAAATATCATTTTTTCACATCTGTATCCTAAAATTTTATAAAAACCATTATAACATATTTCCCCTAAAATGCAACAAAAAACCCTTCATTTTGAAGGGTTTTTTAATTAGCAAGGGATTAAAATTGTTTTATCAGAGTCAACCGTATCAGAAAGTGAATTCATATTCATAATTTCATCAGGCGAGGCGTTATATTTCTTTCCGATTTCCCAAACACTTTCGCCTTTTTCCGCAAAATAAATTACAAGCGAACACTCATTGCAGGATTTAGGAGTATCATCTTCACAAAGTTCAGCATCAGTTATTACACCAATCTGTTTTACCTCGTATATCGTGGCGCTAACGGCCAAATTTACGCTAACATCCACACAGTCGTCATCGGAAAGAGAATAATTTATAGCACCACAGGTCAAATTCGGCTCACAACGAAAGTTTTCGGGAATTTTCTCCATATGATATTTATATTCAAAATCTATAGGCTTTTCAAAATAATTTATATCATCATCTTTGTTTTTAGCAAACATACAAATGGTTACTGTACCCGAAATTAAAATGTTGTTTTCTTCGCATCTTGAGCCCTTAAAATCACATCCGCACCAAATATCCACAATAGAAGAAATATCGCCGTCTGAAAACTCCAACTTCTTTTTACATACATAGTTATCGGAAATTTTTTCTGTTGCTTTTTCAAACATTGTATTAGTGTTTTTAATATTCAAATTATATTTTGAAGAATAGGCGTCATAAATTACTGCGACATCATTATTACACACAGCCGATGCACACAGACAAACCTTTGCGCCCAATATAAAACTACGCGCTTCGCCATCATAAGTGTTACGCGGTTTTAGTTCGAGATACGACATAGTAGCGGTAATTTCACATTCACACGCTTCAGTGACGCCATCCATATCTATAATTTGACTAAAAGGAACGGTTGCAGAGTATTTTTCCGTACCGCTATCGTCCGAACAAAGATATAAAATATCTACTGAAAGTTCGCCTTTGGCAATGATTTTGTCGTTTATTATCTTATGACTTAAAATATTTGGAATAACGCTATAACGCAATATAGAGCCGATTGGGTGCTGTGTTGCGGGGATAGATAACTCCTCTTCTACAATAATATTTTTTTCAACACATGCCACCGGTAATGTTGTCGGCGTAGCACCCCGATTTACGAAAACATCGGGATTATCAATATCCGAAATAATTTCCGAAATCTTTCTGCAATAACCTTTAATGTGAAGGTCAACAACGCTATGTACCGAAATTCTATGTTGATTTACCGCTTTTGCGTTAAGATAGCCGCACTTTGCGTGTGAAAAAATGTTGCAGAACTGAATAGAATCTCCGATATCAATAGATTTAGAAAAGGAAACAGTTTCCTCAAAACATCTTATGTGGTTACCGTCATCCAAAAAAACAACATTAAAACAGGCGCTGCCATCTATCGTAAGCGTTTGTCCGTTGACATTTTTTGAAGAAATACGAGGTATGAGCGAAGTGCGAAGAATTTTGTGCACCTCACCGCAATAATCGGGTATATTGACATCAAAATCAACACCGTGTTCAATGTTTTGATTTAAGCACACATCATTTGTGCAGACCTGTTCACGCGTTATATTAAGTTCCATAGTATCCGGCTCCTCAAAAATTTTGTTTTAATAGATACTATGCACTTATTAAAAATATTAGTACTTTTTACGCAATTTCAAAAATGTGTCTGTCGGCAACTGGGCAAGAATTACCGCTGTAAACATTAAAAAACAGCCGATATATTCCCTTAACGACAATTTATCACCAAGCAGTATTGCACCTGAGATTACACTGAAAACCGATTCTAAACTTAAAAGCAGCGTTATTACAGTAGGGTTAGAATCTTTTTGAGCAAGAATTTGCAGAGTGTAGGCAATTCCGCTTGAAAAAACGCCAAGATAAAGTATTGGCAAAGCGCAATTTATTATTGCGTTAAAATCAAATGTTTCAAACAGAGCCATTCCCAAAAAAGAAAGAATAGTTGAGGTTGCAAATTGCACACAGGAAAGTTTTATTCCGTCAACAAACGCCGCAAAATAATCAATAAGCAAAATTTGAATAGAAAATACAAAAGCACATAAAATCAGTAAAACATCGCTTTTGCCAACTGCAAAACCGCCTTTTACGCACAAAAAATAAAGTCCAAATACGGCGATTATGACGCTAATCCATACCGTTAGCGGTGCGCGTTTTTTCAAAAAAATGCTAAGAATTGGTACAATTACTATGTATAACGCGGTGATAAAACCTGCCTTACCTGCCGCCGTATCCGAAAGACTTGCTTGTTGTAATGCTGTCGCAACGGAAAGTGCGGTACCACACAAAAAACCACCTAAAAACAGTTTTTTGTTGTTTGTTTTTTTAGCGGGTTCTGTTTTCTTCCATTTGGTTACAGACAGTAATAAAACAACAATACATAAAAAAGCCGTTGCAACGAGGGAACGCGCCATATTAAAAGCAAACGGCGTTACTGTGTCAGCGCCAACACTTTGCGCAACAAAAGCAGTACCCCATATAAAAGCCGCAAATACGGCATATAAATTTTGTTTTTTCATATCATACTCCCTCAAAATCAAACGCCGGTATATAATCCTCGCTCGAACTTGACATATCTTGAACATATATATCAAAAAATCGCTTATCAGCCAGATGATTGCAGACTTTTTCGTATTCCCTTTTGGTTATTCGGCGGTTCAGTTCCTTATATTTATCCGCATTCCCGAATGGCGTATACTGTGACATTAATGAAAACACGGCATTTTTACAGTTTTCTTCTGCCCAATCAATAATCTCTATAGCATCATTAGTAGAAGACGGTAGCAATAAATGACGGATAATTACGCCTTTTTTCATTATACCGTCATCGGAATATATCGGCGTTCCAATGCGGTCGTGTGCGGCTTTGATAACACTTGTAGCAGCATCAAAATATCCATCAGCAGAAGCATATTTTATAGCCTTTTCGTTATTTTTGAACTTCAAATCAAAAAGATATATATCGATAAAATCAAGGTCGGCAACCTGTGCCGAGTCAAACCCACCAGAATTATAAACAATCGGGATTTTCGGCTTATAGATAGAAATAGCGTTTTTGATTGCATCAATATAGTGGGTAGGATTTACAAGGTTTATATTATGCGCGCCTTTACTCTCCAACTCATAAAAAATCTCTGCCAAGCGTTCATAGGAAATAATTTTACCTTTACCGCCGTGACTTATTTCAAAGTTCTGACAAAATACACATCTCAAGGAGCAACCCGAAAAAAAGACGGTGCCCGAACCGTTTTGTCCACTAATACAAGGCTCCTCCCAAAAATGAAGAGAAGCCTTTGAAACTTTGGGCAATAACGGCATTTGACAAAAACCGTCTTTGTTTTCTAAATCTGTTCGGTTTGCGTTGCAATGTCGTTCGCAACGGTTGCATTTTTGCATCTATCATCACCGCGTTTTTTTAGTGGTAAAACGAGCCTTTTGGTTACTACACAGTCATAATGTTTTTTGAAAGCAAGTCTGCCGACAAAACAGGTGCCGCACTTTCTGCATTTGAAAGTTGCACTAAACCAATGGTTTTTATAAACCCATTTGGTTTTGCGTTTAGCGTATGTTCCGCATTTATCACACTTGAAACGCAAAAAGTCTTTATCAACTGCTTTATCATTGATACTCGTAATATTATAAGGCTTAAATAGCAGCCGTTTGAAAAAATCGGGCGAAGCGGCGTTTTTAGTTACAACTGCAAGTCGCGCTTCATCAAAAGTACACCTTAGTATCTGTGCAGAAAGCATACTGTCGTCACGCGCGGTGTGCAAATCAAAACCGTCCGTTTTTAGATTTAACATTTCTGCGGCAGTTTTGAGAGAAATTTGTCCGCTGAACTCGTGACCGTTTCTGTGAAGATAATCTTGTACGAAACCTTGCAAGTCAGCGTAGCGCTCAATTTTGAACTGTGTGCCATCGGCAAACAGTCGGCAGTTTTCGGCTATAGCATATAAATCTGATGTACTCCAGGTTAGCGTAAGAACATCATCGCCAACCCAGTTGTTGTATGTTTCAATAGCCTCGTTCAAATATTTACCTGACAACATTTCATCATTAGAAATATTGGTTAATTGCTTAAAACGACTGCTGAGCCTTTTGGTGAGTTGTGAATGTACCATTATGCTGATATCATCAACAAACTCTAATTTATCATTTAACTTAACTGCACCGATTTGTACTATTTCGTTGATGAATTTCTGACTGCGTTTACTAAAAGCGCTGTTCCATTCAAGGTCAAGAATAATATAATTCATCGGTTCTTAGCCTCGTGTTTCATACGAAGTTCTTTATTAAGTATTCTCTTGCGAAGACGAGTAGCGTTTGGTGTGATTTCAACAAGTTCATCATCTTTTATAAATTCAAGACACTGTTCAAGACTCATTTGACTATGCGGAACCAGCCGCAGCGCATCGTCCGAACCTGCCGCACGAGTATTAGTCATCTGTTTTTTCTTGCAAACATTGCAGACAATATCCTCATTTTTCGGATTTTCACCCACAATCATACCCTCATAAACGGGAGTGCCGGGGCCTACAAACAGTTTGCCGCGGCTTTGGGTATTAAAGAGTCCGTAACCCGTTGCCTCGCCCGTTTCGTGAGCAATAATTGAGCCTGTAGAGCGACCTAAAAGTTCACCCTTAAATTCTTCATATTTTTCAAAAACATGGCTCATAATTCCGTTGCCGTTGGTATCGGTTAAGAACTGTGAACGGAAGCCAAGAAGCCCTCTTGACGGAATTAAAAATTCAAGATGTGATGTGCCATCTTCACGCGTACCCATATTTTTAATTTCGGCCTTACGAGTGCCAAGTCGCTCCATTACAACGCCGACATATTCCTCGGGCACCTCAATCATCAAAAGTTCAATCGGTTCTAAAAGGCGTCCATCCGCATCTTTTTTGTATATAACCGCGGGGGGTGAAACCTGAAATTCATAACCTTGACGGCGCATAGTTTCAATCAAAATGGAAAGATGCAGTTCGCCGCGGCCGGAAACCTTAAAAGTATCGGCAGAGTCGGTATCCTCTACCCTCAAACTTACATTTGTTTCAACCTCTTTATAAAGGCGTTCTCTGATATTTCTTGAGGTTACATATTTGCCGTCCTGTCCCGCAAAAGGCGAGTTATTCACCATAAAGTTCATTGAAAGTGTAGGCTCGTCAATCTTGACAAACGGCATTGGGTCAATATGCTCAGGGTCACAGGCTGTCTCACCAATGTTAAGGTCCTGTAGTCCCGAAACCTGAATAATATCGCCAACAGAAGCCTCGGTTACCTCACGGCGTTTTAATCCCTCATACATATAAAGTTTGCCGATTTTAGATTTCGTGACAGTGCCGTCAGCGTGACAAAGCGCCACCTGTTCGCCATCTCTAATAACACCGCGTTCAACGCGTCCAACGCCGATTCTGCCAACATATTCATCATATTCTATATTAGAAAAAAGCACCTGCAAAGGTCCGTTTTCGTCGCCCTTGGGCGCAGAAACCTCGTTTACAATCATCTCAAAAAGCGGCGACATATCTTTCTTTTCGTCGCTCATTGGGTCAAAAACGGCATAACCGTCACGGCCCGAAGCATAAACAACAGGAAACTCAATTTGTTCGTCGTCCGCACCGAGTTCTATAAACAAATCAAGAACCTCATCAACAACCTCGGCGGGACGCGCCATAGGTCTGTCGATTTTATTAACAACAACAATCGCCTTTTTGCCAAGGCTCAATGCTTTTTTAAGCACAAAACGGGTTTGAGGCATACAACCTTCAAAGGCGTCAACAAGCAACAGTACGCCGTCCACCATCATTAAAATACGCTCAACCTCGCCACCAAAATCAGCGTGACCGGGAGTATCAACAATATTTATTTTTACATCACCATACATAACACTTGTAATTTTAGAAAGTATTGTTATGCCGCGCTCACGCTCAAGGTCGTTAGAGTCCATTACCCTTTCATCAACCTGTTCGTTTGCACGAAAAGTGCCGCTTTGCTTTAAGAGTTGGTCAACAAGTGTGGTTTTACCGTGGTCAACATGGGCGATTATTGCGATATTGCGAAGATTGTCAACTTTTGCCATTAGAACATCCCCAAAAAGTATTTTTCCAAATAAATATTATACTTTATTATAATATCTTTGTCAAGAAAGGCAGACTCCTTTTTCGACTCTTGTTGACAACCCTAAAAACGAGGATTATAATGTTATTATAATGTGGATTATTTGATTGTTGGTGATATTTATGAAACATGAAATCTTGTTTTCTGCTCCCCCTGTAATACGTGATTTTTTGACCTATAGCGAAAGCATTCGCGGTAAGTCGTCTAATTCCATTGACGAATATTATCACGATTTACAGACCTTTTTCAGATATATTAAAATGACTCGCAGACTTGATGGCGGCGCAGAAAAATTTGAAGACATAAGTATTGATGATATAGATATAAATCTCATTAAAACTGTAACGCTTTCGGATATATATGCCTTTTTAGTTTATTGCAAAAACGAACGCGGCAATGGTGCGGCAGCAAGAGCGCGGAAAGGTTCTACCCTGCGCATATTTTTCAGATACCTTACATCACATATGCATTTACTCGACACCAATCCCGCCGAACTTCTTGAATCTCCCAAACTAAAAAAATCCTTGCCAAAACACTTAACACTTGAAGAAAGTAAAAAACTTTTAGACAGTATTGACGGCACTTATAAAGAACGCGACTATTGCATTATAACACTGTTTTTGAACTGCGGTATGCGTTTATCCGAACTATGTGGGCTCAATCTTTCGGACATCGGAAGTGACGGTTCAATTCGTATTTTGGGTAAAGGCAATAAAGAACGCGTTGTTTACCTCAATTCCGCCTGTGTTGAATCAATTGCCGCTTACCTTCCAAGCAGACCGGTAGACGGCGTACCTCTCACCGATAAAAATGCTCTATTCCTCAGTCGTAACAAAAAAAGGATAAGCAACAAAACCGTTCAGCACATTGTATATACTGCCCTTGATAAAGCAGGTCTTGGCGATAGAGGGTTATCTGTGCATAAACTGCGTCACACCGCCGCTACGCTTATGTATCAACACGGAAATGTTGATATACGAGTTCTTAAAGATATTTTGGGGCACGAAAATCTTGGCACCACACAAATTTATACCCACGTTTCAGACGCGCAGGTTAAATCGGCTTTAGAGTCCAACCCATTATCTTCAATAAAACATAATAAATATCCCCCCGTATAACGGGGGGTATTTCATTTTCGGGCATAGCCCTAACCAATACTGGCGGCGCACAAGTGCGCTTTTTGTTGGCCTGCCAGCCACGCAATAATTACTTACTACCCATAAATGGGTCCCGCGGGT
>JAZSRO010000095.1:0-23919 GCA_045538515.1 Acutalibacteraceae bacterium | reverse complement strand
ACCCGCGGGACCCATTTATGGGTAGTAAGTAATTATTGCGTGGCTGGCAGGCCAACAAAAAGCGCACTTGTGCGCCGCCAGTATTGGTTAGGGCTATGCCCGAAAATGAAATACCCCCCGTTATACGGGGGGATATTTATTGGTCGAGATGACAGGATTCGAACCTGCGGCCTCTGCGTCCCGAACGCAGCGCTCTACCAAACTGAGCCACATCTCGTTATGTAATTTTCTAAAATAAGGACGCCTATGTGGGCGTCCTTATTTTCTTGGTGCGAGTGACGGGACTTGAACCCGTACGTCGTGGACACACGCCCCTCAAACGTGCCTGTCTGCCTATTCCAGCACACTCGCAAATCAAGCCTTGCTATTATAACACCTTAAATCATTCGTGTCAATAACGAAAATGAAAAAATTTTATTTTTTTTTACTTTTTTACCCCAACCACAATATATTGTGGTGCGGCGGCGCACAAACCACAATTTTCGAAAAATAATTGCAAAAATACGAAAAAATGTATTGATTTTGGCAGTTTTGTGTATTATAATTCAATCGTAGTGGTGAATTGTGGCACAAAAAACCATAAAAGTGTAACAAAGTGGTGAAAATGGAGGTGGAATTCTATGCTTTTTGGTGGATATCAGCACACAATTGATAAAAAGGGTAGAATGGCCATTCCGTCTAAACTGCGTGAATCGTTGGGCGAAAGTTTTATGATATGCTGCGGCATATCGGGAAAGAGATGTTTGTGCGTTTATTCAAACGGTGAATGGGATAAACTTGTGGCAAAGATTGATTCTCTTCCAAATACCAAGGCAAGTACAGTAAAACGATTCTTGTATGAGGGCGCTTTTTCGGTTGAATGTGATTCACAGGGAAGAATATTGATTCCCAATTCGCTCAGAGAGTACGCTATGCTTGAAAACGATGCACATATTATAGGTATGTCGACCAATCTCGAAATTTGGAATACGCAGTTGTGGGAAGAAGAGAAGAAACAGTACACACCCGAAGATATGGCTGCTGTTATGGAAGAACTTGATTTTTAATATGAATAATGAATTTAAGCATATATCGGTTTTGCTTTTTGAATCGATAAACGCACTTGATATTAAAGAAAACGGAATATATGTTGACGGTACTGCGGGTGGCGCAGGACATTCAAAAGAGATTGCCAAGCGCCTTAAAAACGGAAAACTAATAGCGCTTGACCGTGACCCCGATGCCGTAGCGGTTGCGACCGAAAGGCTTAAAGACTTTAACGCAACGGTATTACATTATAACTACTGCGACATAGATAAAGCGCTTGATTCGCAGAACATAGAAAAAGTTGACGGAGTTTTGCTTGATTTAGGCGTTTCGTCATATCAACTCGATAACATAGAGAGAGGTTTTTCGTATCACGGAGAAGCACCGCTTGATATGCGAATGAGTAAAGAAGGTGTAACGGCAGCAGAACTTGTAAATAATCTTGATGCTGACGAACTCACAAAAATATTCAGAGATTACGGCGAAGAAAAATTCGCATTCAAAATTGCAAATGCTATTGTGGCGGAAAGAAAAAACGAAGCAATAACCACAACGGCGCAACTTGCGAAAATTATAAGCGACAATGTTCCCGCAGCGTATAAGAGAAGCGGGAATCCGTCAAGAAAATGCTTCCAAGCGCTTAGAATCGCCGTAAACGGCGAACTTGACGGCGTGAGCGAGGTAATAGAAAAAGCCTTCAGCCGACTTAAAGTGGGCGGAAGACTTGCAATAATAACATTCCATTCGCTTGAAGACAGAATTGTAAAACACGGATTTTTGGAACTGTGCAAAGGCTGCACCTGTCCGCCGGATATACCGGTTTGCGTGTGTCATAAAACGCCAAGGGCAAAATTAGTTTACAAAAAACCGATTGAACCGAGCGAAAAGGAGATAAATGAAAACCAAAGAAGCCGAAGTGCAAAACTTAGGGTGCTTGAGAAAATAAAGGATTAAAGGGGATTTGCGGTATGGATAACAGCAGATATTATAACGATAGTCTGGCATATGATTTTGATATGTTCTTGCCAAAAAAGAATACTGAATCTGCAAAAATAGTTAAAATGCCGCAGAAGAAAAAGTCCGCATCGAAGCAGAGAGCAACTGCTGTTGTTTCGGAAAATGTAAAAAAGATTGCAATCATAGCGTTTGTGCTTTCTGTGATTTGTGCAAATATCTTTTTACGCGTAAGAATAACAGAAGTTAATGACGATATAAACAAAATCAAAACCGAAATAGCAGAACTTGAAAGCGAAAATACAAGACTGAATGTTGAGTTTGAAAATAGAATCTCTTTCAAGAATATCGAGGAATCTGCCGTTTCGCTTGGTATGAAAAAGATGGATAAATCGCAGATTATATATATCAAGACAAATAAAACTAATGCGGCGGTAACATCAGACGGGATATTATCGGTTGCAAAGGATTAAACGGTGGGATAAATTTGACATTGAGTTATGAATCCGTTTACATTATAATATAATAAAGAAAGAAACGAATGCGAGGGTTGAAAGGAGAATTTTTTCGGCTCTCGTTTTCGAGCGTTATATTGGGTGGTGTATTACATGGCAAAGGCAGTAAATAATAAACTTAATAAAGTTATGTGGCTGAGAATGCTGTGTGTATTGCTCATTATGATGCTTGTGATGGGCGTTGCAACGGGAGCCAGTCTTTTTAACATTATGGTTATAAAAGGCGAGGAATATCAGGCAAAAGCGTCCGAACAACAACTTTACGATACCACACTTACCGCACCCCGCGGTGATATTTACGATGTAAATATGAATCAACTTGCCACAAGTGCAAACTGTTGGACGGTGTATCTTTCGCCAAATAATTTCAAAAAAATTACCGATGCCGCAAAACTTTCGACCGTAAAACACCTAATTGCCGAAAATCTTTCGTCAATTTTGGATGTTGAGTATGAAACGCTCGAAAAGCAGATGGAAAAAACGGGCAGTTATTATGTAATTATCAAAAGAAAGGTTGAAAAACCTGAAGCCGATAAAATCAGAAAGTTTATTGCCGATAACAAGGATTATAAACTTTCGAATTACATCGGCCTTGATGTTTCAACAAAACGCTATTATCCTAATGATAATTTAGCGTCTGTTGTGCTTGGTTTTGTTGGTGACGATAACCAAGGTCTTGCGGGTATCGAAAGTTATTACGATTCGGAACTTACAGGCGTTCCCGGTCGAGTTGTAGCCGCAAAAAATGCACAGGGCGTTAATATGCCTTTTAGTTACGAAAAAATCATAAAAGCCGAGAACGGAAGTTCGTTGGTGCTTACAATAGATTCATACATTCAGTATGTCGCAGAGAAATACCTGAGCGCCGCAATTGAAGAAAATTTGGTTGCTAACCGCGGTGTTTCAATCGTTATGAATGTAAAAACGGGTGCCATTCTTGCAATGGCGATAAAAGGGGACTTTAACCCAAACACCCCCTTTGCACTTTCAGAGGCGGATAACGAACTTTTGACAGGTCTTGAGGGTGAAGAACGCTCGAAACTATTGACCGAACTTCGCAACAAACAATGGCGTAACAAGGCGGTTTCCGACTCGTATGAGCCTGGTTCGGTATTCAAGATTGTGACAGCCTCTGCCGCGTTGGAAGAAAATGTAACAAACCTTAATAATAAATATAATTGTCCCGGTTACATAGTCGTTGCTGGTCAACACTATAATTGTCACAAACATTCCGGCCACGGCGTACAGAACTTGAACCAGGCTGTTTCAAATTCCTGTAACCCGGTGTTTATAACATTAGGCTCGTTGCTCGGCAGCAAGATGTTTTCTAAGTATTTTGAGGCTTTTGGACTTACCCAAAAGACAGGTATCGACCTGCCCGGTGAAGTCACATCAATCTACCACTCTGAAGCGAGTATGGGCCCTGTTGAATTGGCGTCATCTTCATTTGGTCAGACCTTTAGTACAACGCCTGTTCAACTTATAAGTGCCGTTGCGGCGGCGGTTAATGGCGGATACCTTGTAAAGCCTTACTTGGTTTCAAAGGTGTTGGATTCTGAAGGAAATGTTAAATCTACAACTACAACTACCGTTAAACGACAGGTAATATCGGAAGAAACAAGCAAAAAAATATGCGAAATGCTTGAAAACGCGGTTGTTTCGGGCGGCGCAAAAAATGCGTATGTCGCAGGATATAAAATCGGCGGTAAAACAGGTACATCGCAAAAAATTGCTCAAATGAATGCAACAGGTCAGGATAACCTGTATGTATCATCTTTTTGCGGTATTGCACCTATGGATAACCCCGAAATTGCAGTTTTGGTGCTTCTTGACGAACCAAAAGGCGGCAGATATTACGGTAGTGTTGTTTCTGCGCCGGTGGGCGGACAAATTTTGTCTGAAGTTTTGCCATATCTAGGATATGAACCGCAATATAGTGAAGAAGAACTTAACAAACTGTTTGTAAAGGTTCCCGATGTGGCAAGTGATACTGTAGAAGCGGCAAAACAAAAAATTAAAACAGCAGGTCTTTCATATAAAATTGTGGGAGACGGTGAAACTATTGAAAAACAGGTTCCCGCAGCAAACAGTTCGGTTAGCAAAAACGGACTTGTGGTGCTTTATACCGAGGGAAGCGAAAAGACACAAACAAAGGTGCCTAATTTTGTTGGTATGACGCTGTCTTCAGTTAATGATGCGGCTATTAACGCGGGAGTAAATGTGGAATTTTCAGGCAACGCACAGGGCGGCGGCGCAGTAATTGCCTATACACAGAGTATTGCCGCAGAAACAACGGTTGATTACGGAACGGTTGTTACCGTATTCTTTAGAGATAACAGTTCGGCAGATTATGCCACTAACTAAGAGGTGAAAAGAATGCTATTCAAAGAACTTATGCCCGATGTAACGGCAGATATAGGAAACATTGACATAAAAGGCGTTACTAATGATTCCCGTAAGGTAAAATCAGGCTGGGCGTTTGTTTGTGTGAATGGCGCATTGGCTGACGGACACGATTTTGTCGAGTCGGCACTAAAAAACGGTGCTTCGGTTGTTGTGGCAGAACGCGATGTCGGCGCACCGGTTCAGTTGCTAGTGGAGGATACGCATAAAATTTATGCCAAGATGTGTGCCGCTTGGTTCCATAACCCCGCAAAATCACTTAAAATAATCGGTGTTACAGGCACAAACGGAAAAACAAGCGTAACCTATATGATAAAATCTATCCTTGAATATAACGGCGAAAAGGTTGGACTTATCGGAACTATTCAGAATATGATTGGTGATGAGGTGTTAGTGTCTAACAACACTACGCCGGGCGTTTATGAGTTGCAAGAACTTTTCGCTAAAATGAAATCGGCGGGTTGCCGTTATGTAATAATGGAGGTATCAAGTCACGCACTCCATCAGCGTAGGGTAGAGGGACTCCAGTTTAGTGTTGGTATTTTTACAAACCTTACTCAAGACCACCTTGACTATCATATAACAATGGAAAACTATATGTTAGCCAAGCGTAAACTCTTTGAAAACGCGAAACTTTCCATTGTTAATTTTGATGATGAATATAGCGAGAAAATGGTATCAGGACTCGAAAAAGAAATTGTAACATATTCGGCCAAGAGTGACGATGCTACCTATACTGCTAAGAATATTAATTATCGCACAGACGGCGTTGATTATGAGTTTGTCGGATACGGCACAATAAGTCGTATAAGACTTTCAACAGGCGGAAGATTTTCTGTATATAACTCAATGTGTGCGGTTATCGCGGCTATAAAACTCGGCTTTTCTGCCGCATCTGCTGCTACTGCACTATCACAGATTAGCGGTGTTAAGGGCAGAGCAGAGGTTGTGCCGACAGGCAGAGATTTTACGGTTATAATAGACTATGCTCATACACCTGACGGACTTGAAAACATTCTTAAAACATTCAGAGAATGTAAGAAGAACCGACTTGTAGTGCTATTTGGTTGCGGCGGCGACCGCGATAAAACAAAAAGACCGATTATGGGTAAAATCGCAACCGATTATGCCGATTTCACAATAGTGACAAGCGATAATCCAAGAACCGAGAATCCTTCGGCAATAATTGAAGATATTCTTGCGGGTATAACCGATAAAAAGGCGGCGTACACCGTTATTGAAAACCGAAAAGAAGCAATAGAATATGCTATTAAAAACGCGCAAAAAGACGATGTTTTGGTCCTTGCGGGTAAAGGTCATGAAACATATCAGATTTTGGGCCGCGATACAATTCATTTTGATGAACGCGAAGTAATAGCAGAAGTTCTTGCGACTTTAGAAAAGTAAGGAGTGTAAATATGACGGACATTTCTCCTGTAGTTTCGGCAATAATTGCATTTATTGCAACGGCTGTTTCGGGGCTTTATGCCTTGCCGGTACTGAAAAAACTTAATTTTGGTCAAACCATTCGCGAAGAAGGACCACAATGGCACCAAAAGAAACAGGGCACACCCACAATGGGCGGAATAATGATGATTTTCGGCGTTTTGGTGGCGCTCTGTGCGGCTTTTGCCTATGGAATGATTGCAAAGGTTAACATTTTTTCAGAGGTTAAAACTAATAAATTCACAATATTTATTGCATCGGTTGGCCTTGCGCTTTTAATGGGTGTTGTAGGCTTTTTGGATGACTATATCAAGGTTGTAAAAAAGCGCAATTTGGGACTTACCGCCCGTCAAAAAACAGTAATGCAACTGTTTTTATCGGCGCTGTATCTGGCTGTGCTCTATTTTGCGGGTGTTAAGACAACTTGGTTGCCGTTTATAGGCGATGTCAGCATTGTAAGCGGTGCCGGACTTTTGTTCTGGCCGATTGCGCTTATGTTTATTTATGGCTTTATAAACGCCGTAAACCTTACAGACGGTGTTGACGGACTTGCAAGTTCGGTCACACTTATTGTTTGTTGTATTTTTATGTTAATTACAGGTGGTTTGCGTCTTGCGGGTGCAAATATGTTTGCATCGGCGGTTGCGGGTACCTGTGTCGGTTTCCTTGTTTGGAATTCTCACCCTGCAAAAATGTTTATGGGTGATACGGGTTCGCTTTTCCTTGGCGGTGCTGTCGTAGGACTTGCGTTCTGCACAGGAAGACCTATCCTTTTGTTGCTTATAGGAATTGTTTATCTATGTGAGGCGCTTTCGGTAGTAATACAGGTAGCGTATTTCAAAAAGACAAGAAAGCGTATCTTTAAGATGACTCCAATTCACCATCATTTTGAAATGAGCGGTTGGGGAGAAGAAAAGATTGTACTTATTTTCTCGGTTGTTTCTATGGCATTTGGTGCTATAGCGGTTTTGATTTCAGGTTTATTATAATGATTATCGGCTCTATGTTGCAAAAAACGTAATAAAGCGTTATTTTGCAACATCATAATTTGTAAGTAAAGTGGTGAGGAAAATGGCTAAAAAAAGAAGCGCGTCACCTTATGGCGACTTCTGGATAAAAGGAAAAATGGATATAACTTTTTTCAGTCTTGTAATGATTATGCTCGTTATAGGACTTATAATGCTGTTTTCTGCCAGTTATTCATATGCGCTGACATATTACGGCAACAGTTTCAGATTTATATTGAGACAGGTTGCATTAGCCGGCGTAGGACTAATTTTTATGTTCGTATTATCTAAGGTGAATTATAAGTATTTTCAAAAATATGCGCTTTGGATATACGGAATTGCCATTGTGCTGCTTATAGCAGTTTATGGTTTTCCGGCGGTTGCTAATGTTCACCGTTGGATTACAATCGGTCCGATACAGTTTCAACCTTCCGAAATCGGAAAATTTGCAATTGTGGTGCTCTTTGCGCATCTAATTTCCAATAATTTGGATAAGATGGGCAACTGGCGTTTTGTAGGACTTTTACTATTATTGTTGGCGGTTGTTTGCGCTCTTGTTGTGTTTGAAACACACATTTCGGCAACGGTGCTTATTTTCTTCATAGGAATTGTGATGTTGTTTGCCGGCGGTCTTTCAAAAAAATTAACCACGATTGGTGTTGCACTTGCAGGTGCTGCGGGTGTTGGAGGATATTTTATCATCAGATATTACCTTGGCTATGCATCCGATAGAATTATGGCTTGGCTTGACCCGTGGTCGTATCCGACCGATGAGGGGTATCAAACCATTCAGTCGTTACTCGCAATCGGCTCGGGCGGTATACTGGGACGCGGATTTGGGCAGTCAAGACAAAAATATTTGTGGGTGCCTGAACCGCACAATGATTTTATATTTTCAATTGTCTGCGAAGAACTTGGTCTTATCGGTGCAATGGTTATAATTATTCTTTTCTGTGCACTCGTCTGGCGCGGGTTCACAATTGCAATGCGTGCGCGTGATAAATTTGGTTCGCTTTTAGCGCTCGGCCTTACATTCCAAGTTGGTTTACAGGTTGCGCTAAATATTTTGGTTGTAACTAATACAATTCCCAATACCGGTATTGGTTTGCCGTTCTTTAGTTACGGCGGTACGGCACTAATGATACTTCTTGCCGAAATGGGAATAGTTTTATCTGTTTCAAGGGCAAGTTCGCTTGAGAAAACTTAGTTTATAAAGGAGAAACCTCTATGCATATTTTGTTTGCAGGCGGCGGTACTGCGGGACATATTAACCCCGCCCTTGCGGTTGCCGATTATATCGTTTCAAATCATAAGGATGCAAAAATTAGTTATATCGGAACCGAAAAAGGACTTGAATCGCGCTTGGTTAGAGCAGCGGGATATGATTTTTATCCGATAGAGGTTGCTGGTTTCCAAAGAAAACTATCCTTGCAAAATATCAAAAAAAATATTTCTGCTGTAAGAATGATGCTCACATCATCAGTTGAGGCAAGAAAAATATTAAAAAAACTCAATCCTGATGTTGTAGTTGGCACAGGCGGATATGTTAGCGGCCCCGTTCTTAGAGAGGCTGCAAAACTTAAAATCCGCACCTGTATACACGAGCAAAATGCTTTCCCTGGCATTACCACAAAAGCACTTTCTTCAATGGTTGATACGGTAATGCTTGCAATGCCTGAAGCGGAAAAATATCTTAAATGTAAATCAAAACCCGTAATTACCGGAAACCCTGTGAGAACTGCTATGACGCATGTTGATAAGCAGTTGGCAAAGGAAAAACTCGGCACAGGTGATAAACCTGTTATTCTTTCGTTTGGCGGCAGCCTTGGTGCCCGTCCGATAAATGAGGCGGTTGTGGGGCTCATAACACATTTTGCCGAAAGCGGCAAATACTATCATTTACACGCAACAGGCAAAAGAGGTTATGAAGATACTGTTGCTTTACTGAAAGAAAAACTTGATTATGATAAATATTCAAATATAGAAATACGCGAATATATAGACGATATGGATGTTTGTATGGCGGCGGCGGATTTAGTAATTTGCCGTTCGGGTGCAATAACCTTGAGCGAACTTCAAAACTGCGGAAAACCATCGGTTCTCATACCGTCACCCTATGTTGCGGAAAACCATCAATTCCATAACGCAATGACACTTAAAAAAGCGGGTGCCGCTGAGGTAATTGAAGAAAAAGACCTGTCGGCTGAACGCCTTATTAAGACGGTTTCTTATATGGTTGATAATAAAGAGGCGCTTGAAAAAATGAGCCAAAATGCAAAAAACAGTGCGATTAGTGATGCAAATGAGCGTATTTATCAAGTAATAATGAAATTATTTACAGTAGCATAATTTTACTGCACCTCATAGTATGAAATGTGAAGATATTACCACATTTATGTGAGGTGCTAATAATGTCAAAATTATATATTAACGGGGGCAAACGCCTATCGGGCGAAGTCTCTGTACAAGGCGCAAAGAACAGTGCTTTGCCAATTTTGGCGGCAACCGTTCTCTGTGACGGCGAAAGTGTGATACATAATTGTCCAAAACTTTCGGATGTAACCGCATCGGTGCGGATTCTAGAGCATCTTGGGTGTGTTTGCAAACGCGAGGGCGATACCCTTATTGTCGATGCAAGTAATATCTCTTGTTGCGATATACCCGATAGCCTTATGCGCGAAATGCGGTCTTCAATTGTGCTTCTTGGTGCAATTTCCGCAAGAATGGGACGCGCAAAACTATGTAGTCCTGGCGGATGCGAATTGGGACCGCGTCCGATAGACTTGCACATTTCTGCGCTTAGAAAATTAGGCCTTATAATTGATGAAAGTTACGGTTGCCTTGACTGTAAAACTGAAAACTGTCTTATAGGCGCAGAAATACACCTTGCTTTTCCAAGTGTCGGCGCAACAGAGAATATAATTCTTGCCGCGGCAACGGCAAAAGGCCGAACGGTAATTCATAATGCCGCGCGTGAACCCGAAATATGCGACCTGCAAAATTTTATAAATCGTGCGGGTGGTTGCGTTTACGGCGCGGGAACGGGAACGGTGGTTATTAACGGTGTTTCTAAACTGCACGGTGCTGAACACACAGTAATACCTGATAGAATTGTTGCCGCAACATACTTAGCGGCGGCTGCTATGACAAAAGGCGAAATACTACTTAAAAACATTGAACAGTCACATTTAATTTCTGTTTTGTCATATTTTTCGGAAATGGGATGCGAGTTGCAACTTAAGAATAAAAGCGTTTTTTTAACCGCACCTCAAAGGCTCAACAGATTCTTAAAGATTCAAACAATGGTTTACCCGGGTTTCCCAACCGATGCGGGACCAATTTTGGTAGCGATGGCTTCGTTGGCTTCGGGAAGTTCAATGTTTGTAGAAAATATTTTTGAGAACAGATATAACTATGTGGGCGAGATGCGGCGTCTTGGTGCTAAAATTAAACTTGCTGATAGAGTTGCCGTCATTGATGGGATAGAGAAACTTTCAGGCGCAAGGGTTGAATCGACCGATTTGCGCGGCGGTGCAGCACTCACTCTTGCGGGGTTAGCGGCAGACGGACTTACGATTGTTGATAAAATCTACCACATAGATAGAGGATATGAAGAAATAGAAAATGTCTTGACAAATCTTGGTGCAGACATTGTACGAAAAGAGGTATAGGAATGGAAAACAGGGAAGAGGTTATAAAAAGAAATACACAAAAGCGCAAAGTGCGTAGAAAAAGACGCGTTGTGGGCTTTTTGGTTTTTCTGTTTTTGATGCTTGTAAGCGTTTTTATAATACTTTCCGTTACTGTTCTGTTTCCTGTAAAAAAAGTGATTGTAAAGAACGAAAGTATCTACACAAGGGAAGAAATTGTCGATGCAAGTGGAATTGATAACGATAGTAATATGATTTTGCTTTCTAAAGAAAAAGTGACAGGCAAGATTTCAAAAAAACTTGCAAAAAGCGGCGATATAGCGGTTGAGAAACTCTTTCCCGATACTATAAAACTTACGGTAAAAACCGCTACACCAAAGTATTATTTAATAAATGACGGCTACTTCTGTATGATTGACAAAAATTTTAAGTTTATTGATACAACAGAAGAGCCGCCCGTGGACTCTATATTTATAAAATCAAAAACAAAATTCAAACAAAACTTGGGCGAAACGGTTAAATTATCCGCAGAAGAAGACGAACGTTTGAACGAAATTTTACAACTGACAGACAATAAAGATTTTACAGTCACAGGTGTTGATGTCAGCGATGATATAAATATTAAGTTCATAGTAGATGAACGAATTGTTGTGGAACTTGGACCAAATGTCGAATTAGACTATAAAATCAAACGATTTGCGGCTATGTACGAAAAAATGAGCGAAAAAGCACAGGGCGTTGCAAATATGAAAGCCTTTGCAAACGATAACACAAAATCACTCTTCAAAGATGTGAAGATAGATGTGTATAATTTCTGCGGAATATCGGGTTAAAATGCGCTTTTTTGCTGGTTTGGATTTTATTTGAAAAAAATTAAAAATAATTATTGAAATTTATTATATAATGTGTTATTATTAGCGTGTGTAATTGTTTTATGCAATATATTTTGAAAGTTTTCACATAAAAAGTATCGGAAGGGTTGAAAAAAATGTCATTGGAAGTTTCAAACGAATTGGCAAATGTAGTAAAAATTAAGGTTGTCGGTGTTGGCGGCGGCGGCGGAAACGCTATTAACCGCATGGTTGATGCCGGTGTTCGCGGTGTTGAATTTGTTGCCGTAAACACAGATAAGGCTGCCTTGTATCTTTCAAAAGCAAACCAGAAAATTCAGATTGGTGAAAAATCTGCAGGCGGTATGGGTGCCGGTGCAAATCCTGAGCGCGGCAGAAACGCAGCAGAAGAATCTAAAGACGAAATCACATCGGCTATTCGTGATGCTGATATGATTTTCATTACCGCAGGTATGGGTGGTGGCACAGGTACAGGTGCTGCACCCGTTGTTGCTCAGATTGCAAGAGAACTTGGCATACTCACTGTTGGTATCGTTACAAAGCCTTTTGCATTTGAAGGCAAAAAGAGAATGGAACAGGCTGAAATCGGTATTGCCGCACTTCGTGAGCAGGTTGATAGCCTTGTTGTAATCCCCAACGAGCGTCTTAAGTATGTTTCTGAGCAGAAGATTACATTCAAGAATGCATTTGAAATCGCTGACGATGTTCTTCGTCAGGGCGTTCAGAGCATCTCTGAACTTATCAATGTTACCGCACTTGTTAACCTCGACTTTGCCGATGTTACAACCATTATGAAAGATGCTGGTTATGCACATATGGGCGTGGGTGTTGCAGAAGGTCGCGATAAGGCTGAACAGGCTGCTAAGATTGCTATCAACAGCCCCCTCATTGAAACTTCTATGGACAATGCACAGGGCGTTATCATCAGCATCACAGCATCTAACGATATCGGTCTTGAAGAGGTTGAACAGGCTTCTTCCATCATATCTGAGATGGCAAATCCCGATGCAACTATCATTTGGGGTGCACAGCTTGATGATACTCTTGAGGATACAATCCGTGTAACAGTTGTTGCAACCGGTCTTGGCGATTCCAAGAAAAAGGAAAGCAACGATATTTCAAGCCAACTCAGTGACCTTATCAGCACAGAGGATTCTGATGATGATTATGTCACAGTTCTTGATGTATTTAATAAGTAATACATAAATGGCAAGAGCCTATCCGTTTGGATAGGCTCTTTTTTTATGGATTGCCGATTAGCAGCAGCAATCATTGTTGCCGCAACCGCCGTTGTTGCCACAACCACCGCAGCAAGCAAAGAGGATAACAAGAATGATTATCCAAGTGCAGCAATTGCCACCGAAGAAACCGTTATTACCGTTACACATAGCATAAACCTCCTTCTTCCTGTCTTCAATATCATACTATGCTAATTTCATATTTTTGTTACAGTTGCAAAATTTCTTAAAAATAATATTTGACTTTCTTTGACTTTCGTGTATAATATAATTAAAGTCAGGAAAGGTCAAAAGATTATTATGAAGATAAGTGATTTAATTGCAAAAAGAATAATAGAAATTATAAATGAATCCGAGATGGATATGGCAGAAATCGGACGAAACGAACTTGCAAACGCGCTTGGCTGTGTTCCAAGCCAAATTAACTATGTGCTTTCGTCCCGCTTTACGCCCGAAAACGGATATATTATAGAGAGTAGGCGCGGTGGTGGCGGATACATCAGAATCAGGCGCGTTCAGGTTAATAGAAGTTCTGCAATAATGCATATAATTAATTCTATAGGCAGCAGACTTGATAATATGTCGTCAAGAGTTTTGATAGAAAACTGTCTGCAAAACGGTGTGCTTTCGCGCGAATCATCTGTTTTGATGCTTTCTGCAATATCGGATAAAACGCTTTCGTGTCTGCCAATAGAGTATCGTGATGTGGCAAGAGCGTCAATTCTCAAACATATGCTTTTAACAGAACTTTAGGAGGTAAATTTATGCTTTGTGAAAACTGTGGGAAAAACCCTGCTACAACCCATATTAAAACCGTAATTAACGGTGTTGTAACAGAAAAAAATCTTTGCGGATACTGTGCCGCTATGAGTGGCTATTCTAAATTTGTAAATAACGGATTTGCCTCTATGTTAAGTGCAATGTTCAGTGATGAACTTGCAACGGGAAATATCAAAGAACACCGTTGCGAATGTTGCGGTACGCGCTTTTCTGATATTGCCGAAAGCGGTAAAATGGGTTGTTCTGAATGTTACGAATCATTTAAGAATAAGTTAATACCGTATCTAAAACGCGTTCACGGCACAACAGAACATATTGGCAAAAGATTAAATGTAACATCATCTGCCTTGGCACCTGTTACAAAAGAGGATAAAAAAGAAACGCTTCGTGCACAAATGCTTAAAGCGGTTAGCGAAGAAAACTTTGAACTTGCCGCAAAATTGCGCGATGAAATAAAGGAACTGGAAGGAAGGGAAGACAATGAGTGAGTGGTATAAATCGTTCGGCGAAGAAGGCGATATCGTTGTCAGCACCCGCGTACGAATTGCCCGTAATATAAAGAAAATTCCTTTCCCTGCGCGTATGACTGCCGAGCACATAAACGAAGTTAATACTCTAATGAAAAAGGCTGCTGCCAATATTCCTGAGGATATTTGCGGAAAACTTATGGTTATAGATATGAATAGCGTATCTGACGAAGAAGCAGGTGCGATGATTGAGCGTCACATCATAAGTCCCGAATTTGCCCATCACCGCGAAAATAAACTATTGATAATTTCTTCAGATGAGAGCGTAAGTATTATGGTTTGTGAAGAGGACCATATAAGAATTCAGGTAATTTTACCCGGACTTGCGCTTGAAACTGCCTATGATATTGCTGATAAAATTGACGATGCAATATCAAAAGAGGTTGACTATGCCTACCTTGAGCAGTTTGGATTTTTAACCCAATGCCCCACAAATTTGGGTACAGGACTTCGCGCATCAGTTATGTTGCATCTACCTGTTACATCGAATAACGGCACACTTTCTGCCATAAGTGAATCGGCATCAAAATTCGGTCTTACGGTAAGAGGACTTTATGGCGAAGGCTCAAAATCCGCCGCTTCGCTTTATCAACTTTCTAACCAAATAACTCTCGGAATTTCCGAGAAAGCGGCGCTTGATAACCTAAAATCTATCACAATGCAGATTATAAAAAAGGAAAACCTTGACCGCGATGCTATTAACAAAATATCATTAGAGGATAATGTAATGCGCGCGTACGGAATTCTTAAAAATCAAAGAATTTTGTCAAGTGAGGAGATGATGCAACTCATCTCGCGGATTAAACTCGGTACCGCTATGGGCATAATAGATATAGACAAATCTTTACCTGTGCGTCTGCTCGTGGAATGTCAGCCGTTTATGCTTCAAAAACTTAACGGCTTGATGTCGCCCGATGACAGAGATATTTGTCGCGCAAAAATTGTGAGAGAACACTTGGAGTGATTTTATGAGATATAATTTTAACGGATTTACAGAAAAGGCAAATGAAGCCCTGAATTTAGCAATAAATGCCGCCGAAACAATGGGACATACCTATGTTGGAAGTGAGCATATTTTATTAGGACTTTTACGCGTTGGCGGCGGGGTTGCCGCAAGTGTGTTGAATGACAAGGGTGTTACCGAAGAAAAGATAGATTCCCTGCTTGAAAGTACAATCGGAGTGGGAACACCCACAAATCTTACGCCCGAAAATTTAACCCCACGCGCTAAACGGGTGGTAGAAGCGGCAATTTCGCTTTCTAAAAACTTTTCTAACGGATTTGTTGGAACAGAACATATTTTGCTTGGAATTTTAAGTGACGGCGATAACTATGCAATTAGATTTTTGGGCGAACTTTCGGTTGATGCTGCAACACTTACAAGCGAACTTATGAATACTGTCGGAGCCGATGCAGAGGGTGGAAACCATTCGCCGAAATCTAAAAATGATAAGAAAAGCGGTGGCAAAAAAACACCCACTATAGAAAAATACGGCAGAGACCTCACAGCAGAGGCAAAATCGGGCGCACTTGACCCCGTCATCGGCAGAAGCAGTGAGATAGAGCGTGTTATACAAATTCTTTGTCGCAGAACAAAGAATAATCCTTGCTTAATTGGTGAGCCCGGTGTTGGTAAAACCGCAATAGCCGAGGGATTGGCGCTGAAAATCGCCAATAATGAGGCACCCGATGTTTTGAATCAAAAAAGAATAATATCACTTGATTTAACGGGAATGGTCGCAGGAACGAAATATAGAGGCGATTTTGAAGAACGCATTAAATCTGTTATTAACGAAGTGCTTGAAAACAAGGATATTATCCTGTTTATTGACGAAGTGCATACCATAATCGGCGCGGGTTCTGCTGAGGGCTCAACCGATGCGGCAAACATATTAAAACCGTCACTTGCGCGTGGAGATTTACAGGTTATCGGTGCTACAACAATATCCGAATACCGTAAAAATATTGAAAAAGATGCCGCGCTTGAAAGGCGTTTTCAACCCGTTACTGTGGCTGAGCCTGATGAAAACGATGCGATTTTGATTCTCAAAGGTCTTCGCGATAAATATGAGGCACACCACGGCGTCAGAATAACCGATGAAGCGATAGAAGAGGCGGTTAAACTTTCTTCTCGCTATATTGCGGACAGATTCTTGCCCGATAAGGCGATTGACCTTATAGACGAGGCTGCATCGCGCGTAAGACTGAAAGTTTTTGCCGCACCGAGCGAACTTAAGGAACTTGAGGAAAAAATTTCGGAACTTGATACCGAAAAGACCGCTGCCGTTAATTCGCAAGATTTTGAAAAGGCGGCACAACTGCGCGATAAAGAAAAGGAATTGCGTGAAGAACTGTGTTCGCTTAAAGATAAATGGAATGACGATAAAGAGCGTATTTCGGGCGCAGTAACCGCAACAGAAATTGCTGATATAGTGTCAAGTTGGACAGGAATACCGTTACAACAGTTAACCGAAGAAGAAAGTGAGAGACTTTTGCGACTTGAGGATGTAATGCACGAGCGTATTGTCGGTCAGAGTGAGGCGGTTTCGGCGGTCTCGCGTGCTATTCGCAGAGGCAGAGTAGGACTTAAAGACCCCAAACGACCGATTGGCTCATTTATATTCTTAGGACCTACTGGTGTTGGTAAAACCGAACTCTGTAAAACATTGGCTGAAGCAATGTTTGGCAGTGAAAATGCAATGATTCGCCTCGATATGTCGGAATATATGGAAAAACATACCGTTTCGCGCTTAATAGGTTCGCCTCCCGGATATGTCGGATTTGACGAGGGCGGTCAACTTACCGAAATGGTGCGCCGTTCTCCGTATTCTGTGGTACTGTTTGATGAGATTGAAAAGGCGCATCCCGATGTGTTTAATATCCTCTTACAGATTTTAGATGACGGTGTTCTGACAGATTCGCAGGGAAGAAAGGTTAATTTCAAAAATACCGTTATAATTATGACCTCAAATATCGGCGCCCGTCTTATAACCGAAAAGAAAGCGGCTTTCGGTTTCGGGGAATCGGGAGAAACCACAAAATCTAACGAGGTTATAAAAGAAGAGGTTCTATCAGAACTCAAAAAAGAATTCCGCCCCGAAATGCTTAATCGTATTGACGATATAATTGTCTTCCACAAACTGTCACACGATGATATCGTACTGATAGCGGAAAAACTACTCGCGTCATTACAAAAGCGTATGTCCGATTTAGGTATAACCGTTTCTTTCAGCAAAGAGGCGGTGTCCGCAGTGGCAGATGCGGGATTTGATGAAATTTATGGCGCCCGTCCGCTCAAACGCGCAATTCAGGCGAATATTGAGGATATGTTGTCCGAAAAAATGCTTGATGGAAGCATAAAATCAGGCGATACACTCGTTTGTGATTATAAGGACGGAAAATATGTAATCTAAAAATATAGGGCGGATTAAACCGTCCTATATTTTATTGCTTGAAATGTATTAAATATAATAGTATAATATATTGTGTATGTTTATAAGTTTTCATCAAACAATAGTTTTTGGAGGGAAAACTTATGAATAACGAAAACGAAATTAACGAAAATCGTGAGGGCGATACGCTTGAACACATTAAAGATTCCGGCTCAATTACCACATTTGACGGAAAGCACAGAATATACTGTCTTACTATTATTGGTGAAATTGAGGGACACTCAATTTTACCGCCGCAGAGTAAGACAACTAAGTATGAACATGTCATACCGCAACTTGTGAGTATTGAACAGTCAACCGATATTGACGGTCTGCTTATAATACTCAATACCGTTGGCGGTGATGTTGAGGCGGGATTGGCTATTGCCGAACTCATTGCTGGGATGAAAAAGCCTACGGTATCTTTGGTTTTGGGCGGGGGACATTCAATTGGTGTTCCACTTGCGGTTGCTGCAAAACGCTCGTTTATAGCGCGTTCTGCCACAATGACAATTCATCCTGTGCGAATGAACGGACTCGTTCTTGGTGTTCCGCAAACGCTTAATTATTTTGAGCGTATGCAGAATAGAATTACAAAATTTGTGACCGAAAATTCAAAGATTGATGAAAATGTGTTTATTAGCCTTATGATGAACACTGGTGAACTTGTGACCGATATGGGTACTGTTATTGAGGGGCAAAAAGCCGTTTCCACAGGTCTTATTGATAAACTCGGTAACCTGTCGGACGCTATTTCTTGTCTATCGGAAATGATTGAAGAAAATAAAAAATGAAATGCGTACTTGTTACGCATATACATAAAAGGAGATGTCTAAATGCCTACTAAAAAGAGGGGAAGACCGAAAAAAAGCACCACCGCAACGGCGATTGAAAACAAAAAACGCTCAAACGATATTAAGAACGGAAGAAGACAGGTTTCGTCAATCGTTTGGTTTGCCGTTGCCGTATTTTTGCTTTTTGTGGTTTGTATAAAGGGTGAAAATTTGTGGCTTCATTTACATAATTTTCTGTTTGGTGTATTTGGCTTTTGCGCCATTTTTCTGCCTTTCCTTATCGGTTTGGTGGCGGTGCTTTACGCGCTTGATAAACTTTACGGTACGCTGACTGCAAAGGTAATCGAATCGGCTGTGCTCATTGTGTTTATCGGTGCGGCAATTGATATCTTCACAAAACGCGATGCGTCTGCAACATTTTGGCAACACCTTATGTCATCCTATTCTTTGGGAATAAAAGGCGGCGGTTTCCTTGGCGCACTTGTGGGAACACCGATATATAAAGCCTTTGGCGGAACGGGTGCGGGTATTACAATTATATTGCTTTCTTGTGTTTTTCTGATGCTCATAACAGGCACTACCCTTATTGCACTCTTTAAGGCTATGTTTGGTTCTGTTCGCAAGATTAAAGAACAGGCCGAAACCGCCTATGCTGATAAAATGTCTTCGCTTGAAGCAGAAGAAACTGAAAAAGAAGACGATACCGCAGAGCAACTTCGCAAAATCAAAGAACGCAAGAAGAACAGCCGTTTTATTGATATCCCCGTTGACGATATACCGATAGAGCGTAACCCCGTAAAAGAAGATATGTCCGATATGCAACAGCGCGTTGTTGCTGCGTATCACGATGTTGAAACTAAAGATGTTGTTATAGAATCAGAGGAAAAACCGAACAAAGACGAGTCTGTTTTAGAAACTAATGATGATAAAAAAGAGCAGGAAACAGATAACTCTATTAAAAACAGCAGTGGAATTTCCATCACTGATGAGGGCTATAGAATTCCGCCGATTTCTCTTCTCAATGAGCCGAGATTTGAAGATGCACAATCGGCAAGTGCCGACCTTGATTCCACTGCAACACGCCTTGTTGATACGCTTAGAAGTTTCGGCGTTGAAACACGCATTGTGGATATAAGCCGAGGCCCCGCGGTTACAAGATACGAACTGCAACCCTGTGCGGGTGTAAAAATAAGCAAAATTACCAACCTTGCGGATGACATTGCGCTTAACCTCGCATCTGCGGGTGTGCGTATTGAGGCACCAATTCCCAATAAAGCCGCGGTTGGTATAGAAGTTCCTAACAAAAACACCTGTAGCGTGTGTGTGCGCGAGGTTATTGAGTCACCGACTTTTGCTAACTCAAAAAGCAAATTAACAGTAGCGCTCGGACGCGATATTGCGGGTAATGTTGTGGTTGCAGATATTGCAAAAATGCCCCACGGACTTATTGCGGGTGCTACCGGCTCCGGTAAATCGGTTTGCATAAATTCGATAATTATCAGTCTGCTTTATAAGTCCAATCCTGACGAGGTTAAACTCTTGCTTATCGACCCAAAGGTTGTTGAACTCGGTGTATATAACGGAATTCCGCATCTTTTGGTACCCGTTGTAACCGACCCACGAAAAGCGTCAGGCGCTCTCGGATGGGCAGTAAGCGAAATGGAAAAACGCTATAAACTTTTTGCGGAGAATAATGTGCGCGACCTTGCGGGTTATAATAAACTTGCCGAAACAAATGAAGATATAGAAAAAATGCCGCAAATAGTTATAATTATTGACGAGTTGGCAGACCTTATGATGACCGCACCTAATGAAGTTGAAGAATCAATCTGCCGTATTGCACAAAAGGCTCGTGCTGCGGGTATGCATCTTATAATCGCAACACAGCGTCCCTCTGTAGATGTTGTAACCGGTTTGATTAAGGCAAATGTGCCTTCAAGAATTGCATTTATGGTATCTTCACAGGTCGATAGCCGTACCATTCTTGATGTCGGCGGCGCTGAAAAACTACTCGGTCGCGGTGATATGCTTTTCAATCCCGTAGGTGCTACAAAACCCAACCGCGTTCAAGGTTGTTTTGTCAGCGATGAAGAGGTTGAAAATGTTGTTGATTATGTAAAAGCCGACCATACCACATCGTATGATGAAGATGTTATGAATGAGATAGAGAGACAGGCTGCTGTTGAAAAGAAGCAGAAAACAGGTCTTTCTGAAGACGGACCGGGTGATGACCCGATGTTTCAGAGTGCTATTGAGGTAGTTGTTGATGCGGGGCAGGCATCAACCTCGCTTTTACAGCGTAAACTTCGTCTCGGATATGCCCGTGCGGCAAGAATTATTGACGAAATGGCAGAACGCGGAATAGTTGGCCCCTACGAAGGCTCTAAACCGCGTCAGGTTTTAATTTCCAAGGCGCAATTGCAAGAGCGTCAGGCTATGTCGGATGAATAATAAGCGACTTTCAAAAAATCCTGCGTTTGTCCTTTTGATAACCATTTTACTGCTGGTAATTATAATCCTTGCAGACAATCTTGGTTACATCCGAAAACTGCAATCCTTTTTCGTTAAAGAAAAGCAAAACTGTGTGCATTTTCTTAGTGTCGGTCAAGCCGATTGTACGCTAATTGAAAACGAGGGTAAATTTTTCCTTATCGATGCGGGGAATAACCTTGATGATGGATTTGTCATTGAACGCAAACTGAATTATTATGGCGTTGATACTTTAGAAGGCGTGATTATTAGCCATCTGCATAGCGACCATATAGGTGGACTTTCTCGCGTTTTGGAAAATTTTTCGGTTAAGAACATATACTTTTCCGATATGTGTGATAGGGATGACCAACTTTATTTGGATGCTGTGTCTGCTATCGACCTTCTGAAAACAAATATAGTTCATCTTAAAAAAGACGATAAAATTATTATGGGTAATGCGGTTTTAACAGTCTTGTGGACGGGTGAAGGCAAAAGCGAAAACGATGATTCACTCGTTGTAGGCGCCACTTGTGATGACCTTACATTCTTCTTCGGAGGCGATATATCAAGCACCATAGAGCGAAAAATGCTAAAAAGCGGTGCGCTATCTGCGTTTAATGTTCTAAAGGCATCACACCACGGTAGTAAAAATAGCGGTTGCGACGAGTTTTTGGATGCAGTGTCACCACAGTATTGCGTTTGTTTCTGCGGCGCTCAGAATACTTTCGGTCTTCCAAATGAAGAGTTTGTAGAACGCATAAATAAGCGGGGAATCACTATGTATACCACCGCGGAAAACGGCGATATTACATTCAATACAAAGGAAAATACCGTTACTTTAGAAAAAACAAATGCAGCCCGTCAGTAACGGGCCGCACTTTGTTAGTCAACATCTTTGACTATGTGCTCTCTTTCTCTGAAGAGGAGTGATATGCACCATACTCCCGCAAGGGCAATAACGGTGTATATAATTCTGCTGAAAAGTGCATCGGCACCGCCGAATAACCAAGCAACGATGTCAAACTGGAACAGACCGACACTTCCCCAGTTAAGAGAACCTATTATTGTCAGGATAAGACAAATTCTGTCAAGCATAATTTCAACTCCTTTTATGGTCCCAAACATAGTATGTGACCTGATTCAAAAAATATTCAAAAATTTATTGGAGGAATAAAAAATGAGTTCAAAAAGAATTTTGGCATTCGATTTTGGTGCCTCAAGCGGAAGAGCGATGATTGCCGAACTTAAAAACGGCAAAATTGAAGTGAAAGAAATTCACCGTTTTTCTAACGACCCCGTTCTTGTTGGAAAAATGCTTTCTTGGGATGTTTTAAGACTTTTCCACGAAATAAAGCAGGGAATAGTTCTTGCGGTTCAGGACGGCGGATTTGATTCTATTGCTATTGATACCTGGGGCGTTGATTTTGGCCTTATAAACAAGCACGGCGAACTTATATGCAACCCCGTACATTATCGTGATGCGAGAACAGAGGGTATTCCGGAAGAAGTATTTTCTATTGTTCCCGAGGAAGAGATTTATTCCATTGCGGGTACTCAAAAAATGAACTTTAATACCCTTTATCAACTTTATTATCTTACAAAGTATCGCCCAGAGGTTTTAGCACAGGCAGAAACCGTTTTGATGATGCCCGACCTTTTTGCGTATATGCTTACGGGTGAAAAACGCCTTGAATATACCAATGCGTCAACATCCAATATTCTTGATGCCGAAAAGAGAGAAATCAGTAAAGAACTGCTTAAAAAACTCGGTATAAGAGAAGATTTATTCCCCAAAATGATTTTACCGGGTGAGGTTTACGGCAATCTGTTACCTGAAATTTGTGAAGAACTTCACTGTGAAAGTGTGCCCGTAATTGCCGCACCGACACACGATACGGCTTCTGCTGTTTGCGCCGTTCCTACAAAAGAAAAGGATTACGCATATATCAGTTGTGGCACTTGGTCACTCCTCGGTACTGTTAATGATGCGCCAATTACAACTGCAGAATCTTGCGCTGTTGGATTTACAAATGAGGGTGCGCATGACGGAAAAATCCGTTATCTTCGCAATATAATCGGTCTGTGGCTTATTCAACAGTCACGCGGAGAATGGAAGCGCCAGGGACTTAATGTTTCGTTTGATGAGATGGAAACAAGTGCCCGTGCTGCCGAGCCGTTTAAGTGCTTTATTAACCCCGATGCACCGGTATTTAATCCTCCCGGAAATATGCCAAAGCGTGTTGTGGATTATTGTAAAGAAACAGGTCAGTATGTTCCAAACGGAATGGGAGAAATTCTGCGTTGTATCTATCAGAGCCTTGCAATGAAATACCGCTTGGCAATCGAAGAACTTGAAAACATCTCGGGCAAAAAGTTCGAAAAAATTTATATGATTGGTGGCGGAATTAAGGACGAACTTCTCTGTCAGATGACCGCCGATGCCTGTGGTAAAACTGTTGTTGCAGGTCCTGTAGAGGCAACTGTAACAGGTAATATAGTTGTACAGATGCTTTCCTTCGGTATGATTAAAGATGAAGCCGAGGCAAAGGATGTTATCATAAATAGCACAAACATCAAAACCTTTAATCCCAATGGAACAGACGAGTGGAAAAAACACTTTGAAACCTTCAAAAAGTATCAGTAAGAAAACAAAAAACGGCTCTAAAGAGAGCCGTTTTTTTATAATTTAGCCTTAATTACTTAATGCTGTTTTCGTAAGACTCAATCATCTTTTTAACCATCTGTCCGCCGATAGAGCCAGCCTGCTTAGAAGTAAGGTCACCATTGTAACCCTGCTTAAGATTTACGCCAACCTCCCTTGATGT
>JAZSRO010000043.1:0-2971 GCA_045538515.1 Acutalibacteraceae bacterium | reverse complement strand
TTTTTCAAAAAAATTAAAAAAATTTTTTGGGAAACGTTTTTTGCTTTATGCGTAATGCTTTTTTAGTTATTTTACTCCAAATAAAACGTTTGGCTCTATATCGAATTTTTCGTAAAATGCCAGTATACTTTCGTAATTCGGTTTCTTCTTTCCCAAAAGCCACTGACTGACCGTTGTTTGATTAACACCTAAAATATCAGCGAATTTTTGTTGACTGAGATTGCGCTCAGCCATAATTTGTTGAATAATTTCGACGTATTCCATATAAAAATTATAATAAAAATCAGGTCAAAAGTCTTGACTTAGGTCAAAAGACCTGATATAATAGATCTACTTATAACATATAGGAGGAAGGATTTTATGTTATGTGGCACTTGCAATAAAGAAATAAAAGAAGGAACGCTTGTATGTCCGCATTGCCAAGCAATGGATGCAGTCAATCGCCAACAGGTAATAACGGATAAAGCGCAAAAAAAGCATCGAGACGTGATAATGTCGGTGTTTAAAAGCAAGCAGTTTTTGGCGTATATGATCACGTTGATATTCGTTGCGTTGGCACACCTTTCCGTAGTATTAATAGAAGCCAAAGCGACGATTTCCTTCATGATTCTTACAAAAAGCGTTTCAGTTTTAGGCATTATATGGTTGCTTATTTACACCGTATTTGTTTTTGCGCCGTTGCGGGCAATGATAGCGGCCATACGGTTATATTTCAATAAAAATGAACATACATTTTGTTCAAAAATGACGCGACTTGGCTCGTTATCGAACTTTTGGGCAAAAGCTTTTCGAATTATCCGCTGGATCATCATTTTTATTTTTTTAATTTTGCTAATTGCTTCCGTTGTTATATTAATGTACGTTAATATAATTGCGCCTGGCGTAAATGTTGAGGGAATTGGAATTGGCACGGGTTCGTTGTTCTTTTCTTTACGGGCGGGGGATTGGATAACAGGTGCAATTTTTTTGCTTGTTTTACCTATTCTTGTCGAGATTTTGCTTACCATATTATGTTCCAAGTGCGTAGATACGTATGACCAAATCAACCATTATATGAAGGAGATGGCAGAAGTACATACAAGAAACAACGGATATTTTCAGCGAACGATAACGGTTCCTTCTTTCCATTTTTATCTTCTTGGCGTGCTTTTCGTTTTGCTGGGCGGTGGTGTGATGGCCTGGGGAAATTTATTGATAGAAGGGCTGTCTGCTATGGGTGCGTTTTTTATTTCAAACGGCGTTTGTCTTATTATGAACGGAATATTTTTTACGTATACAGACGAAATAGTGCAGGCGAGTGTGTTGGAATATAAAAGCGAGAAAGCAAGATTAGAAGAGGTTCAAAAACGGAGCGCTTCGCAACGAGCGGAATATGTACGCCACAAACGGAAAAAAGAGGAAGAATAGAGAAAAAAGGCATTTGAAGAAGAAAAATTGCGTAAAGAATTAGAAATGCAAGCAAAGAAAAACGAAACGACGTGAAAGATGATGCAAGCATTTTGTTAAAAGGAAGTCCGACGAAGCAATTATGAAGGACAACGGAAAAAGAAAAACCCATAAATGGAGCAAGATTATGAAAAAAACGAAAAAAATTGTAGTAGGTTTGTTGGCAACTTTAAGCGTGCTTGGCGGCTCGCTTGGCTTGGCGGCTTGCAACCTTAAGATGCAGGTGCTCGAATACACTTTGCTTGAAAATGGCACGTATGAGGTCAATAATTGTTTTGGTAATGCCACTCAGGTTGTTATTCCAAGCACTTATAAAGGGAAGGCGGTAACGTCTATCGGCTCAGGAGGGGTCAATATGTGCCATAACTTAACGAGTATTGTCATTCCCGAAAGTGTCACTTCTATCGGCGATCAGGCATTCCAGGAATGCGATAGCTTAACGAGCATTGTCATTCCCGATAGTGTCATTTCTATCGGTGATTCTGCGTTCCGTGATTGCAGTAGCTTAACGAGTGTGGCAATTGGCAACAGCGTAACTTCTATCGGCAAAAATGCGTTCAATAATTGTAGTAAATTACAATTTAAGGAACATGGCAACGCAAAATATCTGCCGAGCAAAACGAATGATTATTTTGCCTTGATTGAAACAAAAAGCAAAGAATTCAGCTCCTACACCATTCATAACGACACCAAGATTATCGTGGAAGATGCGTTCAAGGGTTGCAGTAAGTTAACGAGTATAACCATTCCTGACAGTGTCACTTTTATCAACTCTTCTGCATTCTCTAATTGCTCTAGCTTGACGAGTATAGCCATTCCTGACAGTGTCGTTTCTATTGGTGAAGAAGCGTTTAATAATTGCAGTGGGTTAGCGAGTATAACTCTACCCGACAGTGTCACTTCTATCAGTCGTGGGGTGTTCGCTGGTTGCAATAGCTTAACGAGTGTAGAAATTCCTGAGAGTATCACTTCTATCGGTGAAGAAGCGTTTGATAGTTGCAGTGGGTTAGCGAGTATAACTCTACCCGACAGTGTCACTTCTATCGGTGCTTCTGCGTTTTCTGGTTGTAAGGCTTTAACAAGTATTACAATTCCTAATGGTGTAATGTCTATCGACTCTTCTGCATTCTCTAATTGCTCTAGCTTGACGAGAGTAGAAATTCCCGACAGTGTAAAGTCTATCGGTGCTTCTGTGTTCTCTGATTGTAGTAGATTAACGAGTGTGGCAATTGGCAACAGCGTAACTTCTATCGGTGAAGATGCGTTCTCTGACTGCAGTAGCTTGAGAAGTGTGGTAATGGGCAACGGCATCACTTCTATCGGTAAAAATGCGTTCGCTGCATGCGAAAGCTTAACGAGCATAGAAATTCCCGACAGTGTATAGTCTATCGGTGCTTCTGTGTTCTCTGATTGTAGTAGATTAACGAGTGTGGCAAATGGCAACAGCGTAACTTCTATCGGGGATTCTGTGTTCTCTGATTGTAGTAGCTTGACGAGCGTATATATTTCGAGCACAAAAGCATGG
>JAZSRO010000044.1:0-30867 GCA_045538515.1 Acutalibacteraceae bacterium | reverse complement strand
CTTAAAGAACATCGTTTCATATCGCGAGGAAATCGGCCCCTTCACCACCCGTGCGCAGTTAAAAAAGGTACCCAAGCTGGGCCCGAAGGCTTTCGAGCAGTGCGCCGGCTTCCTTAGAATTGCTGACGGCAAAAACCCGCTGGACAACACATCAGTTCACCCGGAAAGCTACAAAGCGGCTGAAAAGCTCCTTAAAATTTGTGATTATAAGGCGGCGGATTTCAAATCGGGCGCTGTTTCAAATCTTTCGTGTCGCGTTGCCTCTAACGGATTAGAAGCCACGGCAGAAGAGCTTGGTATCGGTGTGCCGACATTGGAGGATATCATTAAAGAGCTTGAAAGACCGGGCAGAGACCCTCGTGATGAGCTGCCTCCTCCCCTGCTTCGCCAAGACATTATGTCCATTGAAAGTCTCAGACCCAATATGAAGCTTCGCGGCACGGTCAGAAATGTTATTGACTTTGGCGCATTTGTGGATATTGGTGTTCATCAAGATGGTTTGGTTCACATTTCCCAGATTACCAACAGATTTATAAAACACCCATCCGAAGTTTTAAAGGTTGGCGACATTGTTGATGTTTATGTGCTTTCGGTTGATGTTGACAAAAAGCGTATATCTTTGAGTATGAAGGAACCAAACTAAAATGAAATACAGTAATTTAAAAGGCAGTCTTATTCTTATCACTGCCGCTTTAATTTGGGGCTTGGCATTTGTGGCGCAGTCGGGCGCGGCAGAATTGGTGCCTCCCTTTACCTTTAATGCGCTTCGCTCATTTATCGGCGCCGCCTTTCTTTATGGTTTTTTTCTGTTAACCAACATAAAGAAAAAACAGCCCTTTTTCCCTAAAGAAAGTAAAGACCGAAAAGGCTACTATTTTGCTGCTGTTATCTGTGGCGTGTGCCTTGCAATTTCAATTAACTTTCAACAGTTTGGCATTGAAGCTTATCCTAAAGAAGCCGCAGTTGAAGCCCGCTCAGGCTTTATTACCGCGCTTTATGTAATAATTGTGCCGATTATTTCCGTGTTTTTTCACAAAAAGGTTGGTCTTTTTGTGTGGCTTGGCGTTTTTATTGCAATAGCAGGTGTTTATCTGCTTTGCTTCTCAAACGGTGTAAGCGGTATTTACCTTGGCGACATGCTGGTTTTGCTTTGCGCTTTCAGCTTTAGTCTGCACATAATGTCGGTTGACAAGTATGTTGGTCTCACAGGCGGAGTGAAGCTTTCCATCATGCAGTTTTTGGTATGCGCGGTAATTTCAAGCTTGCTTGCAGTAATTTTTGAAATCAAAGAAATCGACCTTGGCAACATTATTTCTGCCGCTCCTCAAATTCTTTATTTGGGCATAATGTCAAGCGGCGTGGCTTACACCTTGCAGATTGTAGGTCAGAAATATGCCGAGCCTGCTGTGGCTTCAATTTCAATGAGCCTTGAGAGTGTTTTTGCGGCAATTGGCGGTTTTTATTTTTCACAAAAAACGCCTTCCAAGTTAGAAATTATCGGCTGCTCGCTTGTTTTTGCGGCAATTATTATAGCACAACTGCCTCAGTTTAGAAAAGAAGTGCGCAATTAATGTTTACAATTTGTTTAATTCCACATAAACTTTGTTTGTTATAATTTTTTTGATTTAGTACACAATATACAATTTGTATTTGGAGGAATAAAAATGATTAAAGTTACCGGACTCAGCAAACGGTACGGTACCCACCTTGCAGTAAAAGATGTAAATTTCAATATTGCAAAGGGTGAGGTTATCGGATTTTTGGGACCTAACGGTGCAGGCAAATCCACTATTATGAACATTCTCACTGGCTACCTTTCAATGACACAGGGCAAAGCCGAGATTGATGGATTTGATATCACTGAATATCCTGAAGAGGCAAAACGCCGCATTGGTTATCTGCCCGAAATCCCCCCACTTTATATTGATATGAAGGTAAGGGAATACCTCAATTTCATCTACGATTTGAAAAAGGTTAAATTCCCTAAAAAAGCTCATATTGATGAAATTTTAAAGCTTGTTAAAATTGATGATGTTCAGAACAGACTTATCAAAAACTTGTCAAAGGGTTACCGCCAAAGAGTCGGCTTTGCTCAGGCACTTATCGGCAACCCTGATGTGCTTATTCTGGACGAGCCGACAGTTGGTCTTGACCCCAAGCAGATTATTGAAATAAGAAATCTTATTTCCCGCCTTGGCAAAAACCACACAATTATACTTTCTTCACACATCTTGTCTGAAATTCAGGCAGTTTGCAAGCGTGTTATCATCATTAATCGCGGCGAAATCATCGCTGACGATACCGCTCAGAATCTTTCCACAAAGCTTTCAAATGACAACAGTCTTATTGCCAGAATTATTTGTGCCGAAAATGAAATGCTTGAGGTGCTCAAAACCGTTAACGGTGTCAAATCGGTTACCTCTTTAGGCAGAAACGAAGATAAAACCTTTGACTTCCTTGTTGAGCCAAAGGCTGGAATGGATATTCGTGCAGGAGTGTTTGAAAAGGTAGTTGCCTCCGGCAAAACGCTTCTATCACTCACACCAAACAGTGTATCCCTCGAGCAAATATTCCTGCGCCTTACCGAAGTTGCGGACAATAATGAAGCCCGAGCACTTTTAGGCACTATAAAAGAAAACGAAAAGGAGGAAAATTAAATGGGTGCTATATTTAAAAGAGAATTTAAATCTTATTTCACAACACCAATAGGTTATGTTGTTCTTGCGGCATTTTATTTCTTCCTTGGGATATTGTTTGTGAATACTTTCAGCGCAGGTGCCCCTGAGGGACCGATGATTATTATTGCTATGTCCACAGTGGTGGTTTTGGTTCTCCCTGTTCTTACAATGCGTATCATGAGTGAGGATAAACGACAGAAAGTTGACCAAGCTCTGCTCACCGCTCCCGTAAAGCTGACCTCTATTGTTATGGGTAAGTTTTTTGCAGCTCTTGCGGTTTTTGCTATCGGCTTTATTCCCACAATTATATTTGAAATTATTTTTATAGCTTATGTTTCGGTTAACATCCTTTCCTTTGTTTACGCACTAATCGGCATTTTGCTTTTAGGCTGTGTGCTGATTTCCATTGGTATGTTTATTTCATCTCTTACAGAGAGTGCTGCTATTTCAGCAATTATCACCCTGCTTATCAACATACTTGTGCTTTTCAATTTTTCAAGCCTTATAACCGTTCCCGAGGCTGTTACTCCGCTTGAGAAAGTATGGTCCAAATTAGTGGAATGGTTTGCACTGGCTCTTGAGAAGCTTTCATTTATCACCACATTCCAAAAATTCGGAGAAAATGTTTTCTCTATCACAGACATTATCTATTTTCTTAGTATTACTGCAGTTTTCTTGTTTCTATGTGTTCGTTCACTTGAGAAAAGAAGATGGGCTTAAAGGAGGTATTTTAATATGGAAAACAACAATAATTTAAACCCTCTAAATGAGCTTAATGCAGAAGAAACCAAAGTAAAAAAATCATTTAGAAAAGAAAAAAAGCAAAAGCTTATCCGTAATCAGGCGTTACTCAAGCGTGGCAGTTATTCCCTCGCCATCACAGCAGTTGTAATAATCGGTGTTATTGTTTTTAATATCCTGTTCAGCGCTCTTGCCAAAAGAATTGACCTTGAATTTGATATAACCCCCGAAAAGCTCAACTCAATAAGCGAAGAAAATGTCAAGTTTATCAAGGGCATTGAAAAAGAAATTGATATAATTTTCTGCGCAGAAGAAAACGCTTATGTTGATGGTTATATGAGCTACTACGCTCAGCAATACGGCATTACAAGTGATGCCACAGAATATTACAAGCAGACCATAAAGCTTGTAAACAAATATGACAACTATAATGACAACATAAATGTAAGATTTGTTGACACTCAGTCTACACAGTTTGCAGAAATATCCAAAAAATACGCAGGCACCACCCTTAATTACGGTGATATCTTGGTATCCTGCGATAATAACGGTACTGAAAGATTTAAGAAAATCGGATACACAGATATTTACCAGATAGCAGAGGATAATACCTACGCAGCTTACGGTTATTCTACATCTGCAGTAAGCGGTAACAACATTGAAACTGCCCTTACAGGCGCCATTTCTTATGTTACAAGCGCTGAGGAGAAAAACATCGCTATCTTGTCCGGCCATTCCAAGAATGATTATACCGAAAAATATGTTAAACTTTTAGTTCAGAATAACTACACTGTGGATGTTATTGAAGATAAAATCATTAAATCCATTCCCGACAAGTATGATGCAATTGTTATTGCCGCTCCTACAAACGATTTTGCAGGCGATGAAATCATTGCAATTTCCGAGTTTTTGAAAAATAAAGAACAGCTTAACAAGGGATTAATATACTTTGCGGATGCATCCTGCCCTTATCTTCCAAACTTTGCAGATTTCCTCACCGAATGGGGAATAGTTACAGGCGAAGGCGTGCTCTTTGAAACCGATGAAAATTACCAGCTGTTTGCTGAAAAAACCACTGTTTTCTCACTTCCTACAGGAGCAGATGACATCACAAGTGAAATCGGTTACGGTGTAACTGGATTAAATGTTCCTTTCTCACTTGCATTTGAGCAGAAGTATGACATCACCGTAACACCTCTTATGGCCACCTCACCGGGTACTGTGGCAGCTCCTTTAAATGTTACTAACGATTGGAACGATTTCGGCAACTACACCAAGCAAAGCTATCCCACAGTTATTCAGGCTGAAAGCTATATGTACAACGATGACAACGAAGAAGTAAGAAGCTATGTAATGGCATTCAGCAGTATTGAGTTTATCTATTCTGATCTTACAGATTATCAGGATGTGTCTAATAACAGCATTGTGTTCTCTGTTTCAGAGCGTGCTGTAAATGCACACAGCTCAAGCATTTTCTTTGACACAAAAACAATTACCAACGAAAGCTTTACTGACAAGGTTACTGAGTCAAGTGTTAAAACCCTCAGAACCATATTTGTAATCATTCTGCCTTTGGTAATTGTGGTGGCAGGAATTTACATTTACATCAAAAGAAGGAATGCATAATATGACTAATATTCCCGAAAACGAAAATTTGAATACTGCCGAAAACACAGAAGAAATTTTAAAGGAAGATGGATTTTCTACAGTTTTTTCAAACCCTGCAGAACACAAAAAAACTGCCGAGGATTTTAAAAAGAAAAGGCTTTTGCCCAAAATTCTGGCTTCCTTTCTGGCTGTTGCGATTTTAGCGGTCGGCACCTTTGCCGTGATTAAATTCATTCCCGAAAAGGTGGATGAAAACGCCACCCCCTCAACACCTATTTTAAAGGAATTTGAGGTTTTAAATCTTGACAGTAATGAGCTGAAAGAAATCCTTGTTTACAATAACGCAGGAACCTTCAAGCTTTATTCTTCGAAGGTTGATTCTGAAAATAGTTGGTATATCCACGGATATACTGAGGGCATTTTAAGTACTGCCAGCATTGGGGATATTGCCACCCGCTTGGCTTCTATTTCGGCTGCGCGCGAGGTTACTGAGCTTACCGCTGCAGACTGCGGACTTGTAAATACAAGACTCAAGGCAATAATTATCGGAAATGACGGTAAACAAACCACCGTGCTTATAGGTAATGAATCTCCCGACAAAAGCGGTTACTATTTAATGCTCCAAGGCTCTGACAAAATTTATGTGGTTGACACTTCGCTTAAAGTTGCATTGGATTTTAACCCCCTTAATCTTGCCAACGCGACTGCTCTTTCAGCCTTCCCTGCTGATAAGGTATCCTCAAACTACAAGGCGGGCGACGGTTTGCTCAACTCCTTTGACAAGCTCACCATTTCAGGCGCGAATATAAAGGAGCCTCTTGTGATAATTCCTATCACCGAAGAGGATGTTTCAGGTGCTTCCACCTATAAAATCATTTCACCCACAAGGCGTGTTGCATCATCCGAAAATTTAAGCACGCTTGTCCAGTTGTTCCAGAGTGGAATTGAGGTTTCAGGTGCTTATTCACTTGATATTTCCCCAAAAACACTTCAAAGCTTGGGACTTTCAAATCCTGACTTTATAGCACAGATGGAAATTGAAAATGAAACTCACACCTTTAAGTTCAAGCTTCAGGCAGATGGTAGTTATGCTGCAATATCAGATGACTCACTGATTGTTAAAAAGGTTGATGCTGCATCTTTACCCTTTGCAGATAAGCAAAGCTCCTATTTCTATTCCGACTGGGTGGCAATTAATTCCATTGATGATTTAAAGGCGTTCACCTTTGAAGTTGATGGTAAGAGCCACAAATTTGAAATAACAGTTAATTCTGACGCAAATGCAGTGGAAAAATATGCTATAACCTACGCTGGCAAAGCCGTTGATGTTTCTGCATTCCAGTCTTTCTATGCAGACTGTATATCGGTTAAAAGTTCTGACTTTACCGCAGACAAGGTAAGCGGCAAGCCGAAATACAGAATAATTTTCACCTACAATGATGAAAAAGGCGGAAGTGAAATTGTTGAATTCACTAAATTCAGCGAAACCAAATATCAATTTACCGTAAACGGTGATACCTTGGGTAAGGTTACCGCATCAGCACTCAAATCACTTGAAAATTCGCTGAGCAATTTGCTTGAAAATAAGTGATTGACACTAAATTAAATTTGGTATATAATATGTACGCAGTAGGGACTGCATTTTTCTGATCTGAAAATGCAGTCCCTTTTTGCGCGTTTTAAAGCAAACTGAAAAGGATTGATATTTATGTCCCCGATTAAAAAGTTTGATGTAGCCATTATAGGCGGCGGTATCGGCGGTCTTATGGCGGCTTACAGATTAAAGGAAAACACTCCTGACATTAAGGTTGTTATAACCGAGCGTGGAAACACCCTTGAAAAACGCAGCTGCCCGGCAGGCAGAAACAGTACCTGTATCCACTGTAAAACATGCAGTATTACAAGCGGTTATGCGGGAGCCGGCGCTTTTTCGGATGGTAAGTTCAACCTTGGCACCGCTTACGGCGGCACCTTGGGTGAAGAGCTTGGTGATACTGTTGCCAACAGATATATTGATGAGGTTGACAAAATTCTCGATAAATACTGCACCTCAGGCAAGGTTAAGGTTTATAAATCAAACGATGATTTAAAGCTTAAGTGCTTGCAGAATAATCTTCGCCTGCTTGATATGAATGTAAAGCATCTAGGCACTGATAAAAACTTCATCACAATGCAAAACCTCATTTGTGCAATCAAAGAAAGCGGAGTTGAGACTTTGCATTTTTATGACTGCAAATCGGTTGAAAAAACTGACGGCGGATACATTCTTAATTACACAAACGGTGAGCAGCTTGAAGCTGAAAGAATAATTATTGCAACCGGCCGCTCGGGTGCTAACTTTGTGGCAGATTTCTGCCGCTCATTCGGTGTTAAAATGCACTCAAACCACATTGACATTGGCGTTCGTGTTGAGATGAAGGACATCATCTGGAAGGAATTTTCCGACAAGATTTACGAGCCAAAAATTCTTTACAAAACAAAAACCTTTGAGGACTGTTGCAGAATGTTCTGCTTTAATAAGGGCGGTCTTGTATCTGCGGAGAATAACCACGGAATTATAACCGCAAACGGACATTCCTATGCCGAGGATGAAAAGAGAACCGAAAACTGCAACTTTGCAATTCTTTCTTCTATCCGCTTTACAGAGCCCTTTAATCAACCCACCGAATACGCTGAAAGTATTTCAAGACTTGCTAATATGATTGGTAACGGAAATGTAATCGTTCAGCGCTTTGGCGATTTAATCCGCGGCAGAAGAACAAACGAACACCGCCTTTCACAAAATACAGTTGAGCCTACCTTGAAGGCTACTGCGGGCGATATTTCTCTTGTTCTCCCCCACCGTATTCTTTCGAATATAATTGAAACCATTTACGCTCTTGACAAGGTAGCCCCCGGCACCGCAAATGATGACACCCTGCTTTACGGATGTGAAAGCAAATATTACTCCATCCGCCCTGAATTTATGAATAACGAATTTGAGCTTTGTGATGGTGTTTACATCATAGGTGATGGTAGTGGTATTTGCCGCGGTCTCTCACAGTCAGGTGCTATGGGTATTTATGTTGCCGACTGCATTACAAAAAAGTAAATAAAAAAATAAAAAAGCCGAATTAGTTTGAAACTAAATTCGGCTTTTTATTTTAATCTAAATTTTTCTTCGCACCTTCAAGCTTTGCTTTTAAGGATTTAATTTGCTTGTGTACCTCTAATAGCTCCTTGCGTGTAGATACGCCAAGCTTCGAGTAAATATTGCGGTTATGATACTTTAAGGTGGATTCCTTGATATTAAGATTTACCATAATCTCCTTGGTGGTAACCCTTGCGATATACGCTTCATAGATAGACTTTTCTGTTGGTGTCAGGGTTTCAAGTCCTGACATATATATTTCAATACACTCGGGAGAAAACGTTTCACTATCTATTGGTTTTTCGAGCATAACATCCGAGTCTGCCTCTTGAGGAAAATAGCTTTCCACAGTTTCTACCTGCTTGACGATCTTCTTCATACGCTGGTATTCGTTCATTACAAGGTGGATGCCAATCAAGAACAGTTCACTGATGATATAAGAAATAGATAAAAATTCAAACTCAATGCTTGTCATCTGCTCGATGAACCAAACACCGATATTAACAAATACCGCAATCGTAAGGATAACGGCGTGAGCTGTGGTGTCAATGGTTTTCTTAATCTGCGCACGGATAATGACCATAACCATAGCGGCAAAATATCCGAGCAGATAAACAAGGTATAACGGATGCAACGGCCCGTACACCTTTACAAGCGTAGATACACCGTTCACTACCGCAAAGGAAACTTCTTTGTAGTAGATCGGCAGAATGCCCGGACTTGCAGCAACGAGGAACACAACAATGGATAGCGCTCCCAAAGCATAGCGCAACCATTTTGGATGCTTTGTGCCGGTAACCTGCAATATAATCATCAACATAGCAAGCGGCAAAAATACCGAGCCGAGATATGCCACACGGTTTGCCCACAACGCCATTTCTAAACAAGTGGACATCGCCAGGAAGGTATATCCAACATTTACTACGAGCACCGATGAAAACAGCATAACAAGCCATGCCTTATTTTTGCGTACCAACCGGCAACAGCCAATCAGAAGAAGCAAAGATAGCACAGCTGCCGCTGAGTAGATGATCGTCAGGCTTGCACTTTTTGCTCCGACAGCGTTACAACCCGACAAACAGAGTATTAAAAACAGCAAGATAGGTGTACTTGCAAATAACTTCTTCATTCCGCTCTCCTCCGACCGTATTTTTTCAAAAAAGGCAGTCTAACTCGAAAATTCCTATACTTTTTTTTAAAAAACACCCTTCCCATACCTTTAGTATGGGGACAAATGTAATGCTAGTAGTTATAATTATATCATAAAGAGTTAAATCTTTCAACAACCGACCACAATGTTAAAAAAGGAGAAAAAATATGAAAAAAACACTCGCTATTATTTTATCATTTTTATTCATCTTTGGTATGTTGCCGATGAAAGCATTTGCTGCCAAAGAAAACTTCATCAAGATTACCGAAGTTACGGTTAATGAGGTTTATAGTCCCGCAGCAGGAACAGAGGTTCAGTTTAGTGCCAAATGTACTACTCGGTATGTTTCGGTTAATTCGGTTAAATGGTATGAAAAAAAGACCCAATCCGGGACCGGAACCGCCCTTGCAAATGGTGCAAAATTCAAACCAGGTTATTACTATACCGTAAGAGTAGAGCTTGCCAACACTAATAATGCCTATTATTTTTCTGGCAACGGTGCGAATGTTACAGCTACTGTCAACGCTAAGTCGGCAAAAGTTGTAACCAACAATTCTGCTCAGGTTATAGCTGTAGAATACACATTCCCCATGTGTTTAACCACAGTATCCAAGTTTGATTTTACTTTAGCAGCCCCCACAGCAGGTGCAGCTCCTCATTATCCTTTACTCACCGGTACAGGCTACGAGAGCAACAACCGTGGAAACGACGGTGCCGCTCTTAAAAATGGTATTTATTGGCGTAATGAGACCGATAACAAGGTGCTTTATCCGGATGAAAACCCGAAATTTGAGGCAGGTAAAAAATATTCTGCAAATATCACCGTAGCCACCACCACCGGTTATCGTGTAGCCTCCTCTTACACTGTAAAGGTGAATGGCAAGAATGTTACCCCAGTAAGAGTAGATAATGAGTGTATAACTTTCAAGGTAGAATTCAGTGTTCCTAAGGCACACACCCATACTTCTTCTAAATGGAAGACCGACGATGAAGGCCATTGGAAGGTTTGCACCGATGCTTCTTGCGGTGTCGTTTCTGTTTCCAAGGAAGCCCACAAGGATGCCAACAAGGATAGCAAGTGCGATGTTTGTGCCTACAATATTGCAAAAAACACACCCGCTCCTGAGAGCGAAACATCATCTACACCGGAGAGTACCAACAGCTCGGCAGAAAATCCTGATAATACAACCTCACAACCTACACAGGAAAATGATGGTGCAGTAGATAAAATCGAGGACACCACAACCGAATCTGATACCATTACTACCGGACCGAAAGATGAAAACACCGAAGAAAATAATAACATACTCATCTTTGTTATTATCGGTGCCGCAGTTGTTCTCATCGCAGGCATTATAACTGCTATAGTAATTTTCAAAAAGAAAAAACAAACTAAATAAGGCTATAAAAAAGCGGGGTAATTAACCCCGCTTTCTTTTTGTCTTAATCTACAAAACTAACAGTAATATAGTCCGACTGCTCCGAGTCATAAACCAATTACCTCTTTTAAACTAAATTGACTATTCTCTTAAAAAAACTGCTGTAATTTCGGTAGCCATATTGAAATTCTCTGTCCAATTGAAATGAAGTATAACACCGTTTTCTAATTCACTGGTAAAGGTATGTCCACCTTCCATTTCGTCCTCATATAATTCTCCGGATAACTGTTTTTCCACCTGTGAATAACCAGCGGTGATTTTTAAATTATTTGCAACGAAAAAGTTGCTGTATTCCGCCGAAGGAGCGGCTATAACTCCGGCAAGCTTTTCATTGCCCGAACATGCTGTGGGTATACGCTGAGATACGAAACAAAACATAAACGGACAGCGCAAATCTTCATAATAAATTGCTCCCCATCCGCCATCAATCAAGCCTTCATATAGGGTGTAATCGTCGCCCCAAATCTTTGCTACATCTCCGATTGTAAGCCCATCATAATCCACCAATGAGTATTTATTCATTTGCGGTATGTTTGTCTGAAGCTCTTGGGTGTTTTCTTTAGACTCCTCGGTGTTTTTTAAAGTAATATCATAGGTTTCGACCTCTTGGAAAGAAAATCCATCATAAGAGAAGCTTTGGTAAGCGTCAAGCAAGAGTTGTTTCTGTTTGCTTTCATCACTTTCATCAAACTCTTCGCCTGAAACATATTCCCATTCCAATTTCAAATCCTTGTTTTCCTTAAGAAAATCATCCATTTTTTGCTCGTATTTTACTTTGGACACTTCTTCGCCGCCAAAGGAATACTCTTCAATTTTTTCATTAGTGCCGCCATCATAATCAGAGTGCCAATATTCAGCGTAAAGCTCATTTGAATAAATTTTTTCATTTCTTATGTAACACTCATTATACGATATTCCGCCCTCGTCAGCACCTGCGCGAACATGGTCTGCAGCAACATAAAACATTGTTTTGTCCGAGCGATTTTTAAACAGCTTTGTTTCCGTGGACATATAGTAAAAATCCAGTCCGCTATCTTCCTCTGGCTTTGCGGTTTGAATTTCCTCAACAGTCTGTTCTTCCACATTTAAGCTATAATACTTATTATGACTAAATCTTCCACTACCGTCATTAACGCTGTTTATCAGCTCTAAAATGCCGTCAAAATCCAAATCCAAGAGGCAATAACCGTAACCCTGCATTGGAGGATATTCGGGATTTTCCATCCAAATGCTCTTGCTTGACATATAAATATCAGCTGCAGATTCAGGAGATAAAACCTCCTTTTTTGAGGCTTTTTCTACTACTGAATTCTGGTTACTCTCTGCTTGAGAATCTTTCTTTCCGCAAGCCGAAAGTGATAACGCTAACACTAAAACCAATAATAAAGCTATAACCTTTTTCATTTCCTTACCCCTTTTCGTTTTTTGTAATTATACATTTTTATCTTTTAATTGTCAAATTTTTTAATACCTTTAAAAGCGCACTTAACACTATGCAAACCACAGAATATACTCCCATATAAATCAGATACTTGTGGTCATACATTGAATTTACATAGTATGTGGGTGGCAGAAGCATTTGCACTGCGTAAAGTTTCCTGAAATCGAAAAACACAGGACATATTCCGATGAATACCACCGTAAGCAAAGGAATTAGCGCAGAATATGCCCTAAGGCTTGTGAAAATGCTTTTGAGAAGCAGACAAAAAGAAGTGCTACAAACCGCATAAAGCAAAAATGTCAGCAGCTCGGTTACAACATTCCCCGAAAGCGAGGATATGAGAAGTGATAAACATACCACTACCGACACATTAATCACCGCAGTTATCACACATCCGAATGCCGCAAGCTCCTTGTACCTGCTTTTAATATGTGAAAAGGTGCCCGCTTTCTCATCCTGCGCATAATACATTGTGGCAGCCATACCGCACAGAACCACAAAAATTGCCATAAGCCCGCGTATTGGTGAGGTGAGGTAATTACTTGCCCGATTGCTAACCGCATTATTGGGATTTTCAAAACTAAACAAGCTGTCATCAATACTTGCATTTTCAAAATAAACCGAAAGCTGTTCATCAGTAACATCATCTAATTCACTGAAATTCGCCCTTATATAATCAATATAATAGGCTTTGGCACAATATTTATAAACCACTCCCGTAAGCTTTTCGCGTACCAGTCGCAGGGGAACACTTTGTTCCTTTGTGTAAACCGAAACCGCATGCTCACTATCAGGGAAATTATTTATTATATCCTCTGTATCATAAGCGAAAACCCAAGCCTCATCTGCCAAGCCGTTTTTAACCTCTTTTATAGCCTCCTTTTCAGAAGGCGCGGTTGTGAAGCTTATCAGTGAATTTTCTTTTGAGAGCTCATCTATGATTTGAGCAGAAATTTTGTCCTTACTATTGGTCTGCGCTAAAACAATATGCACAAAGCCACTGTTTTGCTTTGCTATAAGGGTGAAAGCCGAAATACAAATTGGAATAAGCAACAGCAAAACCACAAACGAGGGCTTTTTGTAAAGGCGTTTGCTTAACATTAAAAACCATTTTAAAATTTTCATTTAAGCCTATCCCCCTACCCTTGCAGTTTTGCGCAACCGCACAAGCCAAGCTACCACTAAAAACACACCACTATAAACCAACAAACCAATAAGTCCATCAAAGGAATTATCATAGGTGAAGCTTGTGGCAAGGTAAGCTCTGGCAATACCTGTCGGCAAAAGTGTGCCTATTTTTTTGATGATATCGGGGAATACATAAATCGGATACATACAACCCGAAACATAACACATACTTATGAGCGCAAAAAAATGAAGCAATAATCCGCTGACAATATTACCGGAAAACGAAAACATCATCATGTTAAATGCGCTAATCATTATAACTATAGGCAGAATTTTTGCAATAAAATCAACCGGCATTCCATTCGGGAAAACATTTTCAGTTACAGCAGGCATATATCTTAATGCGAGCACCACAACAATTAACGCAACGCCTGTCAGCAACAGCATTGCAATTAAATACGCCAAATACTCGCATATTACCTGCCTTCCCACAGGATAACCGCGGGAAAGCTGCAGCCGATTAAGTGAATAATCTTTCCTTATATATACCGAACCGAAAGGAAGTCCCACAAGAACCAACATCAGCACCATTACAGCGCAAACATAGTACTGCGGGGTGGAAAGTCCGTCTGACACGCCTAACTCTTCCACCGAATATAAACGGTTTCGCTGAAAAATAAGCTCAGCATATTGAATGCTGATTTTATCCATATGCTGACCAGCCTTTTTAGAAAGACCGTTGCTTGACAGCGCATCATACAAACCATAGGTTCCCTTTTGGGAATAGATTACCATATCGGTAACCAAGGCAGTAATCTCTTTTTTGAAAAGGCCGCTAACCCCCTCCATTCCCGCCGAGGTTACAAAGGTGATGGGGTCAACATCGCCAGAAAGCGCGTTCTCAACAAAATCTTTTGGGATAATAATATAGGCCTCAACCTCGCCATTTTCCATTGCTTTTTGTGCCTTTTTCTCAGACATTTCTTTAAATTCAATGGAAAATTTCGTTTCATCAAAGCTCTGCATTGCAGAAAGGCCCAATTTGAAATAATTATTATCCGTATCCCCTGCCACTGCTACGGTGTATTTCTGGTTTTTTTCACTTGAAAAAAAATTCTCAAACATTCCACCAAGAATTGCAGTGAGTGTTATCAGCAAAGCGACTGTTAATACAATTACAAAGGGTAAAACCTTTGAAACCCTTTTCAGTTGTAAATAAAAGTAATTTTTCATACTACAAACTCTTTACCAATTCTTCAATATTTCCGTTATAATCAAATGGTGTCAGCACACCGTTTTTGATTACATACCATTCATCACACAGCTCCAATTCGAGCACATCGTGGGTGACCAAAAAAACAATTCCGCCCGCTTTTTTGTGGTTCTTAATATACTCAGATATATCCTGCTTGCAAACCAAATCCAACGCAGCCATCGGCTCATCCAAGAGCAAAACCGGCGGCTTGCCCGAAATCGCACAGCCAATGGACAAGCGTTTTTTCATTCCACCTGACATTTGTCTTACCGGAACCTTTAAAAAATCATTAATACCAAGCATTTTAAGAAAGCCCGCTTCTAATGATTTTTTCAAAGCTTTTCTGCTGTACCACAAAAGAAGATTATCATAAGCTGTAAGCTCCTCCAAAAGAGGTGTTCCCTGAGGAACATAGCCGATAAGTCTGGTGCGTTGTTTTTTGTATTTAAAAAGGTCTTTGCCGTTAAATAAAAATTCACCCTTGTTTGCAGGTTGAATACCGGCAAGAATGGAAAGCAGTGTTGATTTTCCGCTTCCGTTTCCTCCCAAAATACCAATGCACTTACCCTCTGATACAGTGAGATTTATCCCCTGTAATACCTTTTTAGAGCCATATTTTTTATGTATATCTTTTAATTCAATATTCATATTAAACTCCAATTATCAGTAAAATTAGACTTGGCGCTGATTAAAAATCAGCGCCGTGTCTTAAATTAATATTAATTTTTAATATGCCATACCGGCTTCAACAATATCCAAAAGCTCGGATGGAACTCCTGCTTTTTCGAGCTTGTCAAACACCTTTGAAATATCAAGCTTTGAAGCCCATTCATCAGCCTCATCTGGAGAGTAAACATCCTCAGTATCAGGCATATCCACTTCCGCAGGCTTTGTCTGCTTACTTGAAATTGTAATACCTATAAATAAACTTTTACCGTTGAGGAGGTTAACATCAAGCTTGCCAACCTTTTCACTGAAATCAAAATCCAACTCAAGCGCAGGGCTAAACATTGAAAGCATAGCTGAAGCCTCGCCGCCAAGTCCGATTTCTTTGAGCAAATAAGAAGATGGGCTTATACGGATATTACCCTTGGATACTTTTTCATCAGTATTAAAATTGCTCACCTCAAGGTCGCAAATGTCTTTGTTTTCAAAAGCTATAGAGAATTCACCGTTTACCAAGTCGCCCTTTTCGGTGCCCTTGCCGGTAATTTCAATTCCGCCGCAATCAAACTCTACTGCAAATTCCTTTCCATCGCGAACTAAAACATAGTCAAGGCACTCATTACCGTTAAGCTCTATCTTACGGCCAACAACCTCGTGGCTTGAATTGACATAGGTGGTCCAAGTGAGAAAATCTCTGTCATCTTCTATATCTGAGTTTCTTACCTGGTCAATGGCATCCTTAATTAACCCCTCAAATTCATCATAAACCTCATCGGCATCTTCGACTATATCTTTTTTCTCAAAATATTCTGCAATATCATCAACATACTTCTTAATCTGTTTATCGTTTCTTACAGATTTCAAAACCTCAACAATAATTTCTTGAGCGTCTTCCATATCAATGTCAGCCTCTAAAACAGTAAGTTTTTGGCTGATTCCCTCAATTCTCATTTCCTGAGAACGCTTTTCAACATCATCAACATCGTTTAAAACAAGGTTTATGTACTTGTCAATAATTTTGTTTAACTCATTATCACTTGGCAATGCCTCATAAAACTCAGGATCGCTATAAAAATCCTGCATATTTAAGCCACTGTTGTAAACTGCCACTCCATCTTCCGTGATGGTTTCACCATTTTCAATAGCGGAGCTTAAATATTTATCGCTAAGCGAAGGGATACCAACAAGAAGTTCATTATTTACAGTATCCATTATGTAGTCTATCGCCAAAACCTCTGTGTTATTGATGTTAACGGCAGCTAAAAATCTGTTTAAATCGTTGCCGCTCATATTGATTTTGGTATCCAAAGAAATATTTTCCAACCAACCAAGGTCCATACTCGCGCCGGAAGCCATAAGAGCAGTTTCAATTGTTTTAATTGCAGAATTGCTGACATTCAACTTAACGGAAGTGTCCGCAGCAACCTCACCTGCTTGCATACCTTTGAGGTAATCACCGTAATAATCGGTTATTTCAGTACTTGCAGAATCAAAGGCTTTGTTTTCAACATAGCTGAAATAAGACTCATCCGAGCCGAATGTTTTAAGGAAAAATGCATAAATCGGGTTGAAAAAGGCAGTTACAGCAATAGCACCTGCCACAATTACAGCTAATGAGGCAACAAGCACCTTGGGAAACTTCTTTTTCTTGGGCTCATCTTCAAAATCATTAAAGTCATCATCAAAATCGTCGGTCTCACCGGTTGCAAACTCAGAAAGGTCTGTTCCCTCAGGCTCTACAGGTACAACCACCTTAAAGCCTTCATTTTCAGACCCCGCAGGTGATACTTCCGGATTTGCCACAGGCTCCTCCTTGATTTCTGCAGGTGCAGACTCTAAAACCTGCTCAGGCTTTACCACACTGTTTTCAACGGGTTGACCGCACGCGCCGCAAAAAATATCGTTTTCTTTGATTTCGTTTCCACAATTTTTACAGAACATTAGCTTTTTTGGCAGTTAAACTGCCTCTCCTTTCCTTTGAATCTTTTATAGTATTTATTATAACATTAATCTTTATATTTTTCAATATATTTTAAAGTTATAAACCATCTTACCATAATATAACTTATTGCAAAAACTTTTATAATATGATATATTTATAAAAATGACAGTTAGTTTAATCAAACAACCTCAGGAGGTGTCAGCCTTGCAATATATTATCTCACTTTTAGAGGGTATAATCACCTTTATATCCCCCTGCCTTTTGCCAATGCTGCCCATTTACATATCTTACTTTGCAGGCGGCGGTGAAAGAACAAAACGAAAAACATTTTTGGGTGCGCTCGGTTTCTGTATCGGCTTTACTGTCGTGTTTGTGTTACTCGGCGCGCTTGCGGGATTTTTCGGCGGACTTTTATCAAAATATCAGATAGTGCTCAACATTGTTTCGGGAATTATTGTGATATTTTTTGGCCTTAATTTTCTTGGCATTTTTAAGCTCAACATTTTTAAAGGCAGTGCCAATTTTGTGAACACCGGTGGAATGCAGTTTTTCTCTGCGGTGCTTTTTGGAATTATCTTTTCAATAGGCTGGACACCCTGCGTTGGCGCCTTCTTAGGCTCTGCTTTAATGCTTGCCTCCCAACAGGGCCATGTTACTGAGGGCGTAATAATGTTGCTTTGCTACTCTATAGGTCTTGGTATTCCGTTTATGCTCAGCGCAGTTTTAATTGATTATCTCAAATCCGCCTTTGATTTTATTAAAAGGCATTACAAAATTATAAATATTGTAAGCGGCAGCCTGCTTGTTGTTGTTGGAATTATGATGGCAACAGGAACGCTTGGTTGGTTGCTCGGATTACTCGCGTAAGGAGAAAGATATGAAAAATAAAAAAACTTTTTGGATTATCCTCATTGTATTTATTGTTTTAATATCAGTATCGGCGGTGGTATATAACAGCCTTAAGGATGACTACAAGACAGACAATTTGCAGACCTTTGAGGTGGAAAGTCTGCCCGAGCCTTCCATAAAAGAAGAAAGCGGGTCCGATACACAAAGCGAAGTCAAGGTTGAAAGCGGGCACACCTCATCAACTCAAGCACCCGAAAATGCAGCTAAGCACGCTCCCGATTTTACAGTTTTTGATAAAAACGGTAACGCAGTGAAACTTTCTGATTTTCGCGGCAAGCCTGTTGTACTTAATTTCTGGGCAAGCTGGTGCGGACCCTGTCAGATGGAAATGCCCGATTTTGAAGAGGAATATAAAAAACAGGGCGCTGATGTGCAGTTCTTAATGGTAAACCTTACCGACGGTTATCAGGAAACCGTCAGCACTGCTTCAAGCCTTATTGCAAGCAAAGGCTACACCTTCCCCGTTTTTTACGATTCACACACACAAGCCGCCTACGCTTATCAGGTATATTCCATTCCGGCAACCTATTTCATTGATGAAAACGGATATATAGTAGCACAGGCAACTGGTGCTATTGACAGCACCCAGCTGCAACAGGGTATTGAAAGGATTAAATAAAATGGCTGTAAGACTTAATGAAAACAAGGAAATTGTAAACAGCGTAAAGCAAGGCCTTAAAGAAAAGGATGGATTTTGCCCTTGCAGACTTGGAAAGCTTCCAGAATACAAATGTATTTGCGAGGAATTCAAAGCACAAATTGCCGATCCCAATTTTGAGGGCTACTGCCACTGTATGCTTTACTATAAGTCAAAGGATTAAAATAAAAAAACTAACAGCGAGGTGAAATTCACCTCGCTGTTTTTGATAAATCTCAATATGTACTAATAAATACTATACATGCTGCTCATCATAATAGCGCCCAAAATCGAATTAAATATCGCGCAAGACTCACCAATAATGCTTAACACAAGACCGGTGGATTTTCCTGTCTGCTTATATTCCTTCACACCGATAACAATACCTATAATACTTAAAACATGGCCAACAAGAGCGAATAACCACGCAAATACAATTCCAATAATTCCTAAAATCATTGAAACCTGAGTTTTCTTTGCGGGAGCATTTGGCACATTTTCAATGTTTGGTGTAACTGGCGCAGATGCTTGTGCATCAGGAATTGCACATCCGCAATTAGTACAAAATGCAGAATTTTCGTTAAGCTCATTTCCGCAATTACTACAAAATTTTGCCATAATGTATTTCCTCCTATTTAAAATCATCAAAATGATAAATGAATTATAGCATATTATTACAAAAAAAGCAAGAAAGTAATATATTGATTTCAAACAGGTTTAATGGTATAATAATTCTATTAAAATTTAAGGAGTGTGCATTATGAAAAAATTATTAGCTTTGCTACTTGTTTTGATTTTGGCATTCAGCCTGTCAGCTTGTGGCGATAGCGGTAGCTCAAAAACCGCCAAAAGAGACGGCTTTGTGTTTGAGGGCACCAGCTCAAGCGAGGCAATAGTTGAACTCGGCGAGCCTGAAAAGGAGCTTGACACCAAAGAAGTATACAGCAAATTAACCTACACCCCCGAAATGTTTTTCGGAAATTACCAGCTTTTAGGTGGCGATAAGGCTCGCGAAAAATTCGGCAAAGAATCCAAGTATTTTACCTGGACTAAGGGCACTGAAGAAAAGGAATTTTCAAATTTGCCTTTTCAGATTATTGCCGGCAGTGAGAATATGAATCACTCGGTAAACTTCATTAAAGAGTATAACTGGATGCAGCTTTACTATATGCGCAATTACTCAAAAACCTCTTGCGAGCTTGACTCGGTTTACTGCGCTTACTCTATTGAGGGGAATAAGCTTATTCTGAAGCCTCTTGATACCTTCAAGGTAGACGATGCTACAAATAAAATCACCTACACCTTTGCAGATGAGGTTTGGGAATATAACTTCACCTTCAAGGGCCGCACATTAACTCTTGAAAAAGATGGTGAAAGCGTTGAGTTGACCTCTTGGTTAGATGCTTACGGTGAAAAAGACTATGTCTATGCCGAAGGCTATCTATCACCCGAGTCTAAAAGCGCAAATAATATCGACTATATCCGTTTCAGATATGAAGATGGCGACGAAGATACTTATTTACATTTCGAGCTTACAGACGGAACCGAAAGCTATAATTCAATTGCTGTGTTACAGGAAAATGGCTTGTTTACATTCACATTAGCTCTTAAAGGCAGCAAAAAGACTTATCAATATGTCTGCTTCTGCAACGGAAGAGACGGTTTGGTTTTGACCGATGGCACAAATACATATTACTACAATGATACATACCGTGAACGCAACCAGTATGACCTCAATGATTATTTAAGTGAGGACCAGACCGGCAAGCTTGATAAATTGACCGATTCTCAGTTAGAAGCTATTGTTGAAAAGAAGGAAAACCTTTTAGATGACCTTGCAAAAGCATTTAACGATGCCGGAATTAAGGTTACTGTTGATTCAAAATCAGGCGAATTGGCAATGGATTCCTCTGTTTTGTTTGGAGGCGACTCTGCAGTTCTCACAAATGATGGTAAAACCTTCTTAAACAAGTTTGTTGATGTTTACACCTCAATAGTATTCTCCTCAAAATATGAGGGCTTTGTATCAAAAACTATGGTTGAGGGACATACCGCTCCCGTATCAGGCAGCTCATACGCAGACGGCTTACCACTCTCCGAGCAGAGAGCGAATGTGGTTAAAGATTACTGCGTATCTTCAGATACAGGTGTGGACACAACCAAGCTTGCCGCAAATCTTGAGGCTATCGGTTATTCAAACAGCAAGCCCATTAAGGATGCATCCGGCAAGGTGGATATGGCAGCATCCCGCCGCGTATCCTTCCGATTTATCATCAACCTTGAGCAGAACTAATTTAATATAAAAAAAGCGGAGTTTTTACTCCGCTTTTTTATTTCTTTGTGTATTCAAATGTACCTGTTTTGACATATTCAATAGGCGATTTTGTGAGTGTAAAATTAAGCTTATTGCCCGTAATTGTTATAAACCCAACCGAACCATCGCGACTGTCAAAAAAGGCTTTATCCCCCTTGAAGGTTGCGGTTATGTCATCCTCTCCCCAAATTCTATAATAAAACAAATTAAACACAATTTGCTTGTCATCAGCTTTCGTAATGGTCAGCTCGCATTCGTAACAATCATCATACTTGTTTCCTCTGACCCAAGTGCCTAACACACTGTTTTCTACTTCAGGCTTTGCAGACTCAGATGAATTTGTGTTTTGTTTTTTATCGCCTTTATATATTTCAAAAGGTGCCTCTTTATCTCTTGGGGTTATAGTTGAGAGCAACAGGTCAACATCCCCGCTCATTTTAACATATAATTCCCTGTTGTCTATATCAGACTGAACATCACTTGGATATCTTGCAAAGAAATAATAAGGCTTTTCCAAGGTGAGCACGCCAATCATTTCCCCACGGGCAAAGGAATCATATTCACTATCGGTGGTGAGAATAATATCAACCAAATGCCCCGCACCGTTACGCATATATCCTCCCTTTTCGGAGAAAGAAACAACATATTCAAACTCATCTGTTTCATAGTCATAACCCGAACCGGAAGTCATTTCCAAATAATAATTGTCCTTCCAGCTTTTAGGAAGAGTCAGATAAAAATATCTTGTCTCTATAACATTATCATTCTTTTTACTATTTTCTTTTTGTGAAGACACATCTTGCTTTTGCGAGGGCTCAGATTCTGTTTTTATCGAATTAGAACAACCGCAAAAAGTAAAAAACAATATTCCTGCAATAATTAAAGCAAATAATTTTTTAAAACCTTTCATTTTAAGCGCTCCTTTAACAGATGTAACCGTGCAATTTTTAACTATAGCGAGATTTCAGACGAACTCGCGAATTACTTTTCTTTTTTATGTGATAATATCCATTCAAGTGTTTTTTCTGTAAAAGCCAAAGTCCAGGAATCGTGGCCGACACCCTCATATAAATCATATTTTAAATTGGGGTTAATATCTTTTAGAGTCTCAACCATCTCAATAGTCTGACTTGGCGGAACAACGGTGTCCTCCAGCCCGTGAAAAGCCCAAATCGGCATTTTAAGAGAATCTGCCCTCCAAGACATACCTCCTCCGCAGCAAGGCGCAATGCAAGCAAACAAATCAGGATGAGCCATCGCAGTATACCAAGTTCCAAAGCCACCCATACTGAGCCCGCAAAGGTATATTCTGGCATGGTCAACAGAATACTCTTCTGCTATTTGGTCAATGAATTTTTTAATGCTCTCAATTCGCGCCACCCAAAAACTGTCGGTCGGGCACTGAGGCATTACCAAAATGCAGTCCTTTAAATTATTATCATTCACAGTATTCGCAAAACCGTTAACTAAAACCTTGTCAACATCGGCCGAGCCTTCGCCTCTCTCCCCTGCTCCGTGAAGCTGTATAAGCAACGCGGGATGAGAACTGATTTCATCAGGTATATATGCAATAAACGGAAAAATTTTATCATTGTTTTCCTGTCTAACTATTTTCATTTCCCCTCACCTCAAGTTTTAATATACCATAATTACAACAAAAAGTAAATAACATCATCTACATCCTTATAAGGCATATATTGACAGATAGATGAAATGTTAACAATTTGGGAAAGAAGCTTTTATATATGAAAGCAACAGGGATTGTGAGAAGGATAGAGGAATGCGTTATAATAGGACAAACCGTCAGAAACCCGCGTAAACACTAGGGTTTTCGTTGGTTTGCCCCATTGAACACAAGCCCCTAATTTTATGGTTTTCGGCAGTTTTATACATAGCAAAAGCGAGGTAAATTTACCTCGCTTCTCTTAATGAAATTCTTGCATTACTTTATATTTCGTGGTAAACTATTCTTGCGACACAATTCTATAGGTATATAAGCCACAAAGTACACGCATTTTTATTTTGGTAAAAATGCGTGCTCCGTCTATGCGTACTTTGTGGTATTGTATAGGATTGTGTCGCAGCCGGGGCTACGCGTTTTTCGGTGCGCAGCCCCGGCTGCGCACTTTTTACTTAAGAAAGAAGGGAACCACGATGAAAAAAGCATTGTCCTTGCTTCTGGTGCTTGTAATGCTACTGTCCCTGTGTGCCTGTGGCAATAGCAACAATCAGAGCACCGAACCCAGTGACTTCAGCCAAAACACAACAGAAAGTACAGAAACATCTACAGACGATACAACAGAAAACACGGAAGTATCTACAGACGACACAACAGAAGCAACACAAGACCCCACGGAGGAAGCAGCCACTGCACCTGCCGAAGATCCTACAACAGCTCCTAGTGAAGAGAATGATACCAAGCCTGCCGACACAAGCAAGCCCACCGACACAAGCACACCCACACATACACATTCTTATTCTGCCGCTACATGTACGCAGCCCAAGAAATGCTCCTGCGGTGCAACAGAGGGTAACGCCTTGGGACATACATGGGTAGCCGCCACCTGCACCGTACCCAAGACCTGTTCCGTATGCAAAGCAACGGAAGGTAGTGCTGTAGGCCATAAGTGGACAAATGCAACTTGTTTTACCCCCAAGACCTGTTCTGTGTGCGAAGCGACAGAGGGCAACGCAGCAGGGCATAGCTGGAATGCTTCTACCTGCACTACACCTAAAACCTGCGCTATCTGCAAAAAGACCGATGGAAATAAAGCGGAGCATATTGTTAAAGGCACTACTTGCAAAATGTGTGGGCAGGTAGTTGCAGTAGACCCTAAAAACTTTAATGCTGAAGTGAGCTATGTTTGTGTTGGTGATGCAGGCCCGCATATTAGCGAATACGACGGGCAAACCTATAATTTATTTACCCTTACATACTTGGAAAATGATAATTGGTGTTATTCAATGGGAGGGTATGTGCAAAGTAGTTCTCCCAATGCTGATTGGCCACAAATTAACGGAATATGTTATGCACCCACAGCAGAATGGAATGGTCAAAGTTCTGGTTTAAACGGAGGTTGGTCTTACCAGATTATCGGCTCACAAATTATTATAAGCGCTGAAGTGGATAATTTTGAGTATGACTATGGAATGGGAAACAAAGCAACTATAACGTGCCAATTGTTATCTGACGGTACTTTAAAAGTTGTTTCAATTTCTGGTTTTGCAATTCCTCAAAAAACAGGAATAAAGATAGGAACAATATTTTATCCCACTACTTAATCAATGATTTATACCTAATAGAAATTAAAGTGATAACCGCCACAAAGGAAAAGAGGCTGCTTTGCAGCCTCTTTTTCTTTTAGGCGGTATAATCTCCGCCTGTTTACAGATACTAACAGCGTAATTTGTAAAATAAGGAGATAGATATATATGAAAGCTACTGGTATCGTCCGTCGGGTGGACGATTTGGGAAGAATTGTGATTCCAAAAGAAATCAGAAGAACCCTCAAGATTAGAGAAGGTGATCCTCTTGAGATCTACACGGAAAAGGATGGCGGGGTGATCTTCCGCAAGTATTCTCCCATGGGGGATCTGCAGGATTTTGCCAGCCAGCTGTGTGAATCCATCGGTGCCAACACCGGCCATGTGGCGGCGGTGTCGGACCGGGACTGCATCATTGCGTTGTCCGGTGCGCCCAAACGGGAGCTGATGGACAAGCCCAACTCCCAGGAGCTGGAGAAGCTCATGGAGCAGCGCAGGAACTACCGCTATGTCCCCGGAGAGACTATGATCCGGGCCAGCGAAGGGTCGGATAAGTATCACCTGGGTGTGGCAGCGCCGATCCTGAGTCAGGGGGACCTGATGGGTTGCGTCATGCTCCTTATGGGGGAGGAGGGCAAGGCCATGGCAGAGGCGGATCAACACCTGGCCCAGACCGTTGCCGGGTTCCTGGGAAAGCAAATGGAAAGCTGAAAAGACTGCCGCGGAGGAGATGCCTCTGCGGCAGTCTTTTGCTGGAACGGGAGGAAAACGGGAGGAAATATTAGCACTACACCGAAAAACAGGGAAACTTTCCTACAAATTCCCCCAAAATGGGGTTGACAATCGGTAACATATGTGCTATAGTCTGTAACCGGTTGTAACCATTTGGAAACAGGGTTGCAACCGGGAAGGAAAGGTGTTTATGAAACCTTGCAAGTGGATCCGCCGGCTTTTCTGCCTGGTGCTTTGCCTGGTTCTTTCGGTGCCTTCCGTGCTGGTAAGCGCGGTGCCGGAGGATGCAGTGGTGCAGCAGCGCAGCAGCGGTACGCTGACCTGTGCAGTACATAACGGTGCCTATTCCTCCTCCCCGGTGATCGGTCGGCTGGAGGATGGAACCCGGCTGACAGTGCTGGCACAGCGGAAGAATTTTTATAAGATCGACTGCTATGACATGAAGGGCTATATCGCCAGAAGTCAGGTAGAGCAGTTGGATGGAGAATATTATGTAAACTGCAATCCGGATTCCCCGGAGGTGCAGTCTGCGGATTATCTGACCCACGGACAGCTGCTTTCCGTCCGGGACAGCCTGGTGCGCAACGCCCGAAAGCACCTGGGAACCCCCTATGTGTATGGTGGCACCCGCCCCGGCGGCTTTGACTGCTCCGGCTTTACCGGCTATCTGTACGCCAAGCAGGGGGTAAGCCTGCATCGCACCGCCGCGGATCAGCTTTCCGACGGTATCATCGTTCCCCGGGAGGGGATGCAGGTGGGCGATCTGGTGTTCTTCCGGGAGACCGGAAGCCGGAAGCTTGCCACCCATGTGGGCATTTATGTGGGCAACAATCAGATCATCCATGCCAGCACCAAGGGCATTGCCTATGCCACCCTGTCCGGAGAGTATTATGGGGAATATTTCCTCTGTGCCAGAAGAATTGTCACCGCCGGAACGGTGGAGATGGAGCAGCTCCCTGCCGTGGATCTGGGCGCCGGTGCCATGCGCACGGTGCAGTACTCTGCCCGTCGCACAAGCTGAATGCAAAAAGACCTGTTGCAAGTGGCTGCAACAGGTCTTTTTAGATACTTGCATAATCCCGGGAACCTGTTATAATAAACGGGTTCGGATTATATCACTAGGAGAGAGAAAATGACTTTGGAAAAGAAGACCCCAAATCCGGGGGAGAATAAGATGCGCACCATGCCGGTGGGCAAGCTGCTGTTTACCATGGCGCTGCCGCTGGTGCTGTCCATGCTGGTGCAGGCGCTTTACAATGTGGTGGACAGCGTATATGTGGCAAGGTATTCTGAAAATGCGGTGACGGCGCTGTCACTGGCATTTCCCATCCAAAACCTGCAGATCGGCTGTGCCACGGGCATTGCCGTGGGTGTTAACAGCCTTTTGAGCAAATCCCTGGGCGAAGGTGACCGGGAACGGGCAAACCGGGCCGCCGGCAACGGCATTGTGCTCACGGGAATCATCATCGTGCTGTTTATGCTCTTCGGTGCCTTCGGTGCCGGAGCTTACTACGGTATGCAGCCTATCAGTGCCGAGACCCGGCAGGCAGGCACCGAATATACCGCCATCTGCTGTATCTTTACCGCAGGCATCTTTGTGGAGGTTTTGGGTGAGCGGCTGCTGCAGGCTTCGGGCAGAACGGTGTATACCCTGTTTACCCAGGGTATCGGTGCGGTGCTGAATATTATCCTGGATCCTGTGTTTATTTTCGGCTTTGCGCCCCTTGGGATTCCTGCCATGGGCGCAGCCGGTGCCGCCATTGCCACGGTGATCGGTCAGTGGGTGGCAGCGATCCTGGCAGTGATCTTCAACCTGACCCGAAATCCGGATGTCCGGTTTGCTGTGAAATATCTGCGCCTGCAGCTGGCGGTGGTCAAAAAGATCCTGGCGGTGGGCATCCCCTCCATGATTATGATGGCCATTGGCTCTGTGATGAACTTTGGCATGAACCAGATCTTTTTGGGCTTTGCGGACATTGGAGAAACTGCCTCCGGTGTGTTTGGCATCTATTTTAAGCTCCAGAGCTTCTTCCTTATGCCCATATTCGGCCTGAACAATGCTTCCATTTCTATCATCGCCTACAACTACGGCGCCCGGCAGCCAAAACGGATCACCGGCACCTTGAAGTATGCGGTGGGTGCTGCTTTGGGGGTGCTGGTGCTGGGGCTTTTGGTGTTCCAGCTGTTCCCGGAGGCGTTGATGAGTATCTTCAGTACCGGGGAGGAAACCGGAGCCAGCTTTGTCCGCATCGGTGTCAGCGCTCTGCGGATCGTCAGCTTCCATTTCCCAATTGCTGCGGTAGGCATTGCTCTGGGTGCCAGCTTCCAGGCGTTGGGCAACGGTATCTATTCCACCATCACCTCCCTGTGCCGGCAGCTGATCGCACTGCTGCCTGCGGCGTATTTGTTGAGCCTGACAGGGAGCGTGGACGCGGTATGGTGGTCCTTCCCCATTGCCGAGGTGGTCAGCGTTATCGCTACGGCGCTGCTGTACCGCCGGATCTATCGGCAGAAGGTCAAGCCCCTGTTTATCGAGAACCAATAACCCAAAGGCGGATGCTCCGGCATCCGCCTTTCAAATTCCGGTTTATGGAGGCGGAGGATAAACAGTTAATGTATGATTGCCGCCGGCAATCATTGATATTATTGATTCGCTGCGCGGAGCACCACTCCGCAAGCAACTCGTGCACGGTGCGGTGGTTGTCGTCTTGCATCCTGATCGTGCTCGATTCGTTACTGCGGAAAAAGCCTGCAAATACTTGTCATTCCGAGCACCGATAGGTGCGCACCCCAGAGTGGCTTCTCTTGCCGCTTTGCGGCAATCCACCTTCTGGGAATCCCCATCTTAAGAGGGAGATTGCCACGGCTGCTAGCGCAGCCTCGCAATGACATCGTATTTCAAACTGCTCGATAAATTTGGAATTTAGCGGTGGGAATTGGCAAAAGAGCGACGTCTTTCAAAGGCAAGACGGCGGCTTCGTTTATTTTACTGCAGCTTTCTTACGGGTCGCCAGGAAATATCCGTAGTAGAACAGGCTGATGTACACCAAAAACAGTGCCACCACGCCCAGGGGGTACAGCACCGGGCTGCCGCCAACCAGGTTATACAGAATGTCGTAGGGCGTACCGTCGCCGGCCATCAGGAACATATAGTTGTAGTTCACCAAATGGTTTGCTGTGTACGCCAGCACGCAAAAACCCAGCAGAATGCCAAAGCAAATGCCGATGTTTCTGCGCTTCATGCTCATCATGCCGGAGAAGGCAATGTACAAAGAGCAGAAGCCGGAGATGCTGTGGGTGAACCCCGACACCACATTGTCAAAGCCCAGCACCGGGTAGGCGTTGTAGTTTTGACCGGCGCCATAAGTGCCCATTACCGCCCCCAGGATACCGAAGATGAGTACAAAATCCAGAGCCGCCTCCCGCAGCCTCCCCTTACTGAAGGCTGCCAGGGGAATGGCGATCAGCTGGATGCTGCACAAAAACAGAGGTAGGTTGTACAGCCAGTTCATGGGATCCTCGCTGCGAAAGCAAAGCAAAACGATCTTGAACAGTTCCGCCCCATCGATCAAAAATGCTGACCAGATCAGCACCTTATTTTTAATATTTTCCTCACAAAGCCGGTTTTTCTTGCCCAGCAGCCATGCAGCTGTCACCATAATGACCATCAGGCTGGTAACGAAGACCAGGTGCTGCCAGAACATATATCCCTCCGGCGTGCGTTGATAGCCGCCAAAACCGAAAAATTCTCTCATACTATGCTCCCTCCGGAAACATTTTTCGACAAATTTCGACTATCCAGTATTGTAGCACAGAAATAAGGATTTGTATATACCCTGTTCTCATTGTTGCAGTCATTCATGCTTAACTAAGATATACTAGTATATAACTTAAATAAGTTATAGGTTATATATATTTTATAAGATATTACCTATATTTCTCTCTAACAAAGTTAAAAAGACGGGTAACTTTGGAAAAGGGTTTGGTTATATATCTTCCCGATGATGATATACTCCTTCAAGATAAGTTAGGTAAATAACTTAAAGGAGTGTTGTATCATGACAGCACAAAAACTAAACAATCTGTACGCAAACTATTCCCTTGGTGGTTACATCAGCAATTTGATTGATAACCCCGACAAGCCCTACATCTCCATTGCAATGAAATCTTATGATGATAAATCAAGTGATACTGTCTTCATTATGATTTTCAAGCAAGCGGGTTATGGCAGAAACAAATATCCTAACCCCACAGCCACGATAGTAAAGGATGCTTTTGAAAAGCAACGCCCCATTGCCTGCGTCTATTACAACGACGGCAACGGGGGCAACAAGATGTCCTGCTGCTACACCAATTTCACCGCAACTGGCAATGCGGAGCAAGCACAAAGGACCGCCCCAACTGAAAATGCCGTTTCTCATCCCGTTAGGGTTTCTGCCGAAACCGACGCCGACGATGAGTTTCCGTTTTAACGAGGGGGTGTCGGTATGAAGTTAAGAGTGACAGGTAAACGGGAGCAGGTCGAGGCATTTCTTGAACGGCTTGATATAATCACTGGTAGCCAGTGCAACAACATTAGCAAGCCATATCCGCAAACACGGCACAACCCACACAGTAAATATGTAGCAGTCTATATTGATTTTGAGGACTATGAATTAGACGAAGACTAATTATTAAGGAGCCAGTATGCAAATACTGACTCCTTTTTTGATACAATTGGCTCTTTTAATTGGCTCTCGTTGTTTTTGCAGTTTTTAAAACAGAATGAAAAGTTGCGAAAATATAGAAAAACCACAGCAAAAGCCGTAGTTTTTATGGTTGCGGAGACAGGAAGCAATATAATAGCCTGCAATCAACATCCGTACTGGATGCCGCTTGCAGGCTATGGACTCTTCCACGGGCTAAAAATTGCTCGCCAGCTCTCAATTTTTACACCAGTGTGCGCACTGGTACCGCCCTTTCGAGTCCCGCCGAACAAATAAGAAAAGAAGACACCACCCGAATGGATGGTGTCTTCTTTTCTGGCAAGTTGCACCGATTTAGATATCGGCGTGAAAACGTTTAATAATTGGAATTGACTTAACTGTTTTCGTCAATCCATTTCTTTGACCAAGCAAATAAAGTTTCGGATAGCAAATTGAAATCCACCGTTCCACCATTTTTCAAATTTAAAAAAGTTTCAACAATACCCCGTTCGTTAGAAGATACAACCTTGAGCAATTCTTTCTGTTGGCTGATATAGTTTCCGGTTTGCTTAAACACAATCGCCTGCACAACGAAAGAGGCAGCTTTATACAGCCCCCGTAAGATATCTTCGCTCTTTTCATGGAGCATATTGTGAATACATCCGTGGAATATGTTGCAAGCACCAATTTTGATTGCTCTGTTTACAGCACTTTCATCAATAACAGCCATAACTTCATCAAGGCTTCCTTTGATTGGTGTGGTGTCATAACAAAATTGGAACAGATCGGATGGCTCCCAATTCATAATATCGTCTTTGCCAGAGAGAAAACCGCAAATAAGTTCTCTGTGCGAAAAGGAATCCAACATTGCGTTGTAGGTTTTGATATCCATAGCAGACAATTCATCCAGAATGACAACAACATCAATGTCGCTTGTTTCTGTTGCTTCGCCACGACCGTAACTGCCTTGCAACCCAACAAACCATACCCGTGCTCCAAACGTATTATTTAAAGTTTGCAAGAAGTTTTGTATCCAAGCATTAATATCTAACATCTTTTTGACCTCGTCAATTTTTTGTTCTTAAACATATTATATCATAAAAGCTTTGATTTTTCCACTAATATTGATTTGAGATTTAGTTCAAGTC
>JAZSRO010000089.1:0-171793 GCA_045538515.1 Acutalibacteraceae bacterium | reverse complement strand
GTGGTATGTCAGCTGAAGATGCCGCAGGCGTTATGAGCATTCAAATTGATGCGCAAGTAGAAAGTCTCGGCAAAGATCAGATGCAAAACTTCTTCTATACTTACATTATGATCTTTGCGCTGTATATGGTCATTCTCCTTTATGGTCAGATGGTAGCGATGAGTGTTGCAACCGAAAAAAGCTCTCGTGCCATGGGGTTGCTTATTACCAGCGCCAAGCCCATCAATATGATGTTTGGTAAGGTTTTGGCGGCTTGTATGGCGGGTCTTGTTCAGCTTGTTGCCATTTTTGGCTCGGCACTCGTATTCTATAATGTTAACAAGTCTTATTGGGGAGATAACGGAATCATTGGCTCCATCTTCAATATTCCGCCTGAGCTGTTTGTGTATATGCTTGTGTTCTTCCTACTTGGCTTCTTGATTTATGCGTTCCTCTACGGTGCTATTTCTTCTACGGTTTCCAAATTGGAGGATATCAATACTGCCGTTCAGCCTGTAACTTTCCTGTTCCTGTTCGGCTTTATGGTGGTCATCTTCTCTATGACAAGCGGAAGCGTGGACAATGTTCTGATGAAAGTTTGTTCCTACATTCCGTTCACCTCGCCAATGGCCATGTTCACGAGAATTGCTATGAGCACAGTGCCTTGGTATGAGATTGCGATTTCCATTGGCGTTTTGGTTGTGTCTACCTTTGGAATCGGAATTCTTTCCGCAAAGATCTACCGTGTTGGTGTTCTTATGTACGGAACATCGCCTAAGATTGGCAACATCATCAAAGCTGTATTGAAGGCGTGATATCTTTTTCGGTGCGACGTGCCAACATTGCGAACCGATTTAGATATTGGTTTGGAAAACCCAGAAACCACAACGGTTTCTGGGTTTTTTGTGCCATTTTTCAAAGCAAGATTAAAAAAATATTCTTTCCACAAAACGACCTTCGGGGAGGACTTGAACTATATGTCAGAGCAATATTAGGTGGAAAAATCTATAATCATATGATATAATTAGTTCAATAAACAAGAATTTGACGGTCAATTTTCACTCTACCATAGGTTTACTTCTCCTCACTAAACCAATGGTAGGTGTATTTCATGCGAAATAACTGTTACACTGTATGCGAAAGGAGGCATCTTATGGATCAAATAAAAATCGGAGGATTCATTGCCGAGTGCAGAAAAAAGGCAAACTTAACACAAATGCAATTGGCAGAAAAACTGGATATTACCGATAAAGCTGTATCAAAGTGGGAACGAGGCATTACAATGCCCGACACTTCGATAATGCTTGAACTTTGCGAAATTCTCGGCATCAGTGTAAACGAATTATTAAGTGGGGAGAAAATCAATATGGAGAATATTAATCAGAAAAACGAACAGCTTTTGCTTGAAATTACAAACGAATTAGAAAAGAAAAACAAAACTATTTGGAATGCAATGTGGACGATCATGGCAGTGAGTATCATTGGATTAATCGGAGGTCTAGCGATCATTGCGTTTTTTATGCCCGAGGGTCCTTGGATGCTTGCTGCAATACTTGCGCTTTGCGTTGTGTTCCTAATCCCGTGCTTCTATGCATTACAGCTTGAGGTCAGCGTGGGTGCTTACAAGTGCAAAAATTGCGGTTACGAGATTGTGCCTACCTATATGCAGGCACTTAATGCGATGCATAGAGGAACGACCCGGTACTTGAAGTGTCCGAAATGCAACAAACGCACTTGGTGCAAAAAGGTATTGAAGAAGTAATTTCCAATTTGTTGGTCAGTTTCAACCCTGATATTTTTTTCGGTACAACGGGTCAAAAACCTTCTCGGACGAAGTTCGGGAAGGTTTTACTTTTTCACTTTTCACTCTTCACTTTTCACTAAATCCGTCCAAGAAGGTTTTTGGAGGTAATAAGTAATAGTGAATAGTGAAGAAGTATTTTTGCAAGGTTTTGCCTTGTTTTTTTAATTTTAAGCAGTATAATTAGTTCAACGGGCAATATTATATTTGAAACTGTAAGCCGGAAAAACAATGAGAGATGTGATTTTTTGAAAAAGTTTGAAGGAATACTTTTCTGTACAGACCTTGACGGAACGCTTTATCGCGATGATAAAACTGTGTCAAAAGAAAATCTTGATGCAATAGAATATTTTAAGAGTGAAGGCGGCGTTTTTACCTTTATAACAGGCAGAATCCCCCTCACAACAAAACATATATATGATACTGTTCGCCCCAATGCGCCGTATGGATGTATCAACGGAGCCGCCATATTTGACGCACAAAAAGGGGAATACCTTTACAAGACTTATCTACACGAAGACGCGGTTGCACTCGTTAAAGGTGTCTATGCTGAATTACCGGATATAGCAGTGCAATTCAATACCAAAGAAGCGGTGTATTTCAGCAAGGATAATGCGGCTATGCAGCGGTTTAGGCTCGTGACAGGATTACCATATATTACTCGTCAATACGAAGAGGTTCACGCGCCCATATTTAAGGTGGTTTTTGCCCACGAAGATGAAAAAAGAATAGAAAAACTCCATCAGTTTTTAACCACTCATCCAAAGGCGGATAAATTTGATTTTATTCGCTCTGAGAAACGGCTATATGAAATATTGCCCAAGGGAGTGAGCAAGGGAACGCTTCTTTACAAATTAGCAGAGTTGCTTCGGATAGATGTTTGCAAAACTATTGCTGTGGGGGACTACAATAACGATGTTTCTATGATAAAGGCGGCGGGCGTTGGGTTTGCTGTTGCAAACGCCGTGCCCGAAGCAAAAGCCGTTGCCGATTATATAACCGTAAACAACAACGAAAATGCCGTTGCGGCAATTATTGACGGACTTGATACAGGGTTATGCCTCTAATTCTCTATAGCAAAAAAGCCATCAACGAAACGCACCTTTAAGGGTATGTTCCATTGATGGCTCTTTTTGTATCTATCGGCTATTAAGAAAGGATGTCGCAACTGCCGTTAAAACCGTCAGTGGAGCAACCCAAATTCATAACAAAGTTTGCGTCAACCTCTACCGAAACAGATGAAAGTTGACCTTTGCCTGCACCTGCTTCGTACACCGCGTTCGATAAAGCATTACCCTGGCTAAGCAAAGCGCTTTCGGCCGCCATAGCCGCCTTGCTTTTTGAGCGATATGTAATGCGGTATGTTCCGATGCACAGAGGAATGAAAAATTTAGTGGGCGATTTTTTGCCGAAATAAAGTTCTATGGTTTCTTTTCCGCCTAAATCGCTTTCAATATCAAGCCAACCGCACTTGCCATCGTCCAGAAGTGAGGCGTTTCTCATATATTCCACCGAAATATACGGAGAGTCCTTTGGGGCAACGCTTGGATAGTCGGACGGTTTTTTTGATTTGTTCAGAAGTTTTTTGATGATTATGATTGGAATGATAATTACAATTGCAACGACAAGAAGCACAACCGCCATCAATAAGATTTTGCGTAGATTCATTATTGCAGTCATTTTTTCTCCTCCAAATGTTAAAAATTAACCATATAGGTCAAGTTCATTTTAACACAGTTTATAAGGAAACACAAGTTTTATGATAAAGGTTTTTTGTTGCGATGTTTATTTTGGTGTGTTATAATTGCCTTGATGATAAAATCTGAATGTAAGGGGATGAGGTTATGGCACAAATAAAGGTTGATTTTTCTAAAACCGTTGGCAAAGTAAGGCCGATGCACGCCACAAATAACGGACCCCGAAAGGGCGTTGGCTTCGGCGGACAGAGCACAAACGGTTTTGATGCCTGGCGTTCTGCGGGAATACCTTATGTCCGCACACACGATTCTTCGTTTTGCTCTGCATACGGCGGCGAACATACCGTGGATGTACACGCGGTTTTCAAGAATTTTGACTCCGATGTCAACAACCCAGCGTCTTATGATTTTGCCGTTACCGATAATTATCTCAAACAGATAACCGAATGTGGCTCAGCCGTTTTTTATAGACTCGGCACTAAAATAGAACACGAGGTTAAAAAGTATAACACTTTGCCGCCAAAGGATTATAAAAAATGGGCGCAGATTTGTGAGCATATAATACGCCATTATACAGAGGGCTGGGCAGACGGATTTCGCTATAATATCGAATATTGGGAAATCTGGAACGAGCCCGACTTGGACCCCGAAGATGCCGAAAATAAGCGCACCTGGGGCGGTAGTAAATCGGAGTTTTTTGAGTTTTACTCTGTTGCGGCAACACATCTGAAATCGTGCTTCCCACACCTTAAAATCGGCGGTCCGGCCTCGGCTTACAGAGAAAAGTGGATAGAAGAATTTTTAGAGTATCTGACGCGCGGCGAAGAGCGTGTGCCGCTTGACTTTTTCTCGTGGCATTGTTACGGCAGTACTACAGAAAAGATATACACGCGCAGCAGATTCGTGCGTAGCATATTAGATAAATACGGCTACCGTTCAACCGAAAGCATACTTAACGAATGGAACTACATAAAAGGTTGGGACCAATTTGTTTATAGCGTCAAACAGATTCTCTCGATAAAAGGCGCCGCTTTTACCGCGGCGTGTATGTGCGGTTGTCAGAACGATACATCTGTTGATATGTTGATGTATTATGATGCCCGTCCCTCTGCTTATAACGGATTGTTTGATTTTTATACCAACGAAACCCTAAAAGGTTATTATCCTTTCAAAATGTTTAATACGCTCTACACTTTGGGCACGGCGTGTGAATGTGAATGTGATAATGGCAACATTTATGCCGCCGCCGCAAAAGGCGAAGAGGGTACGGCTTTGATGGTTAGTTTCTATACCGATGATGACGAATGCACAGACGCCTGTGAGATAGAACTCGGTTTTGAAAACGGCGCAAACACTTACGAAATATTTTCGTTAGACACAGAACACGATGCCGAAAGTGTCGGAACGGTTTCTGTCGGCGACAAAATAAAAATGCGGCCAAACACCGTTTGGCTGTTAAAATCCGTGTAAACGAGGGGGATAATAAAATGGAAAAATATAAAACAAAGCATCCCTTGAAATTTAATCAAAACGGAACTTTCCGTGTTTTGATGATGTCGGATATACAAGACTGCCCCCAATATGACGAGCGCTCTTTACGCGCGGTTTGTGCCTTGCTCGACACCGCAAAACCCGACCTCGTTGTGTTGGGCGGAGACAACTGTGATGGCCGCGAAATATTTTCGCCCGAAGAACTCAAGGCGTTTTTGGATGTTTTCACAGCGCCAATGGAAGAACGCAAAATCCCTTGGGCACATATTTACGGCAACCACGATTATGATGTAAAATGCGATATTGACGAGCAACAGGAAATTTACGAAACATATCCTATGTGCGTGTCAAAACATACCGATAGTTCGGTACACGGGAAATCAAATTTTGTTCTTCCTATATATGATAAAACAGGTAGCCGAATAGTATTTAATGTATGGGGACTTGATACTAACAACAGGGCGGATGCGCTCGAATGTTTTTTGCCTTCGGGTAATAGAGATATTTACAGTTCTATCTGTTTGCCCCAAAACGCTTTTGATGCGGTTGCGTGGGATGTTATTTATTTTGACCAACTTATGTGGTATTGGACCACATCGTGTGAGATTGAAAAACTGTGTGGAGAAAAAATACCCGCGCTGCTTTGTATGCATCTCCCACCGCACGAGGCGGTTGCCGTTGCTTCAAATCCCGAAAGCTTCGTAAAAAGCGGTTCCTACGGTGACCCCATCGGCACTTCGGCTCTTAATTCAGGGTTGTTTGCGACAATATTGGAGCGCGGGGATGTTAAAACAATCTCTTGCGGCCACGCTCATGAAAATGATTTTTGCGGCGAGTATTGCGGAATTAAAATTTGTTTTGACGGCAGTGTCGGTTACAATAAAAAAACAAGTTACGGCAATGATGAAACCCGCGGCGGAAGACTTTTTGAAATAAGCCAAGACGCCCCGTGGAATATAAAAACCACAATGCTACATACGAAAGATTTAATATAACGAAAATTTTTCGATACTCATAAAACCGGAGAGTGTTCTTATGTGTAATAACGCGAGTGTTTCCTTGCACAGTTATAAAATCATGGCAAAGGGAATAAAGAAAAAAATAATCTATCATTTTAGCGATGTCCATCTGACCGAATACGATGCTCTTTCTGATGCGCAAGAAAAAACCGAAGCAATAAAACAGACGCGTTATTGGGAAGATATGCGTTGTGATTTTGCAAAAAAACACGGCGAAGAGTACAAAGATGCTAACAGACAAAGCACCCACACGCATTTTTGTAATCTGATTGATGCCGCAGGTGACGGTGACGCACTTGTACTTACGGGCGATATTTTTGATTATATAAACGGCGCAAATTTGCGCACTGCCGAAAAGGAACTAAAAAAACTTTCGCCCCCGTTTTTGTGGGCTATCGGCAATCACGAAAATGCAGATGAAATCCCCGAAAGCCTAGTTTTTTCGGATGTCAAAAAATCCGTTCAGATTCTCGAGTTTGATGATATGAATATCTTCTGCATTGATGATTCCAATCGTGAAATTAAAGATGAACAGAATGCACAGTTAAAAAGCGTATTAAAAAGCGGAAAACTCGTATTGATTGCTATGCATGTTCCGATTATGACCGCGGGAAACACAGCGTTGTTAGAGGAGTGTGGAGAGTATTTCAGACTTAACCATCCGAATGCATCACCACAGGTGTATGAGTTTATTGATATAATAAAGCAAAACTCGGAGCAAATAGTAGCCGTTCTGGCGGGGCACCTTCATTTTGCAAATAACACCGAAATCACCGAAGGCGTAATGCAATATGTTTCTACCCAGGGCGCCCTCGGCAACATAAATCGATACGAAATCGGCGAGTAAACAGACTCAGTTATACACAACGCGAAAACTTTTCGCAACTTTATACAAAGGATTTATTTTTATGGATTTTATGTTTTTCTTCAACAGCATATTGCTCGGCGTAGGACTTGCGATGGACGCTTTTTCGGTGTCACTTGCCAATGGTCTGCATGAGCCGTTTATGAAAAAACGCAAGATGTCGCTCGTGGCAGCGGTGTTTGCGCTTTTTCAGTTTTTAATGCCGCTTATCGGATATTTTTGTGTTTGCTCAATAGCAGGAATTTTTGGCGCTTTTCAAAAATTCATTCCTTACATAGCGCTCATTCTGCTTTTGTATATCGGAGGCAAAATGCTCCACGATGGTATAAAGAATAAAAGTGAAGAAGAAAATACAAAGGTCGGCATAGCGGCACTACTCATCCAGGGTGTTGCTACATCAATTGATGCTCTTTCGGTCGGTTTTACCATCGCAGAATACAATATGCTTGAGGCGTTTCTGGCCTGTTTGCTTATCGGCGCCGTCACATTTTTAATTTGCTTTGCGGGTATAGCAATTGGCAAACGCGCTGGTACTGCTTTGGCGGGAAAAGCGGGAATTTTCGGCGGACTTATACTGATTTTTATTGGCGTAGAAATTTTTGTAACAGGTGTTTTTTAGACTATATTTTAGACTGTTTCCCCTTTGAAAAACTTTCTCCAACAAAAAACGCTTGACAAGAAAATTTCTTTAAGTATAATATCTTTGAAATGAGGTGCTCTATATGGAAAAAAATTATAATATTAAGGACTTTGGCGCACGTATGTGTGACCAATTGCAAACGAAAGAAATCCAGTCGGCAATTGATGCCGCGTTCTTGGCGGGCGGTGGTAAAGTTGTTATTCCAACCGGCATTTTTTATACGGGATGTCTTCGTCTTCGCTCAAATGTAACACTCTATCTTGAAAACGGCGCTCAACTTCGCGGAAGTCGCAATCCTGACGATTATGAGGGTTATATAAACGATGAAATTGAACCGATTGATATACATAAATATGACGAGTGGGGAATTAAAGGTTCAACAAACCCATATAGCCATTGGTGCAACGCCCTTATCCGCATTATAGATGCCGAAAATGTTGCAATCATAGGCGAAAAAGGTTCGTATATCGACGGCCGCAATCCTTACGACCCCAAGGGCGAAGAGGGCTATCGTGGTCCCCACGGAATATGTGTTTGGTACTGTAAAAACCTAAAACTTGAGGGTTACACCTTCAACGAATGCGGCAACTGGACCCACGCAATCTTCCGTTCTCAAGATATTGAGATTAAAAATCTAACAATCCTCGGCGGACACGATGGTATCGACCTTCGCACCTGCGATAATGTGCTTATTGACGGTTGCACAATCTATTCGAGTGACGATTGTGTAGCGGGATTTGATAACCACGATGTTGTGATTAGAAACTGTGGCCTCAACACCTCCTGTAGCGTCTTCCGTTTCGGTGGCAACGGTATTTTGATTGAAAATTGTAAAGCCGAGGCACCGGGAAGATATTCACACAAATGGGGAATGTCGGAGGAAAAGAAAAAGTTGGGCGAACTTTATGATGAAAACTGCCGCCGCAACACCATTACGCCGTTCCTTTATTACTGTGATTTCCGTGCCGAAATCCGTAAAACACCGGGCGATATTTTAATAAAAAATTGTGAGTTTATGAATTGTGACAGCCTCTTTATGCTTGAGTTTGACGGCGAACACGTTTGGTGTTGCAACCGTTCGCTTTCGTCAATCACGTATGAAGACTGCAAGGTTTACGGCGTATGTGAGCCTATTAAAATCCACGGCGATGCTAACGAACCGCTTACGATGACGCTCAAAAACGTAGAGGTTTCTGCCCGCGAGGGATATGAAGATATCGCCTTTATGAATGCGCGTAATTTTGAAAAAGTAACCTTTGAAAATGTCATAGCCAAAGGTTTCAAAGACCCCAAAATGAATCTTTTCACCGAAGGTGAAGTTGAACTTAAAAACTGCAAAGGTTTCTAAAAATTCCCTAAAAACGACAAACACCCACCGAACACGGTGGGTGTTTTTGTGTGTTTTGACAATTATTCGTTGACAGAGATGGGTTAAAGTGATACAATGTTTTTGTATGTAAATAAGATGTATATATTATATATAGTAAAATTTACCAATTTTTCATATAGGATGTGTAAGAATGAGGTTTGAAAAACGCATTTCGCTTTCTACCCCTACAATGCACGGCGAAGAGATGCAGTTTGTGCAAGAGGCTTTTGATAAAAACTGGATAGCACCGCTTGGATTTAATTGTGACGGATTTGAAAAGGAAATGTCAGAGTATCTTACAAAAGGTTCTGACAGGGAAGAACATTGCCTTGCGCTTTGTTCGGGAACGGCGGCAATACACCTTGCTATAAAACTTGCGGGTGTAAAAACGGGCGACATCGTTTTTTGTTCGGATACCACCTTTGCGGCGACAGTTAATCCCGTTTCGTACGAGGGTGCAAAACAGGTGTTTATTGATTCGGAATATGAAACCTGGAATATGGACCCTGTAGCACTTGAAAAAGCATTTCAGAAATATCCCGATACAAAGGTTGTAGTACTTGCGCATCTTTACGGCTCACCTGCCAAGATGGATGAAATTTTGGCGGTCTGCGAAAAATACGGCGCTGTGGTTGTTGAAGACGCCGCAGAGGCACTTTCGGCTACATATAAAGGACAACAATGCGGCACTTTCGGCAAATACAATATCATCAGTTTTAACGGAAACAAGATTATAACATCCTCGGGCGGCGGAATGCTCATAACCGAGGAAAAGAAAGCGCGTGACAAGGCGCTTTTCTGGGCAACCCAGGCGCGCGAACAGGCTCCGCATTATCAACACGAAGAAATCGGCTATAACTACCGTATGTCAAATGTTGTTGCGGGAATCGGCCGCGGACAACTCATTCACCTTGATGAGCATAGGGCTATTAAAGAAAAAATTTATAACCGATATAAAGAGGGGCTTCGTGATTTGCCTGTGGCAATGAATCCGTTCCTTGCGGATTCGCGTCCTAATTTCTGGCTTTCGTGTATGCTGATAAATGAAGGCGTAGGCGTTTCACCGATGGATATTATAAATCGCTTGGACGAGGCGAATGTAGAGGCTCGTCCTATATGGAAACCGATGCATCTGCAACCTGTGTTTAAGGGCAACGATTTCATAAGCGCAAAAGAAAAATCGGTCGGCGAAGATATTTTTAATCGCGGAGTTTGTTTGCCGAGTGATATCAAAATGACCGAAGAAGAACAGGATGCAGTTATCGAGATTATAAAGTCTTGCTTTTAGGAGAAAAGTATGTACGAGAAATACATAAAAAGACCGCTTGACTTTTGTTTAGCGCTTTGTGCGCTTATAGTGCTGTCGCCTGTTTTGTTGGTGCTTATTGTGCTTGGCGCGGTGATGATGAAAGGCAATCCGTTTTTTACACAGTTGCGACCGGGCAAGGACGAAAAGATTTTCAAACTTATAAAATTTCGCACAATGACCTGCGAAAAGGATAAAGACGGAAACTTCTTACCGGACGAGAAGCGCCTCACAAAGTACGGCAAATTTTTGCGTTCCACCTCACTTGACGAACTGCCCGAACTTATCAACATTCTCAAGGGTGATATGGCAGTAGTAGGACCAAGACCGCTTTTGCCGGAATATTTGCCGCTTTATAACGAAACACAAAGGCGCAGACACGAGGCAAGACCGGGCCTTTCGGGATTGGCACAGATAAATGGTAGAAATGCGGCTACATGGGAACAAAAATTTGAATATGATGTCGAGTATATTGACGACATTACCTTTTTAGAAGATATAAAAATAATTATCATCACAGTGCTAAAAGTGCTAAAGCGTGATGGAATTACAGAAAAAGACAACGTCACAGTAGAAAAGTTCACTGGAAGTGGCGAGAAGGAAAAAGTAAATGTGTAATGTAATAATAATCGGCGGCGGCGGTCACGCGAAAGTGGTTGCAGATATTGTTATAAAAAGCGGTGACATATTGCTTGGCTTTTTGGACGACTGCAAGCGGGGCACGGTGCTTGACGGATATAGCGTTATCGGAAAAATAATGGATGCAGAAAAATTCTCTAAAGACGCTAAGTTTATAGTTGCAATAGGCAATAACGAGGTTAGAAGAACCCTTATGGAGCAGCCTGGACTTCGGTGGTATACAGCAGTTCATCCCTCTGCACAGCTCGGCACAGGTGTACAAATTGGCGAGGGCTCGTGTGTTGCGGCAAATGCGGTTATAAACGCGAGTGCATCTGTAGGAAAAGGCTGCATTATAAATACCTCAGCCGTTGTAGAGCACGATTGTGTCGTTGGCGACTTTTCCCACGTTTCTCCAAGTGCAGTTTTATGTGGAACGGTAAAAGTAGGCCATTGTGTTCACATTGGCGCAAATGCAACCGTTATTAACAATTTATTAGTGTGTGACAACTCTGTTATTGGAGCCGGTGCAGTAGTTGTTAAACATATAACTGAGCAGAATACGTATGTTGGTGTTCCTGCGAGAAAGCTGTATTAGAGTATGAAAATTTTAATATTATCGAATTTAGGCCAAGGGCTATATAGATTTAGAAGAGAACTCATAGAAAAATTATGCTTGGAAAATGATGTTTACATTTCTTTGCCGGATAATGAGTATACTTCTAGTTTTGAAAAATTAGGCTGTCAAGTGCGTGCGATAGTTTTTAATCGTCGAGGAAAAAATCCTTTTTCTGACATATTATTGCTGTCACGATATATAAAAGCAATAAAAATGATTAACCCGGATGTTGTCTTGACTTATACCATTAAGCCCAATATTTATGGTGGATTAGCTTGTAAATTGACGAACAAAAAATATATTGCAAACATAACGGGGCTAGGGACAGCGATTGAAAACGGTGGCTTGATGAGATTTTTAACCACATCGTTATATCGCGTTGCCGTGAGTTCGGCTGATTGTGTGTTTTTTCAAAACAAAAGCAATAGAGATATTTTTAAGGCGTTGAAAATAGTAAAGGGAAAAGAAATGTTGATTCCTGGTTCAGGCGTGAATCTTGAAGAAAACAGAGTTGAAACATACCCTGATGACGAAAATGGGGTTAGGTTTTTGTTTGTTGGGCGCGTGATGAAAGACAAAGGAATAGAGGAATTATTGGAAGCAACTAAAAAGGTCTATTCTAAGCACAAAAACATTTTTTTGGACATAATTGGTGGATGCGAGGAAAATTATGTAGATTTTATTGCTAATGTGGAAAAACAAGGATATATAAAATATCATTCGTTCCAAAAAGATGTTCATAAGTTTATTAAAGACGCTCATTGTACGGTTCTTCCCTCTTATCATGAAGGATTAGCAAATGTATTACTCGAATCTGCGGCTACAGCAAGACCCGTTATCGCTACAAGGGTTCCTGGATGTGAAGAAACCTTTGAAGAGGGGATTACTGGTTATGGATGCGAGCCAAAGGATGTCGATTCTCTTGCAAATGCGATGTGTGCTTTCGTTGAAACTTCAAACAAACAACGAGAAAGAATGGGAAAAGCAGGCCGGGCAAAAATGGAAAAAGAATTTGACAGAAACATTGTCGTAGAAGCGTATATGAAAGCGCTTTCAGAGATAGAAAAAACCAAAGGGGACGCTGAGAATGTCACTTTATGAAAAAATTATTGAAAGAAAAGAAAAAATATCTTTAGTTGGTCTTGGTTATGTAGGTATGCCAATTGCTGTTGCGTTTGCAAAAAAGGTAGATGTAATCGGTTTTGACCTTAATGCTAAAAAGATAGAACTTTACAAGTCGGGCATCGACCCAACTAACGAAGTCGGCGATGATGTTATTGCAAAAACTACAGTTGATTTCACAGCTGACGCCACCCGGTTAAAAGAGGCAAAGTTTCATATTGTTGCCGTCCCCACGCCTGTAAATGACGACCACACTCCCGACCTTACGCCCGTCGAAGGTGCAAGCCGTATTGTAGGACAGAACCTTACAAAAGACAGTATAGTTGTTTATGAGTCTACTGTTTATCCGGGCGTTACAGAGGATGTTTGCGTTCCAATTCTTGAAAAAGAATCAGGACTTAAATGCGGAGTTGATTTTAAGGTTGGTTACTCTCCAGAAAGAATCAATCCGGGTGACAAAGTGCATAGATTAGAAACTATAGTAAAAATTGTTTCAGGTATGGATGAAGAGTCTTTAGATGAAATTGCAAAAGTTTATGAACTTGTAGTGGAAGCAGGTGTTCATAGAGCCGAGTCTATTAAAGTTGCCGAAGCTGCAAAGGTTATAGAAAACAGTCAACGCGATATCAACATAGCGTTTATGAATGAGCTTTCTATAATTTTCAATAAAATGGGCATTGACACAAAATCCGTTCTTGAAGCGGCAGGTACCAAGTGGAATTTCCTTAAGTTTTATCCCGGACTTGTTGGAGGACATTGTATTGGAGTGGACCCATATTATCTTACATATAAGGCGGAACAACTTGGATACCACAGCCAAATAATTTTATCCGGTCGCCGTATAAATGATGATATGGGAAAATATGTTGCAGAAAGCGTTGTAAAAAATCTTATTAAAGCGGATGTTTCCATAAAGAAGGCAAAAGTTGCAATTTTAGGTTTTACTTTTAAGGAGAACTGTCCTGATACACGAAATACAAAGATTATTGATATTTATAACGAACTATATGAGTACGGTATTGTAGCAACGGTTGCAGACCCAGCTGCCGACAAGGAAGAAGCAAAGCATCTTTATGGAATGGAATTTGTTGATATCGAAGATATTTCTGATTGCGATGCAATAATTCTTGCCGTAGCACATGAACAGTTTAAGACCTTAACTCAAGCGGATTTCGATAAAATGTTCAAGTGCGGCGAAAACGCAAACAAGGTTCTTGTTGATGTAAAAGGTTTGCTTTGCCGTAAGGAATATGAAAAAGCAGGATATAATTATTGGAGATTGTAATTATGGGATATAAAGATTTAGTTTTTCCTAAGGATTCTTTGTTTTTAGTAACAGGTGGAGCGGGATTTATAGGCTCAAATCTATGCGAAGCCATACTTAATATGGGCTATCGCGTTAGATGTTTGGACGACCTTTCCACCGGTAGCCCAAAAAACGTTGATATGTTTTTGGATAATCCTAATTACGAATTTATAAAGGGCGATATAAAAGACTTTGAAACTTGTATGACTGCCTGCAAGGGTGTTGATTTTGTTTTGAATCAGGCTGCTTGGGGCAGTGTACCGCGCTCTATAGAAATGCCACTATTTTATTGTAAAAATAATATTGAAGGCACCCTTAATATGATGGAGGCAGCGCGTCAATGTGGAGTTAAAAAATTCGTATACGCATCTAGTTCTTCGGTTTACGGTGATGAGCCTAATCTTCCCAAAAAAGAAGGCAGAGAGGGTAATCTTCTTTCTCCGTACGCATTAACCAAGCGTTGCGATGAAGAATGGGGAAAACTTTACAAAAAACTTTATAATCTTGATACCTATGGAATGAGATACTTTAACGTATTCGGTAGAAGACAGACACCGGACGGTGCGTACGCTGCCGTTATACCGAAATTTTTGAAGCAGTTAATGAAAGGTGAAACACCGACCATTAACGGCGATGGAAAACAGTCAAGGGATTTCACATACATAGATAATGTTATAGAAGCCAACTTAAAAGCTTGTCTTGCATCGAGCGATGCGGCGGGCGAGGCGTTTAATATAGCTTACGGCGGAAGAGAATATTTGATTGACATTTATTACGGACTCACAGCGGCGCTGGGAGTAAATATTGAGCCGATATTTGGCCCCGACCGTAAAGGTGATATAAAGCACAGCAACGCCGATATAAGCAAGGCAAGAGAACTATTGGGATATAATCCCGAATATAGTTTTGATGACGGCATAAAATTAGCGATTAAATGGTATAAGGAGAATTTGTAATAATGTCTAATGTTTCTGTGTTAACTTTTCATTCGGTTTTAAATCATAATGAAAATCGCCCTTGGAGTTTTTTGTCGACTTCGGAGAAAGCCTTTGAGCAGACCCTAAAATATTTAAAAAAACACAAATACGAAACAATAACATTGAAGGAGATGTACGAGTGGAAAAGAAAGGGCGTGTCGGATAACAAGAAACGCGTTCTTCTCCATTTTGATGATGGTTTTTTAGATAATTATACTGTTGTATATCCGTTGTTGAAAAAGTATGGCTTTAAGGCTACTGTTTTCGTAAGCCCTGAATTTGTTGATAAAAGGAGAATTTTGCGAGAGCAAAAACAGGATGAAAGGCATCAATTTGTCAAGAGCGATCTAAAGGACGATTGGGGCTATATGAGTTGGGAAGAGTTGAAGAAAATTGATAGTGAAGGCATTATTGACGTTCAGGCCCACGCGATGACACACACGTGGTATTTCTGTGACTCGCAATTAATTGGAATTCATAAGAAGGGAGACTCTTTTTATTGGCTTAATTGGAACGAATTCCCCGAAAACAAGCCTTATTGGCTAACCAAATACACAGATAGCGATGTCCCATATGGGTTTCCGATTTTCAGATATGCTAAATCGCTTTCGGGAAAGCGTTTTATACCCGACGATAATGTAATAAAGTATTGTATTGAGTTTTATAAAAACACTCCATATGATGAGCATTATGTCGAGAAGTTAAAAATAGCTTTGAAGGAAAATTTTGGAGACAAATTAGGCGAATTTGAGACGGAAGCTGAGTTTAGACTGCGTGTTTATAAAGAACTTGTTGAATCAAAAAAGATAATTGAAGAGAGATTGGGAAAAAAAATAGAGTTTTTAGCCTGGCCTGGAGGCGCAGTAAGTCCGGTGGCATATGAAGTTGCAGATGAAGCGGGATATTTAGCGTATACAAAAAAAGGTAAGGCATACAATGAGATTAACGATGCTTTGGAGGATATCTATCGGGTAGGAGGATGGAGCGGAATTAAAATTAGGTCGGCGCCTAGTATCTTTGTAGAAAGCCTTTTTTTAAGAATGCAACTCCAGCGGACAAAGGGAGAAAAAGTCTTGATAAACAAATTTTATGCATTCGTAGGACGCGTTTACAGAAAACGACATATAAGAAAAAGTCAAAACAATGGAGAAGAATGGAAATGAAAATACTCTATGTAATAAGCACTCTTGGGGGCGGAGGAGCCGAGAGCCAACTATGTTATTATGCTGCAGAGCTTAGGCAGAGTCATCCTGACGTGTTTTTTGAAGTTTGTGCCATAAAAAAAGGCGGAGAGTTTGAAGAAAAACTTGTTCAAAAAGGAATTAAAGTTACGGTTCTTAACGAAAAAAACATTGCGATCGCAGCCATGAAGGTAAGAAGGCTTTTAAAAAAAGGCGACTTTGATATTGTTCATTCACATATGTTTTTTTCTGATATCGTTTCTCGAATTGCCGCTATAGGTCTTAAGGTTAAAACGGTTGTAACTCATCATGGCTTGGGAAAATGGAAAAAGCGAATATTGATTTTGCTTGATAAGGCGACAAAAGGTTTGGTAGATAAGTTTATTGTTGTTTCTGAAGCGTCATACAATCTAAGAGCAGGCCGTGAAAAATATCCTGTCAAAAAAATGACAATTATTTATAATGGTATATCAAAGAATTTTTTATGTGAAGCCCCAAAAGAAATACCAATAAATGGTGATAAAATTGTAGTGGGAACAATAGCCCGAATGACTAACAATAAACAAATTGATGTTATGATAGATGTAATTAGAGATTTGGGGAATTATCCTTATCTTAATTATGAGGTGGTTGGGGACGGTGAAAACTACGACAAACTTGTTGCACAGGTTAAAGCGCTAAAACTTGAAGATAGAGTAACATTTATGGGTTGGCGGAAAGACGTTTTGTCGGTTATAAAAAAATGGCATATTTTTGCTTTGCCCTCTTTAAATGAAGATTTACCGGTTTCTATAATAGAGTGTATGGCGCAGGGTATAGTTCCGGTAGCATCGACAGTAGGCGGCATTCCTTTTTTGCTTGATAATGGAAAGAACGGTATTCTTTGTGACAGTCAAAACAGAAAAACATTTGCCGACGCAATAGAATATCTTATCAACAATCCAAAAGAATATGCCGTGTTTTCAGAAAGAAGTCGAAAGCTTGTAGAAAATATGTTTATGATAGAAAAAAACGTAAACAGGACATTAGAAATATATAGTGAATTGTTATCTTAAAAGAGTGGGGATTTATGGATATTTTGAATGTGTATTATTCTTTACCTGTGTGGCTACAAAACATTTGTGTAAGTGTATACGGCTTTGTTCGTGAAAAGCGAAGATACGGCGGGGACTTCAAGAAACGCCTATGTTATTTTGAAAACACAAAAACATTAAGCAAGACTGCGGTTCAAGAATATCAAAGGACAGAGTTGAGAAAACTTTTAAAAGCGGCCGACCGAAGTCAGTACTATCATAATTTGTTTTTGCAATTGGGTATTGACATGAATGGTGAAGACAGTTTTGAAATATTGAAAAAAATGCCAATTCTGACTAAAGAACAAGTGCGAGGACGCGAAGAATATTTTTATACTCAAAAACGAAAAACCGATCAAGTTTTCCACACGAGCGGTTCTACAGGTACACCACTTAATATAAGAATGTCTATAGAAGATTTTAGGGATAGAATGGCTTTGCTTGAACGAATGAAGAGAGAGTTTGGAATATCTCATAAAACACGGCACATTTCTTTTGTGGGAAAGAAAATTTCAAAAAACGGATGCTTTTGGCGAAAGAATGTGTTTGGAAATCAGCTGGTTATGAGCGTTTATGATTTGAGTGAAAGAAACAAGGAAGAATACATTAAAAAAATTAAAAAGTATAATGCGACAATGGTAGAAGGATACCCATCAGCGTTAGAGATAATATCCAAATGGTTAATTGAAGAAAAAGTTAAATTAAATGTCAAATGTGTTTTAACAACGGCTGAGACACTTTCAGAAGAACAACGCAATATAATTGAAAAAGGTTTTGGTTGTGTAGTAGTCAACTATTATGGTTCAAGCGAAGGTGCCCCTCTTATATTTCAGTGCAAACAAGGAAACTTACATCTTTGTTATGAATCGGGCATAATAGAGTTTCTAGATGAAAATTACAACTCTGCAAAAAACGGAGATGTTGCACGAATGGTCGTTACAAGTTTTAGCACAAAAGCAATGCCGCTTATTCGTTATGATATTGGAGATATGGCTGTAGTAGGCAACTACGGCTGTTTATGTGGGAACAAAAGCCCTGTGATAAAAGAAATCTTGGGCAGGGTTGACGATGTGTTTGAAACAAAGGAAAAAGGCAAGGTTGGAAGGCTTTCTACTTCGCTAAAACTTCTTCCTCCTACGGTGAGAAAGGCTCAAATACAGCAACACGGGATTGATGATTTTTTGGTTTTAATTGAATCTGATATTGGATTAACTGAAAAAGAGAAACTGTTGTTTTGTGAGGATTTAGTTGACAAACTGGGGCATGTTAATATAAAACTTGAAGTAGTTGATGCTATACCAACTGGAAAAAACGGCAAATTTAGAACGCAAATTAAGATGTTTTGATGAGGGTTAAATATGAACATATTGTATCTTACGGGTGGATGTTTTCCGCATGGATCTGCATATGCCTCGCGTACGCTCAATTTATGCAAGGCAATGAACAAGGCAGGCAATCTAGTTTATGTTATAGCAGATTATGGTGAAACTTCATGTGAAGCCGATGGGATGGTTGATGGAATAGGATATCACCTAATTGACAATCAAAAAGAGTTGTCATATTCAAAGCGGTTAAACAAATATATAGAATATGTTTCTAAACATATTGCTAGCAATAAACCTGAGCTGGTGGTGTGTGCCAGTGATCATGATAGATTTATAGAGCTTAGTAAGATTATACGAAAGCACCACATTCCATTGGTTTTAGAGTCTTGTGAATGGTTTGGATATCACAACTGGAACCTAGGTTTTATTAATCCTAGGTATTACAAATTTCTGGAATGCTGGCACAAACACTTCCCCAAGGTTGACGGAGTAATTGCTATAAGTTCCCTGCTAAAAGAGCATTATTTGAAAACAGTTAACAACGTAATATGTGTTCCCACAGTTCTTGATTTGACATTTGAGAAATGTTGCTTTAATACAAATAACGCACCTATTAAACTTGTTTATGCCGGAAGTGCGGGCAAGAGCAAAGATTTGCTTAAAAACTTAATTTTAGCAATGGAAAGGATAAATAAAAACAATATTAGATTTACTGTTGATATTTATGGCGTAAACGAAATATTAGTAAAAAAGCAGTTGGGAAGCAAGAAATCAGTGCTAAAACGCACACAAGAGTATGTGAAAATTCATGGAAGGGTATCACAAAAATATATCAATTCGATTTATTGTGAAAAGGATTATAGTGTTATTTTGCGTCCAGCGAGAAGGTCATCAAACGCGGGGTTTCCAACCAAATTAGCGGAAAGTATGGCAGCAGGGACACCGGTTATATGTAATGATACCGGTGACATAGGTATATACGTTAAAGAGGATATAAATGGATTTTTTGTTAAGGATACAAAAATTAAGTCTATATATAATTGTTTAGAAAGGTTGGAAAACAGAGAAAATCAGAAGGCATGCGAAACGCGAAAAACCGCGCGGCAAACAGCGGAGGAAAACTTTTGTTATTTATCATACATTGTACAATTAAAAAATTTTTTGGATAAGGTGGTAAAGGATTTTAGATGAGAATAGCGCGAGCGATTTATTTAAAAGTTTTACAGATTTTTTCTCCTAACAAATATTTGAAGAGAACAGGAGTAAAACATGGCCAAAACGTTTGTTTGTATGGAAAGGTTTCTTTTGGCTCGGAACCGTGGATAATAACGCTGGGCGACAACGTTCACATTACCAACGATGTAAAGTTTGTTACACACGACGGTGGTACGCTTCTTTTTAGAAATGGAGTACCCGATTTGGAGATAACCAAACCCATAACAATCGGTAATAATGTTTATATTGGCGTTAATACAATTGTGTTACCGGGTGTATCTATTGGAAACAATGTTATAGTTGGCTCTGGTTCGGTTGTCACCAAGGATTTGCCAGACAATGGCGTATATGCAGGTAATCCTGCTAGATATATAAAAAGCATAGAAGAATATTTTCAAAAAGTTTCTAAAGAATCTTTACATTTAGGCCATTTAACAGGGAAAGAAAAAGATATGGCGCTGAGGAAGTATTATGGAGAACGCTAAAAGAAGAACGATAAAGATTTTTTTATCTATTGTTTTTATAATTTTTATTACTGATACTGTGTTATTTGCTACAAACGCACAATATAGTTTTATCGCAATAAAACGGTTTTCAGTTGTCGTTGTGGCGATTACAATGGTTTTTTCTAAATTTTTTATAAGAAAAACACCAACATATGATTTAGATATTGCGTTGATAACATGCTCTTTGCTGACGTCGATGTTCTTGGCTGGCAGCTTTGTGGGGTATATGTATTTTACTCAAATAGCATGCTTAGTTTTTGGAATGTGCTATTCTTTGTTGGTTAGCCAAGAAGAGTTCGCAGAAATGTTTATTAAGATTATGCGCATAATAGCAATAGTTTCTTTAATAGGTTTTGCTTTGCCTTCTGTGGTAACGGCATTACCTCTTCCGGTTATTGTTAATAAAGTTGGTTTGTCTTTTAAATCGCTTTTGTTAACTAACGTTCCTACGAGCCAGGCTCTTCAAGGAAGAAATTATGGACCGTTTTGGGAACCGGGAGCATATCAGTTTTACATAAATATTGCGTTTTACTTTTCGCTTTTTGTAGCAAAAAAAAGAAATATGTATGATGTTCTGCTTTTTTCTGTTACTTGCATAACAACCAAATCGGGAGCCTCTTTTGTTGGATTGGGTTTAATCTTGTTGGCATATATTGTTGCTAACAGAGATAAAAAAGATAAAATTAAGTGGTTAATAATTCCTGTTGTTTTGATTATTGTGGTTAACATGCTTTCTAATACGGAATTTTACAGAGCTTTCGAAAAAGTTTTTGGTGGATTGGAAAGTGAAGATAACATTTCTTTTGGTTACAGATTTGCGGCGGTAAAAACATATTTAAAGGCCACTTTTAGAAGTCCTATTTTTGGAAATTCGGATGCAGTTTTAGAAGAAATGATGAGCGAAGAAATGTATAAGCTTATAGGGGTTTCTGATGGAGGCAACACAAACACGGTATTATCCTTTTTTGCGTATTTTGGAGTTTTTGTTGGCGGATACATTGTAAAAAGAATTTATATTGTAGTTAGGCAAAATTCCTCATCTGTTTTGGTGGCAATGCTGCTTTTTGCTGCAATAATAGCGACTACGTCGAACGAAAATTTCACGTGCTCTCTGCTTTTTTCGGTGTTGCTTTTTTTGAAAAAAGAGGACGTGTCGTCAGTGAAAAACAAGGAGGAAGAAGTTGTTGAAGGTAATTGCTTTGAACGCTGTTATAGATGGCAGTACAGGTAGAATAATGCTTCAAATATCCCGCGTTGCAAGAAACGGCGGGATGAAAAGTTACACCCTCTCCTCCAAACGCGCATCACACGGGAAAATGCCGGAATATCACATTTTTCTTGATAACGGGGTGGAATACCGAATGAGTCAGACGCTGGGCTTTCTTACTGGAGCAGAAACTTTTTATCCTTTTGCTACTCGTAAGCTTATTAAATGTTTGAAGAAAATAAAACCGGATATAATACATTTGCATATTTTGCATAGTTATTATATAAATTTGAACGAATTGTTCCGTTACATAAAAAAACACAACATTAGAACAGTTTGGACTTTGCACGATTGTTGGTCTTTTACGGGGCGCTGTCCATATTTTCAGTTGTCTGGATGTGACAAGTGGAAAATAGGATGCGAAAACTGCCCGTACCCTAAAAACGATTATCCCGCAAGTCTTTTGTTTGACAATTCTAAAATGATGTATAAACTAAAAAAGAAATGGTTTACAAATGTTCCGGATATGACTATAGTGACGCCATCGCAGTGGTTAGCAGACCTTGTAAAGCAGTCGTTTTTGAAAGAGTATCCCGTAAAGGTTATTAACAATGGGATAGATTTAGAGATTTTCAAACCTCGCGAAAGTGAATTTAGAAAAAAGTATAACTGCCAAGATAAGTTTTTGTTGCTAGGTGTAGCAGCTGGTTGGGGCGAACGAAAAGGGGTTGACGTATTTATAGAACTTTCTAAACGCCTTGATGAAAGATTCAAAATTGTGCTTGTTGGCACAAACGATAGTGTAGACAAGCAGTTGCCTGAAAACATAATCTCTATTCATAGAACGCAAAATCAAACTGAACTCGCAGAGATTTATTCTGCTGCAGATTTGTTTGTTAACCCAACGAGAGAGGATAATTATCCCACCGTTAATATGGAATCGGTTGCCTGTGGCACGCCTGTTGTAACCTTTAATACAGGAGGCAGTCCCGAAATGCTTGACGAAACGTGTGGCATTGTCGTTCCTAAGGATGATATAGATGCGCTTTATAATGAGATTATAAGAATTAATGAGCAAAAACCGTTCACAAAAGAGGCGTGTCTTGAAAAAGCTAAAAGTTATGATATGAACGATAAATTCGAGGAGTATATAAGGCTATATGAACAAACCGTTGATTAGTGTAATAGTTCCAGTTTATAACACAGAGCAATATTTGCCGCGATGTATTGAAAGCATTATTAGTCAAACCTATCAAAACTTGGAAATAATCCTTGTCAATGATGGTTCTGTCGATAATTCGCTCAAAATTTGTAAAGAATATGCTCAAAAAGACAGTAGGATTGTTGTTGTTGATAAGGAAAACGGCGGACAAAGCACGGCTCGAAACATGGCATTAAAAATTGCCAAGGGGAAATATATCGGTTTTGCTGACAGTGATGATTATATTGCTCCTGAAATGTATGAAACTCTTTATGAATGTTTAACTAAAACGGGCAGTGAGATTTCTGTTTGTGCAAGGACAAATGTTTTTGAAAATGGCCAAATGACAACTGCTTTTACGCTAAAAAAAGAATGTGTGATGACTGCCAAAGAAGCGGTTAGGCGTTTTTTGGTGTATGATGCACTTGATTCGGCGACATGGGACAAACTGTTCAAGGCTGAGTTGTTTGAAGGAATCGAATTTCCGTCTGGATACATTTGTGAAGATGTTGTACCCTTGTTTGTGCTTTTAAGCAGAGCAAAAAAAATTGTCCATTGTGGAAAACCATTATATTATTATCTTCAACGTACAGGTAGCACATCTCGTTCAATGTTTTCTGAAAAAGCTAAGGGCCTTGATATTTATCACGAACAAGTTTCGGCGTTGGCAAAGCAGATGTATCCTGAATTTAAGAGAGAAGCAGATTATTTTTATTTATCGCGTTTACCCGCGCTTTATAGTATAATTTTGCGAACAGGATATAATGGTGAGTATAAAGCGCAAATAATAAAAATTATGAAACAAAATAGTGGCAAAGTAATTTTTAATAAGCATTTTTCAATGCGAGAAAAAATAAAATATCTTTTAATTACTGTGGGATTATTTCAAGCAATTCAACAGTTAAGGGGTAAAAATGGATAAAAAATGTGCAATTATAACCATATATGGTGAAAATAATTACGGCAACCGATTGCAAAACTATGCAGTAACAAAAGTTTTGAATAGTTTGGGATATGTTGCTCAAACTGTTGTGCCGATAGAAAAAGTTTGTCTAAAAGCAGTAATAAAAAGATATATAAAAAGAATAATACCCATCGTTTTAGGTCCTGTTGCAAAAAAAGGATTTTGTGCGTTAGTAAGAGAGAACAACTTTAGAGAATTCACTAAAACCAATATACCCACAAGATATATAAAAAAAGCATCACTTAAAGCAGTAGAAAACGATTATGACCTATTTGTTGTGGGTAGCGATCAAGTTTGGAACCCTTGTTTTGGTAATTTTGAAAAATATTTTGATGATATGCTTTTGGTTAATGTACCAAGCCATAAAAAGTGTTGTTTTTCGCCAAGCTTTGGCGTTTCCTCTTTGCCGAAGAAATGGGAGAAAAGATTTGCACAAGCGCTTTACGATTTCCCAAAACTTTGTGTGCGAGAAAAAGACGGCGTACATATAATAAATAAACTTATAGGTGTAGAGCCGCAAGTTTGTATAGACCCAACGCTTATGTTAGACGCGGAAGAGTGGTTGGCGGTTTCAAAAAAGGCAAATGTTGGTGAAGAGCCGTTTGTTTTAGATTATTTTTTAGGCGAAACTCCGCAAGAACATAAACTCTACAACGAGGTAGCCAAGGGAAACAGAAGAATAAAATTACTTAATAAACAGGATGTAAGTGTTTATGTTAGTGGCCCTGCAGAGTTTGTTGATTTAATATCAAAAGCCACAGTCGTATGTACTGATTCTTTTCATGCCTGTGTTTTCTCAATACTGTTTTCAAAGCCTTTCGTTGTCTTCCCGCGCAAAGATTCAAACAAAGATATGCTTTCAAGAATAGAAACATTGCTTGAAATGTTTGATATTGACCCTGTTTCGAATATAGGCAAGCTCATTAAAGTTGATGAAAAAATAAGGGATGGAGTTCTAAAAAAGGAAAGACAACGGGTTGTTGATTTTTTAAGCCAAAATTGATGGTTGTTAAGGAGATATTTATGTATACCGATATTGTAAGTTTTCAAATTGTTATCTCGCTATTAAAAAAATATAATATAAAAAACATAGTGCTTTCGGCAGGAAACAGGCATACTCCTTTTGCGCGTTCGGTTGAAAATGATGGGTTTTTTACCTGCTATTCGGTTGTAGATGAGCGAAGTGCTGGCTTTTTTGCGATAGGACTCATTAACGAATTGAATGAGCCTGTTGTGATTGCGTGTACGTCAGGTACTTCGGTAAGCAATTATGTTTCTGCTTTTTCGGAAGCTTATTACAACAATCTTCCACTCATTGCGGTTACTGCTGATAGAAATGGTTATTACCTTTATCAGCAAGAAGAGCAATGTGTGCCGCAAGCACATATTTTTGACGGAATATGTAAAAAAAGTGTAACACTTCCTTTTGTTAAGGATAAAAAGGATTTTTGGTACTGTTCACGCCTTGTTAATGAGGCGTTGCTTGAACTCGACCATCGTGGGAAAGGTCCCGTTCACATCAATGTGCCTGTAGAAGAAGGTTTGTTTGCATTTAACACTGAGCAACTGCCTGAAGTCACAAAGATTAACAGAATCGAGTTATTGCAAGAGGATTTGTGGCGCCAAAAAGCAGAAGAGTTGTCTAAAGCAGGAAGAATACTTATTACATATGGACAAAGCAACCCCGCAGACCAGGAAACAATATTGAACATAGAAAAAATAGCAAATCATTATAACGCTATCGTAATGGTAGAACATTTGTCTAATCTTAACTGCTATGGTTGTATTAATGCTTATAATGTGGTGCGATATAAATGGCTTACAGTTAACAACAAATTAACACCTGATATAGTAATAGCCGTTAATGGAAATGTGGTAGAAATACGCTCATGGCTGACTGCATCACAAAAAAACTTTGATTTTTGGAATGTGCGAGAAGATGGAAAGGTTTCTGACCCGTTTAGAAGACTTACTAATTTGTTCGAATGTGATGCCAAGACTTTCTTTGCCAAAATTGCTGAATTTGCCCCTAAAGAGAAGGTGGGAAATGAATATTTGGCAGCGTGGCAAGATGTGTGCAACAGTTTTGTTATGCCGCAGATTGATTATTCTGATTTATATTCAGTGCGAGAACTGTTCAAAAACATTCCCGAAAATGCAATTTTGAATTTGGCAAACAGTAATTCGGTTAGACTTCCGCAACATTTTAACATTAAAAAAACTGTTAAGATTATGTGCAATCGTGGGGTAAACGGTATTGACGGTTCATTATCCTCTTTTGTGGGACAGTCTTGTGTGCATAACGGACTTTCGTTCTTGCTTATTGGTGATTTAAGTTTCTTTTATGATATGAACGGCATTTGGAACCAATATGTTTCCTCTAACATGCGGATAATGCTTAACAACAACGGTTGCGGCGAGATTTTTTACGGCAATAAAAACCAGGATATTAAAACAGTTGGAAGGCATATTGCGGCCGACCATAATACTTCTGCAAAGGCGTGGGTCGAAGAAAGAGGATTTAAGTATCTAAAATCCACCACAAAAGAAGAGTTTGACGAGAAATTGAAAGAGTTTTTAAGCGAAGAAGGCGACAAGCCGATTTTCTTTGAGGTGTTTACAGACAAATATGTAAACATAGCTCAACTTGAAAATATAAGTAAAGCGAATGTCGAAAAAACATTAAAATCAGCGCTTAAATCCACGATTAAAACGATGTTAGGAAAATAAAAATTATGAATGTTTTGAAAAAAATGATTCCAAAATCGATAAAAGTTAAAATTAAATCTTTAATGGGATTACAAAAATCAATAGACATTGATAGAATAACGGAGGATATTGCTAAAAGAAAAGCAGAGGCGTTGCTTGAAAAAAGCAGCGGTGCTAAAATGCAAGGGAAAATAGCGCTGGTTACAGGTGCAACCGGTTTTATCGGCGCAGAAATTGTTAAACGATTGGCGTCACAAGGAGCTACAGTTTTTTGTGGCACTCGTAATACCATAAAAGCACAAGCACTCGTCCAAGAACTATCAAAAAACGAAAATAAAGTTTTCCCTATAGAAATTGAAGTGACTGATGAAGTGTCAATTAAAAATACGATTGAAAAAATAGTTTCCGAGTGGGGAAAAATTGATGTTTTGGTGAATTGTGCTGGTGGTAGTGCAAGAGACGATTGGAACTATATTTACAACCAAAACAAAGAAACTATTGACAATATAATTGATACCAACTTGAAAGGTGCAATTTTTTGTTCTAAATGGGCGGCAAAAAATATGCTTAACAACAAATATGGGCGAATCATTAATATTTCATCCACAGTGGGAGTGGGAGGAAAAAGCGGCTTTTCTGATTACGCAGCCTCAAAAGCCGGTGTTATAGGATTTACCAAATCGTTAGCATTAGAGTTGGGTGAATATGGAATTACTGTGAATTGTGTAACTCCTGGAATTGTATTTAGAGGAACATTCACGAAAGAAAACATAAAAACATTCACAGAAAAAAATGCGATGGCAAGTTTAGGAATTGCTAATGATATCGCATATGCAGTTTCGTTTTTTGCCGCAGAAGAAGCAAGTTTTATAACAGGGCAAAACCTCATTGTTGACGGAGGACGCAGTTTAGGATTGAAAGGCGATTAGTATGAATTCACAAACACTCAAAAACAAAACTGTGTCAGGCGTCTTTTGGCGTTTCGGTGAACGCATATTAGCACAAGGCGTTTCTTTTATTGTAACACTTGTGTTAGCTCGCCTTCTTATGCCGGAAGACTATGGCGCGATTTCAATTATTACGGTCTTTATAACTATTGCTAATATTTTTATAACAGATGGATTTTGTGCCGCGCTTATACAAAAAAAGGATACTGATTCGTTGGACTATACAACGATTTTAATTGGTGGATTTGCACTTTCGATGCTTTTGTATGCACTTTGTTTTGTGACGGCGCCGTGGATAGCAAGATTTTTTAATATGCCTATTTTGGCTCCGACATTAAGAGTGCTTGCGCTTCGTTTGCCTATAGCTTCAATCAACTCTGTTCAGGTCGCTTATGTTACCAAAAAGATGCAGTTTAAGAAATTCTTTTGGGCAACATTTTTAGGCACGGCAGGCTCTGCCATGGTTGGAGTTTTGATGGCGCATAAAGGTTTCGGGGTTTGGGCGCTTATAGGACAAAATCTTTTCAATTATACAGTCGATACTATCGTTCTTTTTATTGTTATCAATCGCATTCCGAAAATTTCATTTTCATTCGAAAGATTAAAAAGTTTATTCTCTTACGGATACAAAATCTTAATTACCAATCTCTTGTTTACTTTTACAGACCAACTCAGGACGCTCATAATTGGAAAATTTTATTCAAGTCAAGATCTTGCATTTTATTCCAAGGGTAAACATTTTCCGCAATTAATATCCTCAAACATATCCGGGCCTATATCGTCTGTGCTTTTTCCGGCAATTTCAAGTGTTCAAAATAATAAAGAGGCAGTTCGTTCTTTTTTAAGAAAAAGCACACAAATTATTTCGTATACCGTTTCACCATTAGTGTTGGGCTTGGCAGCGATTTCGCACCATGCGGTTTTATTTTTGCTTACAGAAAAATGGATACCTTGTGTTCCGTTTGTTTTTCTTGGCGCGATTTACTATTTGTTTCCTCCAATACATTCCGTTAATTTAGAAGCGGTTAAAGCTATAGGGCGTTCGGACCAAGTCTTAAAATATGGAATAATAAAAAGAGTTGTAAGTATATTAACTCTATTTATTTCAGTCTGGTTTGGAGTGGTAGCAATAGCGTATAGCTTAATTGCGAGCGCGGTTTTGGCAACATTCATAAATGCATACCAAAATAAAAGACTTTTTGAATATTCATATAAAGACCAATTTATTGATATGGTTCCAAATTTTGCACAGTCGGGAATCATGTGTGTGGCAACTTATTTTATAGGAAGACTTTTGCCGTTGCATTCTCTATTGATAATAGTTATTCAAGTTGTTTTTGGTGCGATTTTTTATGTTTTCGTTTCTAAAATTTTCAAAAACAAAAATTTTGATTATATATTATGCATGGTTAAGTCAAAGACGAGAAAAAACAAAGGGAAGTGTTAGTTATGTCTTCTTTCAAAAACAAAACACTAATGATAACAGGCGGTACCGGCTCGTTTGGTAATGCGGTGCTTAACCGTTTTCTCAAGACCGATATTGGCGAGATTCGAATTTTTTCGCGAGATGAGAAAAAGCAAGATGATATGCGCCACGAGTTTCAAGCGACAATGTCTGAACTTTCTGAAAAAATCAAGTTTTTTATCGGCGATGTCCGCGATTTAGCAAGTGTAAAAAACGCTATGCACGGAGTGGATTACATATTTCACGCTGCGGCGCTCAAACAAGTGCCCTCGTGCGAGTTTTTTCCCATCGAAGCCGTTAAAACCAACGTGCTTGGCACCGACAACGTTCTTACAGCCGCTATTGAAGAGGGAGTAAAAACTGTTATTTGTCTTTCTACCGATAAGGCAGCATACCCCGTTAATGCAATGGGCACGTCAAAGGCTATGATGGAGAAGGTTGTGGTTGCAAAATCACGCACCGTTTCGCCCGAGGAAACAAAAATTTGTTGCACCCGTTATGGCAATGTTATGTGCTCTCGCGGCAGCGTCATTCCGCTTTGGATTGAGCAGATTAAACAGGGCAAACCCATTACTGTAACAGAGCCTTCTATGACACGCTTTATAATGAGTCTTGACGAGGCGGTTGACCTTGTGCTATTTGCATTTGAAAAGGGTGTTTCTGGTGATATTTTGGTTCAAAAGGCACCCGCTTGTACGATTGGTGTTTTGGCACAAGCGGTTAAGGAACTTTTTGATTGTCAGGACGATATCAAGGTTATCGGGATTCGCCACGGAGAGAAAATGTATGAAACACTTCTTACCAACGAGGAGTGTAGCGGAGCTGTGGATTTAGGCGATTTCTATCGTGTGCCCTCTGATAAACGCGGTCTTAATTATGATAAATACTTTAAGGAAGGCGACATAAAACGTAATCCTCTGTCCGAGTTTAATTCAAATAACACCGACCTGTTAGACGTAGAACAGGTTAAAGAAAAATTGCTAACATTACAATATATCCGCGATGAAATTGCGGCTTGGAAGGAAAGCAAATAACAATGGATGTTCAGCAGACGGGTATCATAACGCTTCTAAAAAGTGCGCTGACAGGAAAGGGTTTTCCCTTACCCAAAGAGTTTGATATTGAAAAAGCGGAAAAAACCGCAAACAAGCATCGAATTACTTCGTTGCTTTATTATGGTGCGCTCAATTGCGGCATTGATGAGGCTTCGCCCGTGATGCAAAAGATGTTTTTTAACACCTGTAGGCAGGTGTCTGTAAACGAACAGCAAAAATTTGTGCTTTCCGAGTTGCTCAAAGAATTTGAAAAAAACTCTGTTTGTTATATGCTTTTGAAAGGCGCTAACCTTAAAAGAATTTACCCAAAGCCCGAAATGCGTCCCATGGGCGATATTGATATACTCATAAAAACAGAGCAATATGATACTATCAAACTTATAATGGAATCGCTTGACTATAAAGAGGTGGTTGAAAGCGACCACGAGTTTGTTTGGGACAAGCGCGGCGTACATATTGAATTGCATAAATGCCTTATTCCATCTTACAATAAAGATTATTATGCGTATTTTGGCGATGGTTGGCGTCTTGCTCATCCCGCTTACGATGCGTCATATCACACCATGACACCCGAAGATGAGTTTATTTATCTTTTTACGCATTTTGCTAAACACTATAGGGATGCGGGAATCGGAATCAGACATATTGTTGATTTGTGGGTGTTTACAAGAAGCAGAAAACTTGATAATCGACATTTGAAAGCCGAACTGGAAAAACTACAGTTATACGTTTTCTATCAAAACATAATGCACACGCTTTCCGTGTGGTTTGACGGAGAACCAGAGGACGAAACAGATGAGTTTATTACAAACATAATTTTCAATAGCGGTGTTTACGGTACATACGAGGCACACTTGTTATCTAGCGCATTAAAGACTCTTAAAAATGAAGGCTCACATAAAAAGGCGCGTTTCAAAAGAATTTTGAATCTGGTGTTTTTGTCATATGATAGAATGTGTGTTCGTTATCCTTTGCTTTGCAAGGCAGCGGTGTTATTACCATTTTTTTGGATAGCGCGTTGGTTTGATGTGTTATTTTTTAAGACAGAAAGGATAAAACGCAACACTAAGGAACTTAAAATAACTACAACCGAAAAGGTTGACGAATATCAAAAAGCCCTTAATTTTGTAGGTCTTGATTATAACTTTAAGGAGTAATTTTATGAAAATACTCGTTACAGGCGCAAAAGGTTTTGTTGGAAGAAATCTTTGTGAAACGCTTTATAATATTGCAAACGGCAAAGATAAAAGCCATAATATCTCGACTGATATAACGGTTTTTGAGTACGATATTGATAGTACTGAAGAACAACTTGATTTATACTGCAAAGAATGTGAGTTTGTCTTTCATTTAGCAGGTGTAAACAGACCACAAAACACCAATGAATTTATGGCGGGCAATTTTGGTTTTACCTCACAGTTGTTATCAAAACTTCAAAAGTATAATAACACCTGTCCTATTATGGTTTCTTCTTCTATACAGGCGGCATTAGATAATCCATACGGACTATCCAAAAAAGCGGGAGAAGATTTGATTTTTCAATATTCGCAAAAAACAGGTGCAAAGGTACTTGTTTATAGATTTCCTAACATTTTTGGAAAATGGTGCAGACCAAACTATAATTCGGCAGTTGCCACCTTTTGCAATAATATTGCAAATGATTTGCCAATACAGGTTAATGACCCGAGTGTGCTTATGACGCTTGTCTACATTGACGATGTTGTGGACGAACTTGTCAAGGCGTTAAAGGGAGAGGAAACGCGCGACGGAAAATATTGCGCTGTGCCAGTGGTCCACAAAATAACACTTGGCGAGATAGTTGAACTTATATATAAATTCAAAGAACAACCAAATACGCTTTTGATGTCCGAAATACCGAAAGGTAGTTTTGAGAAAAAGTTATATTCAACATATCTTTCGTATTTGCCAAAGGAAAAGGTTTCCTTTCCGCTTAAAATGAATGTTGACGCACGAGGCAGTTTCACCGAACTCTTAAAAACCGAAAAGTGTGGTCAGTTCAGTGTTAATATATCAAACCCCGGAATTACAAAAGGTCAGCATTGGCACAATACAAAGTGGGAATTTTTTATTGTTGTTAGCGGCAAAGGACTTATACAGCAACGCAAAATCGGCACCGATGAGGTTTTAGAATTCTACGTTAGCGGTGACAAAATCGAAGCCGTGCATATGTTGCCGGGATATACCCACAATATAATAAATTTAAGTGAAACAGAAAATCTTGTAACGGTTATGTGGGCGAACGAACAGTTTGAACCGACCAAACCCGATACTTTTTTTGAGGAAGTGTGAAAATGGAAATTAGAACAGACTATTCTGACGTAAAGTTTCAAAACAACGGCAAATTAAAGTTGCTTATTATCGTTGGCACAAGACCTGAGATTATAAGACTTGCTGCAGTTATAAATAAATGCCGCAGGTATTTTGATTGCCTTTTGGCGCACACGGGACAAAATTATGATTATAACCTTAACGGTGTTTTCTTTAAGGATTTGAAGTTGGGTGAACCTGACGTTTATATGAATGCGGTGGGGGATGACCTTGGCGCTACCGTTGGCAACATTATAAATACTGCCTATAAACTTATGGTGCAGGTAAAGCCTGATGCGCTTTTGATTTTGGGCGATACAAACTCCTGTCTTTCGGCAATTGCGGCAAAACGTTTGCATATTCCAATTTTTCATATGGAAGCTGGCAACCGTTGTAAAGATGAATGTTTGCCCGAGGAAACAAACAGACGTATAGTTGATATTGTTTCGGACGTTAATTTGGCGTATAGCGAACACGCTCGCAAATATCTGCACGAATGCGGTCTTCCAAAAGAAAGAGTATATGTTACGGGTTCACCGATGGCAGAGGTGCTTAGAAGCAATTTAGCCGCTATAGAAGCGTCCGATATTCACAGCCGACTTTCTCTTGAAAAAGGAAAATATATCTTACTTTCAGCACATAGAGAGGAAAACATTGATACGGAAGAAAATTTTCTTTCCCTCTTTAACGCTATTAACAAAATGGCAGAAAAATATGACATGCCGGTTCTTTATTCTTGTCACCCGCGTTCTAAAAAACGCCTTGCAGAAAGTGGATTTGCACTTGATAAGCGTGTAATTCAGCACGAGCCGCTTGGTTTTCACGATTATAACTGTTTGCAGATGAACGCGTTTGCGGTTGTGTCAGACAGTGGAACGTTGCCGGAAGAAAGCAGTTTCTTTACGAGTATCGGCAAATCGTTCCCTGCGGTTTGCATAAGAACGTCAACCGAAAGGCCGGAAGCGCTTGATAAGGCCTGTTTTGTTCTTGCGGGTATAGATGAAAAATCTTTGTTGCAAGCGGTTGATACTGCTGTAACTGCTAACACAGAAGGCGATTTTGGAATCCCTGTACCTGATTATATCGACGAAAACGTTTCTACAAAGGTTGTAAAACTCATTCAAAGTTACACCGGCGTTGTTAACAAAATGGTTTGGAGAAAGAAGTAATTAAAAGCCCGCATTTGCGGGCTTTTTGTTATATTTTCAACTTTCTTTGCGAATAAAATGAACAAAAAAACCATAAAAAGTGAGAGATAGTTGACATTAGTGTTCATTTGTGTTATAAATAGTTTATATTTTTGATTGGCTTGTTTTAGGAGGTTATTATGAGTCTGACAAAAAAGCAATTTGATTTGTTGTCCACACTTGCAACGGCTAAATCAAAGTTGAGCCAAAGACAACTTTGCGAAAAGTGCGGACATTCATTGGGTACGGTAAATAAAGTTATAAAAGAACTTTCTGACTTCGGATACATTGATAACGGCGATGTAACGCAGGAAGGATTGGAGGCGCTGGAGCCGTACAGAGCCAAAAGGGCAATCTTCATTGCAGCCGGTTTCGGCAGCCGAATGGTTCCCGTTACGCTTAACACACCGAAACCGCTTATTCGCGTTAATGGAAAGCGCATAATCGATACGCTTCTTGATGCGTGTTTGGAAGCGGGAATTTCCGAAATATATATAGTTCGCGGATATTTAGCAGAACAGTTTGACCAACTGCTTTACAAATATCCGATGATTAAGTTTTTGGAAAACCCGTCTTATAACGAGGCAAACAATATTTCTTCGGCCGTTGTGGCGAGATATCTTTTGCAGAACGCCTATGTGTTTGAGTCGGATTTGATTATTTCAAACCCCGCAATCATCACGAAATATCATTATCAGTCGGATGTTTTGGGAATTTGGAAAGATAGAACGGACGATTGGGTGCTTGACGTTGACAAGGACGGTAACGTTTGCGAGGAAAAGGTTGGCGGTACAAACACCTATCAGATGGTGGGCGTTTATTATTGGAACGCGCTTGACGGTGCCAAACTTGCCGAGCATATAATGGAAGCATTTATGCAACCGGGCGGTAAGGAAAGATATTGGGAAACTGTTCCGAATCAAGTTTACAAGGGACAGTATAAAATACAGGTCAGACCGTGTGTTGAAGAAGATATTGTAGAAATCGATACCTTCCGCGAACTCAAGGCAATTGATAAAACTTACGACGTGTAATGAGGTGTGAAAAAATGGAAAACAACAAAAATGGTACAGGATTAAAACGTTCTTTAAGTCCAATGTCGGTTTGGGCGTTGGCTTTTGGTTGCGTTATCGGTTGGGGTTCGTTTATTAACCCCGGCAAAAAGTTTTTGCCTAACTCGGGTGTTGCGGGTACCGCAATTGCTATGGTGCTTGGCGCTCTCGTAATGGTAATCATCGCGTTTTCTTATGCATATATGGTGCCCAAATTCCCCAAAGCAGGTGGCGAATTTACCTTTACTAAGAACTGTTTTGGTAAGATTCCTGCGTTTATATGCGGTTGGTTCTTGGTGTCTGCATATCTGACCAACGTACCGATGAACTCCACGGCTATCGGTCTTATTGTTGACGGTCTTGACGGTGGAGCAGACATACTCAAGTTTGGTTGGCACTATTCAATAGCAGGTTTTGACGTTTGGCTGGGCGAAACGCTTTTTGCAAGTGCAATTCTCATTTTGTTCGGCGTGCTTAATATTTTAGGCGTTAAAAAAGCCGCGTTTATTCAGACCGTTTTGGCGGTATTGCTTGTAGGAAGTGCGCTTACACTTTGCGTTTCGGGCCTTGTTTCGGCTAAGGCACAGGGTATCAATATGGAACCCATTTGGGGATTTGACAAAGCCGCCGCAATGGCAGCAAACGCCACAACATCAAATATTGATGCTTTTGCACACAAGGGCACAAGCGGTGTTTTATCCGCAATTCTTGCCACATTCGCGATTGCACCTTGGGCATTCGTTGGTTTCGATACGATTCCGCAAGCCGCAGAAGAATTTAAGTTCCCCTTCAAAAAAGTTATGGGAATTATGGTACTTGCTATCGGTTTTGGTTGCTTCGTTTATATTTCCAATAATACCGTATCGGCTGCGGCACTTACAAACTGGCCTGACAGAGTAATGGCAGGCGAGTGGGTACTTTTAGTTGCGGCAGAAGAATTACTTGGTACGTTTGGCAAGGTTTTGATTGGTGTCGGTGTTTCAAGTGCGGTACTTTCGGGTATTATGGGATTCTATCTTGCATCCAGCCGTCTTATGTTCTCTATGGCACGTGACGGATATCTACCCGCTTGGTTTTCTAAAATAAACGAAAAGCACAGCACACCTGTTAATGCTATGATTTTTTGTATCATAATTTCGCTTTCGGGTCCGATTTTGGGGCGTGAGGCTCTTGGTTGGTTTGTTGATATGAGTGCAATCGGCGCATCAATCGGTTTCTTCTTTACGTCGGCATCAACCCTTGTAACGATGAAAAAGGATAAAGACGGAACGAAACTTATTAAAACAACGGCAACTATAGGTGCAATTTTCTCTATTTTGTTTATGATTCTGCAACTCATACCCATTCCGGGCATAAACGGCGTTCATTTTGGAAAAGAATCCTACATTATGCTCATAATTTGGGTTGTTATCGGTGCTTTGTTCTATCTGACGCAAAACAAGAAAATCAAAAATATTGTAGATTAGCAAAAAAAGTCCGCAACTTACGAAGCGGACTTTTTTTGTTGCAATTTTTCCCGTTTTGTAATATAATAAAAGCAAACTAAACGGCGCTTATGCGAACAATATAAACATCGCATAAGCGAACGAAAGAACGGCGCTTATGCGAATAATATAGGGCGGTGTAACTATGGATTATTTGAAAATTGATGAGGTTGCGGTGAAGTGGGGTATATCCAAACGCAGAGTACAGACCTTGTGCAGTGAGGGGAAGATTGAGGGTGCTACGCGTTTTGGCAGAGCATATATGATTCCGTCAAACGCAAAAAAGCCTGTCGATGGCAGAACAAAAGAGGGAAGACGGGAATATTTTGATGCGCTAAATGCCAACTTGCCGATGCCGAGAAAAACGCCGTTTTTGTATATGACCGACCTATACAGTACGCCCGGCGCAGCCGATGAAAGTTGCGAAAAACTGTCTGATAATCACGAAGCGCAGGTGCTATTTGCGGCAGAGGTTGCATATTCCCGCGGTGAGATAGACAAGGTGTACGATAGTGCAAGCTATCTGCTTAAAAAACATTCGGGTTTTTATGCCGTAATTTCGGCGGGTATGCTTTTGGCGCTTTGCGCCATTTGGCACGGTGATATAAATATGTGGCGCAAGGCGAAAATCCATATTGCAGAAGCCCCCGCCAAGACCGACCGCGACCGCGATATTGTGCTTTTTTCCATTACGGCAGTTGATAGTATGCTTTATGATGTTTCTTCATTTCCGGAATGGTTTAAGATGGGTTGCTTTGAACCGCTACATAAGGACGCGCTTCCTGCGGCAAAGGTTTACTACGCAAAGTATCTTTATGCTGTGGGTTATGCCGTTGCAACAAAACAGGTTGAACTACAAGGAATACAGGGACTGTCATTAATGGGTATGGTACCCGCCACGATAGAACCTATGATTTCACAGGCGATGGCAGATAACTCGATTATTGCAGAGGCATATTTGCGAATGACCTGTGCCGCCGTTTACCATAACAGCGGAAACGATGTACAGGCTGTGCGCCATATAGACCGCGCCATAGCGCTTACCTTGCCCGATAGACTCTACGGATTACTTGCAGAGTATGGCAGAACGCTGGGCACTTTGCTTGAACAGCGCATCAAAGCGGTAGACGAAAGGGCTTGGGATGCCGTTAAAGCACTTTATAAAAAATATAACGGCGGCTGGACCAAACTTAGCGGAAGTGTGCGCGGTAAAAACCTTGCTACAACGCTTTCAAGTCGTGAACGCGAGGTTGCAAAACTTGCGGCTTTTGGTATGCAAAACAGTGAAATCGCCGAAAAACTGCATATGTCGCTGTCGGGTGTAAAACAGGCGGTGCGTATTGTATGCGAAAAAACGGGTGTCGGCAGAGATGAGTTTGCCGCAATTTTGTAAAAATTACATATCCAAATTCCCCCAAAAAGATATATAGGAAAGTAAAAAATATGACCTGAAAAAGTCTTTTTTGGGGATACAAAAAACGACTAAATTCTGCTATGCTGATGTTGTAAAATCAGTGTGGCAGATTTTTTATGCCGAAAGGAGACGCTATGATAAAAACCCTTTTAGCGAAGGACGTGCGAACGCCCGTGCATAACGAGGGTGACCTTTTCAAAAAAATACAGGTCTTCGGCAAGAGTTTTGAAATACTCTACGGATATTACGAAGAATATGAAAGGCAGAATTTCGATATCGAACCAATGCCGATATATCCCGATTTTTTGAAAAGCCCAAAGTATACAGCAGACGGATTTCCGTTTGTGACCAAAATGCAGGACGGTTGCAAATATTACGAAGGCAAACCAAGCAGATACAAGGAATGTGCCGAATGTGAGTTTTATAAGCACGGCGATGACTTTATAGGAATATGTATCTCTGAACATCGTAAACAGACTCTAAAGGAGGATAAAAAATGAAAAACAGAAAATTAAGCAAAAAACTTATGAGCATATTCTTGTGCGCTGTATTGCTCATGACATATATACCTTTTGCCGCTTCGGCAGCGGCCGGTGACCCGTACGCAAGGGTTGCAGACAATCATACGCTTGACGGGTGGAAAAACTATTTTGGCGTACAGCAAAATCATCCGCAGGATGTTGTGCTTTCCACAGAATATGCGGGTGCGGTGTGGACCGATAAATCGGTTTTCCTGCCGAATGAAATTCCGACAGAACTGACACGCGCAAAATATAACGGCAAAACTTTCACGGTTGCCGATACGAAAGATAACTTTTTGGTTGCGCTTTCGGCAATCTCTTCAAACAAGCAAATAACAGGTTATTCCACAATACCAACCGATACCGTTTTTGTTTTGGATATGTCAAGTTCTATGCTCAGCAATGACGATAACGGCAGAAGCGCGGTTGACGAACTTGTAACGGCAACAAACAGCGCAATAAGCCGTTTGCTTAAACTTAACAAAAACAACCGCGTTGCAGTTGTGCTTTATGCGGGTAACGAGAACCAAAGTTTTTCGGTGGCAGACGGCACAACCGAAATCTTAATGCCGCTTGATATATATAACATTAAATCAAACGGCGAATACCTTGTGTCAATTGATTCGGGCAGGAACGCCGACTATGGTATTGAGGTAGCCGATAATGTTGTGGGTACAAACGGCGCGGTTTCGGGCAGCAAAATGACCTCAAGAGGCACCTTCATACAAGACGGTATTTATGAAGCGATGAATCTGCTTCTTGCCGCAAACCCCGTTGTTGAGAAAGGGGTTCAGGCAGGAACCGAAAGACTGCCTATTTTAGTGCTGATGTCAGACGGTGAGCCAACTCTTGCCAACCCCGACTATGACGGCAACGGCAACGACCTCGGCGAGAGCGTGATGTACGACTACGGCGGCAGCACAGGGCAGCACACCCACCGCGATACCATTGCCTTTACAACAATGTTAACGGCGGCATACGCCAAAAAGAAGATTGCAGCGCACTATGGCGACGCCCTTTTCTATACACTCGCCTACGGAGAAGAGGTAACCCGTCTGCCCGAGGCACTCAGCGTTATGGACCCCGACAACCGAAACGGAAGTTCCAATATAAACGATATGTGGGAAGATTTCCTTGATGGTGATACAGTCAGTGTTTATCGTTACCTGGATGGCAGAAATTATAGATATTTAACGGTTAAAAACGCTACACAGGGCACAGCAAAACTTGCGGCGGCAGATAAACTGTATGTTGACGAATATTTCCCCGCTACGAGTGACGATAACTTCGCAGAGGCTTTTGATGCCATTGTTGAAGAAATTATAATACAATCTAAATACTATCCCACCTATGTCGAGTTTGACCACGACCACGATGGTTATCTGACCTTTGTAGATAAAATCGGTGCACTTATGCAGGTTAAGGATGTCAAGGGTATAGTAGTCGGCGACCGACTGTTCTCGGGTGCCGCAATGGCAAACGCAATCGGAAACGCAGGTTCTCAACTCGGAACGGTAGAGTCCCCTACCGCAATGGGACAAGATTTTATAAACTCGGTTAAAGAGCGCTTGGGAATAGCCAATACCGATATAGCACAGGCGCTTGTTGCCAACGCATACAATCATAAACAGTTATATTATAAAAACGATACAGAGTTCAGCCATTATATCGGTTGGTTCTCGGATGCACAGGGTAATTACCTTGATTTCTGGCACGAGGGTATGACCGATGAGCAGATAGCAGAGGTTGTAACGGCAGAGGGTGCAACCCATATAATTAAATCCTACGGTTTCCTTGGCGATACCAGAGATTTAGACGGCATTTCAAATACCGATATGCTGTATATGACGGTGCGTATTGCAACCGAAATAGCCACAGGCGAGAGCATTTTAACTTGGCAGATCCCCGCATCGCTTATCCCCACCGTTACCTATGCGGTTACAGTTAATGTTGACTCTGATGGTAATATAACAGAGGTTACAGACCTCGCACTTGAAGAAAACACAGCCGAAACACCCATTCGTTTGCTTTACGAGGCAGGACTTAAAACGGGCGTCTATGACTGGAATATTGCTAAAGAGACAAATGACAGAACATTCTACACTAACAAGTGGTCGGCATCGCACGAGGATACAGGTTATAACACCTACAGCCATTTTGAGCCGTCAGAGGATAACGAGCGTTATTACTTCACCGAAAAGACCTTTGTTTATGCGGACCAGAACGGTACGGTGTATGAGGGCGCGAAACCTACAAGCGCCAACACCTATTACAGACAGTATACCGTATATGAAAAATTAGAAAACGGTACAGTACGCGCCCATACGCATTACGAGCCTATAACCGCAGTGTCGTTAGCCTTGGCTATATCGCAAGACGGCAACAGATGGGCAATTCCCAAAGATACGGTTCACCGTTATTATGATTTTGAAAATACCCAAAAGTCCGAAAACAAAACAGGTACAATGGGTTACGCCGACCATCCGTTTGTCGTGGCAGAGGGTGAACATTATTACACCTATTCAACGCAGGGTAATAACGGCAAACTTTCACTCACAGCCGCAACGGGATTCTCGCTTACCAAGAAACTCACAGCGGTTGCAGATGGTGCAGATAACAATTTCACTTTCACAGTCACAGGTGATATTTCGGGCGCACAGGTTGTAAGACTTGAAAGTGACGGTACCGAAGCATCACGCAGCGCTATCGCCGCAAACGGACAGATAACTCTAAAAGCGGACGAAACGGTATATGTTATCGGTCTTACAGCGGGTAACTACACCGTTGAAGAAGCGGCACATCAAAACTATGACCTTGATGAAATTAAGGTTGACGGCAATGTTGCTTTAGCTGCAAATGTTACAGTTGCTACACAAGAAATGAACGAGGTTATTTTCACAAACGCACCGAAAGTGCCCGTTCCCGACCCGACACAAACCGTTATATCGGGCCGCAAAACCCTTACAGGCAGACCAATGCTTAACGGCGAATTTACCTTCCGCTTGACAGAGGTTGCCGATGAAAACGGAACAGCACTGCAGAACGCATTAGTGCTTGAAACCGAAAACGGACCTGCTACTGCAAACACCGCAGCCTTTGCTTTCCCGGAAATCCATTACGATGAAGAGGGAACACATTACTACAAGATAGAAGAGATAAAAGGTGCGACAGGCGGAATAGATTATGCTGAAAACACCTACATTGTTAAGGTAGAGGTTACCGATAACGGCGGCGCTCTTGCGGCGGCGCAGACCATCGTAAAAAGCACCGATAATTCGGCAGAGATTATATTCAACAACGCCTATAGCCCCGAAAAAGCACAGTATTCAATTCATAGCACCAAAGAACTTACAGGCAGAGTACTGGGCGATGGTGAGTTCGAGTTCTCGGTAGTAGAAACCGAAAACGATTTTGAAACAACCGTACAAAACGGGCTCAGTGAAACGGTTAAAAATAACCAGACAGGCGGAATAAACTTCTCGCCCGTTGAGTTTAGTAAAGCCGAAAGCCGCTACTTTGTAATAAAAGAGGTCGAGGGTAATAAGGGCGGAATAACCTATGATAAGAGCGAATATAGGGTTATAGTTACCGCAACCGATATGCACAATGGTAAACTCGATATCACAACCGAAATCTTCAAAAAGACGGTTGAACTTGATGCCCAGAATAACGAGCAGACCGTAATAGTTCCTGCAAGTTCTATACTGTTTGAAAATATTTACGAAGCAAAGGCGGCTCCCGTAGTTATCGGCGGTAAAAAGAAACTTGAAAACAGAACACTTTTGGAAAATGAATTCAAGTTCCTTTTGTTCCTTGCCGACAGCGCGTTTGCGATAGACCAAAACGCCACACCGCTTGAGTTTATGAATAAGGCGGACGGCAGTTTTGGAATGATGGGTGAAATAGACGAAATCGGCACATTCTATTTCGTAATGAAAGAGGATGAAAACACAACAGCAGAACGCGTTACCAACGATACTACTGTGTATAACATCGCAATTACGATTGCCGATGACGGAAATGGAAACCTTTACGAAAAAGAGCGCGTGATTACAAATGCGGACACAGGTGAAAAAGTAGAAGAAATTATTTTTACAAACATCTATACGCCTGTTGTGCCGGAAGAACCCAAAGAAAAGCCGAAGGAAACTCCGAAAGAAGAACAAAAAGAAGAGCACCCACCCGTTACTCCCACAATACCAAAAACGGGAGAAACAACAAATCTTAATTTGTGGTTTGCACTTTTGTTCGTAAGCGGCGGCGGAGTATTTGTGGCAAAAAGAAAACTTCGTAAACAGAACAAATAATAAATGAAAAGGACGGCGAAAGCCGTCCTTTTTGTTTTGTAATAATTTTTACTCAACTTTCATACAAATTACAAAGGACAGAGGAGTTGAGTGAGTATGAATATAGATGCACAAAACCGCGCTACAATGCTTGGCGAATATATATTAAGTACCGGCGCAACAGTACGCGCGGCGGCAAAGGTTTTCAAAATCAGCAAATCTACAGTACATAAAGATGTCACCGCAAGACTTATGGTGGAAAAACCTCAACTTTATAAAGAGGTGAAAAAAGTGCTGGAGCACAACAAAAGCGAACGCCATATCCGCGGCGGAATGGCAACGAGAAAAAAATATAAAGGATAAAACCGAGGGTGTAATCCCTCGGTTTTTTTAATCTAAAAGCAAATTCATATAAATGTTTTTAGGGGAATTGAATCCGTATCCGCAAATAACTTTTTCCCCGTTACCCGATGGTAACAGCACTCGCACCTCATCACCATCAAACTTGTTAGCAACCGCCGAAACAATAGCGGGGAGAGTTTCTTTTGTGGCGGTGGTTTCCTTTATAAACACACCGTCTGAATCCTTGCCGCAAAGGACTATATCTGTGCGGGACTCGGTTTCAACTTTGTAAGCAGAGAGTCCAAAAAATGTTTCCTGTGTCAGCGCATATTCTACCGCACTATCATCCCAAATAAGCGCATCAAAAAAATGCCTGTTACGGATTTCATTATATTCCGTAGCAGAGCAGGGCAAAAGCACGGCGGGAGGGGCGGTGGCTGTGTGGGTTTCAAAACACCATTCACCGCAAGGATAAAATCCCGCTTTTTCATAGAACTTAAAAAGGTCGGCGTTTTCGGGGTGTAAAACTATTGCGGCGTTTTGAGCCTTGCCGAAATCCTTAATAGCACACATAATTCGTTTACCAATACCTTTTCCGCGAAGTTCTGCATCAACGCAGATACCATAGGCGTAAAAGCAGGGCGTAGCCCCGATTTTACAGGGCAATAGATGCGCTTCGGCTACAATGCGGTCGCCATCGTACGCACAAATGGTGTAATCGGGGTTAAAATGGTGCGAGAAAAACATATTTACAAAACCGAGAGTATCGTCAAACGAATTAAGAAAAAGGCGTTTGAGCGCGGTTTCATCACTTTTTTGGGCTGTTTTGATATAAAGGTCCATAACTTCCGCCTTTCCGTTTTTAATTATTATACCCAAAAATCACCAATTTTTCAAGTGGGCGGTGGGTTATATAATCCGTACCGAAGGTACACCAGACCTTTTCACTCTTCACTCTTCAGTTTTAACTAATAATAAAAAGCCCTTATTTAAGGGCTTTTTATTATTCAATGGCGTCAATATCGTATGGCGTTGTCTGGTAAACGTAATAGTTAAGCCAGTTAGAGAATAAAAGATTTGCAGAAGAACGCCAACTGACGACGGGCGGATTGTCGGGGTTGCCGTCACGATAATAGTTTTCGGGCGGCTCGGGGTTAAGCCCCGCGGCAATATCGCGCCTGTATTCGCGGTCAAGCGTATAGGGGTCGTATTCCGAATGTCCCGTTATGAAAACCTGACTGCCGCTTTTGTTTTGGGCGGCATAAACACCCGCCTTGTCACTTTCGGCTAAAAGCAAAAGATTGGGATTTTCCAAAATATCCTCACGCAGAATGGTTGTATTGCGCGAGTGCGGAATCATAAACATATCGTCAAATCCGCGGAAAAGTTGAATCTTATCCCGACAAACCTGATGCTTATAAACACCCGAAAGTTTTTTTGGCAAGAGATGTTTGTTTATACCGAAGTGGTAGTAAAGTCCCGCCTGTGCGCCCCAACAGATGTGGAGTGTGCTGTGGGCGTGGGTTTTACTCCATTCCATTATTTCTATAAGTTCTTCCCAGTAATCAACCTCGGAAAAATCAAGTTGCTCAACGGGGGCACCTGTAATGATAAACCCATCAAAATGTTTGTGCTTTATGTCCTCAAAATTCACATAAAATGTCTCAAGATGTGACTGTGATATGTTTTTTGAACGGTATGAACTTGTGTTCATAAGTGTCAAATCAACCTGAAGCGGCGTGTTGCCGAGAAGACGGCAGAGTTGCGTTTCGGTGTCAATTTTTGTCGGCATCAGATTGAGAACGAGAATTTTAAGCGGACGAATATCCTGCGAAAGAGCGCGGGTTTCGGTCATTACAAAGATATTTTCTTCGGTTAGAATTTTGGTTGCGGGAAGTTCGTTTGGAATTTTAATAGGCATAAGTTATCTTCCTATCAAATAGTTTTAAGTGCGTTTTCAATATCGGCAATAAGGTCTTCTGCGCCCTCAATACCGCAAGAAAGACGGATTAAGTCGGGCGATACACCTGCGGCTGCAAGTTCCTCATCTGTCATCTGTCTGTGGGTTGCACTTGCGGGGTGCAAACAGCACGAACGCGCGTCTGCAACATGGGTTTCAATAGCGATGATTTTAAGTTCGCTCATAAACTTTTCGGCTGCGGCGCGTCCGCCCTTAACACCGAAACTTACAACACCGCAACTTCCGTTCGGCAGATATTTACTTGCAACATCGTAATACTTATTACCTTCTAAATCGGGGTAGTTAACCCAAGCAATTTTATCGTTTGCCTGTAACCATTTTGCAACAGCCATACCGTTTTCACAGTGTTTTTTCATACGCAGATGCAAACTTTCAAGTCCAAGATTCAAAAGATACGCGCTCTGCGGAGACTGGGTAGAACCGAGGTCGCGCATAAGTTGTGCGGTTGCCTTGGTGATAAATGCACCCTCAAGTCCGAAACGCTCGGTGTAAACGATACCGTGGTAACTGTCATCAGGTGTGCAAAGACCCGGATACTTTTCGGCGTGTGCCGTCCAGTCAAATTTACCCGAATCAACAATACAGCCGCCAACGGCAGAGCCGTGACCGTCCATATATTTTGTTGTGGAATGTGTTACAATGTCTGCGCCCCATTCAATCGGACGGCATCCAACGGGTGTTGCAAATGTGTTATCAACAATAAGCGGAACACCGTTTTTGTGTGCAACTTTAGCGAAAAGTTCAATATCAAGCACCGAAAGAGACGGGTTACTGATTGTTTCGCCAAATACCGCCTTGGTGTTTTCGCGGAAAGCCGCCTGTAATTCCTCCTCGGTAGCATCGGGGGAAACGAAAGTAAAATCAATGCCCATCTTTTTCATTGTAACATTGAAAAGGTTAAATGTGCCGCCGTAAATTTCACTGCTGGAAATTACGTGGTCACCGCAATGTGCAATATTGAAAATAGAAAAAAGGTTAGCCGCCTGACCGGACGATGTAAGCATTGCGGCAGTGCCGCCCTCAAGTTCACAAATCTTGGCAGCAACCGTGTCACAGGTGGGGTTTTGCAGACGGGAATAGAAATATCCCGAAGCCTCTAAATCGAAAAGTTTAGCCATCGATTCACTTGTGGCATATTTGAAAGTGGTGCTCTGAATAATCGGCACCTGACGCGGACCGCCGTTTTCTGCTGTGTAACCGCCCTGAACACAGGTGGTATCAATATTTTTATACATAAATCAGTCCTCCAAACTGAGAGAATTCGTTACATATCATTGTATAACTTATACAGCATAAAGTCAATGTTTTTTCAAGACAAACCCCCGATACTTCAAGACAAACCCCCGATACTTGCGTATCGGGGGTTTAATTGCTTTGGCTAACGCGAGGTGTATGGCGCGAAGGCAAGGCGAACAAAAAAGCCTCGCTCGTGAGAGCATACAGGGCATACGGGCGGCGCCTTTTCGGTGTTTATAATGTTACCGCAGTTAAGGCACATCCACTCGGTTTTTGCCTCTGCCACAAAGAGTTTATCTTCGCGCAAAAGTTTTGCAAGTGTACCGAAACGCTCGGCGTGAGTTTTCTCAATTTCGCCGATTTGTCTGAAGGTGTTTGCAATCGGCAAAAATCCTTCTTCCTCTGCCGTATCGGCAAAGTTTTTATAAGCATCTTCATATTCTTCAAGTTCGTTGTGCTCGGCTTTTAGGAGCAGTTCTATAACGGAATTTGTAATGTCAACAGGGTAACATCCGTCAACACAGATGTTTTCTCCCGCAAGTTCGTGAAGTTTGTCGTAAAAAACCTTTGCGTGAGCCATTTCCTGTTCGGCGGTGAACTTAAAAACGGCTTCTACAACATAAAGTTTTTGAGCCGCCGCCTCTTCTGCGGCAAAGGTGTAGCGGTTTCGCGCCTGACTTTCTCCTGCGAACGCGCGCATAAGATTTTCTTTTGTTTTACTGTCTTTGAAATTTACTGGCATAATAAAAAACTCCCTTCGTGATAAGTTTTACCAAAAAAGGAGTTTTTATACTATTTTATTTCAAGCCTTGCCGAGAACATTATGTTACCGTCAGCGTCTTCGCCGCGGGAATAAAGTGTATTGTCTTCCCTTGATGAAAAAACAGATAATACAGTGTCGACAAAAACCTCTTTGCGATAGTCAATCTGTAGTGCGCAGACGGTTTCGTTGTTTTCGAGCGGTGCGGCGTCAAGCACAAAATTCAAGTATTTTGTATTGTTAACATGGCCGTTCATATCAATATGTGTAAAGTGCGGACAAATATTCAGAGGCTCTCTGTCCGCTTCAAAACCTTTAAGTTTCATAGCGCGGTTTTCAAAGTTTCGGGCTTCACAAAACTCTGTAAGATTATAAATGTTTTGCCCTGTTTTAAGGCGTCTCTCATTTATATCCATAAGCACCCAGTCGGAAGAGCCTTTGAAAACAACAGCACCGTTTTGGTCTAAAATTTCATATTCGCGCGTGTAACCGAAGCGGGTTGGTGGCAATGGCCAGGTGCGCACCTTAATGCGCGAAAACATGGGTACATCAGCAAGGCATACATACCGTACGCGTGTGAGCACCCAAACGAGCGACTGTTTTATAAGACTGTCGTATCCGCAACCGAGCAGTTTTGCGTGTGCACCCGCAGCATCCTGAAACAAATCAAGCACCGAAGACGGCAAAATTCGTCTATTGCGGTCAAAATCCGATGTTCTTAGATAATATTCGCGTTCAAAAATCTTTTCCATTAAAAAATCCCCTTGACAAAACGGTAAACCGTTTTTATGGTTAAGAATTGCAGTTGAAATATTATAACAAAAAATGCTTTCGTTTTCAAGCCTCGCGAAAGCAAAGGAGTAAAAATGGAAATTAAATATATAAATATAAACTTCAAAAACGGCTTTGCCGACAGGGTGCCGACAGTAACACAGTATGACTACGGTCAGCACCTCAGAATAACCGGACTTTCATTGCCTGAGGCGGTGGAATTTCATTTCAAAAACCAAAAAAGCGAAACCACTCTCTTGGTTGCAGGAATAACATCAGACGGCGTGACAACCGTACAAATTCCCAACAGTATGTTAAAAGAACCGCACAATATAACGGCGTATATCTATCTGTCGGACGGCGAAAGCGGAAAAACCGTTTATCGCATAGACCTTAATATGCGTGTGCGAAATGCGCCGGAAGAAGTCCCCACAGACCCCGATGACGAGCACTATGTAAACGGCGTGTCGGAACTCATAACCGCGGCGGCAGAGGCAGCAAACACCGCAAAAAACAGTGCACAATCGGCAGAAAATGCCAAGGAAATCTGTATTTCTGCGGCAGCGGCAACACAGGCGCTTTGCGATACATTACAACCCGCAGACGCCCACTATAACAAAGACAGTTGGGTAGCGCAAAGCGGTGTCGCAGTGGGTGAAGCGGTTGCAGAATCCGCAAAGGCGACAAAAACAGAGATTATGGCATGGACAAAGGAATATACAGAAGAAAACAAAAGTCCTGTTTTGATGGGAAACAAGAGCGGGGCTGTCGCCGCATTGTCGGATATTGCAAGTGTTCCGCATACCATTAATGTAACGGTAAAAAGCGAGAATATTTTGTCTTTGCCGTATGAGTTTGGAAACAGCGCCACCGTTAAGGGAGTTGCCGTAACGGTAGATGAGAACGGAACAATTACGCTTAACGGCACCTGCACAGAGGACTATGAGATGGGTGACATAGCGTTAAAAATTGGGATTGGTGTTGACCATGAAGCAACCTACGAATGCCGCGTTGAATCAACGGGCGATTTTGGAACCTTGCATTTCTTCTGTGAGCATGAGGATGCTTTTTATGGCTATTCTTCATATATGCTGAGTAGCACAAAACGGTCAGATAGTTTTACAGGAATTAAAACGGTACAACTATATCTGTATTTAACCAAGGGCACCGTCTATAATAATGTAAAATTCACCCCATCACTTATGCTGACCGGAGATGTAACACCAAAAATTAGAAAGTGCGGTAAAAACCTGTTTCCGTTCGCTGAAAGCCTGACAATAAAAGATAGTTATGTGGACAGTGCTACAGATGCTTTCCTTCCCACCCAAACAAACATACATTTTTTGCGTGGCGAAAAGATTACTTTTAGCGCTCATTTTGATTTAACAGGCGCTCAAGAAGAAACTGCAAAGGCGTGTGTTAAAATTATATACTATAATGCTTACGATATGGTAATTGAAGAAGATTTCGGCAACACATTGGATAAGGCAAACGGCGATACAATGGGTTATTCAAGTCTAACAGCAGTAGTTCCTGAAAACACAGAAAAGATAACATTTTGCCCATGTGTTTTCTTTAATGGAATAGAAACCCCTATGGAAGATTCATTCATTACCGTTTCAAACTGTATGGTCGAACTGGGAAAGACCCGCACAGAATACGAAGCATATACAAGAGAAATCCTGACGGTAAATGATAATAGCGCCCTGAGTATCACCTACACATCGGGTAATATAACGCTCATATCCGAAAGTTTGGGATATACGCTTTTCTGTGAATATAATAGAGATATAAACAAAGTAATATCAAAAATAGAATCGGTAATAGCCGAGTTGGGAGGCGAAATATAATGTCTATAAGAACATATAAAAAAGGCAGTAAAACGCGCGTGGCAACCAACTTTTTGGCATCTGAATTCGGATGCAAGGGAGATGGATGCTGTATCTCCGCCAAGATAGACACCGCCCTTGTGGAATATTTGCAAAAAATTCGCACCCACTTCGGTGTTCCTGTTGTAATAAACAGTGCATACCGATGCGAAAAACATAATAAAGCGGTTGGCGGTGCTGCAAATTCTTACCACACAAAAGGTATGGCGGCGGATATAGTAGTTACGGGCGTGAAACCGCTTGAGGTTGCAAGATATGCAGAGAGCGTCGGCATTTTAGGCATAGGGCTTTATGACGATTTTGTTCATATCGATACGCGTGAAAATAAATCTTTTTGGTATTCGCATAAAGAAGAAAAGCGCACCACATTTTTTGATGAAAGCCCTGTAAAAAAGTGGCAACAGGCGGCAATTATGGACGGTTTTGTATTAAAATACGGCGCAGACGGCATCTGGGGCGCTGAGTGTGAGTCGGTCGCCCAAAAAGCGGTTTGCAAAAAACAGCCTGTAGGTTATACGAATACGCACCTTGTAAAGATTATTCAAAAGGCGGTGGGCGTAACGCAAGACGGCAAGTTCGGAAAGGATACTAGAAATGCGGTTATGGCTTACCAAAAGAAAAACGGATTGGAGACAGACGGCGTTGTAGGTATCAATACCTGGAAGAAGATTTTAGGGGTGGCGAAGTGACACAGGATGAGAGAATTGCCGTGCTTGAAGCCAACGACCGAAACATCTTCCATCAACTTGACGAAATGAAAGAAGAAATAAAAGTATTGCGCGAACTTATAGCGGCAGTGCAACATTTAGCCGACAAGACCGAAAGCAACACCACCCTCTTGCAAAAGGTGGATAAGCGACTTGAGAATATTGAAAGCGCACCGCTTACAGACCTTAAACACTATAAACGCGTTGCCGTTGCCGCAATTATAACAGGAGTTGTATCGGCGGTGCTCGGCGCTATATTAGCACTTATATAAGGGGGTGTTTTTTTGGATTTTTTGGAAGACTACATCGTTTTAATCGTGCTTGGAATATGTGTTTGTGTTGGTTACATAATTAAAAATCTTGTACCAAACGATAAAATCAATCGCTTTATTCCGCTTATAATGGGCGTTTTAGGCATAGCGCTTAATGTATGGCTCGAACGTACTTTAACACCAAAAACAGTGCTCGGCGGTCTCGTTTCGGGACTGGCATCAACAGGGCTTTATGAAATGTTCAAGCATTTTATAACTAAAAAACAGTAGAAGTTACACACCGATTGTTAATAAAAAATTAACTTTCGGTGTGTTTTGTATTAAAATCGGTGGGCTTTATTGTAATGTTGTGATTTTTGTGGTAAAATAACCTCATAATATCAGAGGTGGTGATAAAATGAAAAAGCAAAAAAGAGAGCGCCCTATACTTTGGATGGTGCTCTGCATATTTGCACTTTTTATCGGTTTTGCGGCGTTTTTCGCTGCCGTTTGGTATATTCGCACATACGGTAATGTCGGCTTTGATTCTATCCTTTACACCTTTTTTTCACAGGTTTCCGGTGTGCAGAGTACGCTGGTTTATGAGTATCTTTTGTGGGGCTTGGCGCCAAGCGTTTTGTTAACTGCCGCCACCGCTTTTTTGCTGTTTCATACCCCTAAAAAAGAAAGATATGTTAAACTTAAAAGCGGAAAAGAAATAACCGTTTATCCATTTTCAAAAAAGGCATCCAAAATAATTGCGCTTTGCCTTGCTATCGCGCTTGCACTTGTGGCAACATTCACATCTCGCCTTTCGCGTTTTCTTTATTTCTGTGTGCAGAACACAGGCATTTTCGTTACCGACTATGTTTCACCTGACGATGTTAAAATCAAGTTTCCGAAAGAAAAACGCAATCTTATATATATTTACCTCGAATCGATGGAAACCACCTATATGCAAGAAGAGCACGGCGGCGCGCGCGAGCAGGAAATCGTGCCCGAACTTTATGCCCTCGCAAACGATAATATTAACTTTTCCCACACCGACAAGGTGGGCGGTTTTTATGCCGTTTCAGGCGCAAGTTGGACCGCCGCTTCAATGGTCTCGCAAACATCGGGAATTCCCCTTAAACCACCCGCGATTCTGGCAAAAGACCAGTTCGGAAAAGACTTGTTTTTGCCCGGCGTTACAACAATAACCGATATCTTAAAGAAAGAGGGATATTATCAAGCCCTTATGGTCGGCTCGGACTCCGCGTTTGCCAATAGAGACCGGTACTATAAACAACACGGAATCGATAGGATTTATGATGTTTATACCGCCAAACAAGACAATATAATCGGCGAAGATTATTGGGTTTGGTGGGGTATGGAAGACATCCGCCTTTACGATTATGCAAAACGCGAACTGCCCAAAATTGCAGAGAGGGAAGAACCGTTTGCCTTTAATATGCTAACCGTTGATACCCACCATATAGACGGTTATCTCTGTTCAGAGTGTGACCGCACAAAAGAAGAACAGTACGACAATGTGCTGTCTTGTGCCAGTCGCCAACTTTATGAATTTATAGAGTGGCTCAAAACGCAACCCTTTTACGAAAATACAACGGTTGTCATTTGCGGTGACCATCTTTCTATGAATAACGAATATTTTTTGCGCACAGTGGATGAAGATTTTGACCGCCGCGTGTATAACTGTATAATAAATTCGGCGGCAGAAACTAAAAACACAAAGAACCGCACATTTACCGCTATGGATATGTTCCCAACAACCCTTGCCGCGCTCGGATGCGACATCGAGGGCGACAGACTGGGACTTGGCACCAACCTGTTTTCAAATAAGAAAACCTTGGCGGAAGAACTGGGACTAAAGGTATTTGAAAAAGAAATGATAAAATCTTCAAAATATTATGTAACAGACTTTATGTTTTAGGTGTAAAAAATGGAAATAAAAAAAGAGGATTATATGGAAAAATGTTGTCCGCTTGACACATATAGTCATACCGCGCGGACGGCGCCCAAACAGAAAATTCCCATAAAGGAAGTAATAAAAGAACTGGACGAACTTTATAGCCGAGAGCGCAACGCAGACGGTAGTGTGCTTTTGGAAAAATGGCTGCAAAAAGCCAAGCAAATCGGCGACTGGAGCGGAGAACTTTCAATATATAGCGAACTTATGGGACACCATCGCCGCACAGGAGATAGGGAAAAGGGACTTTCCGCCTGTGAAGAGGGGCTGAAAATAATTAAAGAACAGGGCATAGAAAACAGCGTATCCGCCGCAACCGTTATGCTCAACGCGGCAACAACCTATAAAGCGTTTGGACTTTTTGAAAAATCGCTTTCAGTTTTTAAGCATGTTAGCAGAGTTTATTCAAATGCACTCGCACCTGATGACTATCGCTTTGCAGGACTTTATAACAATATGGCACTGACCTATACAGATTTAGAGGATTATATGAACGCCGAAGAATGTTTTAGTAGAGCCTTATCCACCCTGCAAAAATGCGAAAACAGCGAAAACGAACAGGCGGTTACATATTGCAATCTGTGCGAACTTTATGACAAACAAAACCCAGAAGATGAAAGGATAGCGCTTTTTGCCGAAAAGGCGTATAATCTGCTCTCTGGCGAAAATCTCGCGCGTGACGGATATCACGCCTTTACCATTTCAAAATGTGCCCCCACGCTTGATAAACTCGGCTTTTTCTTGTGGGCGGCAGAACTAAATGAAAGGGCTAGGCAAATTTATGAACGGGATTGAAAAAGCCAAAAATCTTTACGAAAAATACGGAAAAAAGATAATAAAAGAGCAGTTTTTCGAGTATGAAGACCGCATAGCAGTCGGGCTTGTCGGTCACGGTTCGGAGTGTTTCGGCTTTGATGATGAACTGTCGCAAGACCACGATTATGACGGTGGTTTTTGTCTGTTTTTAACCGATGAAGACGATGTAAAAATAGGCGTTTCGCTATCCCGCGCTTATGGTGAAATTGTAAGAGATTATGGCACGGTTTCGCAAAAATCTGCGCTCGGCGGAAACACCCGCGGTGTGCAGACGGTAAACGGGTTTTATGCGCGTTATTTGGGCGGAAATCCGTTAAAAACGGCAAAGGACTGGCTGTATCTTCCGCACTATGCCATAGCCGAGGCAACCAACGGAGAGGTCTTTTGTGATAAACTCGGGGAATTTAGCGCTGTGCGCCAAAAATTATTGACGGGTGAACCTGAAGACACAAGACTCAAACGCCTGGCAGCGCGCGTTCTTACAATGGCACAAACAGGACAGTACAATTTCCCCCGTTGCAAACAGCGATTGGATGCCGCGGCGGCAAACCACGCGCTGTATCTGTTTGCCGATGCTGTGGGCGAGGCGGTATTTATATTAAACCGCGCCTATGCGCCATATTATAAATGGCGTTACCGTGCAATGAAAAATCTCCAAAAACTTTCCCATATATCCGATGACCTTGCCGCGCTTTTTGCAAGTCAAAACCAACAGTATCTGGTAGAAAAAATCTGTTCGGATATAAGAGAAGAACTTATAAAACAAAATTTAAGCACCGCAAGTGAAGAATTTTTAGAGCCACACGCTTTTCAAGTTTTTAGCAAAATAGAAGACCGAGAACTGAAAAACAGCCATATTTTAGAGGGGTGACTATATGGTACATATCGGAAACGATTGGGACGAGATATTAAAGGACGAGTGGGCAAAACCTTATTATCAGAAATTGCGCGAGTTTCTCAAAAAAGAGTATACTACGCAAACGGTTTACCCCGAAATGAACGATATCTTTAATGCTCTTCGCTATACTTCTTTTGAAGATTGCCGCGTTGTAATAATCGGACAAGACCCGTATCACGAACCGCGTCAGGCGCACGGACTTTGCTTTTCGGTAAAACGCGGTGTAGATATTCCGCCGTCACTTAAAAATATTTATAAGGAACTTGAGTCGGATTTGAGGTTAAAACCCGCCACCCACGGCTTTTTAGAGGACTGGGCAAAACAAGGCGTCTTAATGCTCAATAATGTGCTTACTGTTAGAAGAGGACAAGCCAACAGCCATAAAGGTATGGGTTGGGAGCAGTTTACCGATAGGGTAATAGCCGAACTGAATAAAAAGCAAACCCCCGTTGTGTTTTTGCTCTGGGGCGCTAATGCGCGAAAAAAGTGTGATGTAATCACAAATCCCATACATAAAAAGTTGATAGCACCGCACCCAAGTCCGCTTTCGGCGTATAATGGATTTTTCGGTTGCCGTCATTTTAGCAAGTGTAACGAACTATTAAAAGAGGCGGGACTTTCCCCGATTGATTGGCAGATAAAATAAAAAAGACCGATTAAATCGGTCTTTTTTATTTGGCTTTAATTTCACCGTGTTCTTTTTCGGGTGATTTTTTATCTTTTCGCAAGTCTCGGTACATATTTGTTCATAAAGAAAAGTGCGGGGATGCCGACTGCGGTGAGGATAAGAGCCTGTATGGCGCGGATAGGCAAAAGCGAAAGAAACGGCGAACCGGAAAGCACCGAAAGCCAAAATGAATTAAGTAACATTCCCAAAATAAAGTTATTTATAATCTGTGCTAACGCAATTTTTCTAATATTTGCATTTTTAAGAAAAATGCCGTAAACCGCGCCCATAAGTGCCGCCGTTAGCGTGAAACCGGGGAAATACGGCCCAATTGGCAGTATCAGTGCGCCTACAAGGTCGGAAAGACCGCCAACGAGAGTGCCGCCTAAAACGCCGTATTCACGCGCGGCAAAAGCCACAACTAAAAACGAAAGCCCAAGTTTAACATTTTGAAGAGAGATTGATAAAAGACGGGACAGCACAATCTCAACCGCTATAAGAAGGGCGAGAACGGCAACCGTTTTGATGTTGATTTTTTTCATTTTTTTACACATCCAAAATTATTATGTGATAAGAATAGCACAAAACCACAAATTTTTCAAGAGATTGCTTTCCCTTGACAAAAATATATATAAATATTATAATTATCTTCATATAAAAGGGGGTAATACCATGCTAAAAATTGGTTTTATCGGTTGCGGAAATATGGGCGGCGCACTTGCGTGTGCGGCGGCTAAAAGCGGGAATGAGATTTTCCTTGCGGATTTTTGCAAAGAAAAGGCGGAAGCCTTGGCAGAAGAACTTTCCGCTGTGACCGCTAATAATAAAGAAATTGCCGAAAAATGTGATTTTTTATTTCTTGGTGTAAAGCCGCAAGTTTTATCTGAACTTTTAACCGAGATTGCACCCACGCTTAAAGCGCGAAAAGACCGTTTCACGCTTGTAAGTATGGCGGCGGGCGTGAGTTGTGAAAAAATCGCATCCATTTTAGGTGCCGATTATCCCATAATACGCATAATGCCAAATACTCCCGTTGCGGTTGGCGGCGGTATGATTTTATATACCCTCTACGGCGCAAGTAAACAAGATGAAGAAAAATTTCTTTCCTTTATGTCGGCGGCGGGTAGGTTTGATAATCTCCCCGAAAAACTGATTGATGCGGGAAGTGCGCTTTCGGGTTGCGGACCGGCGTTTGTGTGCCAGTTTATAGAGGCTTTGGCAGACGGAGCCGTTGCTGCGGGACTTCCGCGTGATAAGGCTTTGCTTTATGCGGCGGCAACGCTTGAGGGCACAGCAAAACTAATGCTCACAACAGGTAGACACCCCGCAGACCTTAAAGATTCGGTTTGCAGTCCGGGCGGAAGCACAATACAGGGTGTTCGCCGACTTGAACAGGGAGCATTCCGTGCAGATGTAATAGACGCGGTTATCGCCGCTTATCAAAGAACAAAGGAACTTGGAAAATGAGAATTGTTGTAAAGGTTGGCACCTCAACTCTTGCCCACGCGACAGGACATCTTAATATCCGCAGGGTAGAGGAACTTTGCAGGGTGCTTAGCGACCTCAAAAATGCAGGACATCAGGTTGTGCTCGTATCATCGGGTGCGATTGGAATGGGCGTTGGAAAATTAGGGCTCAAAACCCGTCCCACCGATATGCCTGGAAAACAGGCGGCAGCGGCGGTTGGCCAATGCGAACTGATGTATACATACGATAAACTTTTCGGCGAGTATAACCACACCGTAGCGCAGGTTTTACTTACGGGCGAGGATGTTGAAAACGCGGGGCGCCGACTTAACGCCACAAATACGCTTTCGCGTCTTTTGGAACTCGGCGCATTACCTGTAATTAACGAAAACGACACAGTCGCAACACACGAAATTGCTGTGGGCGACAATGATACCCTGTCGGCAATTGTTGCAGAATGTGTATCGGCAGACCTTTTGGTGCTTCTTACCGATATAGACGGTCTTTACACCGCCGACCCGCACAAAGTAAAGGATGCAAAACTCATATCATGCGTTGAGGGTGTAACACCCGAAATCCTGGCACTTGCTGGTGGCAAGGGAAGCGACCTTGGCACAGGCGGAATGGCAACCAAACTCCGCGCGGCACAGATGGCAAATTCCGCGGGAATTGATATGGTAATTGCCAACGGCGAAACGCCCGAAGTGCTTTATGATATTATTGCGGGTAAAGAGGTTGGCACAAGATTTGTGGCTGAAAAATAGGTGATTTTATGACAACGAGAGAACTGTTAATTAAGGCACAAGATGCAAAAATACCACTTGCAACCGCAGGGACAGACACAAAAAATAACGCACTGCTTTATATGGCAGATGCGCTAATAGAAAACACAGAAAACATTATGGAGGCAAACAAAAAAGATGCCGATGCCGCAAAGGGAAGAATTAGTGATTCTCTGCTTGATAGACTTTTGCTATCGCCCGAGCGCATTAAGGGAATGGCAGATGGCATACGCGAGGTTGCTGTGCTTCCTGACCCTGTCGGCAGAGTGCTTAGTAGGGTAGAGCGTCCGAACGGAATAGTAATTGAGAAAACGGCCGTACCTATGGGCGTTATGGCAATCATTTACGAAAGCCGCCCAAATGTTACGAGTGACGCGGCAGCACTTTCTATAAAGAGTGGTAATGTCTGTGTTTTGCGTAGCGGCCGCGATGCGTGGCAGAGTGCAAACGCTATCGTAACCGCGCTTAGATACGGGCTTAAAAAAGCGGGACTACCGCCGGAGTGTGTTACACTTATAGAGGATACATCGCGTGAAAGCAGCCGCGAACTTATGACGGCAAACGGACTTGTTGATTTGCTGGTCCCCCGCGGCGGCGCAGGACTTATAAAAGCGTGTGTGGATAATGCAACTGTACCTTGTATTCAAACGGGAACAGGCATCTGCCATATCTATGTCGATGCGGCGGCAGATTTAAGTAAAGCACTATCAATTTTGGTGAACGCTAAAACAAGCCGTCCCGGTGTTTGCAACGCGGCAGAGTGTTGCCTTGTTCACAAGTCGGTGGCAGCGAAGTTTTTACCGATGATGCAAAAGGCGCTTGTAGAAGACCGAAAAGAAAACCCCGTAGAACTTCGCCTTTGTGAAGAAAGCGCCAAAATTATAAACGGCAAAGCGGCAGGGGAAACCGATTTTGATACCGAATTTTTGGATTATATCTTGGCTGTGAAGATAGTTGATAGCGTAGACGAGGCAACAGCCCATATAGCCGCACATTCAACAGGTCATAGCGAAGCGATAATAACTGAAGATGCATCGGCACAAGACGCATTTACATCGGCTGTCGACAGTGCGGCAGTGTATGTTAATGCCTCAACCCGTTTCACAGACGGAGGCGAGTTTGGACTTGGTTGCGAACTTGGCATATCAACACAGCGTTTACACGCGCGCGGTCCTATGGGACTTGAGGAACTTTGCACATATAAATATATCATCCGCGGAAACGGACAGATAAGATAAAATAAAAAGGCTCGTGAGAGCCTTTTTATTTTATCGCTTTTTTAAGTGTTTCTGCTATCGGCAGCATATCTTCTGCCTTTAGTTTGCAAACGCGGCGGTCGTAGGTTAAAATGCCGTTGATTTCATCCTCAACATCCGACACCTGCGTGTAGACGGCACCACAAAGTCCGTACGGTACGGCGGGGATAACCTCATCAGTATAAAGTTTCTTTACTGCGTTTTGCAGTTCATCTACTGTTTTATATGTGCGGTATCCGTAAGCCTTTTCCTCGTTGAAAATATGTCCCTCTACAGCGTGGGCGTAACCGCCAAACTCGGATATAAGAATAGGTTTTTTCTGCGGTTTGATGCCGCGCACCTTTTTGAAATATATGTGCGGACTTATAATGTCGCTTTTCTTACAGAAAAACCAACCCGATGCGGTGTCAATTATACGGCTTTTATCAAGGTTTGCAAGACGCTCATACATCTCGTCACCCTTGAATTGTCCCCATCCCTCGTTAAAAATCGTCCAAAGACAGATAGATGGGTGGTTATAAAGCGTTTTAACCGTTTCTTCCATTGTGTCAATAAATGCTCGGCGCATTTTTTTGCCTGTGTGGCAAATACCAAAACGGGTGCGTTTCGAAAGGACAGTCGGCAACGCGGTGTCACGCAGGAAAGAGTATTTTCCGTTGTTCACCATATCCTGAAAAACAATCATACCAAGCCTGTCGCAGTCGTAATAAAATTGCGGGGGCTCTATTTTTATGTGTTTGCGAAGGGTGTTAAAGCCGAGCGCTTTCATAGACAGTATGTCGTTTTCAAATTCGCTACTGTCGGCGGGGGTGAAAAGTCCGTCACTAAAATAGCCTTGGTCTAAAAGTCCGTGGAAGAAGAAAGGCTTTCCGTTAAGGCATATTCGCGGAATACCGCGCACATTTTCTATGCTTATCTTGCGAAGCGCAAAATAAGACGATATTTCGTCTTCACCCGCAGTTATCTTAAAGCGGTAAAGGTGCGGATTTTCGGGCGACCACGCTATCGGGTGACAGGGAGATATCTTGCAAACGCCATCTTTAATATCGGCATTTATCAGTCCGTCATCGGTGCGAAGTGTCAAAACACCCTCGCTGACGCCCTCAATCTTGATGGTAGCCTCTTTATCGTCTGCATCAATTTTAATGGCGCTTATGTAGTTTTCGGGCACGCTTTCACACCAAACCGTCTGCCAAATTCCCGATACAGTGGTGTACCACATACCGCCGCGCTTATAGCGCTGTTTACCATAGGGCAGGGTGGTGTCTTTTGGGTTATCGGAAACGCGGATTATAAGGGTGTTTTCGTCTTTAAGATTTTCTGTGACATCAAACGAAAAAGGAAAATATCCGCCAATGTGTGTGCCGAGTTCTACGCCGTTAAGATAAACTGTTGCAATCTGGTCTGTCGCACCAATATGCAAAATAACGCGGTTTTTAATAAATCCTTCGGGCAAGGAAAAAACGCGCTTATAATAAAGTATGTCACCCTTTTCATAAACCTCGCTAACGCCCGAAAGAATCGACTCGGGCGGGTAGGGGAGTATTATTTTTTTGTCGTAATTTTCGGGCATTTCGCCTTTTGTTACGGCAAAATCCCACTCACCATTAAGGCAAAAATACGAATCTCTTACAAGTTGCGGACGGGGATATTCGCTGTGCGGAGTGCCTGTAAGCGCCTCGCCCTCTTTGGTTAAAAGTTTTCTAAAATCAGGCATTTTTCTTTTTACCCTCTTTAATAAAGAATATTACACTTAAGATAACGGCAACTACTGCCGCCGCTAAAAATATGTTTTTGTTGGGCACGAACGAAGATGTGCCGTCTGAGTTTACAATGGTTTCCGCGTTTTTAAGCACAGCGGCACCGATGTACGGACCTATAATTCCGGGGATAAGCACCTGTCCTACAATGCGAAGCCCCTGGAACATACCCGCCTTGTTTTGCGGTGTGCAGTCGCGCAAAGATGCGCCAAATACCGCAGTGCCCGAAAGATATCCACACATCATAAGAAGTGAGCCTATAAAAACGGGCAGAGTACTGCGGAAGAAATAAAGCACAGCATAACCGAGCAGCAAGAGTATCATAGAACCCGCAAGACTTTTTTTGAAACCAAACTTATCATAACTTCTGCCGTAAACGGCGGTAAAAATGGCGGCAAGTATAATAGCGGGTGCCATAATAAGCACATAATCCTTCATTCCGAGCGATACCTCATAATAAATTATAAGGTATGGCATAAAGATTTGTATTGAAATAGAGAAAACAGCGAACGCCGCGAGTGTTATGTAAAACGCGGGATTTCGGCGCAAAACAGACGGTCGAAACCCGTAAAAAATGTTGGCAAAATAGTGGTTGTTTTCTGCGCGTTTTACGCAAGGGTCTTCTATAAGGAAAAAGCCTAAAACACCTATTACAATAACAACCGAGCCGATAATTGTAAAAATAACCGACCAACTTTCCGCGCTTTCAAGGTCAAAAGCCATAAACGAGCCAAACACAACCAAAATAGCCATAAGCGGCATCATAGCATTAATGCCCTCTGCGGCGCCTCTGTTACCGTCACTTGTTGAATCGGTAAGCCACGCGTTAAAACACGCGTCATTAGCGGACGAGCCGAAAAATGTCATTACACAGTCCATAATTATGGTAAGCGTAACGCCCACCGCCGCCGCAGAAGCATAAGGGAAAATACGGCTTATAACATCAACGCGTATCAGCGAAAACAAAACAATTGAAATACCCCAAAAAATGTATCCAAGGCACATAAAAATCTTGCGTTTTCCAACCTTATCCGAAAACGCGCCAACAAAAATTGTGGTAAGCGTTGCCGAAACCGCACTTGCCGCCACCATAAGCGATATAGCACCCGTGTCGGCGCGGAACATTTTGTATATAAATACATTAAAGTACATGTTTTCAACAACCCAGGCAACCTGACCTATAAGGCTAAAGATTACAAGCGCCAACCAAAATCGGCGGGAAAGGGTAGTGTTTTTCATTAGTTTTCTCCCTTCATTGTGGTAAGAAGAATGATAACATCAACCATTTTCTGTAAAGCGGGAACAGGTATAAATTCGTGGACACTGTGGGCGTTTTCGCCGCCTGTCGAAAGGTTGGGACAGGGCACACCCTCGTATGACAGACGCGCACCGTCTGTTCCGCCGCGAATGGGAACGATATTCGGCGTAACACCGCATTTCTCCATTGCCTCTTTTGCGTTATCAATAAGATACATAACGGGCAGAATTTTTTCCTTCATATTAAAATAACTGTCCTTGATTTTAAGAGTAACAGTGCCCTCGCCGTAAAGCGAGTTGATGTACGATTCGAGTTTATAAAGAAAATCTTTACGCGCATTAAACTTTTCTATATCGTGGTCGCGGATAAGCATCTTGATTTCTGCTGCGCTTTCGTTACCCTCGATATCGGTGATGTGGTAAAATCCCTCGTAGCCTTCGGTGGTGGCGGGGGTTTCGCTCTCGGGCAACTGGGAAATGAGTTTATTTGCCACCGAAATAGCGTTCTTCATTTTACCCTTTGCGGCGCCGGGGTGAATGTTCACACCCTTTATACTAAAGGTAGCACCCGCAGCGTTAAAGTTTTCATACTCAATCTCGCCAAGCGCACAGCCGTCAATGGTGTAGGCTTCAGTCGCACCGAAACGCGCGTATGGGAACCTGTCAGCGCCGCAACCTATTTCCTCATCGGGCGTTATGCAAACGGAAATTGCGCGGTGTGAAACATCAGGATTTTGCACCAAATATTCAAGCGCTGTAAAGATTTCGGCAATACCCGCCTTGTCATCTGCACCGAGTAAAGTGTTGCCGTCTGTTACAACTAGTTGCTGTCCAACATAATTTTTAAGCGAGGGGAAAACACTCTCGCTGATTTTTTCGCCGTTTGCAAGAGTGATGTCGCCGCCATCATAGTCAACTAAAGCGGGTTTTGCGTTTTCACCGCTAACATCGGGCGAGGTATCCATGTGTGCCACAAGACCGAGAGTTTTCTCGTTCTCGCGGTCGGGAGATGCGGGTAAAAAGCCGTACACATATCCATTTTCGTCTATGCCGGTATTGATAAGGCCTATACTTTCCAATTCTTTAGAGAGTTCTTTTCCTAAAACCAACTGTTTAGCGGTGCTTGGAAAACTTTCACTATTTTCGTCCGAACGCGTGTCAAACGAAACATAATGTAAAAACCTGTCTAAAACTGTCATAAACTTCTCTCCTAATAATTATTATACCTCTATTTTACCTAATTTCAGAGTGAAAGTAAACAACAAAAAAACATCGGCACGGAAATCCGTGCCGATGCGGTAATTAAACCTTTTTACTTACTTTACAGAAGCAAACATGAAGTACTTGAATCCAAGCGGAGAAGTGAAGAATCCGTCAATAGACTCGCTGCACATAAAGATGTCTGTGTAGTAGTAAACAGGGCAGATAGCACCTGTTGTCATAAGGATGTTTTCAGCCTCATGCATGAGAGCAAAACGCTTAGTAGCATCGGTTTCAGCCTTAACTGCTGCTATGCAAGCATCATAAGACTCAGCCCATGTAAGACCGTCTTTACCTGCGTAGCTGTAGCCCTTGTAAGAACCGTGAGCGTCCTTACCAAGCTGAGAATCGTTGTTACCACTTGCGGTAATCCACATGTCAAGGAAGGAAATCGGGTCGTTGTAGTCGCCGAGCCAACCGTTACGAGCAACAGAGTAATCGCCGTTCTTACGGGTGTTAAGGAAGGTAGCCCATTCCTGAGTTTCAACCTTAACTTCGATACCGTAGTTGCCCCATACCTGCTGGAGGTAAGCAGCTACTGCTTCGTGACCTGTACCTTCGTTGGTGATGTAGTTGATGGTCGGGAAACCGGAAACTTTCTTATCAGCAACTGTGAACTTCTTGGAAGAAGCAGCAACCTCTTCGAAGAGTGCGAGAGCTGCGTCACAGTTCTTCTGATAGTCAGCCTTTTCAACGCTATAGTAACCAGCGCCGTCACCGTTAGGACCGTTCTTGCTTATAAATTCCTTACCATCGGGCTCTGTAAGACCCATAGCAACGAAGCCAGCAGCAGGAACCTGACCAGCCTGACCGATTTCTTCTGCTACATAGTTACGGTCGATGAGGAGACCCATAGCGGTACGGAGTTTAGCTTTTTCTTCTTCTGTGAAGCCCTTGAAAGCAACGTCATTTACGTTGAAGGATACATAGTATGTACCAAGTTGGCCTTCAATGAAGAACTCTTTCTCATAGTCCTTCTTAAGAGTTTCGATTTCGTCATTCGGAACGGAATCGATGAAGAGATATGTGCCGTTCTTATAGTTAGCAAGCATAGAACTATCGTCTTCGTTGAATGCGAATACGAGTTTGTCAGATGCTACCTTGTCAGCATTGTAGTAATGCTCGTTCTTTTCCATAACGAGCTGAGTCTGAGAGAACTCAGTGATTTTGTAAGCACCGTTGCAGATGTAGGTTTCTGCTGCAGTTGCCCAGTCATCACCTTCAGCCTCAACAACCGACTGCTTAACAGGCATGTAAGCCGGGAAAGCGCAGAGTTCGAAGAAGTAGGGAAGGTCAACTGTCAAAACAACAGTGAGTTCCTTGCCGTCTTCAGAAGCGGTTACATTGAGAGCCTTTTTGCCATCTTTGTAGGTGGGTTTGCCGTCAGCATCGGTAACGAATTTGATGTTGCCTTCTGCATCTTCCTCTGTTACATACATATCAGAGAGAGCGGCATAACCGTCAATGCCTTCGAACATGTAAGCATAGTCAGCACCTGTCATGGGGTCTGCTGCTCTGTTCCAAGCATAAACGAAGTCTGCAGCGGTGAGGTCGGAACCGTCACTCCACTTAAGACCGTCACGAAGTTTGAAGGTATAGGAAGCCATACCATTATCAAGCTTCTCAACTGTGGGGAGTTCTGCTGCGCACTGGGGAACCAGTACGAGTTTACCGTCAGCATCCTGCTCATAGCCAACAAGGCCGGAGAAGGCGTGAACGATATAAGTACCACCGTCAACAGCACTGTTAAGAGCCGGGTCGATGGTGTCCGGGAAAGCGCCTACATTGAGGACCATTTCCTTGGACTTTTCGCCGCATGCGCTAAGGCAAGCCATGCAGCCGAGTATCATTACTACTGCGAGTAATAAACTCAATGTCTTTTTCATAGTGTTTTCCTCCTAAAATTTTTTAATACAAACCGCAATACCGTTGACACAAATACTGCGGATATATCCTGGTTATAGATTGTGACAAGCAACGCTGTGTCCGGGAGAAATTTCCTTGAGTTCGGGCATACATTCAGCACATTTTGCGGTGGCGCGGGGACAACGGGTTCTGAACGGGCAACCGCTCGGCATATGAAGCGGACTGGGAACGTCGCCCTCAAGGTGTATACGCTTGTTTGCACGAGCAATGTTCGGGTCGGGAACGGGAACGGCAGACAAAAGCGAAATGGTGTAGGGATGAACGGGACGGTGATAAAGTTCATCAGAGGGACCTATTTCAATCAGTTTGCCGAGATACATAACGGCAATACGGGTTGAAATATGTTTAACAACCAGCAAATCGTGCGCGATAAAGAGATATGTGAGTCCCAATTTTTTCTGTAGGTCCTCAAACATATTAACAATCTGTGCCTGAATGGAAACATCAAGTGCCGAAACAGGCTCATCGCAAACGATAAATTTCGGGTCAACCGCTAATGCACGGGCAATACCGATACGCTGACGCTGACCGCCCGAAAATTCGTGCGCATAGCGGGAGGCGTGGTCGCTTGTCAGACCGACAAGGTCCATAAGGTGACCAATTTTTTCCTCGCGTTCTTTGCGGTTGCTGTAAAGATGGTGAACATCCAAAGGTTCGCCTATAATGTCGCTGACCGTCATACGCGGGTCGAGCGAAGAATAGGGGTCCTGGAAAACCATCTGTGCATTTCTGCGGAATTCGTGAATGGTTTTCTTGCCCTCAATTTTAGTGCCGTCAAACCAAACTTCACCGTCTGTGGGTTTGTAAAGTTGTAAAATTGAGCGTCCAACCGTTGTTTTACCGCAACCCGATTCACCAACAAGACCTAGGGTTTCGCCCTCTGCAATGTCGAACGAAACATCGTCAACCGCCTTGAGTTTTAGACTGCGCAAAAAGCCGTTTGGCACATCAAAATACTGTTTAAGGTGTTTAACCTCGAGAAGATTTTTTTGCTCACTCATCCTTGTACATCTCCTCTACCTGTTCTTTAGTCATCTTGCCCTCTGCGATAGCGTCTTTTATGTTGTGCCAGCAACTTGAAGCGTGATTTTCATTGATAAGAATTTCACGCGCCTTGTGGCAAAGGCAAACCTTCATAGCATTTTCGCAACGGGGCGCAAAGGGACAGCCGTCCGGCATGTTAAGAAGGTCAACGGGTGTACCGCCGATAGGCTCAAGCCGTTTTCCGTCAGTATTGACTGTGGGGATTGAGCGCATAAGTCCCTTTGTGTATTCGTGCTTGGGGTTATAAAAGATTTCGTCTGCTGTACCGCGTTCACAAATCTGTCCCGCGTACATAACGATAACCTCGTCACACATTTCGGCAACAACGCCAAGGTCGTGTGTGATGAGAATGATAGCCATTCCGAGTTTTTTCTGCAGTTCTTTCATAAGGTCAAGAATCTGCGCCTGAATGGTAACATCAAGAGCCGTTGTCGGCTCGTCTGCAATCAGAATGTCCGGCTCGCAAGCGAGAGCCATAGCAATCATAACGCGCTGACGCATACCGCCCGAAAACTCGTGCGGGTACTGGTTGATACGCTTTTCAGGCTCGTTAACGCCAACAAGACGAAGCATCTCAATAGCGCGTTCTTTAGCCTGTTCTTTTGTGCGGTCGGTATGGAGCAAAATCGCTTCCATAAGTTGATTGCCGATTGTATAAACAGGGTTAAGACTGGTCATCGGGTCTTGGAAGATGATGCTTATCTTGTTTCCGCGAATTTTCTGCATCTGTTCTTTTGTGGCGCCGACCAGTTCTTCGCCTCTGTATTTAATACTGCCCGAAACAATTTCACCGGGCGAAGTGAGTATTTGTAAAATCGAGTATGCGGTAACGCTCTTACCTGAACCCGACTCACCAACAATACCTAAAACCTTACCTTCCGAAAGTGAAAAGGAAATGCCGTTTACCGACTTAACTTCACCCGCAGGGGTAAAGAAAGAGGTATGCAAATCTGTAACTTTTAATAATTCCATATAAATACCTCTATTTCTTTAACTTGGGGTCAAACGCGTCACGCAGACCGTCACCCAACAGGTTGAGCGATAAAACGATAAGACAAATGGTTATTGCGGGGATGATAAGGCGATACGCATAGGAATAAATTCCCGAAAGCGCATCACTCGCCAAAGAGCCCAAACTTGGCATAGGCATAGCAACGCCTAACCCCAAGAAAGAAAGGAAACTCTCTGTAAATATAGCAGAAGGAATCTGCAGTGCTGTTGAAATGATGATAACGCTTATGCAGTTGGGGAGCATATGTCTTCTTATAATATGTCCTGATTTAGCGCCGATAGAACGGGCATTAAGAACATAGTCCTGCTGTTTGATGGAAAGAATCTGACCGCGGATAAGACGAGCCATACTAACCCAATAAAGCAGAGCGAAAACAATGAAAATACTAATCATACCTGTGCCGAGTTTGCCAAGCGCAGTACCATCAATAATCGGGGTTAATGTCTGCTTTAACACAACCGACAAAAGAATAATCATAAGCAAATCGGGCAGAGAATATATAATGTCGACAATACGCATCATAATAAGGTCGACCTTACCGCCGTAGTAGCCCGAAATAGAACCGTAAATAACGCCGATGATGAGAACGATTATACTTGCAAAGAAGCCAACAACGAGCGATATGCGGGTGCCGTAGATAACGCGTATAGCGTAGTCGCGTCCGTGGGCGTCAGTGCCGAAAATGTGCGGGAAAATCTTTTCACCCTGTTCGATGCGCTTAAGTTCGGTTTCGCCATACTCAAAGGGGCGTAGGTTGTTGTAGGAAGAATCGGAATCCTGTCCTGCAACAATGCCGAGTTGCTCACCGTAATCATAAGGGTAGAACATAGGAACAAAAAACGCAATCAAAACGATAAGGGTAATAACGGCAAGACTTATCATTGCAATCTTGTTTTTTGAAAGTCTGCGCATACCATCCTTGAAAAAGGTTGTAGATTCGCGCATACGCTGTTGTAAAAACTTTTCTTCATCCGTTGCCTTTTCAAAACTTGACAGGTCGAGTTGTAGGCTTAAGGGATTCTTTTTGATTTCTGTATCTTTTTTCATCTCTACCCCTCCTTAACCTAAATCAACGCGCGGGTCAACAATTTTATAAAGTATGTCGGATATAAGTGTCATAATAACCATAATAATCGCAAGGAAAATTGTGGTACCCATAACCATGGGATAGTCGCGGTTTGTGATGCTGGAGAAGAAGTATTTGCCAAGACCGGGAACGGCAAAAATCTTTTCAACAACCAAACTACCCGTAAGGATACCCGCAATCATCGGACCGACATAGGTGATAACCGGTGTAACGGCGTTTTTAAGCGAGTGTTTGAAAATAACCTTAGCGGGAGAAACGCCTTTAGCACGGGCGGTGCGGATATAGTCTTGTCCCAAAACATCAAGCATACTTGAGCGGGTAAGACGGGTAATGTAAGACATAGGATAAAAACTGAGCGACAAAACAGGAAGCACAAGTCCTGCGGCTGTGTTACCGTTGGCAGGGAAGATAGGCAATAAAACACATAGCAGCAGCAGTAGTATTGTCGCAATAACGAAGGAAGGCATAGCGATACAGGCGGTGGAGCCAACCATTATAACCTTGTCAATCCATTTGTCGTGGAAAACGGCGGCAATGGAACCGAGCACAAGACCGAGAATGATAGCAACACCTGCGGCGATAAGACCGATTTTTGCGCTGGTCTTAAATCCTTCGGCTATAAGGTCTGCAACATCGCGGCCGCGGTTTTTAATAGAAGGACCGAAATCGCCGTGCAGAATATCTGTCAGATATGTCGTGTACTGTTCAAATATCGGCTTGTCAAGTCCGTATTTTGCCTCAAGTGCGGCGGTAACGGCAGCGCTTGGCGACTTTTCGCTAAGGAAAGGTCCTCCGGGGATAGCCTTCATAACAAAAAATGTAATGGTGATAACCAAAAATATCGTAAACACAGCAAGTAAAACGCGTTTTACGATGTAAAGTGCCAGTTTGGAATCCAAAATGTTCATCTCCTCTAAAAATGCAAACAGTTATAAAAAGTGTATAAGAACACAATTATACTATTCTAATATGAGTCATTATAACATACCTTATTATAATTTGCAATCCGTTTTTTGATAAAAAATAAACAAACCGGGCAGAAAAATCTTCCGCCCGGCCCAAAAATTAGAGTATAATGAGTTCCTTTTCGCTCTTGGTAAGATTAATGCAACCGTCATCCGTTACATAAACCATATCCTCGATTCGAACACCGAATTTATTTTCAAGATAAATACCCGGCTCAACCGTCATAATTGTACCGCTTTTAAGGATTGTTTCGCAACGGGTGTTAAAAGCGGGACTCTCGTGAATTTCAATTCCAACGCTGTGGCCGAGTCCGTGACCGAAAGCACCCTCATATCCCGCGTCATAAATGATGTCACGCGCAATCTTGTCAATATCCTTGCAAGTGACACCTGCGTGTATAGCGGGTAAAGCCGCAAGTTGTGCTTTGAGTACGGTATCGTAAACGCGTTTTTGCTCATCGGAAACTGTGCCGACCGCAACAGTTCTTGTCATATCCGAGCGGTAACCGCCTACCGATGCGCCAAAGTCCATCGTTACAAAATCACCGTTTTCAATAACCTTGTCGGTCGGAACACCGTGCGGCAGAGAAGAATTCTTGCCCGATACCACAATGAAATCAAAACCGATGCCGTCACAGTCAAGTTTTCGCATAAAAAACTCCATATCAAGCATAACCTCACGCTCGGTACGGCCTGCCTTTATGTTGTTTAGAATGTAAGAAAAGGTTTTGTCGGTGATTTCCTGTGCCTTCTGCATAAGCGCGAGTTCACCCTCGGTTTTAACCGTGCGCAGTTCTTCGAGCAACAAATCGAATTTTGTGGATTCGCTAACCTCTACACCGGACAACAACTCGCAAAGTGTTGCGCGTCTTGCAACGCTAACGCTTGTAGCTTCGGTGTAAAGCGTTTTAATAGCATATTTTTTGCATCTTTCGGCAATCTCTTTATCGGGGTTTACAGAAAGCGTGACAAAACAACTGTCCACAATACTTTTTGCCTTCTCAATGTAACGGAAGTCAATAAGTAGTTCGGCACTTTCGTTTGTTATAAAAACAAAACCCGCGCTTGAACGAAAACCCGTAACATAAAAGCGGTTGGGTGCGCTTGTTATGATAAGTGCCTCTCCGTCACAGAGATTTTTCTTTATGTTTTCAACTCTTGCTTTAACCATAATATCACCTATAAGTTTTCAAGTATTTTTATAAGGAAACGGAAACTGCGCTCGGCAGAACTAATTGATAATTCTTCTCTCGGTGTGTGGATGTGGTTTACATTGCAACCGAAGGAAACGGTGTCAAGCCCCTCAATTTTTTCGGAGAAAAGACCACATTCAAGTCCCGCGTGGATAACCTCAATAACAGGCTCGCCGCCGTAAAACTCTTTATATGTTTTAAGCATAGATTCTCTGAGAGGCGAATCTTTTCTGTATTCCCAAGCGGGATAATGTCCGCTTGTAGAATATTCCGCTCCAAAATCTTTTGAGGCGGTTTCAAGACGGGAAAGCAGCGAGAGTTTTTCTTTTCCGATATTACTGCGTACCGCAAAGGATGCAGAGATTTTTCCATCGATGGTTTTAAGGATACCAAGATTTAGAGAGGTTTCAACAAGTCCCTCAATCTCGCGGCTCATAGCCTGTACGCCGTTTGGAAGAGAAAGCAAAAATTCTACCGCTTTTTTGGATGTTGCTTGGTCTGCAGCAAAAGACTCAAGCCCCGCTTTTGTTACGGTGATTTTAAGACCGCTGTCGGTATCAACGCGGACAGAGTCTGCAAACTCATCTGCAATCTCCTGTGTGATACTATCGCAGTAAATTACACATTCGCTGTGTGCCGTAATGGCGTTGTCTTTAAGACCGCCGTTTATCGAAACCAAACGGAACGGGGGAAGAGTGCTTAAAAATTTAGCGAGTATGATGTTGGCGTTCTGTCTGCCTCTGTTTATCTCGTTGCCCGAATGTCCGCCCAAAAGTCCTGTTACGGTTACGGTGAAACATTCCTTGTCAAGCGGTAAAGATGGGAAAGGCAATAAAAGTTCTGCTCTTGCACCGCCCGCACAACCTGCCGTGAATACCCCCTCTGCCTCGGTGTCGATGTTAATCAGTCGCTTGGCAGAAAGATGGGAGGCGTCAAGCCCCTCTGCACCGTACATACCTGTTTCCTCATCGGTGGTAAAAAGCACTTCAAGTGCGGGGTGCGAAAGTGAGTTATCGTCTAAAACGGCGAGTGCCATTGCAACGGCAATGCCGTCATCTCCGCCAAGGGTGGTGCCCCTCGCTTTAATGTAATCGCCGTCTATATAAATATCAAGTCCGTCTGTTTCAAAATTTATTTGGCAGTCGGGGTCTTTTTCGCAAACCATATCAAGATGTCCCTGCAAAATGACGGCAGGGTGGTCTTCATAACCCTTTGTGGCAGCCTTTTTTATTATGATGTTATTATGTTCGTCCTGTATACAGAAAAGACCGCGCTCGTTCGCAAAATCTTTACAGTAGTCGCTAATCTTTTTTGTATTGCCTGAACCGTGCGGAATAGCGCACAAATCTTCAAAAACCTCAAAAACTTTTCTAGGCTCCAAATTCATAAGTTTTCTCATTCCTGTTCACCAACCATTCTTCTAATCCATACACCGCGTTTAACAAGAATATAACCTGCAACGCATTTAATTATGCTGATAAAATGACAAAGTCCGAAAATCACAACAACCGAAATCGGCGTAAGCCGTGTCAGTGCCAGAACAAACGGTACATTTATAACCCAAACAAAACCGCTGTCAAAAAGGAATGTTATAAACACCTTTCCGCCGGAACGCAGAGTAAAATAACACGCGTGTGCAAAAGCGTCTATCGGCATAATGAGTGCCGAAACCTGCATAAGATAGGTTGCCAAAAGTTTAATATCGTCTGTGGTGTTGTAGGCATCGGGAATAAAGAATGCCATAACAAAATATATGATTCCGAACAACACGCTGACCGCAACCGAAAAGGCTATAAGTTTGAAACTGTAATCCTTGGCTTTTTCCGTTTCGTCACCGCCAAGCAGTTGACCGAGAATAATTCCAATCGATGCGCCGACCGCAATAAACGCAACCGAAAACACATTCCAGAATGTTTGAGAAATGTTGTTTGCGGCAACAACAATAAGTCCGCGCTCGGAAAAAATACCGTTGAGCGTTGCCATACCCAAAGCCCACAATGCCTCGTTGAGCATAAGCGGAAAACCCTTGATGATGATTTTTTTAACAAGGGTAATCGGAATGTGTAAACTGCGGTATGCACCAATGATAAACGGGTTTTCTGCCCTCTTTATATAGGTGTATATTACAAGTACAAAAAGTTCTACAAAACGCGATATAACGGTGGCAACAGCCGCACCCGCAACCCCCATTTTTGGCGCACCGAAGTGTCCGAAAATGAGTATGTAGTTACCAACAAGGTTTACAATAACGGCAATAATACCCGAAACCATCGGCAACACCGATTTACCCGTCTCGCGCAGAGTGCCGCAGTAACATTGAGTAATAGATGCGGGGATTAAACCTATAAGCATTATGTTAAGATACTCTCTTGCGAAACGAAGCGAAGCCGCCGCATCTTCGGGTTTTCCCTCGCCTTTAAGATAAAGGTTTATAAGCGGGTTACCCGCAAAGAAGAAAAGCGCAATACCCAAAACCGCTATAATAAAACAGGCAATCAACTTAAAACGGAATGTGTCGCGCACACCTTTGTGGTCTTCCGAGCCGAAAAACTGTGCCGTAAAAATTCCCGCACCCGAAATAGCGCCGAAAATGCATAGATTAAAAACAAAAATTAGTTGGTTTGTAATGGCAACGCCTGTCATCTGCGTGGTGCCAACCTGACCAACCATAATATTATCAAGCATATTAACAAACTGCGTTATGCCGTTTTGTATAATAATAGGAAGCGCAAGGAAAATAATGCGGCTGTAGAATTCCTTATCGCCTATAAGTTTTTTGAACAAACAATTCACCCCAAAAAAGTAGTCGTCAACATATTATAATATAGTGCCAACTTTTTTTCAATAAAAAAATGGGAGGCAAACGCCCCCCTATATGTTCATTTTTGGATTATCGGTGCGATTTAAAAGATAATCAACCGAAACTTCGTGGAAATCGGCAATTTTAATTAGTGTTGCCGTAGGAATATCAATGTCGCCACACTCGTAGTTGCTGTAAACGCGTTGACTGCAAGAAAGTATTTCACCCATTTGTGTTTGTGTCATGTCTTTATCTTCGCGAAGATTGCGAATTCTCGAGTACATTTTATTCACCCACATTTTTATAGTTTTATGTGGTTATTATATGTTAGAAAGTTTTTCGCTATTGACTTTTAGCGGGTTTTCCGCTAAAATAATTTTACAAGCATAATATCATTTAATAAAAATCTTGCGTGAAACATAGAAAAATTATATAATATCTATAAGGATATTACAGTTTAAGGGAGGTTCTTCTTGTGAAAAAATTATTGTCAGTATTGTTGGTTTTGATAATTATTTCGGTTATGTCTGCTTGCGCTAAAACACCCACTGATTTTAGTTCCGCAGACGTTCTCAGCAGTAAAGAGGCAAGAACCGCAGAAACAGAGAGTAACACCGGTTCAAAAGAAGAAATCTCCACAGCGGAAAATGAAACTGCTTCGGACGTTTCATCGCAAGGCGTTCCGTCCAAAGAACGCGAAGAGCATCAAGAAGATATAAATAGTTACGATGATTACGATTACGATTACGATTATGATTATGATATAGAAAGCAGTGACTATTCGCAAACGAACAGTTCTATTATTGAAAGTTTAGACGCGCTTAATTTTTTTGCAGGAAAGAAATATTTGGAAACGCAGTCGTTGTTGCCTATGTCGGGTAAAAAGTATTATTACGAAATCAACCCAACCCAAGTTTTTACAATAACAATGGCTACCTATTTCACCGTAAATCTTAATGACGAAAACGGCTTTTTGGCGCAAAAACTCGGCGGAACGGGACTGGTTGAGGTTGTTGCAACCGAAAACAGCCTTGAAGATATGGTTACTTTCAAAAGAGGGGATAAATATTTTTCTTGTCTGCTTAACGGTAAATCGTGGAACCAAGACAGCACAAACAGTTTAGCGTCTCAAGAGTTTTCTACCCATAAATACATAGAAGGCTTTAATATTGTTAAAAATCTCGAACAAGAAAATTTTGAGTTTACGGTATATTATGAAAACGCCCGTGTAACAAAACTTGAATGTGCCCGTTCCGATAACGGACAAAGCACAAACAAATATAACGTAGACAACGTAACACTCAACGAGGATTTGTGTATCGTTATGTTTACAAAACTACAATTTACAATCGAACAAATTGAAAATTATATGAGCCAAAGCGAAAAAACCGAATCCGAAATGTAGTGCGTTTTCTCCGCTTTAATATCGGAGTTTAAAAAACATCCCCAATTGTTTGGGGATGTTTTTTAATCTTCTTTAAGTTTAGTATTAGGCAAACGGCAGTAAAGTTCGGTTAAATCATAAACAATTCCCGAAAGCCAATCATTTATACATTTGCCGTCAATGCGCCACCGCCAGTTCTCACCCAGTGTTGAGGGGGTGTTAATGCGCCCCTCGCTACCCATAGATAAAAGGTCGGGCATCATTAAAATTACCGTATCGGCAACACTCGAAAGTGCCGCGCGCATCATAGTGAAATTAAAGTCTTCGTTATCGCTAAAGGCAAGATAGCGCTTGGCATATTGGACATCTTGTGGGGGTGCGGATTTTGTCCAGCCCAAAATGGTGTCGTTGTCGTGAGTACCTGTGTAAACCACGCAGTTTTTGTCGTAGTTATGGGGAAGATAATCGCTTTCTTCGCGGCTGTCAAATGCAAACTGTAAAACCTTCATACCGGGGAATCCGGTGTTTCTTAGCAGATTTTTAACCGCATCGGTCATAAACCCTAAATCCTCTGCAATAATGGGGATATCTTCGCCGAATTCTTCCTTGAGTTCGGAAAATAAATCAATATCAGGTCCCTTTTTCCAGGTGCCGCCCTTGGCAGTCTTGTCGCCAAACGGAATGGCATAGTAGGATTCAAAACCGCGGAAGTGGTCTATTCTCACAACATCATAGAGAGATAGCGCGAAAGATAAACGCCGTTTCCACCAAGCGTAACCGTCACGCTTCATTTCAACCCAGTCGTATAGCGGGTTGCCCCAAAGTTGCCCATCGTCCGAAAATGCATCGGGCGGACAACCTGCTACGAGTGTCGGTGTGCCGTCTTCGTTTAGCAAAAACTGTCTTCTGTCTGCCCACACATCCGCGCTGTCACAGGCAACATAAATCGGTATATCGCCTATAATGCTAATGCCGCGCTCGTTGGCATACTTTTTAAGTGAAAACCACTGTGTCATAAATTTATACTGAACAAAACGGTGAAAGTCAAGTTCTGTAATATTGTGTTTTATAAAGGCGTCAAGCGCGGCGCTGTCGCGGTCTTTAAGCGGTTTATCCCAGTCGCAAAAAGCGCGGTCGCCTTGGGTACTTTTAATGGTCATAAAAAGCGCGTAATCATCGAGCCAAAAGGCGTTTTGGCTGCAAAAATCAAAATATTCCTGTGTTTTTGTAAAGCGCAAAAACGCATGGCGCAAACAGTCTTTTCGGTGGGCGTAAAGTTTATCATATTCAATAGTGTTTTCGCCGCCGAAATCATAACTGTCTGCCTCGGATTTGGTTAATAGTCCCTCGTTTATAAGCATCTCAAGGTCGATAAAATACGGGTTACCCGCAAAAGAGGAAAAGGATTGATAGGGCGAATCGCCGTAGGTTGTGGGACCTATCGGTAAAATTTGCCAAAAACTCTGTCCCGCCTTTTTAAGAAAATCTACAAACCTGTAGGCGTCAGCCCCGAATGTACCAATGCCGTAGCGTGACGGCAAAGAAAAAATGGGCATTAAAATTCCGCTTTTCCTCATAATAACCTCGCTTTCTATCCCTTTACCGCCCCCGAAAGTACACCGCGAATGATGTGTTTTTGCGCAAAGCCGTAAAGGATGACAATCGGCAAAAGACAAATGATTATAAGCGCCATTGTGGCACCGTAATCAACTCTGCCGAAACTGCCTTGTAAAAATTGTATGTGAATCGGAACGGTCATATATTTTGTTCGGTCAAGTACAAGATAGGGAAGAAGATAATCGTTCCAAACCCACATCATTTGTAAGATAGCAACCGAAATATAGGTTGATTTCATGATCGGCACACAAATAAGAAAAAATGTGCGGATAGCGTTGCACCCGTCAATGTCTGCCGCTTCTTCTATTTCAAGCGGAATTCCTTTAATGAATCCCGAAAACAGAAAAACAGCAAGTCCTGCGCCAAACCCTAAATATATAAAAGGTATGGTAAATGGCGTGTTAAGCGATAGCGAATCGGCGGTTTTGGATAGCGTGAACATAACCATCTGGAAGGGCACTACCATAGAAAAAACAAAAAGATAGTAAAGCACTTTACAGAAAACCGAGTCAACGCGAACAATGTACCAAGCCGCCATCGAGGTGCACAGCAAAATCGAAAAAACCGAAAGCACTGTTATTATTATACTGTAAAACAGCGAAAGATAAAAGGGGTAATTTCCGTGAGATATTCCGTTTATATAATTGCTGAATCCCGCAAAGGTGTCGCCGTTTGGAAAACTCAAAGGGGAAAGGGTTATTCCTGTGCTCGTCTTAAAGGAATTATAAAGCACGATTATAACGGGTAACACCCAAAGAACCGCAAGAAACGAAAAAAAGAATGAGAGTAGTTTGCCTCTGTGGCTATCAGAAAATTTTCTCACACTCACATCTCATTCTCCTTTCGTCTTGTAAAATAAAGTTGCGTCAGCGCAATAGCCGCAACTAGCAGGAAAAATACAACCGCTTTTGCCTGACCTACACCCATATTGGTAACGCTGCTGTAAAAGGAATTATAAATGTTAAGCGCAAGCATTTCGGTTTCTCTATAGGGGTGACCTGCCGTCAGTGCTAAGTTTTGGTCAAACAGTTTGAAAGAGTTTGTAAGGGTTAAAAAAGTGCAGATGGTAACAGACGGCATAACAGACGGCAGCGTTATGTGCCGCAGAATCTGCTTACCGTCCGCCCCGTCAATTTTTGCCGCCTCTATCAGCGTGTCAGGTACATTTTGAAGACTTGCAATATATATAATCATCATATATCCGACCTGTTGCCAACATAGCAGAATTATAAGCCCCCAAAACCCATACTTTGACTCAAGCACAAGCGATGAATTAAAAAATCTCATTATAAGACCGTCTAAAATAATCTTCCAGATATATCCAAGAACAATTCCGCCTATGAGGTTTGGAAGAAAAAATATCGTTCGGAAAAGATAAGAGCCTTTGATGCCCTTGGTTAAGGCAAGGGCAATAAAAAAGGCAATTAAATTTATCAAAATCACACTAAGCACCGTAAAGAGTGCGGTGAATAAAAACGATTGCAAAAAACTTGGGTCTTTCATGGCAGAAGCATAGTTAGAAAGCCCTGCCCATTCGCGAAAACGCAAGGTTTTGAAACGGAAAAACGAAAGATATATTCCAAAGATGAACGGCCATAAAAAGCCTACAAAAAACGCGGCAACCGTGGGAAAGAGGAAAAGCGGCGCAAACCGCACAAGTGATTTTTTTCTAAAACTTCTCATATAAAAACCTTTACGAATGTGCGGCGTTATACTCTTTTGCCCAACCGTCTGTGAATGCGGTCTTAACGGCGTCAAAGTCGCCCTTTCCTGTGGTGTAAGCCGAAAGCGCAGAAACAAATGTGTTTCGCCAGTTTTCAGGATTAGGTGTTAAATTAAATGCCCACGAAACATTGTATTTACCCGCTTTAACATAATCGTTCATCTGTGTTGCAAGAACATTTTTAGTGTCTTTAGCGCTCTTAAACGGCGAAACAAATCCCATACTGTCGGCAAGTGCTTTTGTGCCTTCTTCGCTTGTTACAACCCATTCAAGAAAATCGAGCGATGCCTTTTTGTCTGCCTCGCTGACGGTAGAATTGATAGCCCAGTAGTTTTCAGTGCCGCAGCAAAGGCCTTGTTTTTCATCGTCAACGCCAAAATAAATCGGCACAAAACCGAGGTTTTCATCCCCTACGGATTTTACATCTTCATAAGCCCAGGTGCCGTTTTGATAAAATACCGCCTTGCCGCCGCTAAACTCTTCTGCCGCACTTGTTGCGGTAGTAATTTTAGATGCGGGAATGGTGCCGCATTTAACATAAAGGTCCCAAATCGCCTTGTAGTTGTCAAGATATTTGCCTGTGATTTTAGCGGGTTGTGTGGTTATATTGTCATCGCGGAACTCATAAAAAAGCGGCATATTGGCAAGGTGTCCTGAAAAACGCCAACTACTGCTGCTGTCAAGTGTAGACGAAGTAAACGCCGTAAATCCGAGTTGGTCTTTTCTCTTGTGAATGTCCTCTGCAATGTTTTTAAGTGACGAAAAATCCTTAATGTCGGAAAGTTCGTATCCCGCTTTTTTAAGCAGGTCTTTGTTTACAATAAGTCCGAATCCCTCGTAAACATAGGCAACACCATAAACCTTGCCGTCTTCCTTAAGGGCAAACTCGTCACTTGTGAGTTCTTTATAAATTTCGGTGTCTTTAAGGTCAACACAGTAGTCGCGCCAAGCGTCAAGCGCCGTAGCACCGCTGAGTTGGAATATGGTCGGCGCATCAGATTTATCGATGGCGGCGGTAAGTGTTTCCTCGTATTTACCCTGTGAGGCGGTTACAACATCCACCTTTTGCCCTGTCTTTTCTTCGTAAACTTTGGCAAGTGACTGCCAGGCGGCATCCTGTTCGGGTTTGAAATTAAGGTAATAAACTCTGCCGTTTTCGGCTTCCTTTTTACCGCATCCTGCGAACATAGTTGCCATTAACAAAATGCTCATTAAAATACATAACACTTTTTTCATAAAGCATCCTCCTTTTTTTACATATTATGTTCGCGCCTGTCCTCTTTATGCAAAAAAAGGCAAAAAGAAAAACCCAAACAAAAAGCATTTGCTTGGGTTTTAATATATTTTGTGTTATTTAATATTTTCAGGATAAACGCCCTGTTTTACAAGGTCCTTGAGTGCGGCTTTAACAGAGTCCTTGTCTTCTTGATATGTTACGCCAAACCATTTATCGTCTGTGTCAAGCACAGAAACGGTAACAAGGCCTTTTTTGAGCATATCGTCAACAATAATCGGCAGAAGATATTCGGTTTTGATATCGTCCTTTTGGAGTGAAGACAAAAATTCCACAAATCCTTTTTCAAGATACGGGAAGAAATCGGGTGTGATGCCCCACATATTCATAGAGCAGAGGGTTTCACCGCTGATAAAGCGGTAATTTCCGTCCTCATTTATAGCGGGTTTGCCGTCAACCTTTTCAATATTCTTGGTTTCGTTAACCTTGGATAGCAAACCGTTAGTGTCTGTTTCGCAAAGTCCGCGAGTAACACCGCCGTTGTCAGATAATGTATTTTTAAGTTTGAATCCCGCCATACAGAAATCAAACTGTGTGGTTTTTTCTCTTTTTGTGTGCAGAAAATCGTAAATTTTCTTAAACGCTTCTTTGCCGTAATAGTCATCCGCGTTTATAACAATAAACGGCTCGTTTACAATATCTTTACAGGCAAGTACCGCCTGTCCTGTGCCCCAAGGTTTTGTGCGTTCGCCTTTTTGGAATCCTTTTGGAATGTTATCGAGTTCCTGAAACGCATATTCAACCTCTACAAAGCGTGAAATTCGGTCGCCAATAACCTTTTGGAAATAGTCTTCCATCTCCTTGCGGATTATAAATACAACCTTGTTAAAACCCGCTTCCATAGCATCGTGGATAGAATAGTCCATAATAAGCTCGCCGGATGGACCGAGGGGCTCTAGTTGTTTAATGCCTTTGCCAAAGCGGCTGCCAATACCCGCCGCCATAATTACCAAACTTGTTTTCATAAAAATCCTCCTTTAATTGCTTTGGTAAGGAAAAGTCGTCATCCATATTATATCATATAGCGATAAAAAAGGCAACATAAAACCGACCTTACAAGGTCGGTTTTAATGAGTTATTGTTTATCCAAATAATCTGCCATAGCGAAAAGATAATTTGCGGTGCCGAACATACAGTTAATCCAAAGGTCGCCGCCCGTTTCTTTGAAATCGGATGTAATCCAGTGGGTAGGAATCATTCCGTTTTGCTCATTTTGTGCCCTTGTGATAGAATCTGCGAGAGCCTTTGCTTTTGCAAGATAAAGTGGCTTTTTAGTAACGCTGTGAAGCGTTCTGAAAGCATCCATTATAACAGCGGTGCTTGAATCAATCGGCACATACCAGTTATACTGTTCAAGACCGGCAGGAAGATTCCAGATAGAAGAATCGTAGTTTTGTGTTGTGTGTTTCATAGGGTTAGACCAGACAACAAACTGGTCCTCGACATATCGCATAAGTTCTTCTGCAATAGCCATTTCCTCTTTCGATTCGCTATGGTTTTTAGCAATATCGCGAATAAGTGCATCGGCTGAGAAATGTGTCATATTAGAGTATTGTACCGAAATCGGAGCATCCTCAAACTGACCTTCCCAATGGAATGTTTTAAGGCTGTTTGTGCGCAGATAATTCATGCCGTTTTCGGCAAGGGTTTTCCATTTTTCTTCGCCAGTTACATCATAAAGCGTGTAAAGGAAAGCGCAAATAGCGTGGGGAATACAGTAAGCGGTAGAGGTCGGCTTTCCTGTTTCAACCGAAACAAGTTGCCACCAAGTGCCGTTTTCGCAAACATTGTTAAGATAATATTCGCCGATTTTTATAGCGGCATCAAAATATTTCTTGTCGTTTACAACATTATACAAAGCAAGATATGCTAACCCTGAATTTGCAGGATACAAAAGCATAGTTTCCTTTTCTCTGTCTTTTGCATCTTTAGATATACCCGAGTAAAAATCAGTTTTCTTTTCGGGGTTGTGGTATGTGGGGGGAAGTCCCTCAAGCGGCGAACCCGCAGGTGCAGAAACCTTGAGCAAATAGTCTGCCGCATTTACGGCAATATTTATGGCGGCATCCTTGTTTTCCGGGGCGAGTTTCGCATAGTTTACCATACTTCTTACAATAGAAGAGTTCATCTTTGCTATGTAGAGATAAAGTTCATATCCTGACGGTACGGCGTCTTTATCTTTCCAAAGTTGTACAAGCGGCATAGAAAAGGCATATTCATACGCGCGTTTTGCACAGGTGCGGTAGTCACAAGCGGCGGCGGGATAATCGGCAGTAAAGGGTGCCGCTTTATAAAAACTACGGGCACCTACAGTGGCAATTTTTTCACCGTTTTCGTTTAGCGCATATACAAAAAGTTGTGTCTGACCTACGGGAAGTTCATCCCAGATGGGTGTTAAAAGTTCGGTTGTAGTGTTTGCGCGAAACTCATAATTTTTGCCGTTTTCATCAACCGCAACATATAAATAGTCATTACAGGCAAGTATCGGTGTAAAATCGAAAGAAGGGCAGAACATAAAGCGTGTGGCGCGAACATTCCAAAAAGCGTTGCCATTTTTACCGCCTCTATGTATGGCGTTTTCAGGATTCGCATATTCTTCTTTTGCAAGTTTTGCCAGTTCTTTGTTATCCATTTATAATTCCTCCAAGTAAAAATTATTGTTCATCTAAATAGTCTGCCAAAGCAAAAAGTTGGTTTGCGGTGCCAAACATACAATTAATCCAAAGGTTATCGTCCTTTATTTTATGTCCCTCAGTAAACCAATGTGTAGAAATCTGTCCGTTTTCCGCGTTTTGCACCCTTGTAATAGAATCGGCAAGAGTTTTTGCTTTTTCTAAATACAGTGGCTTTTTGGTGAGCCTGTGCATTTCTTTGAATGCGTTCATTATAACGGCGGTGCTTGAGTCAATCGGCACATAAAACTGATACTGTTCAAGTCCGCACGGGGTGTGCCAGATAGATGTACCGTTGCCGTGTGCGGTGTATTTCATAGGATGCGACCATACAACAAACTGGTCTTCAACATATCGCATAAGTTCTTCGGCTATCGCAATTTCTGCTTCCGATTCGCTGTGGTTTTTAGCAATATCACAGATAAGTGCATCGGCGGTAAAGTGTGTCATATTAGAGTACTGTACCGAAATCGGAGAATCCTCAAACTGTCCTTCCCAGTGGAATGTGTTAAGACTGTTTGTGCGGATATAGTTCACGCCGTTTGCGGCAAGATTTTTCCACCTGTCTTCCTCTGTAACATCATAAAGGGTGTAAAGAAAACTGCAAATCTGGTGGGGTACACAATAGGTGTTTGTGGTGGGCTTTCCTGTTTCAACCGAAACAAGTTGATACCAGGTTCCGTTTTCGCAAACATTATTAAGATAATATTCGCCGATTTTGAGTGCAGCATCTAAATATTTTTTGTCGCCGATAGCCTTATATAAATTAAGATATGCAGCACCCACATGCGCAGGATAAATAAGCATATTTTCTTTTGCTCTCGTCTTGGCAATATCGTTTACTGTACCAAAATAATCTTCTCTGCCTTCGGGGTAATGGTATGTTGGGGGAAGTCCCTCAAGCGGGGAACCCGTAGGTGCAGAAATCTTTATTAAATAGTCTGCCGCATTTACGGCTATGTTAAGGGCGGCGTCTTTGCTTTCGGGGGAGAGTTTCGCATAGTTCAGCATACCGTTTATAATAGCCGAATTCATTTTTGATATGTACATAAAAAGGTAGTAGCCCGAAAGGTCGGCATCCTTATCTTTCCAAGCCTGTACAAGCGGCAGAGAAAAGGCATATTCATACGCGCGTTTTGCACAGGTGCGGTAGTCACAAGCGGCGGCGGGATAATCGGCAGTAAAGGGTGCCGCTTTATAGAAACTACGGGCACCTACAGTGGCAATTTTTTCACCGTTTTCGTTTAGCGCATATACAAAAAGTTGTGTCTGACCTACGGGAAGTTCATCCCAGATGGGTGTCAAAAGTTCGGTTGTGGTGTTTGCACGGAACTCATAACTCTTGCCGTTTTCATCAACCGCAACATATAAGTAATCGTTACAGGCAAGTATCGGTGTAAAATCGAAAGAAGGGCAGAACATAAAGCGTGTAGCGCGTATATTCCAAAAAGCGTTGCCGTTTTTACCGCCTCTATGTATTGCGTTTTCGGGATTTGTATATTCTTCTTTTGCAAGTTGTGCAAATGTCTTTTTATCCATTAACTTTTCCTCCACAGTAGATTTTAGCAGACAAAATTATACCATATCTAAATATGATAATCAATTTAATTTTTCCATACGTTTATCTAAAAAAGTTAGGTTTCAGGTCAACAAAACACAAAAAAACGCAGAGCATGTTTTATGCTCTGCGTTTTTGTAAGTTGTATTAAAACTCGCTGTCAAAATCAGCCTTTTTGTCAACAAAACAGAATGTGATTGCAGTGCTGTTGCTGCAGTCGGGCTGTAAGAAATTAAGTTCGCCCTGTTCGCGTTTTGTGCTGCGCGGACTCGGGTAGCAGTTGCCGGGTTCAATTCCCAGAACATAGTCGCGTCTGCCCATCTGCTTCCATTCGGTAAGGCAGGGTAGTTCGTCTTTTTTGTACTTGAATACAACGCCAACCTCTGCATCGTTACTCCAAAGACCAGTGTGTACAAGACCATCTTTTTCATTTGTAGTGGGGTCAAATAAATAGCAGCGTTCTTGATAACCCTGACGGGGCGGAGTGAGTTCAAGTGCTGTGTCAATATTGTTTTTGGCAATATCAGCGTTTGCCCAGATTTTGCTGTGCGGTGCGCGGAATTCACTGTTTTCTGTAAGCAGCGGATAACCCATATTGCAGTGGTAAAGCAGATAAAAATGCTGCGGGAATTCACCTTCGTTTGTTACGGTATCATCCACCGTAAATGTGTTTTCTTTATAAGAAACGATATATGTGCGTTCCATAACAAAGCGTCTTGTAAATATAACGCTGTCGCGGATTATGAGTTTAATTTTCAGTTCGTCTTCCGTTTCATCAATTGAGAGCAGTTCTGCGGGGGTGTTGCCTATGGTGCCGTGAAGCGGTAACGCTTCTCCATCATCCACACATCCGGCACCAACATTTTCAAAACCGCAGGTGGTAAAGAAACCTGCGCTAAAAGATTTAAGAAAACCTGCACCGACATTGTCGTAATGTGTCGATGCAACATGACCGCAAGGAGAAAGATATCCCATATTTTTGCCGTTATAGATAACGCGTGTCATATCGCCGCAGCGGTCAAGCGAAATCCAAAGTTCAAGACCTTGCCCGTTACGGACGCACAAAAACTCCATTCCGTCACCCTTGCCGCCCTGTAACTTAAAGCGCTCAACTCCGCGCGTCTGCAGCGGATGTCCAACATAATATTTCATCATAAATCACCTCTAAAGTCATGTCCGCCATCTGTCCAAATGGCATAATTGTTTTCAAAATAAACCTTAAAATGTCCCGCACCTTCGGGAATTTTACGAACAATTTTACCCGTTTTCTTTTCTTCTTCTGAAAGTTCCAAAATGGAGTGGAGAGAATAGGTTTCGGCTTCACGGAAATCCATATAAAGAATCTCGCTTTTCTTGTCGCAAGAATCGGCGTTTACCGTTATATACCCGTTTTTAACGCTGTAAGTGATTTTGGGTTTGCAAACACAAAATTCCACCGTGTATTCACCATTTAATGTGGCTTTGTAGTAGCCTTTAGGTAATTTTAGTGTAAAATTCTTCTCACCGATACAAGAAAGTGTATCAAAATTCTCGCCGTCGCGCGTAATAATTACCTCGTTTTCGCCCTCTGTGAAGACCGAAAGAACGATATCGTCAAAATAAAGATAATTCATTTTATTGCCAAAGTCAACCGCGATTTTAGGCGCCTTCTTTTCCTCACAATCGGAAAAGAGTTTACGTTCGGTTTCCTCGTCGTTTTTAACGCTGTCTATGTATTTGTAACGCATAAGCGCGTAAAGACCGAAACGCGTAAAATAATCTTCTAAATTAAAACGTCTGCGCACGGCAACGGGGCGTATCATTTCGGAAACTTCGATTTCTTTTATTTCGCCTGTTTCATCCCGTAATATGTCGGTAATCATTGCCACGTGGCTAACCTTTTTGGGTTCTAATACGTGTGCGTGTAAGATATCACAGATTTCAATGTCTTCAAGTTTATACCCTCCCGCTTCACCGATAAGCGAAAAACAGTCAAATTCGCGCCAACGTTTTGTAGAAATTCTTCGGCGGATTTCTAAAGCGTAACGTGCAAGTCCGTTACAAACGGTGCCGAAATATGCACGGGATTTACCGTCGCTACTTGGGTTTTCTCGCTTGTAAAGCGCACTTTCTTTATTGGCAAGAACGGTTAGAAAATTCGCAAGTGATATATTTTCGTACAAGAACTTGTTTGTACCCTCGGTTGAAGAATAGGGCATACCCGTAACCTCTTTACCCGCAGGTAAAACCGTCTTGCCGTCATTTTTTGTATAGGTCGGAACGTCAAAAATCGGTGTCCATGTGAAATCGGTTATGTGGCGCGCGCGTTTCTGCGCCGCCGCTTGCCCTTTGGTTTTAGGCTTTTGACTTATGAGCACAAAATCACCCTTTTTACTTTTCTAAAAGTATATCACAGTTCTTTTAATAAGGCAATAGATGTGCCAAAAATCTTTTGAAATGATACTGAAAACACAAAAATGAGATAACCCCCCGTTTGAAACGGGGGGTTGAATTATTTTGTTCTTTTTCTGCCAAAACGGATAGAACCGAAAATGCCAAGTACGGCAATAATTGCGATGATTGCAAAAGGCACCATATCTGTGCTGTCTCCCGTTTTTGGAATATCGGGTGTGGGCGCGGGTTCAGGCATAGCCTCGCTTTCGCCTACGCCGCCTGGGGTTGCTTTAATCGCCAAAGAGTAAACGCTGAAGTGGTCGGTTGTGAAGGTTACAAATTTGTTCTGTAAATCAATGGAAACAGGGGGATGCTCCGTAGGCTTTCCGTTGTCGTCAACATAATAAACAGTAACATTCTTGTTTGCAAATTCATCGGGGATGGGAAGAGTAACATAGAACTCACCATCTTCGAGTTTTGTTATGTTTTTATTTGCAGAAGCCGAGTGCAAGTTAATGTCAAATATCTCACACTGCATACCGTCAAGTGCTTTTGTGATTCGGTCAAAATCAGTACCCTCTGTCAGTTTTTCAACCTTGGCAACGGTGTCAAGCGGAACGGAGGATGAGGTGGTTGTTACCGAAACATTTGTTTCGAGGTCTGCCGTAGCAAAGGAGGGAACAACCATCTTTGTATCATCTTTTACTATAATGAAATCAAACGCAACTTCCTTGCCGACAACATCTGCTGTGAAGATAAAACCGCCTTCGGCTTTATTGAGGAAAGCGAGGTCGCCACCGTCTTTGAAAGAATCAATAAACTGCTGTTTATAGTCGGGCGTGTGGTCAATGATGCCTTGACAGTCCCAAATTACGAACATATCTCTTTCGTTTTCGGGTTTAGCCATTTCGGCGTTGAGAGTTGCTCTTGCATCTGCAAGTGCTTCATCGTATCCTGCAAGTTCATCATCATAAAACTTTGTTACGGTATAATCTGTTGCAGTTATTTTTATTTTACCTTTGCCGAGATAATCGTCAATTCTCTTTTGTGCCGCAGCCGCAAGAGCATCCTTTGTAGAGGCGGTGTCTTTTGGAACGAAAATCGTGTGTTCGCCGCGTGCACCAAGCATACCGGCGGTAAAGTAAACCTTGCCGTCATATATAAGTTTTGCACTACCGATTGTTTCGGTGAAATACGGAGCCGCTCCGCCGCCGCGTGTTTCAACCTCTAATGTGAAGTTTGCGTTGTTGAAAATCTCTTTAAGTTCGCCCGAATAGTTGGCAAACGAATCGGTTTCGGCGTCGGGGTTATAGTTTGCAAAATAGTTTACAAGTTCCAAATCGGAAACGGCGAACCAGTTTCTGTCGGTCGGGAATTTGTCAATGTAGGTCTTTGCAGTTTGAAGAACCTTTTCGTCATAGTTCCAAACAACCTGTACCGCGTGAACTTCTTCCCACGGAGTGTCCATATTTATACCGATTTCACAGGTCTTGAAATCGCTTGAGAAACTTTCAGGATTGAAGTTGAGTTCGGGATTCTGTTCCCAAAGTGTTTCTGCGAGCAAGAAAAGTGCTTCATCTTCTATAGACTTGGGCGGTGCATAGTCAAAGGTGATTTTGTTGCCCGGAACGAGTTTTGCAAATAAGTCACTCGTTTCCTTGTCACGAACATAATAAAAATCCCCTACATTACAGGCGAATTTACCTGCTGCCGCGTATTTTCTTATATCGTTTGTAAATCTACCGCCGTTAATTACAAGTTTACCGTATTCGGGAACACCAACGGTTTCCATATTGATTGCATCAACAATACCATCACACATAACATCGGTTAGAGTAACTGTCGTTCCCGGTGTAGCGTAAACAACAGCATCATCGGCGGGAGAAAAATATTTACCGCCGTTAATGGTAAGGTTGAATGTTTTTGTATGTTTTTTGGCATCATCATCCCAAAGTCCGTTATCAAGGCGAATTGCACCCATACCAAAGGTGTTAGAGTTGGTCGTTAAAGAGGATTGATTATCAGCGTTGATGGTAATATTGGCATCAAGCGCTATAATAACAGGACAACATTCAGCCGTTGTGGAAATCTGTGCATTTTTGAGATTAAATGTTACATCTTTGCTGTCAATATAAAAGCCGCCGGCGAGCCCTAAATTTATGTTTTCAATAGTAATCTCGCCCTTGCCACCTACGGGAATTGCATCAATTGCGGCTTGGATTTCTGCTTCGGAGTCAAGATTATTATCGGTTTCTGCCAAAGCAGTGATAGCACCTAACGACAAAAGAAACGAAAGTGCTAAAATACAGGATAAAATTTTGCTAAACAAAGTTTTCATAAAAATTTCCTCCTTGAATATATACCTATATAATAAATATACAACCGCGAGGTAAAAAAGTCAAGCGGTGAGCAGACGCACCATTTGGGGCGTTATCTTGAAACTACGCCCTAAAATCACTTGAAATCAAGGTTTTATTATTTATTTTTCAAAAACCCCACTTTTGTCACACCAAATCTGTATTTTTCTTATTTGTTGATAAAATAAGAATTCCTGAGTAAAAAAATATTATAGATAAGTATTTTACGAAAGAGAATATATTTATGGGCAACATTTCTTTTGGAATGGAATTTAGATATTTTATTCTGCCTAGCAAAAAGAATTGATAAATTGGAATTATAATGGTTGTTAATATATAACCAATGCATCCGATTTTTAAAAGAATTGAAAATCTAAATTCAAACAATGTCCCGCAAAAACACAGTATATTAAACAACAATAAAACTACCGATAAGGCGAATAAAATTTTAGTGTCATTTTCAAATAATAAATATTTGGGTGTGCCGATGATGGAAACTGTCACAGTATATAAATTTCTAAAAACAATTATGCCAAATGCTAATGAGAGTGTATGTTTTGTGGATTTAAAATCTTTAAATCCAAATAATAGATAACACAAAATAAGAATTGACGGAATTAATGTTATGATACTGTTAAGCAAAACGGAGAATTTTGAAAATGTGATGAATGTATGCATAATATTGAATATAAAATAAAATGCAACAAAAACAAAACTCAGCAAATGCTTTGTGGAATTAAAAATTTTCATTATATCACCCTCAAAATATATGTTACTAAAACGATAGCACATATTTCGGATTTTTGCAATAAAAAGCCTCCCTTGTGTAAAGGGAGGCGGCAAAACCGAAGGCTTTTGAATTTTTGACCTATATGTTCGAACCATTACATTTCAAGTGCTATTGTGCCCTTGGCACAGTGATACTTTCGCTACGCGAAAGTGATATTGAAACCTGCGGTTTCAGTGGTATTATATTCGCTCCTTAACTGCCCGAAGGGCAATATCACTCGGCTTTAGCCGAACATCACTGCGTAGCAATATAACTCGCCGAAGGCGAATATAACTGAAAATCCGACTTATCGAAACAAGTCGGATTTTCTGGTGGGAGAGGACGGATTCGCCTAAAGGACCACGGGTTAAAAACAGTTCCCCGAACTGTTTTTGCCGTCTGCGGACGGCACACCCTGTTCTCATCTCGTCCCCTCAGCCAAAAATTAAAAGAGCACCAACCTTACGGTGGTACTCTTCTAATTTGGAAGGGAAGCACAAATTCAAACCCTTTTGAATTTGTGACCTATGTGTTTAAACCACTACATATTTTAAATTTTATGGAACAACCTGTCTAAAAACCGTTTGCTATTTTAGTATCAAGTGCGTTCTCGGTTGATGTTAAGAACCTTTTCCACTCACCCTGATCTGCAATGCTTTCTCCTAATAAAACCTTTTTAAGTTTTCCTACTGTGTCGTTTTGCTCAGGATGATTACCGAGAACAACATCTACATGTTCGTCAGCAACCGAGTGAAGACCCTCCTTAAATATATCTCTGCAAGCAAAAGGCAACTTGTATTCAGTTAAAAATTCTGTTGTCAGCGTGTTAAATCCAACACCGCCGTGCATTGCGGCAACATAAGAGCTCTCTTCTGTTGCAACATTTATAAAAAAGGAAAGTACACCATCTGTATGTCCGGGGGTGAGTCTGCACCTTATAGTTGTGTTGCCGAACGAAAAACAGTCTCCGTCTTCAATAAGTACATCACAGTCAAAGGCAGGAAGTCTTTCGTATCCGGTTTCTTTCGCCCAGGAGAGATCCAGTTTACCATTAACAATATCGTTATCTATCCGACTGATATATGTTTTTGCTCCGCTTAATTCTTTAAATTTTTGTGTGCAACCAAAGTGATCAATGTGACCGTGTGAATGAAATATAGCACAAATATCAGATGGGTTAAGCCCGAGTTTATCCATACTGTCAAGAATTTGTTCGTACATATCGGGGAAACCTGTATCAAGCATAACAAGTCCGTCTTCTGTATTAATAATATGAACAGATACTCTTGTACTTCCGACAAAATAAATATTTTTACATATTTCAAACGGCTGTATATCAGATTCGAACAATTTACTCATAATGCAGTCTCCTGTAATTTTCTTACAATTTCATCGCCAACTTCGCTTGTTATAGCATTTCCTCCAAGGTCGGGAGTTAATACCTTGCTTTCTGTTAGCACCTCTTCGATACAATCAATCAGACGCTCTGCCCAATTTGAATAGCCGAAAAAGTCAAGCATCTGACTTGCAGACCAAACTGTAGCAAGGGGATTTGCTTTTTTCTGACCTGCTATATCGGGAGCACTGCCGTGAATTGGTTCAAACATAGACGGAAAATGACGCTCGGGGTTTAGGTTTGCACCTGCAGCCAATCCCATTCCTCCTGCTATTGCAGCTCCAAGGTCGGTAAGAATATCTCCGAACAGATTAGAAGTAACAACTATTTCAAAACGTTTGGGGTCTTTAACCATAAACATACTTGCGGCATCTACCAAGTAAGAATAGGTTTTAACCTCCGGATATTCACGTCCGACTTCTTCAAAAATTTGATCCCAGAAAACCATTGAATAGTTCAGTGCATTTGCCTTGCTGATGCTCGTAAGTGTTTTGTTTTGTGATTTTGCAAGTTCATAAGCATAGCGAATAACTCTTTCACAGCCTTTTCTTGAAAATACACCGTCTTGGATGACAACCTCATTTTCTTTACCTTTGTACAACCAACTACCGCTGCCTGCATATTCACCCTCGGTATTCTCTCTTACAAAAACCATATCTATATATTCGGCAGATACATTTTTTAATACTTGAGGTGCTCCGTTTAACAACTTTACGGGACGAAGGTTTATATACTGATCGAAGCTTTTTCTGATAACCAAGAGTAAATCCCAAAGTGAGATATGATCAGGAACTCCGGGTGCTCCTACAGCACCTAAAAATATTGCATCAAACTTTTTTAGTTGCTCTATTCCGTCATCCGCCATCATCTTGCCGTTTTCTTTGTAATAATCACAGCCCCAGGGGAAATAAGTGAATTCAAAGTTAAAACCGCCGTCAAGTCTTGAAACTTCATTCAGAACTTTGACGCCTTCCTCAATTACCTCCGGACCAATACCGTCTCCGGCTATTACAGCTATTTTATGTACATTCATTTCATATACCTCCATTTTTGTTTTTATTATAATACCCCACACAGTATTTGTAAAATACATAGTTCGTTGACAAATATAGATTAAAACTATATAATATTTCTGAGGTGATATTAAATGAATTTAAACCAGTTAAAATATTTTTATGCGATATGTATATATGGTTCTCTTTCAGATGCATCTGAATATCTTTATATATCACAGCCTTCTCTTTCATCTGCAATAAAAGCGTTGGAAAATGAATTTGGTGTAGTGCTTTTTAATCGACACCACAAGGGTATGGAATTAACCTCCGAAGGCAAGGTGCTGTTTGAAATGTGCAAGGAAATAATTCCTCGAACCGAGCAGATGGAGAACATTATGAAAGATTTAGGAAATGAGCGTAAAAAACTGAGGCTCGGTGTTCCGCCCATGATCGCCTCACTTATACTTCCGAATATTTACCGTGATTTTTATAAGCTTTATCCTGATATTACACTTGAAATTGTTGAGGACGGGCATAACGGACTTTTAGATAAACTATCTGAAAACTATCTGGATATGGTGCTTTTGCTTGATAACAATTCTTTTGATAAAAAGTTTGTGTCAACAAAAGTCGCTGAACTCGAAATCGTATGCTGCACTTCGAAAGATAACACAATTGCAAAATATCAATCAGTTACACCCCGTCTTTTGAAAAGCACCCCTCTGGTTCTGTTCGAAAACACCTTTTTTCAAACAGAGAAGATAAAAAAATGGTTTGCTGCCGAAAAGATAAATCCCAATATCATTCTGCAAACAAACCAACTTTCTACTATGTTAACTATGATCTCAAGCGATACAGCTGCCGGATTCACTTTCAGAGAATTGACAAAGACTAATGAAACATTTGTGGCAATTCCCACAGAAATCCCTATGTATGCCGATGTAAATCTTGTCTGGAAAAAGGATTCTTACTGTTTTGATTCAATGGAAAAATTCAAGAAATATATTAACGAAAAAAATCCGTTCGAGGCTATTAAATAATGATGAAATATTTTTCTCACAATAAAATCACGGCAAAGCCGTAATATGATTATTGCGAAAGGAAATACAGCCTATCGGCTGATGATATACCAAAGTTTCGCAATGGATAAAAAAATAGACTTGCAAAAGCAAGTCTATTTTTTGGCTGTTACGAACTATTATTATGCCTATCTGAAAATTCTTACTATTGAATATCCAATATAGAAAAACTCTTCCCTCAATAAAAAAGGGATTTGCGTCTTAAGGCTCTTATACATTGTTGTAGGTGTTGGCGACGAACAAGCATTGATACCATAATCACCCGCCATTAACATTGACCGTTTCATATGTAGTGGGTCGCTGACAATAATTGCCGTATCAAAAGAATTCTCATCCATTATCGCTTTAGCATTTTCGAGATTTTCTTCGGTAATTGTGGATTTTTCTTCTATAAAAATCGCTTGTTCCGGAACAGAGTTGGAAATTGCGTATTGTTTTGCAATGTAGGCATCGGAAACATTGTTGCCATCTCCAACACCACCGGTCAGAATTAAAAAGTCAACATATCCATTCTGATGGAGCCAAATTCCGTGATTGAGCCTTTCGCGATAAACCGGCGAAACCTCACCGTTCCAAGTACTCGCACCTAAAACGATTGCGACATCGGAAGATGCTTTTTCATCTCTTTTACCGTAATTTACAATACTGATTGCGGTGAATATTAAATAAAATAGTATTAACAAAATAAGGAACAGAGAAATTAAAAAAAGTTTTTTCTTGCCTTTTTTTGCACAGTATCACCGCCTTTAATTTATTGTAGCATAAATTTACAAGCAAATCAATGCGAAGCATTGTATATCATCTATTCCGAAAGGAATTGCATATCATCAAAACGGAGTTTTGTATATCATCATTGCGAAAGTTTTTTTGCTACACGCTGACGCGTGATGATATACAGTCCTGACGGACTGATGAGATACAACGATAGCAACGCTATCGTTGATGATATACCATTGCTTTCGCAATGGATAAAAAAATCGACTTGTTTTCACAAGTCGATTTTTTGGTGGGAGAGGACGGATTCGCCTAAAGGACCGCGGGTTAAAAACAGTTCCCCGAACTGTTTTTGCCGTCTGCGGACGGCACACCCTGTTCTCATCTCGTCCCCTCAGCCAAAAATTAAAAGAGCACCAACCTTACGGTGGTACTCTTCTAATTTGGTGGGAGAGGACGGATTCGAACCATCGAAGCGATTACGCAGCAGATTTACAGTCTGTCCCCTTTGGCCACTCGGGAACTCTCCCATATTAAATTGTGAGTCCGTTTTAGAACTCGTTAGAAAACTGGAGCTGGTGGACGGACTCGAACCCCCGACCTGCTGATTACAAATCAGCTGCTCTACCAACTGAGCTACACCAGCGCTTAACAGCAAAAATAAATATATCATAACAGAAAAGTTTTGTCAACACTTTTTTCAAAATAATGTTTTTTACCGCTTTTTTAACAAAAATTGCCTGTGTGTCTTGTTTTTTGGCGGTTTTATGGTAAAATGGATATAACACAAAATAGAATTGAGGAGAGTTTTTAATGAACATTGTTGTTGCACAGTCAGGCGGACCAACCGTTGCTATAAATTCGTCACTCCTGGGCGTTTTTACACAGGCGGGTAAATATGCGGAGATTGATAAGGTTTATGGCTCTGTAAACGGAATAGAGGGGCTTATATACGGCAACCTTGTAGACCTTACAGACATCATAAAAACCGATGATGATATTGACCTTATAAGACAAACGCCGTCAACGGTGCTTGGCTCTTGCAGGTATAAACTTCCCGATTATAACACCGATTCCGAGGTTTATGAAAAGATTGTTAAAAACCTGAAGAAAAACGATATTTCTGCATTTTTCTATATAGGCGGCAACGATTCGATGGATACCGTTATGAAACTCCACGCTTATTTTGAGGCGAACGGTATCGATGTAAAGGCTATCGGTGTTCCAAAGACAATAGACAACGACCTTCCCGAAACCGACCACACCCCCGGGTTTGGCTCGGCGGCAAAATATGTTGCTACAACAATGTTTGAAATCACGCGTGACAGCAGTGTTTATTCCATTCCCTCTGTTACAATTGTTGAAATAATGGGACGAGATACAGGTTGGCTTACGGCATCGAGCGCACTTTTACGCGCAAACGGCGAAAGCGCACCGCATCTTATTTATCTTCCCGAAAAACCGTTCTCTTGCAAACAGTTTGTAGAGGATGTAAAGCGTGTGCAGAAAAAGCACACATCGGTTATTGTGGCACTTTCAGAGGGTGTAGAACTCAACCCCGATGAAGTTGAAGAAAACTTCCAATCGGGCAAAAATGATATTTTCGGTCATAAATATCTTGCGGGTGTTGCGCGTTCACTTGAAAAGGTTGTCACAAAGGAAGTCGGTTGCAAGGTGCGTTCAATAGAACTCAATGTTATGCAGCGTTGCTCGTCACACCTTTTATCAAAACGCGATATCGTGGAGGCAGAACTCGTTGGCGGCGCGGCAGTCGAGGCGGCACTTAAGGGTAAATCGGGTGTTATGATGGCGTTTGTGCGTGTTTCGGACAAACCGTACAATATAAAGATAGAGCCTGTAGATGTAAGCCTTGTTGCCAACCGCGTAAAATATTTCCCTGACGAGTGGATAAATAAGAAAGGCAACGATGTTACGCGCGATGTGATAGATTACTGTTTGCCTCTGATTCAAGGTGAGCCAACAATTCGAACGAAGAACGGTTTACCGCAACATTATATTTTGCCTAAAAAATAAATAACTTTACATTTTTTTGCATATATGCTATAATTTTCCGCATAAAAAACCGAAAGGAAGATTAATATGGAAGGAACAATCTGGGCATTCGCTCCTGCTTTGGTTGCGATTGTACTCGCACTTTTGACCAAACAGGTTTATGTTTCTTTGTTTGTGGGTATTCTCACAGGCGCACTTATGTACACGGGCGGTAATCCGCTACAGGCGCTTGGCACACTTTATACGGTTATGAGTGAAAAGGTTGGAAGCAACGCACCAATACTCGTTTTTCTTGTAGTGCTTGGTATTTTTGTTGTTTTAATGCAAAAGTCGGGCGGCTCTAAAGCCTACGGCGATTGGGCAGGAAAGAAAATCAAGTCCAAAAGCGGTGCCTTGGCGGCAACAAGCGCACTTGGTTGTCTTATTTTCGTAGACGACTATTTTAACTGTCTGACAGTTGGCTCGGTTATGCGTCCCATAACAGACAAATTCAAGGTTTCGCACTCGAAACTTGCGTGGATAATCGACTCTACAGCAGCCCCTGTTTGTATCATAGCCCCCATTTCTTCGTGGGCAGCAGCGGTTTCGGGACAACTTGAGGGTAACGGACTTACCGTTTTCATTAAAACAATACCTTTTAATGTCTACGCAATTCTTACTATTATAATGGTTTTCCTTTTCTGCTACATTAAAGCGGATTTCGGCAAGATGAAGAAAAATGAATACATAGCCGAAACAGAGGGCGACCTTAACGCAGGTGAAACAGACCTTCCGACAGACGAGGATTCGTCAATCGTTGCTAACAAAAAAGGCAAGGTCCGTCACCTTATTATCCCTGTTATAATCCTGATAGCATGCTGTGTTGGCGGAATGATTTATTCGGGATTTTATTACGATTGGGACAACTGCGTTTACGGCACAAAAGTACAGTCTGCCAATGTTATAGAAGCATTTGCCAACTGCGATGCGGGAACATCTCTTGCAATCGGCTCTACTGTTGCACTGATTCTTGTTTCGATATACTATATGATAACAAAGGTTGTTTCTTTCAAGGAAATAACGGGCAGTTTCACACAGGGCTTTAAGACAATGGTACCCGCCATTTTAATCCTCACATTTGCCTGGAGTATTGCGGGTATTATGGGTGCTAAGGGCGGATATCTTGATGCACAGGCATTCGTACAGACCAATATGGAGAAGATTCCTGCCACAGTACAGTCCTTCTTCCCGGCAATATTCTTTGTTCTTGCCTGTGTAATTGCATTTTCCACGGGAACATCCTGGGGAACATTCGGCGTTCTCGTTCCCATTGCGGTAACCATTCTCGGCGGCAGCGGCACACTTGTACTTCTCACCGTTTCGGCAACCCTTGGCGGTGCGGTTTACGGCGACCATGTTTCGCCCATCTCGGATACCACAATCCTCGCCTCAACCGGCGGTAACTGTAACCATGTTGACCATGTTAAAACCCAACTTCCGTATGCAACGCTCGTTGCGGTAATCTCTTTCGTTTCATACATAGTTGCAGGATTGCTTTCATCGTTCGGTTCGGTTATTTCGGCTGTTGCTATGTGGGCGGTCGCACTTGTGATTTTTGCAGTGGTTGTTGTAATTATAAAAGCCACATCGAAAAAACAGGCAGCGTAAAAATTTTATAAAAAACGGCAATTTGTCATTTTGACCGATTGCCGTTTTTATTTTTGTGTGATATAATAATGTAGTTAAGGGAGTGACTTTTATGGACGAAAATCTTATAAAGGTAACAAAATGCGAACTTTTGGGCGAATTGCCCTGTCTTATGAAACTTGAAAACGGTCAGGAAGTAACCCGTGAAAACTGGCAAAAACGCCGCGAAGAAATTTATAAAACGGCTGTTGAATTGCAGTACGGCACAATGCCGCCAAAACCGGAGTTTTTAGAGGTTGAACCGCTTTATGTTGATGGCGCAAAACATTCTTCTTACAGAATAATAACCGGCAGACGCGATTTTCCTGTCAGTTTTGTAATGCGCGTTATAAACGCAAAGAAGAAGGGGGACGGATTACCGCCTGTGGCAATTGACGGTGATTTGTGTTTTCCGTATTCTTTTGATAAGGAATATATAAACACCTTTATAGAAAACGGTGTAACGCTTGTGCTCTTTAACCGCACAGAACTTGTGCCCGATGACAAGGCGGCGGGAAGAAACGCACCGCTTTATAATTGTTACCCCGAATATACATTTGGTGCAATCGGCGCTTGGGCGTGGGGCTATTCGCGCTGTGTTGATGCGATATCGAAACTGGGCATAGTCGATATGGATAATATCGCGTTTACGGGACATTCGCGCGGCGGAAAAACCGCAATGCTTGCAGGTGTACTGGACGAGCGCGCCGCGATTGTCAACCCTAATGAGACCTGTGCGGGTGCCTGTAGTTGCTACCGTCTTGAAGTAGAGGCTATAAAAGAGGATGGCACCACAGGAAGAAGCGAAATGCTTTATGACCTTTGGAACAATTTCGGTTTTTGGATGGGCGCAGATATGGGCAAATATGCCGATTGCCCCGAAAAACTGCCGTTTGATGCACATTTCCTTAAAGCGATGGTTGCACCTCGCGTACTCTTTGTGTCAGAGGCGGCAAGTGATATCTGGGCAAACCCTGTCGGCAGTCTGTATACAACAAACGCCGCTAAACCCGCATTTTCACTCTTGGGTGCTGAGGATAATCTTATTTGGTATTATCGCAAAGGCGAACATTACCACGAGATAGAGGATGTAGAGCAACTTGTAAACATTATTCGCCACCGAAAATTCGGTGAGCCGCTTAACGATAAATATTTCAAAGCACCTTTTTGCAGAGAAGAACTTGGTATTTTTTAGAAAATGTCACGAGGTGATATTGTGAAAGAAAAATTAAAACCCCTGGCACTTGCACTTTCGCTTTCTGCCGGTTTATTTGTTGCAGATGTTGTGTTTGTGTGTTTACTTATTGCTACAAAATTGTTAACTTGGCAGATAATAACCCTTTGTGCGTTGGCTTCATTGCTTGTAACGGCGGGTGTGTTCTTCCTTGCAAAAAACACAAAAAAGCGTGTGCTTTTGGTGCTTTCCTGTGTGCTTACGGCGATTTTGCTTTTTGTCGAGACGGCGGGTTGCTATTTTACAATAGTGGGCAGCAAAGCGCTCAAAGATATTACAACGCAGAGCGAAGAATATTCTGAAATAAGCGTTTATGTCCGTAAAGATGACGCGGCACAAAGTCTTTCCGATATAGCGGATTACAAAATAGGTTTACTGGAAATACAAGACCGAGCCGCAACCGATTTTGCCTTAAATGAAATAAATACAGCGCTTGGAAAAACGCTCTTGACGGGTGAATACGAAAGCATAGAACGCCTTATGGACGGCCTGCTTTTCTCTCAAAAGGTAGATGCAATAGTGGTAAATGAGAGTTTTTTAGAACTGCTTGAGGATACCGAAGACCATAAAGAAGATAAAGAAAAAATCCGTAAAATCCATACGGTTAAAAGTCTCATAGAAACGCCCGAATATAAAGCCGAGCCTAAAAATGAAAATATTTTTACGGTTTATATAAGCGGGATAGACTGTTTTGGAAGCATAAGGCGCCGAAGCCGAAGCGATGTTAATATTTTGGCAACGGTCAATATAGAAACGGGGCAAATTCTGCTTATTTCAACCCCGCGCGATTATTTTGTGCCGCTTTCGATTTCAAACGGTCAACTTGATAAACTAACCCACGCGGGAATATACGGCATAAATGTCAGCCGCGATACACTCTGTATGCTTTATGATATTGATATTGACTATCATTTCAGGGTTAATTTTGACGGATTCAAAGATATTATAGACGCTCTCGGCGGTGTAACTGTTAATTCACAGTATGCTTTTTCTACGGGTGGATACACCTACAGTAAGGGCGAAAACTTCTTAAACGGCGAACAAGCGCTTTCTTTTGCGCGCGAGCGTTATTCGGTCGCGGGGGGCGACCGTCAGCGCGGCAGAAATCAGATGGCGGTAATAAAGGGCGTTATAGATAAGGCAACAAGCCCTGCAATAATTGCAAACTACAAGCAAACGCTTGATAGCCTTAAAGGCGCATTTGAAACCGATATGCCGTATGAGCGTATTACAGAACTTATAAAACGCCAACTCGCAAAAGGCACAAAATGGAATGTAACATCATACTCGGCAGACGGTACGGGCGCGTGGAGAAGACCTTATTCGCTTGGATTTAACGCCTATGTTATGTTGCCCGATATGACTACGATAGAACACGGCACAGAACTTATGAAACAGGTGCGTGACGGCGAGATTCCAATACCATAAATAAAAACAGCCAAATAACGCATTTACTTGTAATTTATTATGTGTTATTTTTAATATCAGCAAGATACAGGCGGAGGTAATTTTATGCTGTATAACAAGAGTAAAGATGCATCTCTTTCGGCAGAACTTTTCAAAAATCCAACAAGTGCCTATCGCGGTACACCGTTCTGGGCTTGGAACTGCGAACTCGACAGGCAAGAACTTTTAAGCCAGATTGACACCCTGAAACAAATGGGTATGGGCGGCGCACATATGCATGTCCGTACGGGTATGGCAACCGAATATTTGAGTGACGAACATATGGATTTAATCAAATCCTGTGTTGAAAAAATGAGAAATGAGGATATGCTCGCATATCTCTATGACGAGGACCGTTGGCCCTCGGGCGCGGCGGGCGGTATTGTTACAAAAGACCCGCGTTACCGCGAAAAATATCTTCTCTTTATGGACCGCAGTATTGAAGAAGAAATCAAAAGACTGCACAGAGAGGATATGGAAAACAAGGACGAATTAGTCGCTTGTTATGATATCGTTCTGGATGAAAACGGCTGCCTTAAAAGCGCCAAACTGCTCTCCGAAAATGATGAAGCCGAAGGCGTTAAATGGTACGCTTATATGGAAGAGCCTGACCCGACTCCGTGGTTTAACGACCAAACATATATTAACACGCTCGACCCCGCGTCAATGCGCCGTTTTATCGAGGTTACTTATGAGCGCTATAATGAGGTGGTCGGTGACGATTTCGGTACACTTATACCCACGATGTTCACGGACGAACCGCAGTTTACACATAAAACAAGACTCGGTTTTGCAAAAGAAAGCAAAAAGGTGTTGTTGCCTTGGACACACGACATACAGGAAACTTTTGCAGCAAAATACGGCGAAGATTTGGTAGCACATCTGCCCGAACTCGTGTGGGAGTTGCCTGACGGCAAGATTTCCACCGTTCGTTATCATTATCACGACCATGTGGCAGAACTTTTCGCCTCTGCCTTTGCCGACCAATGCGGCAATTGGTGTCAAGAGCACGGACTTATGCTAACAGGTCATATGATGGAAGAACCCTCGCTTGAAAGTCAGTCACAGGCGTTGGGTGAAGCAATGCGTTCGTACCGTAGTTTTCAGTTGCCGGGCGTTGATATGCTCTGCAATCAGGTGGAACTTACCACCGTTAAACAGGCACAGTCGGCATCGCACCAGTACGGCCGCGAGGGCGTTCTGAGCGAACTTTACGGCGTTACAGGCTGGGATTTTGATTTCAGAGGACATAAATTCCAGGGTGACTGGCAGGCGGCGCTGGGCGTTACCACACGCGTACACCATCTTTCTTGGGTTTCAATGAAAGGCGAAGCAAAACACGATTATCCCGCAACCTTTAACTATCAGTCGCCGTGGTGCAAGGATTATGGTGTTGTAGAAGACCATTATTCGCGTATACATACGGCGCTTACGCGCGGAAAAGCGCTTGTAAAGGTCGGCGTTATTCATCCGATTGAAAGTTATTGGCTCCATTTCGGACCTGAGGAGCAGACCGCCGCAATCCGCAAACAGATGGATGATAACTTCAAAAATCTTACAAAGTGGTTGCTTACAGGTAATATAGATTTTGATTTTATCTGCGAATCATTGTTGCCCACACAGTGCGAAAGGGGCGGCGCACCGCTTAAGGTCGGCGTTATGGAATACGATACAATCATAGTACCCGCCTGTGAAACTCTGCGCAGCACCACGCTCGAAAGGCTTGAAGCATTCAAAGAGGCGGGCGGAAACCTTGTTTTCCTTGGAAATGCACCGATTTACGAAAATGCCGTACCGAGCGAACGCGGCAAAGCACTTTTTGAAAAGTCAAACTGCACAGGCTTTATGAAAGAAAGCGTGCTGGACGCATTAGCATCGGCGCGTATGGTTGAAATTCGCAATAAAAAAGGCGAACGCACCGAAGACCTAATCCACCAGTTGCGCGAGGACGGTGACGACCGTTGGCTCTTTATTGCACACTGTGAAGAACCGTATAACAAGGACGTTCCCCAAAAACAGGAAATAAAGATTACCCTAAAAGGCGAATACGGCGTAATGCTTTATGATACAATGACGGGTGATATAAAGCCAATTTGTTCGGAAATTGAAAACGGAAACACCGTAGTAAAAACGGTTGTTTACGATTTGGATTCACTTCTTCTCAAGTTTACCGATAGAAACAGCGTACCCGCAGCAGCAGAAATAGAAAAAGAAACCGAAACCGTCACAGTAAAAGTGCCGAAACTTGTTTCATTTGCGCTTGATGAGCCCAATGCATTCGTGCTTGATAAGGCGGAATATTCGCTTGACGGCGGACCCCTTATGCCCGAAACCGAGATTATGCGTGTTGATAACGCCGTAAGAAAGACGCTCGGTTGGCCTAAAAATGACGGTTGGGTAACACAACCTTGGGTTTACGGCAAACAGGCGCCCGACCATTCGGTATATCTCTGCTATACCTTCGTGTGTGACGAAAAGATTAAGAATGTTAAACTCGCACTTGAGGACGCAAGAGAAACAAAAATCGTGCTTAACGGCAAGGTTATAAAATCGGAGCCTACCGGTTGGTTTGTAGACAAGAGCATTGAAACTGTCGCACTTCCCACACTCAAAAAAGGCGAAAATGTGCTCGAACTCACACAGCCGTTCGGCCGCCGTATAAATCTTGAGTGGTGCTATCTGCTCGGAGATTTCGGTGTAACCGTCAAGGGCGAACACCGCAGTATCGGAAAGAAACCCACGCTGCTCGGATTTGACGATATAACACATCAAGGTCTTGCACACTATACCGGAAATATTACCTATAATGTGGAGATTGAAACTAAAGGCGGCAGGGTAGAAATGACCGCGCCGCACTATGCGGGTGCCGCAATAAAGGTAGAGTTGAATGGCAAAAAGGATTATATAATCTATCCGCCTTATAAACTTGATTTAGGACGTTTACCCGCGGGTAAACATACGCTCAAACTCACGCTTCTCGGTCAACGCTATAATGCTTTCGGTGCACTACACCTCGCCGATGAAGAGCGTTTTTGGCTTGGCCCTGATATGTGGCACACAAAGGATGCAGAATGGAGTGAGAGTTACCGCTTCCGTCCGCTTGGCATCCTCTCCGCCCCCAGAATTACCGAAACGAAATAATAAAAAAGGGACGCAACGCCCAACTTCTTTATAAGAAGTTGGGCAGTTTTATTCGTCAAAGGCGAGTTGTATTGCTTTGCAGTGATATTCGGCTAACGCCGAGTGGTATTCGCTTCGCGAGTTTTGTTGGCGAATAAAATACCACTGAAACCGCAAGGTTTCAATATCACTTTTGCTGTTAGGCAAAAATATCACTGCAAACGATAGTTTGCAATATCACTTTACCCACCGCCCCCCTCAAGTTTTTCTTTGCTTACTTTCTGTGTGCGGACAGAAAGTAAGTGCCGCCGCGGCATAAGCGGAACAAAATTTATTGTTCTATAAAAATAAAAAGGGATGCGATGCATCCCTTTTTTGACTATAACAATACTTCTTTGTTAGTTCCGTAAAAAATATCCTCTTTACCCGAAATGAGTTTCAAAAATTCCTCAAATTTCACCCAATAATCTTCTTCATAATCCATCTCATACGAGTGGCCCCAGATATAGAAAATCTGCGGTTTTCGGTTTTAAGTTCCACAAATTGCCTACCGAGTTCCATCATCTTGTCAAAGTGGAGATAATAAACGCTTGGATTAAAGCGGAAGAGGTTTTCCTGAACATCAAAATTATGTACACTTTTTATGGTACGCGCGTATTTTACACCCGTGTTGTTTTTTATAATTTCGGCAACGCGGTCATCGTTATTCTCTCCGCCACAGGGGTAAGCCATACCGACAACCTCATATCCTGCAAGTTCTGATAAGTTTTCGCGGTCTTTTTCCACCTGTCTTATAATCTCGCAGTCATCCGCAATAGCGGTAAGCAAGGGATGCGTCAGCGTGTGCGCCGCAACCTCGTGACCGTCGTATACAAATTTTACGTCTTCGGGGTGCAGTTTATAGTGCGAAATTCTCTTTCCTCTTCTATCCAAAAATCCGCGCGTTGCAAGTGCTTCCGAATTAACATTAAAGGTTGCAAAAAGCCCGTATTTATTAAGCAATTCTACCATTCTGATATCTTGTGTAACACCGTCATCAAAACTAAAGGTGACGGCTTTTTTCTTATGTTGCTCTTTGAAATTCATAATATCACCCAAGAAATTTATAACACACAGAAATATATACTGTCAATGCTTTATATGCTTAAAATTGCCGTAGGTTTCGTTTACAAGTTCATAAAACGAAAAGGTCGCGTCATAGTTGTTCACAATTTTCTTAAAATCGGTAAGTTGATGCTTGTTTACAACACAGATAAGCACATCTTTTTCGCCTCCTGTGTAGGCGCCTGTGGCAGAAATTTTGGTGGCGCCGTGGTGCAAAATGTGCATAATATCACTCGATATTTCATCCGCGTGGGTGGTAATAATTGTAAACTTGTATGCGGTTTTGGAACCCTTTAATATATAGTTGCCGACTGCGCTCGAAACAAAACAATAGGTTATGCACAGTGCAACGGGCTTGTAATCCAAAAAGCCTTTGTCCGAATATACAAAAAGCGAAACTATTGCCACAAGGGCGTTAAGTATGAAAGAAACAACAAAAAAATTAGAGGTGGGGTTTATTTTGCTTATGTATTTAGAAACCATTTCCATTCCGCCTGATGCCGAGTGATTAGCAAAACATAGTCCGCTTATAACACCCGCAAGAACGCCGCTTATGATAGCGGGGAAAACGGTGTCGTGTCCGCCTGCGTCATATTTAAGGCTGTCAAGCCCCAAATGTTGCAGATAAAGGTACGAAAAAGAGTTAACAATGGTGAAAACTGCCGAGCGTACCGCGTATTTTCGGCTTACAAAAAAGAAAAGCAAAACACAAAGCGGCATACAAACAATGAGCGTTGTATAACTTAAACTTATGCCCGTTTTATACTGAATCATTGTAAGCAAACCATTAAGTCCCGCGGGTGCAAAATTGTTTTCCACAATGAAAAAATGATAGTTGACCGACTGAAGCAGTGCCATTGCAATAATTACGGCGTATTCCACTACTGATTTTGCGCTTTTTTTCATAACATAAAACTCCAAATTTTGTATTTACAGAAACAGTATAATGTGTTACCATAAATTTATAAAACGAATGTTTTTGATTAAAAGCATTAAAATTTTTAATGGATTGGTGCTTATGGATGTAAAAAATGTAAAAACCTTTATAAAGGTTGCAGAACTCGGAAGTTTTACCAAGGCGGCAGAGGAACTGTGTTATGTTCAATCAACCGTAACAATACAGATTAAACAACTTGAAAAGGAATTAGGTGTTCCGCTTTTTGACCGCGTGGGACGCAAAATATTTTTAACTGCGGCGGGGGAGGAGTTTTTGACACTTGCGTATGAACTTGTCAATATGCTGTCGTCCGCAGAAAAAATAGGCGGCGGAAATAAACAGAGTTTGCTGCGAATAGGCGTTTCGGAATCGCTTCTTTTTGCGGTAATAACCGATTTGTTGCCGAAATTCAAAAAGAAGTGCGAAAATGTGTCGCTTAACATAAAAACAGGCCACAGAATAGATGATCTGTTTGAAGACCTTAAACACAACAGATTAGATATGGTTTTTGTTTCCTCGGTGCTTAACACAGAACCGCTTTTTGCCTGTCATTATATTTGCAAAGAGCAACTTGTTTTCGTTTGCGGCAGAGAACATCCCTTGGCAAAAGAAAAAAACATCCCATTTTCAGAACTTGCAAAACACGACTTTTTGGTAACCGAAAAAGAGGGCACCTGTCATAAGTGTTTACGCGCTATAGCGGCAGAACAGGGTGAAAACATAAATATAGCGGCGGAGATTGACAATGTTTTCGTCATAGCCGAACTTGCCAAAAAGGGAATGGGACTTGCCTTGTTACCCGAATATTGCGTGAGTGAAGAACTGAAAAATAAAAGTCTTGTAAAACTTTCGGTGGATGTTGATGAGCAACCGTATTACAGCCAACTTTTGTGTCACAAAAACCGTTGGCTTTCTCCAGATATGAGAGAGTTTATAGATTTTCTTAAATTACATCGCCCCGAAAACAAGAAATGACAGAACAAAAATTAAAAATCACATAGAAATGATTAAAATTAGGGTAGATTTTAAGTGTGGTATAGGTTAAAATAACCTGAGAAGGATGTGTTGTATATGAAGACAATGCTTAACGGAAATTGGCGTCTTTACATAGCGGAAAATAAAAACTGCGCCGATTTCGCCGAAAATATTTGTACCGAAAAGGCACTTCGCCGCAAAAAAATACCGGCAATAGATGCTATTGTACCGGGTAATTTTGAACTTGATATGTATAGGGCGGGACTGATTGATGACCCGTTTTATTCACAAAATCCGCACAAAATACAGAAACTTGAAAACAGGCACCTTTGGTATGTGCGCGACTTCACGGTAGAGGACAAGAAAAACCTCACCCTTAATCTTTGCGGTGTTGATACCGTTGCCGATGTTTATGTAAACGGCAGACTCTTGGGTTCGCCCGAAAATATGTTTATAGAGCATAAATTCGCGATAGCAGAAAATCTGCTCAAAAACGGCAAAAACGAACTGCTTGTACATATAAAACCCGCCGTAATAGAGGCAAGAAAACATAGATTTGATGCCGATGTTATAACACATCTGCCCTATAACGCGGGTTCGCTAAATCTTCGCAAAGCATCGCATATGTTCGGTTGGGACATTATGCCGCGCTTTGTATCTGCGGGACTTTGGCGTGACGTATATATCAAAAACGAAAAGTGCGACCGCATAGACGATATATATATTTACACCGCAGAACTCGGGGACGGCAACGCCTATATGCACGGATTATATACCGTTACCGTTTCTGATGATTACAGTACCGATTATTCGCTTATAATCAGCGGTAAATGCGGAGATAGTGAGTTTTCTTGGTCGCAAAAAGCGCTTTGGCATACACAGGGAAAGATTATATTCACAGTAGAAAATCCTGTGCTCTGGTGGCCGCGCGATATGGGAGCGCAGGATATGTACGATGTAAAAGCCACGCTTAAAAAGCGGGGCGAAACGGTTGATGTAAAGGAACTCAAACTCGGTATCCGCACTGTAAGACTTAACCGCACCGAAACTATTGACGAAAACGGCAACGGTGAGTTTGTGTTTATGGTCAACGGCGAAAAGTTCTTCGCCCGTGGCACAAACTGGGTGCCGATGGATGCCTTCCATTCGCGTGATAAAGAGCGTCTGCCTAACGCACTTGAGATGCTTTATGACATTAACTGCAATATGGTACGCTGTTGGGGCGGTAATGTCTATGAAGACCACGAATTTTTCGATTTTTGCGATACACACGGAATTTTAGTGTGGCAGGATTTTGCAATGGGCTGTGCTGCATATCCGCAGAATGACCGCGCCTGTGAGATGTTAAAAGCGGAGGCAGAGTCGGTTGTAAAGAAACTTCGTATGCACCCGTCTATTGCACTCTGGGCGGGAGATAACGAGTGTGACGCTGCCACAGCACAGTGGACTAAATCAAGGCGCAATCCCGCGCTCAACAAACTTACGCGTGAGGTTTTACCCCGCGTGATATCCGATTTTGACCCTTCAAGAGATTTTCTTGCAAGTTCCCCCTATGTATCCACGGTCGGATATCTTGACAGCACCGAAAACAGTCTGCCCGAAGCACACCTTTGGGGTCCGCGCGACTATTATAAGGGCGAATTTTATACAACCTCACCGGCATATTTTGCTAGTGAAACGGGTTACCACGGCTGTCCGTCACCCGAATCTATAAAGAAATTTATCCCCGAAGATAAACTTTGGCCCTGGCAGGATAATGACGATTGGCAGGTTCACGCAACCTGTATGGAACTCGGAAACGAAGCGGAATATTCTTTCCGCAATCCGCTTATGGCATCCCAAATCGAAGTGCTTTTCGGTTTCACGCCGGAAAATATAGAAGATTTTGCTTTGGCTAGTCAGATTTCGCAAAGTGAAGCAAAGAAATTCTTTATTGAGCGTTTCCGTACGGCAAAATGGAGAAGGACAGGACTCATCTGGTGGAACCTTGTGGACGGTTGGCCGCAGTTTTCGGATTCCGTTGTGGACTATTACTACTGCAAAAAGTTAGCATACCACACCATAAAGCGCATACAAGAACCCGTATGTCTTATGGTAAGCGAGGAAAAACCGAACGCGCTCACACTTGTAGCCGCAAACGAATATCTCGTACCCAAAACTGTTAAATATAAGGTTACCGATTTTACGGATGACAGTTTTGCTTTAGAGGGCGAATTCACCATTGATGCAAACAGCGCAAAAGACCTTGATATTATTAAACCCGATTCTAAAAACCATTTCTATTTTATAGAGTGGAATGTGGACGGCAAACAATATAAAAACCATTACATAAGCGGCCCCGCGCCTTACAATTTTATAGACGTTGTAAACTGGTTAAAACGCGGCGACCTTTTAGAAATACAAGGATTTTAAGGTGATTTTATGATTTTTGAAAAAGGCGACAGAATTTTATTCGCAGGTGACTCGGTTACCGATATGGGTAGCAATCAGCCGATAGGTGAACTTAACGGCCTTGGAAACACAACTTACGTTAATATGATGCATTGTTTTTTAACTTCAAGTTATCCCGAACTTGAACTTCGTCTTTCCAACGCAGGTCATTCGGGCGCAACAACACGTTCATATCTTGCACGTTTTGATGAAGACGTTTTGGACCCAGCGCCTAAGGGATATAAACCAAATTGGGTTTCAATCTGCCTTGGTATTAACGACGTTTGGAGTCAGTTTGCAAGTCCCATATTGCCCGACAGACACGTTTTACCCGATGAATATGAGGCAAATCTTGAAGAAATGATAAGACGAATTCACGAAAACCTTGACGTAAAGGGAATTTTCATTGCAACTCCGTTTATGATTGAGTCTTGCAAGGAAGATGCTATGCGCAAACGTATGGACGAGTACGGCGCAATTTGTAAAAAGGTTGCCCAAAAACACGGTTGTATACTCGTTGATTTCCAAGCGGCGTTTGATGAATTCTTAAAGTATTATCATTCGGCAATTATAGCGCTTGACAGAATACATCCGAATTTCCTCGGCGCACATATTCTTGCCAAAGCATTCCTCAAAAAATGTGATTTTGATTTTACAAGATAAAAAAGAGAGCCTCACGGCTCTCTTTTTTATTTAGAAAATTATTTCGAAACTCACATAACCGTCTGCCCTCACACAAACATCGATATAATTACTGTTTGCAACACGGCAATGTGTAAAACCGCTTTCTTTGCCGTTAATGTAAAGTGTTTTGGCCGTTTTACCTTCGGGTAGCATAATGTGCGCGTTTACTGATTTAGCGGGGGAATAAAGGTCGTAACGCATACCTTCATCTTTTAATATATACCGCAAATCAACCAAAGTATTCGAACATTCGTAGCCCGTAAGATAACGCAGTTCGTCATATTCTGTGACGGTAAAACGTGGAGAAAGGCGGATTTCGTCATAGTTTACGCCGATATCTTCAATACCCGCAAGACCTTCGTCAACCGCGCTTATAAGTGCTGCGGCGCCCCACGCGCTCGGCCCTCTGTCCGCCTGTGGTGCTGAATCGGGGAAATATAAGAAATACGATGTGCCGTCACGCTCTACTAATTTCATAAAGCGCTTGATGATATCGTATCCGTAACTTTCATAGCCGTTATTGAATGCCGCTTTTGAGAGTTCCCCCGCTGTAAAGGGCGATACGGCGCCGTTTACGTATTCACCTGTGGTGTAGCCTATAAAGTTTTCATACGGCGGGTCAATCGTAAACCATTCGGCAAAGAGGTTGGTTGTTTCGCGGCGGCGCATATATTCTTCAATAATCTTGCGCGACTGCCAAAGGTCTGTAACTCCTCGGTTTATGTCGTATGTGTTGGAAAGGGAAAGACGCTCGTTTTCAAGGTTATCCGCGCCCTTGTGACCTAAATGAAGTTGGTGAATAAAAAATTTGCCGTTCCACAGGTGCTTGAATATGTTGTCCTTTAATACGGCGGCGCGTTTTTCCCACTCTTTCGCTTTATCTTCATTGCCAAGTCTACGGTTAAACCATGCAAGTTGTATCATAGCCTGATAAACGCCCGAGTTGTCACCGTGCATAATCGACATAGGTGTATCGGGATTTATACGGCGGTCTTCTGCGCTTTTTGTGTTATTGGTGGCGTCATAGGTGAAATCCCACGTATCAATAGTAAAGGGGCGCTTGACAAGGCCGTGTTCCTCGTCAAAACGCTTTTCATCGCTCATCATATAGTCAATACCTTTTTCAAGAGCGGGTAAAACATTTGAGAGCCATTCGTCATCGCCTGTTGTGCGGTAAAGATAGGTGGCGCCTTCAACCACAAGATACTCAACATCCGCCTCAAGTTCAAGTCTTACAAGCGAAAGATTGTCATCGGGATACATAATATAACAGTCTTCGTTTACCATCTTCCAATGTTCGTCGTCATACTGTTTTATCAGTTCATAAAACTGACCGTCTTCGCGCTGGGTGGCAATAATAAAGTCCAAAAAATCACCAAAGCGCTGTTCCCAGTGGCGCATAGCCTTTGTAATATGTACGTGGTCACGAATCCAGTTTTTATCAACAAGCAAAATTTTGCCGTCTATAAAAACAAGCGACCGCTCAGATAAAATGCTGTTTCTGAGTGCTTTTAGAAAAAGTCCCAATTTCGCATCGCGGGTTGTGAGGATAGAGGGGAAACCAAGTTCGTGGTTGTTATAGGTGCCGTTGTTTCTGCCGTCAATATTCATTGAAGGTAATTTGTGCTCAAAATTTATCATAAAAAACACTCCTTATATGCCAAGCAAAATTATTGCCAAAAGTCCAAGTAATACGCCTGAAATCTGCTTTTTTGAAAGCCGTTCTCTGAAAATTAAAATTCCTAAAACTGTTACAATCAAAACAATAGCACCGTTAAATATGGGAAAGAAAATTACAGATGGTAAAGCGCCCGATAAATATAAATTAAGTCGGTTGTACCCAAGGCTCATAGCACCGGCCAAAACCGCAAAAAACAGAGTTTTCTTTTGTGAGAATACAGATTCCTTTTTCAAAAAAGACAGTGTTAGCATAAATAAAACCATGGTGAAAGCAGATATAAGCATCATATTGTTGCCGTTGCCGTCTGTTTTGCTGAACAATTTGAAAACAATGCCCGTAGCGGCGGCAAAAAAGAAAAATCCAATACAGAAAAACTTCCATTTAGGCGCCGCTTTCATATCTGATTTGGCATCGAGACACAACAAAACCGATATGATAATTCCCAAAACACCAAAAATCTGCCAGAGATTAACGCTTTCCTTAAAATATAAAATACCGAAAATTGTCGAAAGCAGCATAGAACAGTTGCCGATGACGCTTGTGATGGAAACGGGCCCCGTTCCCATAGCGCGCATCTTAAAATACAAAAACAGCGCCTGTATAATGCCGTATGCTACGCCGAAAAAGACTTCTGTCAATTGTATGTTGACAGCCCCGCCGAAAATAAGCATCAAAACCCACGAGAGTGAAGATACAGCTGAAAACATAAATGGGCTGCGCATGTCCCCGAGTTTGTGATATAAAATATTGCACCCAACCGCCAGAAGAATTGAAAAAAGCAAGAGTGGATAATTCATATTTTTAACCCTCGAAAATGCGATTTTTTGTTACTGAGCACAGGATATCACCCTTTTTTAAGCGAAAATAGACACTTTTTGATTGTGTTTATGCGATTTTTAACACTGTTGTTGTAAATTCCAAAACACTGTGATACAATGAAGCCAAACAATAAAGAACGCTGGTGACGGTATGGAGAAGAAACCTGCTGGAAACACATTAAAGTTTGAAAAAATACGCGAAAAAGGTAATTATATTTTTCAGTATTTGGAGGGCGCAAAGGGCAGAAAACTGAGCGCTGTGTGGCATACACACGATTTTTTTGAATGGATGCTCGTGCTAAAGGGTGAAAATGTTCACAATATCAATAACGAACTTTATAAATTGCATAAAGATGATATCTTTTTGCTTTCTCCGGGTGAATATCACGATTCTATAAGTCAATCTAACGATGTAACGGCAATATGCCTGTCTGTTGAGCGTTCGGAATTTGAGCGTATGTGTCGCGCGTTTGATTTGGATGTTGAAAAAGAGTATCAAAAGTCGGCACCTACCATTTATACCTGTGCGGGTATAACAGAGAGTGTATATGCCCTGTTTGAAAACATTGAATCACTGTCGTCAGAGCACGATATGCGGTTGCTTTTGAGTTTGCTTATAAAAACATATATGGATAACGCAAGACTGCAGTCGGTCACGATGCCCTTGTGGCTTGCCGAGGCGCTTAAAGAAATGAACAAACCCGAAAATATGAAAGAGGGAGTGGCGGCACTTGTCCGTATATCAAATTATAGCCGCAGCCGCCTTTCAAAACTTATGTGGCAAAATCTTGGGGTTTCACTTCACGATTATGTGCTTAATCTCCGTCTTTCCACCGCGCATAAGGAAATTGTGCTAAGCCAAAAGGAAATCGAACAGATATCAGAGGATGTAGGCTATGCGAGTTTTAGTCATTTTCAAAAAATCTTCAAGAAGCACTACGGTGTAACGCCTGCAAAACTCAGGGCGCGGCACAGTACTTTCACCATTTAATCAAAAAACTTAAAAAATGAGAGTAAAAAGCCAAAAAATGAGAGTACTTTTTTTAGAAAAAGTTGTATTATAATCTTGTCGTAAGGCTTAAATAAAAATGAGGAGCGATAGTTATGACATTTGAAAAGTATATTGAAGGCATGAGTACACGCGATTTGGTCGCACAACTTTTATGTCCCGCACTCCGCGCTACATATAAAGAAGATTCCGACCCGCGTGAGTATTTTGAAAATGTTTTCAAGGATTGTGATGTAAAGCCGGGCGCATTCTACATTTTCCCGTCAAAGCATGATGATATTGTTGCGTTGACTAAAATGCTCAAAGAGCGTGGCGGTAATTATCCGCTCTTCGCAACCGATATGGAAACTTCTCCTTCTTTTATTATGGATACAGGCACACAGTTTGGTTCGGCAATGGTAATTTCTGCAGCAAACAGCGAGGAAGACGCCTACACAGCAGGTGAGTCCTGTGCTAAAGAAGGTCTTGAGGTTGGCGTTCACTGGGCCTTTGGCCCCGTTTTAGATATGTGTTTGTCACCCATTGCAAGCACAAACACACGCGCTTGGGGCAATGAACACAATCAGGTTAGCAAAATGACAGGCGCATTTATTAAGGGTGTACAGGAAAACGGTGCATTGGCAACAGGCAAACACTTCCCAAGTCCCGACGGAAAGAAAATGGCTGACAGTCATATTCACGCTACATTTAATGATATGACGATGGACGAGTGGATGGATGTTTACGGTAAAACTTGGAAAGCCGCCATCGATAACGGCCTTAGCGCAATAATGCCGTCCCACTGCTGTTTCCCTGCAGCAGAACCTGATGGAAAAATCATCCCCTGCACACTCAGCCATAACGTTATTACTAAACTTCTCCGCGAGAAACTCGGTTTCCAAGGCCTCGTGGTATCGGACGGCTTTAATATGGGCGGTCTTGTACCGTATATTAAGTATGATAAAGCATACGTAAGAGCCATTCAAGCAGGTTGTGATATGCTTATCTTCACAAACTTCTGCTCACCAATGACCGAAACGGTTGACATTCTCGAAAAGGCTGTTAACGACGGCGAAATCACAATAGAGCGTATTAAAGAATCTGTTTACAGAATTTACAAGGCGAAAGAACGTCTTGGACTCTTTGACGAGGAAAAGGATAATTCTTATACACCCGTTTCTGCAGAAGAACGTGAAAAGTTTAAAAACGCAGCAAAGCGCATTGGCGAAAATTCCGTTTCTATCTTCAAAAATGAAGCAGGACATCTCCCGTTTGATAAAAACAAAATAAAGAAAATCATCAGCGTTGACCTTACAAACACCGAACGTAAGCGTCCTACCAATTTCGATGATGCTCTCAGAGCAAGAGGAATCGAAATCTTCAAATACGGCGAGTATGAAGAGAACGGCATTGTCAGCGTAGAGGATTTGCCCGAAGCAGACGCACTCATAGTTAACTTCTATTACGGTTTTGTTTGGGGCGGTCTTAATCTCCAACCCTGCGGAAAGATGCTTCAAAAGGTTTACGAATATCTCTTCAAACTTGATATTCCCGTAATTATGATTTGTCACGGTTCACCCTTTATTCCAAGCACCTTCCCCTATGCAAAGACCGTTGTTAACACCTTCTCTCTTAGTGTTGTTAACCCTGAAGGACTTTGTGACGTTTTGTTTGGTGACAAGGAAGCAAAGGGTATTACCCCCGTTGAAATCGACCTTCGTCAACCCCAAATTGATTAATATAACAATCTTTTGAATATGTATAATAAAAGACCGTGATTTCACGGTCTTTTATTATTTTATAAGGTCGAAATCGCACCACGAAAAATATGATATGTGCATATTGACGAATGTGTTGATTGTGCGTTGTAAAACGAGTAAAAGCCAACACACTATGTGTCCAAGTTTTATCCGTTTTAGTGGTAAAATTGCACAAAAAGACGGCGTGTTTCGGTGGAAAATCGGTTTTTCACGGGATTATTTCAAAAAATCAAAACTTTTTGTGTATTGAGACAAATCAGTTGTCATTTTGACGAAGGGAAGCGCGTCCATAGTTGAAAATTTAACAAAAGTTCCAAAATATTGTTCACTAATGCGTAAAATTTACCAAATATTTTCGTTAAAATATGAAACATAGTGATTTTTGAGAGTGTTTTATGGCAATTTGGTGAAAAATGAGAAGACATTATTATATGAATATGGTATAATGCATTTGTGATAATTTGGCAAAAATTTTTCACTTTCGTTCATGCTTTGCAGCATAGGTTGCAGAGTATGCTATTTGCAAGTTGTTTTATGAGATTAAACCGTATAAAACAATTTTGAAAGTAGTGAAAAAGAAGAAACTGCTCAGTAAAGCAAACAAGGTTTTATTGGTGTCAGCACTTAATTTAGGAGGTACAATTTTGAAGAACGCTTTAAGGTTAATTTGTACAGTTTTGGTTATATCCTTGATAGCAACACTGTTTATGCAGACAATCTGTTCTGCTGATACGGTGTCTGATGTCAATGATTCGGTTGCCCTGGTCGCGACCGATAGCGGATATATCGATTACCTTGAGGGTAAAAACGATTACACCGGCGAATCTATAAAGATAGATGCATCCGGTTTTGTTGCTACCGAAGGTTCGAACGCAAAACTTGATTCATACTGCGGAAAGGACAATGTCCTTATCATAGATTCAGAAAGCGGTCCCGTTTCGTTTACCGCCAATTGCAGTGTAGAAGCGCTTTATAACATTGCGCTTAACTATGCAGCCGTTGACAATAACGATGCGAATATTGAACTTTCCTGTAAAATCAACGGAAAAGAGCCTTTTTCGGAAGCCGACAGTATGTTCTTGCCGCGTGTTTGGGTAGACGATGGCAAACCCACAGAGGATGCGCTTGGAAACCAATCAAGCCCCTCGCAGATTCAAAAACCGCAGTGGGTAAGCGAAAAACTCATAGACCCAGATGAACTCTTCCTTGACCCTCTTAAGTTCCTCCTTACACAAGGTGCAAACACCATAACAATCGAACTTTATTCGGGCACAATTGCCCTTGAATCCATAACACTTTCGGGCGCGGAGAAGACACCGGCGTATAAAGCGGAAGATGTTTCGGGTATATATGATGGCGACAATATTGTGATTGAGGCGCAGAACGCAGTTTATAAAAACTCTAAAGAACTTCGTCCTCTTGCAGACGGCAGTGACCCGTCACTTACTCCCTCAAGTGCGTATCATACATCCATCAACTGCATCGGAGGCAACAACTGGGATGCCGCCGGTGAAAAGATTACTTGGGAATTTACTGCTCCCAAGGATGCGTATTATAGCATAACATTCAAATATAAACAGGGTTATCTTACTAACGCCAGTTCAATCAGAAGTCTGCAAATAGACGGTAAAACCCCATTTGCAGAGGCAAATGAACTCAAGTTTCCCTACAACACAAAGTGGGAGTTGCTTACTTTCGGCGGAGAAACACCTTACTATGTATATCTTACAGAGGGAACGCACACGGTATCTCTCAAGGCAACTTTAGGTTCGGTTGCAGACATCAGCCGCCGACTTGAAACCCTTATATATAATGTCGGCGAAATGTACCGTCAGATTATTATGATTACGGGCACAAGTCCTGATGCTAACCGTGACTATCGCCTTTATGAGCAGATTCCAACCCTTACTGATGACCTTAAGACCTACATAGAACAAATCGATGGCTTGGTAAAAGAATATAACGCTATTACAGGCGCGAAGGGCGGCTCTAACGCCGTTACACTTGAAAGTCTTGCACTCGTGCTTGAGCGTATGCTAGACTCCAAGTTCAAAGCACATAAATATGTCAGCGACCTTTTCAATAACTACAGTAGTGCGGGTGCGTGGATTTACGAAATGCGCAAAATGCCGCTTGACATTGAAAAGATAATCATAGCGGGCGAAAGTGTTGATGAGAAAGAGTACAAATCTAACTTTATCGAAAGATTTGTTTTCGGTTTCAATAAACTACTTGCTTCATATGTAGTTGACTATAACTCGCTTTCTTCGGCAGAAGGTGACGATGTTATCGATGTTTGGGTAAACATTGGCCGCGACCAGTCAAGAGTTCTTCAAAAAATGGTCGAGGAAACCTTCACACCCAAGACAGGCATAAAGGCCAATATCAAGATTGCTGCAGCATCTATGATTCAGGCGAAACTTTCGGGTAACGCACCCGATTGTACCATTATGCAAACTAATGATACACCCGTTAACCTTGCGATGCGTGGTGCACTTTATGATTTGTCACAGTTCTCTGATTTTGAAGAAACATTGCAGAAAAACTACGGCAGTGATAAGCCCATTAACCCCTTCAGATACAAAGGCGGAGTTTACGGTCTTGCCGACAGCATTACATTTAATATGATGTATGTCAGAGATGACATTTTTGAGCAACTTGGAATCTCTGTACCGAAAACCTGGGATGAATTCCTGCGTTGCTGTGCGGTACTTATGAGAAACAACCTGTCTGTCGGTGTTCCGCTTAACTACAGAACCTTCCTTTATCAGAAAAACGGAACTCTTTATACAGAGGACCTTGCAAAGACAAATCTTGATACAGCCGAAGCGTTCGATGCGTTTAATTTCTATACAGATTTGTATGTTGAATACAAACTGCCTGTAGCCTTCAGCCTTTACAACCGTTTCCGTACTGGCGAAATGCCGCTTGGTATTGAGCCTTACACATCCTACGCCACACTTATGGCGGCGGCACCTGAAATCAGCGGCCGCTGGAGTGTTCACGAACTTCCGGGATTTGAAGGCGAAAACGGATTGAACAATAAAACAATTGGTACAGCAACCGCTACAGTAATACTTAAGGACAGCGATTCTCCCGATAAGGCTTGGGAATTCCTTAAGTGGTGGACCAGCGCAGAAACACAGTACAGATACAGTTCGGATGTTGAGTCTATCGTTGGTATTGCGGCTCGTGTTCCAACCGCGAATATTGAGGCGTTGCAACTTCTTTCTTGGAACAGAAACGATGCAAAGGTTATATTAAATCAGTATAAACTTGCAGAATTTATACCCGAAGTTCCGGGAAGTTACTATGTAAACCGTTCACTTGAAAATGCATTTTATGCCGTTTACACCGATGGCGATGCACCAAAAGATGCTCTTACCAAATGGTCGCTTATGATAGACGAAGAAATGGAAAGAAAGAGCAAAGAATATGCTGATAAGAAGTAGGGAGGGGAAGCAAAATGAAAACTAAAATTAAAAAGTACAGAAGTGAAAGTTTCCTTCAGCCCACACTTCTTTTGACACCGTTTTTGGCATTGTTTTTCCTGTTCACCGTTTTGCCGATTTTGTCATCGGTTGTGCTCAGTTTCACAACCTTTGATATGCTAAATCTTCCGACATTCAGCGGTGTTCAGAACTATATAAGACTGTTTTTGTATGACGATATATTCAAAATCGCTCTTAAAAACACCCTTATATTCGCTGTTATAACAGGTCCGCTTGGATATGCGTTCGCATTTTTACTTGCGTGGTTCATAAACGAACTTCCGCGTGTCGCAAGGGCTGTTGTTTCGTTCATTTTCTATTCACCCGCACTTGTAGGTAATGTTTACTTTATATGGTTATTTATCTTCAGTGGCGATAGTTACGGTCTTATAAACGGTTTCCTTTTGGAATACGGATTCATAACCGAGCCGGTTATTTGGCTTAAAGATGCATCCTACGCACTGCCTATCGTCATGATAGTTCAGTTGTGGATGAGTATGGGTACCTCGTTCCTCGCTAACATTTCGGGTTTGCAGAATGTTGGAAGCGAACTTTATGAGGTTGGCGCAATCGAAGGTATCCGCAACCGTTGGCAAGAGGTTTGGTATATTACATTGCCCTCTATGAAGAGCATATTGCTTTTCTCGGCTGTTATGCAAATTCAGGCGGCATTCTCTGTCAGCGCTGTTGCCATAGCCCTTACAGGTAATCCGAGTACTAACTACATAACCCACACCATAGTTACACATATGTCTGACTACGGTACTGTCAGGTACGAAATGGGTTATGCCTCGGCAATTGCGGTGTTCCTGTTTGCCCTTATGGCAATTACAAGATATGTAATAGGAAAACTGCTCAACACGCTTGATAAATAGTAATTGGATTAAACGAAGGGAAAGGTAATTTATGGCACGTAATCAGGTAAAAAGATATACGCGTTCAAAGTTCGGCACCGCAGTTATTGCAACCTTTTTAACGGTGTTCGGTGCATTTATGCTTTTGCCGCTTATATATCTTATAGTTACATCACTAAAGCCTTTGGATGAAATTATGGCGTTCCCACCAAAGTTTTATGTTGTGGCGCCAACGCTTGAAAACTATATGGCGTTACCGCAACTGTTATCTACTGAGTGGGTTCCGTTCTCAAGATACATAATAAACAGTGTTTTTGTCAGTGTCGTTACAACAATGCTTCATGTTTTTGTTGCTTCGATGGCAGCGTTCACACTTTCAAAGTATCGCCACAAGGCTTATACACTTATATTTACATTTGTTCAGATGTCACTTCTTTTCAACTCTTACACACTTGCAATTCCGCAGTATGTAATTATGTCTGAACTTAAAATTCTCAACACATATCTCGTATATATTTTGCCCTATATACCGTCAACACTCGGTGTATTCTTGCTTAAACAGTATATGGATAGCAGTATTCCCGATGTATTGATGGAGGCGGCAAAAATTGACGGAGCGACCTGCTTTACAATCTATTTCAAGATTGCACTGCCGCTTATTCGCCCCGCTGTGCTGACACTCGTTTTGTTCGCATTCAGAGATTTGTGGGCAACTTCGTCCTCGTCAATGATTTTTGATGAAGACATTAAACTTCTGCCCAACATCATTGAGCAGATTTCAACCGCCGGTATCACCCGTCAGGGTAGTACAATGGCAGCATCGGTAATAATGCTTCTGTTCCCGACAACAGTATATCTCATCTCTCAGTCGAGTGTTACTAAGACGATGAGCAGTTCGGGCATTAAGGGATAAGGGGGAGTGATGTATATGAAAAAATATTTGAAAGTTTTAGTTTGCATCACACTTGCCTTATTGATAGCAGTCGGCGGTATCACCGCAAGTGCAGAATCTTTTCAGGAGAAAAACGGTCAAGGTAAAACCGTTCTCGTTCAGCAAAAGGATGTGTTTGTAAGTAATCGTTACCTGCAAGGACAGGATTTCGGTATCGGCGCATTCAACACAATTAACGATATTTGCATTGCAGGGGACTATATTTATCTGCTTGACAGCGGTAATTCCCGTATAGTCGTGCTTGATAAAAACTATCAGTTTGTCCGTGTTATTGATAACATCAAAAATGGCGAAGAAACGCTTGACCTTTCAACCGCAAACGGACTTTTCGTTGCAAAAAGCGGCACAATCTACATAGCCGATAACACAAATCAGTATGTTGTTGTGGCAAATGCGGAGGGTTCGGTTGTAAAGGTTATAACCAAGCCCGATTCGCCCATTATTCCTGATAATTTAGAGTTTAATGCAACAAAGGTTTTAGAGGATGAAGATGGCTTTATCTTCGTGCTCTGTAAAGGCGTCTACTACGGTGCGCTCGTTTTCACATCAGATTACGAGTTTACAGGATTCTTCGGTGCAAACCAGACCTCTGCTACCGTGCTTGATGCAATAAAGAATTTCTTTGTTAATACCCTCAAAACAGATGCACAGTATGAGTTTTCCATGCGTGAACTTCCGTATGAGTTTGACGATATTTATGAAAAAGGCGGCTTCATCTACACCGCAACGGCTAACTCCGAAAGCGGCAAAGGCCAACTTCGCAAACTCAGTTATTCGGGCATAAATATTCTTAAACGCGATGGCGATTCGGCAGACACTTTTGCTTTTGGTAACGGCGAAACCATTCAACTTATCAACAAATTCAACGCAACCGAACATTTTGCTGCAATTGCTGTTGATGATAACGGATACATATACGGCCTTGATTCTACCTATGGCAGAGTTTTTGTATACGATACCGCATGTAACCTTGTTACAGCGTTCGGTGGCGGACAGGGACTTGGCGAACAGGTGGGAACCTTCAAAACCGCAACCGAACTTGCCATAAACGGAAAAGATGTCTTGGTAATTGACTCCACGACAAACAGTATAACCGTTTTCGGCCTTACAGATTTCGGTAAACTTCTTTTCTCTGCAATGGAAAAAACCGATAACGGCGATTTCGAAGGCGCATATCCGCTTTGGGTTAGCGTTAAAGAGCAGGACGGCTACAACCAGTTGGCGTATGCCGGTATTGCTAACTACTATATTGCTATGGAGGATTATGATTCTGCCCTCAAATATGCAAAACTCGGATACGAGCGTGAAATTTATGAACGCGCATTTGAGCAGGTAAGACTTAAACTTCTTTCCGACAATTTTGCTATTATATTTATTGTAGCAATTCTTGCTGTAGCCGGTATAATCGCATATATGATTTACCGTAAAAAGCACCCGCGCGAGAAGAAAGAACCGGGTATTGTGATGACATCGCTTTTGGCGTTCTGTCGTCCGATTCAGACTTCTACCAAGATTAAAACCTTGCGCAAACAAAAATCAAAGCAACTTGACATTTATATGTTTATTGCATTTGGTATAATGATTTTGATGTTTATAGGCAAGGTTCTTGAAACAACATGGGGCGGCTTTATGTATACAGATTACGACCCCGATAAATACAACTCGGCAATGGTATTTGTCACAACAGTAGGCATCGCGGTGTTGTGGTGTGTTGTAAACTGGGGACTTTGCACCTTGTTCGAGGGCAAAGGCACATTTAAGGAAATCGTAATCGCAACGGGATTTGCTCTTGTTCCGCAGATTATATACAGCATCTTCTTTATAATCGCTTCACAGTTCCTTGTGTTTGATGAAGCAATTATTTTAAGCGGTGCACAGTCAATCTGTTGGATAATCACAATTGTTGTATTGCTTGTAGAACTTACAATCATACACGATTACAGTTTCTTCCGTGCACTTGGAATGGGAATTGTAACAATAATCGGAATGATACTTTGCGCGTTCCTTATATTGCTTGTTCTCACACTTTTCCAGGATGTTATAGAGTTTTTCCGTTCCGTATATAACGAAGTAGTCTTTAGAAAAGCTTAACTGTAGGAGGTCAAAGATGATAAAAAAATTAATATCTTTAGTTCTTTGTCTTTGTTTGCTCCTTACAGTTTTGTCGGGTTGTGTCGTAGACGAAACTGTCGAAGGTAAACCCGTAAAAACAACCGAAAACTATGTAAGTAGCGGCACAGTCGCAGAGGACGGCGAACTTAGACTTGATTGGGATGCTGACCGTTTAGCCTTGCTTGTATATAGAGGTGATGTGCTTATATGGTCTAGTATGCCGACAGAACAGTATCTTAACAATTTGTATGACGGTGGTATTAAATCCTATCTTGAATCCTCGATTATGATTGAGGGTAAGTCTGTTAAGGAAAAGGGACTTACTACCGTAACATCGTACACAGGCGCTTATGAATATGGCAGAACTTATTCATATAAGATTGATAACGGTATAAGATTGCTTTACTGCTTTGACGAGCAGAACGCGGCAATCCCAGTAGAATACCGTTTGGTAAACGGCTATCTTGATGTTAATATAAACCTTGACAGTATATATGAAAGCCAATACCAGATTTACAGAATTTCTGTGTTGCCTTATGCTTCGTCTGTTTTGAACGAAAAGACAAACGAAATGTTTATTCCGGATGGCAGCGGAATGGTAATGTATTGTGATACAGACCGTGCTGCCCGTACATATAAGGGCTATGTTTATGGTCAGGATAAGGCTTCAACCACACAGTATCAATTTACAAAGACCGAAGACATAAAACTTCCTGTCTATTCTGTAAGCGATGCTGAAAGCACATACTGCACAATTATCGACAGAGGCGAGGAATGTGCAGAGGTTAACGCCACCGCAGGTGATGTAGACCTTGGCTTCTCATACGCATACACAACCTTTGCTGTTCGCGGAACAGAAGCGATTGCGCTTCCGCAAGGTTGGGGACATGTTATGATTGGTCACCAGTTCAGTTCACTTGCAAAGGGTAGCAAAGTTGGCCAACGCATAATGTTTATAGATGGTCAGGATTCGGATTTCTTTAAGACCGCAGACCTTTACAGAGAGTATCTTGTAAATGAAAAGGGACTAAAGAAACAAGAAAATGAAACCGCACTTTATCTTGATTTGCCAATGGCAGCATCAAAGCGTGAATTTTTCTTTGGAATTCCTAAAAAGGTAATAAAACCCATTACCACCTATGCACAGGCGTCAGAGATTATTGCCGATGTTGCAAAAGAAACAGGTGTAGCACCGACCGTAAAACTCAGCGGTGTTCAGGGCGGCGGACTTGATGCTACCAAGATTGCCGGTGGATATAAAACCGAAAAAGTTCTTGGAAACAAGAAATCGCTCAACGCATTGCTTGATACCGTAGAGAAAAGCGGCGCAAAACTGTTCCCTGAATTTGATTTGGTTCGTTTCACAAAATCGGGCAACGGATTTACGGTTAATACCGATGCCGCAACCTCAACAACATCACTTAAAGCGTCACAGTATTTCTACTCTGTTTCCACAGGCGGCACAAAGAAAAACGCCTATGAGTATTATTTGCTTGCTCCTAACTTCTTCAAAGAAGCAGCAGAAAAACTCACAAAAACAATAAATAAAAATGCCTTTACCGGCGTGTCGCTCGGCGCAATGGGCGACATAACCTACGGCGATTATAAGAGAATGGAGAACTTTGTTGCGCTTAATTTCTCTGAAAATGTGACAAAGGCTTCTAAAGTTCTAAAAAAGAACAAAACACAGATTATGTTCGATTCTGCAAATCAGTACGCTGCACTTTCAGCAGATTACATAACTGATTCGCCGATTAACAGTAGCAACTTTACGGTTGAGGACGAATGGTTACCATTCTATCATATCGTGTTTAAGGGCTACAGAGCAATGTCAGGTGCATCGCTCACACTTACCAACAACGAAGCAGATGATTTCTTGCGTTCAGTCGCACTCGGAACAGGTCTTTACTTCACGATTTGCGGCACAGAAACATCTGAATATTCTGCATCGGTGTTTGATACACTTGCAGCAGGTAGTTATAAAGACCGTAAGGAAACTATGATTTCTACCATTAAAAGAGGTAAGGATGCTATTGAGGCAACAAACGGAGCCACAATAAGCGGCTATGCCGTACTTGCAAAGGGTGTTTACAAAACAACATTCAGCAACGGCGTAGAAATTACAATCAACTGCAACGAAACAGATTACAACGCCGAAAATGTAAGCATCGGCGCAAACGATTTTATTATTAAAAGATAGGGGAGTAGGAAAATATGAAAAAAAGTTTTTTAGATAAATTACTCCCCGCCTCAATGGAGAAACGCCGTGCGAGACAGGGTTTTGTGTTTACAATTCCGTGGGTAATTGGATTCCTTGTGTTTTTCTTTTACCCTGCACTGCTTTCAATTTGGTACTCCTTTTCGAAGGCAACCCCGCTTGACGAACACAGCGGTACAATAATAGAATATTTTGCCACCCGTTTTGCCGGATTTGAGTTTTATAACAACATCTGGACGGTGGACACCAGTTTTACCACCAACCTTTTTGATTCAATTGTAGATTTCTTCTATTCGTTGCCCATTATTCTGTTTTTGAGTTTTGTTTTCGCAATCGTACTCAATCAGAACTTCCGTGGCAGACTGATAGTCAGAGCAATCTTCTTCCTGCCTGTTATTATAGCAAGTGGCGTTGTTCTCACCTATCTTAACGGCGATACAACAGCGCAAGAATTGCTCGAATCGGGCTCTGGTGGCGGAGGACTTTACAATTCATTCAGTTTTTCTGCGATGCTTGAAAATGTTGGTCTTCCAAATGCGCTTGTAGAACAACTTAATGAATATATTGCTTCAATCTTCAACCTCGTTTGGAGTTCGGGTGTTCAAACAATCCTGTTCCTTGCAGGTTTGCAATCTATCTCGGCACAGTATTATGAGGTTGCCAAGGTTGAGGGTGCAACGGGTTGGGAAACATTCTGGTATGTAACCGTTCCGATGATGGCGAATGTTATTATTCTTAATGTTGTTTATACCTGTATTGACCTGTTTACATCAAACAACAATAAAGTTATGCAACAGGCATATAGACTTATTCAGGAAAGCAACTATAATAAATCATCTGCAATAATGTGGAGTTATTTCGTGATTTTAGGTGTAGTTATCGGCGCAATTCTGATAATTTTCAGAAAACCGCTTAAAAACGCCGAAATATAAGAGGAGGGGACAATATGAACACAAAAATTAAAAACGTTGTCGCCTCTATCTTTGGCAGCATAGTTCGTTGGGCTTTCTTAATCGGAATTATATATGTTATCTTGTTCCCGATTATTTACGCTTTAAGCACAAGTCTTATGACGGAAGTGCAACTTTTGGACCCCTCGGTTGTGTGGGTTCCAAAAGCGGTTACCTTTATGAACTATGTGAATGTATGGGGTGTTATGTCCTACGGTTCAAATTTCCTGTTCACCGTATTTCTGGTTTGTACGAGTGTTCTTTTACAAATTGTTAGTTGTTCGCTCGCAGCATACGGTCTTGCAAGATTTAAGTTCCGTGGACAGACGCTGATTTTCTTGCTTGTGGTAATTACGATTATCGTACCGCCGCAGATGCTCATTGTTCAGCAATACGCAATTTTCAAAAATTTAGGACTTTTAGATTCCGTATTCACCTTTTTCATACCTGCAGGTTTGGGACAGGGCGTTCGCGCGGGACTTATGATTTACATCTTCCGCCAGTTCGTTAAAAACCTACCAAAAGAACTTGAGGAAGCAGCCTATATAGATGGTTGCGGAACATTCAAGACCTATTGGAAAATCGTTGTTCCGTCCTCCGCGGTATCGTTCTTGGTTGTTGCCATTCTTTCAATCGTTTGGTACTGGAACGAAACAATGATTCCTACAATGTTCTTTGACGAACTTTCAACGCTTTCAACAGAACTAACCACATTAAAATCAAACCTTTCGCAAGCATCTACAAGTATTTCCACCATTCGTAATCAACTTATGTCAGGTGTAATGCTTTTCTTAACACCAATGGTAATTATGTATGGTGCACTGCAGAAATACTTTATTCAAGGTATTGAACACTCCGGCTTGGTCGGATAGTGTTAATATAAAATTAAAAAGGAGAAAACGCATATGTTAAAGAGAACAATTTCTTTGGCACTCTGTCTTGTAATGGTATTCAGTTTAACCGCTTGTTCCATTACTACAGGGGGAGATGAAGGAAGCGATTATTATGTTGTTGAATCTTTTGTTACTGAAACAGTGAGCAAGGAAGAGACAGATAAAGATACAGACGCTTCTTCCAAAAAAGACACGGCTTCCAACAAGCAGCCAACCTCAAGCCAGGTTGCTCAGGCAGGGAATGTTAACGACAAAGAGACCGGCGGTCGCTTTGATGTTAACTACAAGGGCAAAACTGCAAAAGTTTTGGTTTGGTACACCCCTGAAAATTGGGAACAGGGAATTTACGATGCTTGGCAGAAGCAGACCGGTGCTAAAATCAAGTTCGTACCCGTTAAGGATTCGACCCTTATGTTCCAGAAGCTTACAGCTCTCATCGCAGCAAACGACGCACCTGATGCAACGTTTATGAACGAGGACCAATTCCCGGGCTTTATCACCAAAAAATTGGCACAGCCCATCACAAAGATGATTGATAAGAGCAAGGATACTTGGCTTGCATACGACCTTATGGACCAACTTAAGTATGACGGCGAGTATTATGGACTTACAGACCATTTCTGGGGTTCTGCACTCTTCGTTTATTTCAATAAGAAGATTTTTGGCAGCAACACAAAGGTTAAGAAGACACCTCTCGATTATTATAACGAGGGCAAATGGACTTGGGACGCTTTCTATGAGCTCGCAAAGGCTACAACAGTAGTACAGAACGGTAACACCACCGTTTGGGGCGCTCAGATGGAAGATATGGCAGCATTTGCACGTTCCGCAGGTGCTTCGGTTATTTCACCTAACAACGGTAAGTTCACCAACACAATGAACACCAAGGAATTCAAAGACGGCTTCAACTTCGTTAAGAAGATTATGGGTGACGGTTACCTTTCTAAGAACGAAGGTTCTTGGACAGGCGGTAACGTTGCTATGTACGTTGGTTCAATGTGGTACATCCGTGAGAACAATCACAAAGATTGGGCATCTGCTAACTTTGAGTGGGATTGGGTTCCGTTCCCGTCCTACACCGGTGGCAAGAGCTATAACCCAGGCGGTATCCAGTTTGGTTTCGTTCCGCGTAAAGCAAAGAACGCTGAAATGGGCTTCAACCTCATCAACTTCCGCGCATATTATCAAGAAAATATGAAATCAACAAGTCAGTCTAACAAAGAATGGCTTGCTCGTTGGAAGAAGACCGTTACAGGTAACACATTTAACTTCACAGGCGTAGGTATTGTAGGCAGCCAGATTTGGACACTTTACAATGAACTTGCCGACCCCAACACACCTCTCCAGACTACAATCGATAGTTGGAAGACCGTTATTGACGGCAAAATTGAAACTTACGAAAAAGACAAAGCAGCATTTAAGTTTTAATAAAACACTATAAATTAACTACCCAAAGATGAGAGAAAAACTCTTTTTTGGGTAGTTATTTTTTGCCTGTGCACCAAAAAAAACTGCCGGGATTTATACCGCAATGTAAAAACGTCATTTTTTTCAAAAAATAGCATAAAAAACATCACTTTTCATCTTGAAATTATAGGTGTTTACAAGTAAAATAAAGATAACAAGTTTTATTAAAACCAAAGGAGATTTTTAGTATGAAAAAAGCCTTTCGTATAACCGCTTTTGTGTTGGCAATATTGGTTGTTCTTTCGGCGGTCTGGTTTTTGATAATCAGCCCCATTATAGGCAAAAATGCCACCGTTTTGTCAACCGAAAATTATAAAATAAGCGGTGCGATGATGTCCTATCTTGTGAAGAAGCAAATGGAGGAATATATAGACGATAACACCGCTGTTTTTGGCAAAGATTATATAGAAACTGTGGGACTTAATAAAGACAAATCGCTCAAATGGCAAAAGAGCACTTACGGGGAGAGTTGGTTTTCATATTTTTATGATAAAGCAGTAGAGTCTACCAAAAAAACACTCCTGCTTTGTGAAACCGCAAATGCCGCGGGCATAACGCTTACTGACAAGGAAGTAAAGGCTTTGGAGAGTGCGGCGGCTGAATATGAAAAGTACGGTAAAGATAACGTGATTTACGTTATGAAAGCCAAAGCGCTCGCCAAAAAGTACGAAGAAAATTTCTATTCTTCACTTTCCTATGATACTACAGAATATGAGAAATATTATAATGACAACAAAGAAGAATTTGACGTTGTCGATTATAAATATATGGAATTTGCTGCCATTCAGGATGAAACGTTTGATAAAGAGGCGGCATACATTGCGGCAAAATCTGCGGCAAACCGATTTGCAAGCCAGTTAAAAACACAGGATTTTGATAAATTGGCGCAAGATTATCTAACTTCAATAAAATCGGAAAAAACCGTTGCCGACTATACCGTAACAGCGTATCCTTATGAAGTGCGCACAAACTTCGGCAACTGGGCGTTTTCAGAGGAACGCAAAGCAGGCGACGTCACTATTTTTGAAGGTACGGGACAGTTTGCGGTTTATTATATTGTAAAAGCACCTTACAAGCACGATTATACCACCAAAAAGGTTCAGATGCTTACAATGCCTCTCGGTCAAGAACCGTACGAAACGGTTGAAAAAATGCGTAAAATTTATTACAAGTGGCAAGAAATGGAAGATAAGACCGAAGAAACCTTCAAAACGCTTTCAGATGACATAAAACTCACCAACGTTTATAAGGAATATTCGTCCGACAAACTCAAAGATTGGGTTTATTCGGATAAGCGTGTAGAGGGCGATTGGGACGTTGTAGAAGACCAAACAAATCTTTATCTTATCCGTTATATAGGCGACGGAGAAAGCAGTTTTCATCTTAAGGCTAACGAATATCTCGGCGAATCGGATTTTGATAAAATGTTGGCCGATGCCGAAAAAACATATAGTGTAAAAACAAACAAAGGCGTTAAGCACTTTGTAAAATAAGGGGGAACCGCTTATGGAAAACAAAGAACTCTATATAACCAAAAGGCTTAAAAGAAACGGTTTTGTAAATGGTATTTACGTTCCGTGGTTCAATTCGAAATGGTACGGCCGCGATATCGGTTCAACCTTTTACGGTGACGTGGGCGGTACGGGCACTCGTTTTAACGAAAGATACGTAAGACAGACCTTTTATAACGCAAGCGCTATGGGTTATGAAATGGCAAAAATCTGGCTCAATGAATCATTTGAAGGAATGGTTTACGATGATGAGGGTAGCGTTATCGGTGTAGAGCCTTTGTTTATGGAAAATTTAGAACGTGTTTTCCAAATAGCAGATGAATACAACCTTAATATAAGCATCTGCCTTTTTGACCACTGTGAATCCTCATTTACAGGGAATAAGTTTGAATATGACAAGCACACACGCTTTATGCAGGTACCGTCCGAAACCGATAAATTTATAAAAAATTACGTATATCCGATTTTGGAACTGGGTAGGAAATACGGCGTAGAACTCGTTGACGTATATGCAGAGCCCGAGGCCGACGGCGGACTTTGGGCCGTTACCCGCGGAACTTCGTGGGATGTTATGAAACGCTATATGAATCAGGTTGCCAAGGCGGTAAAAGAGTTCGACCCCCGTTTTGCCACAACCGTTTCATCAGGTGCAAGTCACAATACGATTCTCGGCGGTAAATACAGCGATGTAGACGTTGACTTCTACGGATGCGATATTTATAATGATGCAGGCTCGTTTGCTGATACAAAGGATATGTTCCTTGAGCGTCCTTTAATGCTTGGCGAATACGGAGTTGGAAACTATTCTAACAAGACCGACGACGAGCAGATAGAGGTTATCAAAAAATACTATGCAAACTTTGAAAAGTTTGGCGTTGCAGGCGGTTTCTATTGGTGCTACGGCTGGGCAGGCGGCGGCGGAGAAATGCACATTGTTAACAAACAGGGCGAACTTCGTAAAACTGCTGCATTCTTGCGTTTTTATAGCATCGACAGAGAAAACGCTATCACAGGCAATACCGAAAAGGACGTTCCTTGTATGATTATGACGAACGGTACCGATAACCTACAGTGGTTCGGTGCGCGCGGTGCTACCGAATATTCGCTTGAATACAAGGAGGGAGACGCGTGGAAAGAACTTACCCGCGTTAAACAGGAAGAGTATAAGGATTTCCCCGACATTCTTCACGCCTCGCACGAAGATTCGGGAGAAACAGAAACCTATCGCGTAACAGCCGTTTTTGCCGATGGCAGCAGCACGGTTTCCCCCACGCTGACACTTGAAAAGAAGGTGGAGTTTTAATGATGGAATTTTCTAAAACCGCATACGGCAGACGCACACAATACGGCGGCGTCACTTGTGCCGAGGATAAATGTGTATATAGCGACTTAACCGAAAAAACATATAAAGGCGAAGGACTCAACACAAAGGTTCCCTTCAAAACCGAGCCCGATACGCTTTATTTCTTGCGTGTAACGGGTAGAGTTGTTGCCCCCAACTTTACAAACTTCCAGTTCGGAATTTGTGATAGCGAGGGTTTGTGGCTTGAAAACTCGCTATCTAAGCGTGAACAGTCTTTCTATGTTTATCGCGGCGGCACCGATCAACAACTGACTATCAGAGGTCAGGACGGAGGCGAATATACCCGCGTTTATGCTTTCAATTCGGGAAGCAACGAAGAAATGTCATTCTTTACACACGCCACACGCGGAGAAGTGGTGCTTTCTGAGGTGCGCGTTTTCAAAATGACTGATGCCATACCCGAACCCGGAAGAAAAGAAGCATTTTCTGTCAACTGGGTTGAGGATACCAATACCTGTGACCAAGAAAAAAACATTATTGCAGATTTTGACGCGTGGGCAAAACCTTTTGCCGAGGCTTGTGATTTTGTAGAGGTTGAGGACGGTGCTATCCACTACGAAGGCGAAGACTTGGGATATTACTATATTGCTTGGTTCCCGATAGAAAAACCCGGAGTTTACGATTTTTGCTTTAGGTCTAAGGTGTTAGAAGCAGGACAGTCGCGCTTTGGTGTAATAACCCAAAACAAAGAAGGCAAACGCAGATTTATAATGGAAAAAAATAATGCGGTACAAGACTATGAAGAAAGTTATGCCGATATGTATGCTGTGCCTGAGGGAACTAAACTCGGTTTTGCTGTTTTCAACCGCGGCGGCAAGACCGATTTCAGCGATTTCAAATTCTTCTTCGCAGGCGATGCAAAGAAACCTACCGAAGTAGATAACACCAAAATCAAGGCAAGATATTCGGAATTTTCATAATTGCAAAGCAAAAAGGGTGATATTATGAAAACATCAAAATGGATTTGGAAAAACAGCGAATACGAAAAAGATATTTACTGCGAATTTTTAGATACATTCAATTTTGATGGTAAAGATGCTAAACTGGAGATTTCTTCCGATTCAACCTATGTAGTTTACCTCAATGGCGAGTTTGTAGATTTGGGGCAGTATCCCGATTTTCCTTGGTATAAGGTGTATGACGAGATTGATTTGACCCCATACTGCAAACAGGGCAAGAACACCCTCGCCATTGCCGTTTGGCACTTTGGCAACGTTGAGCATTACAGTTATTACCCCGGTAACGCATCTTTGCGTTATGAGGTTTACGGTGACGGCAAACTCATTGCCGAATCATCGGAAAATACCTTGTCGCGCATTAGTCCTACATATCAAAACGGTCTTTGCCGTTTCTTGACAGGACAGATTCGATTTAGTTACAGTTACGACTTCACAAAAGAGGATAATTGGATAAACGGTGAGGGAGACGGCTTTGAGAAAAGCGATATCGTAGAGCAGGATTTGCCTATGTTTATCCGTCCTATAAAGAAGATGGATATTGGCAAAGAACCGATAAAATCCACCTATATTGAGGGTGCAGAGGGACCAATTTTTGATTTAGGACGCGAAGAAACAGGTTATCTGACCTTTACTATCGATTCGCCCGTTGAACAAACTATACTTGTTGTCTTTGATGAAATCGTGCGTGACAATAAAATCATATACCTTAAGAGTTGTAACCGTAACTATAGTTACGAATTCAAACTTCGCAAAGGTAAAAACACCTATTTTAATCCCTTCTTGCGTTGCGGAACGCGTTATCTCGGCGTAATTTCAAAAACACCTGTAAAGGTTGAAATGCTGTCGCTTGTTCCTGCTTATTATACCTTTACAAAGGCACCGTATGAACTGCCAGACGAACTTGACAGACGTATATATGACGTTTGCGCCCATACACTTGAGGTTTGTGCGCACGACCACTATGAAGACACACCGTATCGTGAGCAAGCACTTTATGCGCTTGACTCCCGCAATCAGATGCTTTGTGGATACTATGCTTTCAAGGAATATGCTTTCCCGCGTTCAAATCTTTTGCTTATGAGCAAAGACAGGCGCGAAGACGGGCTTTTGAATATTACCTGTCCCACAGGATCAATACTCGGAATTACCACGTTTGCGCTTTTCTATATTATACAGACCTATGAGTATACGGTGCATTCAAAAGATATAACGCTGATAGAAGAAACCTATCCGCGTCTTGAAACCATAATAAAGGTCTTTCTGTCACTGCTGGAAGACAATCTTATTCGCGCTTTTAGAGATAAGTACCAGTGGAATTTCTATGAGTGGCGTGACGGTCTTGATGGTAAACTTTTGAAAGAGGATGACGATAAGTTTGACACCGCAATGAACTGTTTGCTTGTCATAGCGCTTCGTCTTATGCATAAGATGGGCGCAATGCTCGGAAAAACAGATAATTATGACGAGATAGCAGAGAATATACGCAAAGAAATTTACAAAAAACTTTACGATAAAGAGCGTAAGGTTTTCGTAAACAGCAGTATTGATGACAGAGCAAGTGACCTTGTTAACGCACTTGCAATTCTATCTGACGCTATTGTGGGTGAAGAGGCGGTAGCACTCGCACACAAACTCGGCGATAAGGACAACGGTTTCACACCCATAAGCCTTAGCATGATTGGTTTCAAGTATGATGCTCTCATAAAGGCTTGCGGAAACGAATATAACGATTATATTCTAAGCAATATCCGTACTGAGTACAAGAAGATGCTTGATGACGGCGCAACGTCATTCTGGGAATATGATTACGATTATGTCAAGGCTAAGGATGAAGCCGGCAGTAAGAGCCACGGTTGGAGCGCAATGCCTATTTGCTATTATCACGTTCTTAACTATACCGATAAAACGCCTAAGTATTACGAATAAAGCATAAACACCCACACTGCCGAAAACCGACGGTGTGGGTGTTTATAGGAGAAACATATGTTTTTTAAGGATATAACCTTTATAAAACCGAATAGAGCGTTAGAAAAAGAGTTTACACATAGAAACTACGCACCGCGCTTTCGCAAAAAGGTTTTTTTAGATAATACCGAAAACGCAAAACTCTATGTTTGCGGTTTAGGTTATGGATATTATTATATAAATGGTGCACTTGTAACAGAGGATAAGTTTACCGCCCCCGTAAGCGATTATCAAAAAACGCTTTGGTATAATGTTTACGACGTTTCTCATCTACTAAAAAAAGGCGAAAACACCTTTGCCGTATGGTGCGGAAACGGTTGGTATAACGAAGATATGCCGTCCTCGTGGGATTTTGATAAAGCCGCTTGGCGCGATGTGCCAAAATTCATATTAAAACTGTCGGTCGATGGTGAAGCTGTATTGCAATCGGACGAGAGTTGGCGTTGCACAGTTAATGGTCCCATCCGGTTTAATGCTCTGCGCAGCGGCGAACATTTCGATGCGCGGCTTTTTGACGAAAAATGGACACAATCCGACTTTGACGACAGCGGTTGGGAACAGGCGGTAGCCGACACACAGCCACTCGGCACTTTTCGCGAATGTCTTTGTGAACCCATACGCGAATGTGAAGTTTTTAGGGGTAAGATGGTTGCCAAAACGGGAAAGGAAAAATACCTGTTTGATATAGGTCAAAATATATCGGGTTACATTCGTCTTAAAATTAAAGGCGAAAGCGGGCAAGTCCTCACAATTAAATATGCAGAACAGGTAAAAGACGATTTTAGTTTGGAACTTAACGATATGGCGCGCCATTATCCAAAAACCGAGTTTCAGACCGATAAATTTATTTGTTCGGGCGAGGAAATTACTTGGTCGCCCCGTTTTTGTTACCACGGTTTTCAGTTTATAGAAATAGACGGATTAAAAAGCGAAACCGAAGCAGAAGTTTACGGCGTTTTCGTTCATCAAGATGTAAAGTTGCGAACCGAATTTGAATGTTCGGACGAATTTCTTAATAATTTGTGGCACGCTGGCGTGTATTCGGTTTATTCAAATATGTTCTACGCACTGACCGATTGTCCCACGCGTGAAAAACTTGGTTGGACGAATGATGCGCAAAGTTCGGCAGAGCAAATCCTTTGCAACTTTGAAAGCGAACGATTTTTCCGTAAGTGGTTGCAGGATATTCACGATACAGTTCACGATGACGGCGAAATGCCGGGAATCATTCCAACGGCGGGTTGGGGTTACAGTTGGGGCAACGGGCCTGTGTCGGACGGTGTGTTGTTCGAAATTCCTTATAGACTCTATCTGCACACGGGGGATAAAGAACCACTTGTAAGTTCATATCCGTTCTTTATAAAATATTTTGATTATCTTAAAAGCCGCACAGATAAGGACGGTTTTATCCGTTTTGGACTTGACGACTGGGCAAGACCGCAGTTTGAAACACCCGAAGATGTAGACTTAGTGCCGATTGAACTTATAAACGCGTTGCTTTTAATGCATTTTCACAACATAGCCGCCCTTGCCGCAGAAATTGCAGGATACGACTATACACGGCATGTTAAGGCAGCAGAGGAACTTAAAAACCTTGTGAAATCCACCTACATAGCAAAAGACGGCACCTGCAAATCGGATAGACAAACATCGGTAGCGATGCTTATATATTACGGTGTTTATGACGATGTTGATCCACTAAAAGCGCAACTGTTGCGGCTCATAGCCGAAAAGGATTACCACCACGACTGCGGAATGGTGGGAATGAGAAGGCTTTTCCACGCACTAACGATGATAGGCGAAAGTGAAACGGCATATAAAATTCTAATGAGCAGAGGTATTCCGTCCTATCGCGAATGGATAGAGCAAGGCGCCACAACGCTTTGGGAATATTGGCCGCACTATAAGCATATCGATTCTAAAAACCATCATATGTATTCGGACTTTATGTCCTGGATTGTGAAAAACATACTCGGCATAAACTGTATCGGAGTAGGTTTTGCAAAGGCAGAAATTAAACCGTTCTTCCCAAAAGAACTAAACTTTGTAAGGGGAAGCACCGATACGCATTTTGGCAAAATATTGGTAGAATGGGAAAGAGTAAAAGGCGAAATTAATCTTAAATTTTCTGTTCCAAAGGGAATGGAAGTTTATTATAAAGGGAAAAAACTCCCTGCAGGAGAAAATATATTTAATATAAAGGAGTAATTAAAAATGGCAGAAATTTTAGAAATTATAATGGTGGTAAGTTTTGGTGCTTCTTGGCCGCTTAATGTGATGAAATCATATAAAGCACGAACAACAAAGGGCAAAAGTTTACCATTTTTGTGTCTTATTTTCTTTGGCTACATAGCGGGTATCGCATCCAAACTTGTAAACGAGGCATATATGGCGGCTTTCGCGGAAAAGTGGTATGTGCTTTTCTTCTATGTGCTCAATCTCATAATGGTTGGTATAGACCTTATTTTGTATGTAAGAAACTATAAACTTGATAAAGATGCGGGAAAATGTTAAATAAAATTAAAAGAAAAATTGAAAACGGCGAAACCGTTACACTGACTTTTGTTGGTGACAGTATAACACAGGGAACAACAGGCCACTCGACAAGTGAAGAAACTTTTGTCGCATATTTTACAAATTGCTTGGCGGCTGAGTTCGCGGATGCGAAAATTGTCCGCTATGACGGCAAAGTGGTGGGCGAAGTAAAACCCCTTGACGGATATGATGAAGTTTTGGTGCAAGACGGAGATAATGGCAGAATAAACGTACTGCGTTCGGGCGTTGGCGGAAACACCGTTTTGCGCGCAATGAACCGTTTTTCTGACTATACGGGAGTTTTGCCGTGCGGCACCCGTTCGGATTTTATATTTACAATGTTCGGCATTAACGATGCATTAATGCCCGACCCAAAGAAATATGTAACAAATGATGTGTTCAAGGTACAGTATAGTGAAATGCTTGATAAACTGATGGAAACCGAACCACAGGCAGAACTCATAGTATTGACCGCCACCACCAATGGTGATAGCATACGCGAATATGTTTATCGCACATATGAGATTGTTAAAGAAAAGAATCTCTTAATGATAGATACCTATGATTTGTGGACAAAACACTACGACCCAAAAGCAGATAACTATGGCCACGGCGACTGGCTTTTCGGTCACGGAGATGCCTGTCATCCAATGCCAAAAGCGGCAAAAATAATGGCAGAGTTTATATATGATAATTTTAAGGAGTTAAAGTAGTGGATATTAAAAAAATAGACAAAAACCTTGACTTCAAGACAAATATTGACCGCGAAAACATAAAGTTTTATGATGCAGAAGAAGCGCCGTTTTCTATACACGGAATAATAAAAGAAAATGGCGTTTTCTGCCGTATGCCGCAAACAGTTGCCGATACGGTTAATGACGGTGTGTCGGTACTTAACACCAGCGCAACGGGTGGGCGCATTCGTTTCGTTACGGATAGTCCTTATGTTGCAATCTCTGTGAGGGAAAACGCATCGGAAGCGTCTGCGTGGGCAAATATTACATTTGCCTGTGTAGCGGGTTTTGATATGTACGCAGATGAGGGCGAGGGACAAAGATGTGTGGGTACATTTATGCCACCCTCGGTAGTGAAAGAGGGATATGAAAGTGTAATAGACTTTCCGCAAAAAGACCGTAAAGAGCGCCTCGTCACAATCAATTTCCCCATTTATTCACCCGTGACTAAGGTTTATATCGGCATAGATGCAGACTGCTATATAAAGGAACCAAGGGCATATAAAACCGAAAAGCCCGTTGTATTTTACGGAAGTTCGATAACACATGGAATTGCCGCATCAAGACCGGGCAACATATATCCTTTAATAATTTCGCGCGTACTTGATACCGAAATTCTAAATTTAGGTTTTTCAGGCAACGCAAAGGGAGAACAGGAAATTGCAGAGTATATAGCGGGGCTTTCAATGTCGGCTTTCGTGTATGACTATGACTATAACGCTCCGAACGTTGAACATCTTGCAGCCACCCACGAAAAAATGTTTAAGACTGTAAGGAAGGCGCAACCCCACCTGCCGATTATAATGTTATCGCGTCCCAAAGCGCATTTAACACCGCTTGAAAAGCAAAGAATGGAAATAATACATAATACCTATAAAAATGCCAAAGCGGCAGGGGACAACAATGTCTATTTTATAGCGGGACCGGATTTACTTACAGAAGATACCTGGGAGACAGCTCTTGTTGATACCGCCCATCCTAACGACAGCGGATTTTTAAGTATGGCAAAAACAGTGGGTAAACTTCTGGAGGGGATTTTATGATAAGCGCGAGAACTTTTTTAAGAGAAGACGATAAAAGCGTCTATTTAGACTCTTATGTTGCAACTGCTATGGAGGGATTTACCCGTAGCGCAATGCTTGTGATTCCGGGTGGCGGTTATGGCTCTATTGCCCCGCGCGAGGGGGAGCCGATTGCCGAGGCATTTATGCCGTACGGGTTTAACACGTTTGTGCTTAGGTATTCTGTGGCGAGAAAGCGCCCCTATCCCGCGCAATTAATAGAGGTATCTCTGGCTATTAAACACATAAAAGATAATGCCCAAAAATACGGCATTGATAAGGATAAAATTTTTGTTGTGGGTTTTTCCGCGGGTGGACATCTTGCGGGAAGTATTGCAACAATGTGGCATAGGAAAGAGGTTTATGACGCGGTATCGATGCCGTTTGGTTATAATAAACCTACAGGCGCAATACTCTGTTATCCCGTTGTAAACGGTATAGAGTCTGCAGCGCATACCGGTAGTTTCAAAAACCTTTTGTGTACAGACACCCCAACAGAAGAACAACTAAAATATTTGAGTGTTGATTTAGCGGTTGATGAAAAAACTTCACCAATATTTATGATGCACACATCTAACGATGAATTGGTGAATGTAAAGAATTCACTTTTACTCGCAACGGCGCTGAGGGATGCAAATAAACAGTTTGAACTTCATATTTTCCCCGATGCACCGCACGGTGTTGCGCTTGGAAATGAAATTACCGAGTGCGGCAACAAAAAATGGAATAACAAGAGAATTGCCGAATGGGTAAGGTTGGCGGCAGTGTGGACAAAAACTCTGTAAAAGTGGAAAAATCACATAAATATATAACTTTTTTCTATTTACATTGCTATTTTTTTGCGTTATCATAACAGCGTAATTCTTATCTAACGAAAACGGAGGAGAATAAAATGAGCAAAAAAATACGCATAGGTATCTTCGGTGTCGACAGAGGAAGTACATTTTTTGACAACATCCTTGCCAACAACGGCGATATCGTGGCAATTTGTGAAAAGCACGAAAGACGCGCAAAAGAGGCTGTAAAAAGACTTGGGAAAGTTGCAGTATACGATAATTTTGATGAGTTTATTGAGCATCCCATGGACGCTGTGTTACTTGCAAACTATTTCCACGAACATGCGGAGTATGCCGTTCGTTGCCTTGAGAAAGGTATTCATGTTTTGAGTGAATGTACAGCCGCCGCAACCCTTGCGGATGCTGTAAAACTTGTTCGTGCGGCAGAAAAATCGGATGCAATTTATATGCTTGCGGAAAACTATCCGTATATGACCTTTAACCGCGAAATGAAGAGAATTTGCGATGAAGGCACCCTCGGCAAACTCATTTACGCAGAGGGAGAATATAACCATGCGAGCGACCCGTATGAAGGTGCAGGGGAAAAGGCAACTCTCTATGATGGCGACAAGCACTGGCGCCTCTTCCTGCCCCGTACATATTATGTAACACATTCACTGGCGCCCATTATGTATGCAACAGGCGCAAATCCTGTTCGTGTTACGGCAATGCCTGTTTTCTCTCCCGTTCCGCGTGACTCTAATGCAGCATCTAACTGCGGAGATAAGGCGGCAATTATAACAACCCTTAACGATAACGATTCGGTATTTAAGTTTGTTGCAAACTCGTCTTTCGGTGCGAGTGATAACTCTTACCGCATCTGTGGCGAAAAGGGAATGGTTGAGAATGTTCGCGGTTCGGGCGGCAAAATAATGCTTCGCTATAATAAATGGGACAAACCCGAAGACAAAGAATGTGTAAATTACTATATGCCCGAAATCAACGATAAGGATGAAGAACTTATTAAAGCGTCAGGTCACGGCGGCGGCGACTTCTTTGTAGTCCGTGATTTCTTTGAATCCATCCGCGAAAACAAACCGCACCCGTTTGATGTGTATTTTGCAACAAGACTGTCTGCCGTTGCCATTATGGCTTACAGAAGTATGATGGAGCGCGGTGTTCCGTATGATATTCCTGACTTCAGACTAGAAGAGGATAGAGTAAAGTACGAAAACGATAACGATTCACCGTTCTGGTATTCGGATGGCAGAGCGCCCACAGTGCCTTGCTGCAGCCATCCCAACTATGCACCAAGCGAAGAACAAAAAGAAAACTTTATGCGTCTTTTAGCCGAATCAGAGGCTAACAAAGCAAAAGAGTTAGAATAGAAATAAAAGCCACATCTTTTTGATGTGGCTTTTATTGACATATAAATCGGTGTATGATAAAATAAACACACTAAAAATGAAAGAGGTTAAAATATGAGTTTTCTTAAAGGAAAAACCGCAATAATAACAGGTGCAGGTTACGCCGCGCTTGAGGACGGAAGATGTGGCTCTATCGGCTACGGAATTGCAACCGCCTACGCAAAAGAGGGTGCAAACCTTGTAATAACAGGTAGAAATGTTAAAAAACTCGAGAAAGCCAAAGAAGAACTTGAAAGTCTTTATGGAATAAAAGTTTTGGCCCTTGCCGCAGATATAAATGCAGGCGCCGATAATGAGGCTACTGCAAAGGGCGTTGTCGAAAAGGCAATAGCCGAGTTTGGAAGAGTTGATGTGCTTATAAACAACGCACAGGCATCTGCTTCGGGTGTGCCGATTCAGGACCACACAACAGAGCAGTTTGACCTTGCTATGTATTCGGGACTTTACGCTGCTTTTTATTATATGAAAGCCTGTTACCCTTATCTCAAGGAAACAAAGGGCAGTATTATAAACTTTGCATCGGGCGCGGGACTTTTCGGTAATTACGGTCAGTGTTCCTATGCCGCCGCAAAAGAGGGTATACGCGGACTCTCACGCGTTGCCGCAACCGAATGGGCAAAGGACGGAATAAACACAAATGTTATTTGTCCGCTTGCCTGGACTGCGCAACTTGAGCAGTTTGAAAAAGCATATCCTGATGCGTTCAAGGCAAATGTTAAAATGCCACCCGCCGGTCACTACGGCGATGCAGAACTTGAAATCGGACGCGTTTGTGTACAACTGGCTTCCCCCGATTTCAAATATATGAATGGCGAAACCCTGACGCTCGAGGGCGGAATGGGACTTCGCCCGTAAAAATTATGGAAATGGTGTTAATTACGGCGCTGGGCGTAGGCGGTGCAACGGTTTTCGGTGCGCTTGTCGGCTTTGCGTTCAAGAAAATATCACATCGGTTTTCGGATATAGTGCTGTCATTTGCTGCGGGTGTAATGCTCGCCGCCGCCGTAATCGGACTCATTCTGCCCGCCGTAGAATCGGGTGGAAAATGGGGACTCGCGTGGGCAATACTCGGCATTTTTGCGGGTGCACTCTGTCTTAATCTTATTGATAAAATCGTACCTCACCTACATAAAATGGTGGGTGATGATATAGAGAACCACCAAAAGACCGAACTTTCCCGCGTACTGCTTTTTCTTATGGCAATCGCTATTCACAATCTGCCCGAGGGAATTGCCGCAGGTGTCGGCTTTGGCTCGGGCGACAGCGGTCAAGCATTTTTAATAGCGGGAGGTATCGCGCTGCAGAATATACCCGAGGGTATGGTTATTATAGGACCTATGCTCGCGGTCGGGGTGTCCCCGAAAAAGACCTTTATAGCCGCCGCACTTACAGGGCTTGTTGAAGTTTTGGGAACTCTGCTCGGTTATTTTGCCGTCAGTGTTTCTACCGCAATTTTGCCCTTCGCTTTAAGTTTTGCGGGTGGCACAATGCTTTATGTCATAAGTGACGAGATGATACCCGAAACACACGCCCACGGTAACGAGCGCGGTGCGACCTACGCACTGCTTGTCGGCTTCTGTGTTATGCTTGTAAGTGATGTATTACTTCATTAAAAAAAGCGTCCCGAAGGACGCTTTTTTATTTTGCAATATCAATTAAAATATCGCCGGTATTTGTGGTGATTTCGCAGTTTCCGCCATTTGCTCCTTTAGGTACGCGAACGGTGCCGGTGCTGGTGCTTATATCAAAATACCTATCTTCAAGTACCGTGCCCGTAATATCGCCTGTGTCGGTTTTTATATAAATTGTTGCTGAGTCACTGCGCTCGAGCCGTACATCACCCGTACTGCGTCTTATAATAAGTTGTTCCTCTGCTATAGTATTTTTAAGTGTGATATCGCCTGTATTACCGAGGGACTGAATATACTTACATTTGACATTTGTAAGATATGTATCCCCTGTAGTGACTCTTAGTTCAAGTGTATCAGATTTAATGTTTTCTAAAGTAATATCACCTGTACCTGTCGAAATCCAAATATCACGCGTTGCGGCAGCATAATATTCAACATCACCCGTACTAACCGAAATATCGACCTTAACGAAAGTAAAGTGTTCGGGTATCTTTACATCGCTCGTATCCGCCGCAATGTTGAGGGTAACATATTCTCCTTTCGGCAGATAAACTTTAATTTTAGATGTTTCAAGGTTTATTCCGATATTGTCATACCACTTTTTGTTGCTTTCAAGTGTGATGTTAAGCATACCGCCGTCCTCTACGAAAACTGTGTGTTTTTCGTTTTCTGTTTCATAACATACTACTCTACATTCGCTGTCTTCGCTTTCTAAAAACTCAATATCAGCGGTGTTGGTTTCTATCTTTATTTCGCTGAACGGTTCGGTTATCTTATGGGTTTCGGTTGTATATTTTACGGTGGAAAGTTTTGTAAAATCCCAACCGTTGACCGTCATAATAGCGGTAAAAATCAATGCGCCGATTATAAAAAGGGAAGCACCTATAATAAGCCATATTTTTGCGCTTTTTGTCATTGTATTATCCCCCTTTTAATCCAAATTACCGTACTTTTAGTAAGCCAAACTGCGCCGCGCGTTGCCGCTTTGCATAAAAAGAAAAAGAAAATTGACAGTCCCGCACAAACAAAACTCGCGCCAATCATTGCAATACCGGTTAAAATGTGAGCGTTTAGAGAAAGAATTATAGCACCGATTATAATACCAATGGCACAACAGAGAAGGGATACAAAAACCGCCCAAAATGATACTATAACCGACCATAACACAACAAAAAGTGAGAATACTACCGAGAGCGCGGCAATAAGCAAGGATAGCCACAACGGACTGCCAAGCACCAAAAGTACAATCTCCCACGCGCTTATGCGTCTTTTCGGCCTGATTTTTTTAATTACAAGTTTTGAAAGAGGAACATCGGCTATAATCTGCGTTATAATTTCATCGGTGTTTCCAATCTCGGCTACCGCGGTTTCTTCCGATAATCCGTCTTCTATACGGTCATCAATCATCTCGGAATAAAAGTTGAGTCGCTCTGCCATATCTTCTTGCGGCAAACAGGAAAGCCCTTTTTCTAACGCCGCCAGGAATTCTGCTTTAGTCATTGTTTCCATCCCCCTTAGTAACGAACTGATATATGGATAAAATTTCCTTCCAGTCACTTTTGAAATCTTCAATTCGTTTTAAGCCGTCGGTTGTAATATGATAATATTTTCTGAGTCGGCCTCCGTGTTCTGCCGTGCGAACTGTAAGCATATTTGCCATCTCTAAGCGTTTCAGTATTGTGTAAAGCGTAGATTCTGATAATTCTACATACGGCTTCATATCCTTTATTATTTTATATCCATAGGATTCTTCGTCTTTAATCGCTGCCAAAACGCATACATCTAAAAGACCGCGTTTTAATTGAATATCCATACAATACCTCCCATCACATAATACATCGTAACACGAAGTATTATGTTTGTCAAGAAAATAATTACAAACAAAAAAGAAAACCGCCCAGACGACCGTCTATCGCGGGTCAAGGGCGGCAGCCTTGTCGTTTCGGGGGTGAGGACAGGGATATGTAGATTTATTAAAGATTAACATTTCGTTTCGGTAATAGACGTATTGCCGAAACGATTTTTATGTTATAAAACCTTTCTGTCCGAGGGGGAATCGAAACCCCCTTAGCACTTCTTTGCTTCCTTTCTGTGTGCGGACAGAAAGGAAGTGCCTCGCGGCACGAGCAGAAAGCAAATTATTTTTCAATATTACAAATCGGCAAGATTGATGACTATTTTACCTTTTTTCTCTGCAAGTTCTTTGAATTGGGCGGCACCGCCGAGTGTATGCGTAACATAGGTTATAACATAATCGGATTCCTTAATGAGCCATCTGTTTCGTTTGGGTATTGCATATTTTGGTGGTGTTTTATCGAATATATAGGGGCATATAGTTTCTTCAAAATCCTCTTTACAATAGTACTCTCCTTTTTCTCCTGGCATATAGGCGAGAACAACATCATAGTTTATATGTGGATAGTCCAACTTTAGCAATCTTAAATTTTTTCTTACAATTAGGTCAAAATTACCTTCGTTGCCGACAAAAAACCAGTCGACACAGTGATTTTCAATTAAATCTATAAGTGTTGCTTGTAATAGCGGTTCAATTTCTTTAGGTGTGTTTCTGTGCCCAAAAAAAGTGCATGTTGACATATTTGCCTCCTAAAATTGACCAATATAGCGGACAATATTTTGTTTTAGTATAACATACAATAAGGATAATTGCAACCAATGTTGGTCAAGATTATCTGGAGGAAGTTATATGGAACAGAAAATCAGAAGAGATTTGAATATGGGCGACAATCTTAGGAGACTTAGAGACGCTTACGGTATATCACAGGAAAAACTGTGCGCGGAACTTCAGCGTAAGGGCTGTGATATTGGTAGAAGCACCTATGCCAAATATGAAGCGGGTGAACTTAATATCAAAGCCAGCGTGATAGTTGCCCTAAGAAAAATTTATAATTGTTCGTATGCTGATTTCTTTTCAGGTCTTGAATAAAATACAAAACCCCCACGCAGCGTGGGGGTTTTTATTACTCATTATATCCGTTCGGATTATTCTTTTGCCAACGCCAAGTGTCTATACACATTTCTTTGATACCTTTTTCGGCACTCCAACCAAGCACTTTATGTGCTTTTTCGGGGTTGGCATATACTGTTGCGGGGTCGCCTGGGCGGCGCGGCGCAATAACGAATGGAACGGTAACGCCAGATGCTTCTTCAAATGCACACTTAAGTTCCAAAACGCTGCAACCGTTGCCTGTGCCAAGGTTAAATGCCTCACAACCGGTGTTGCTGAGTACCCAGTCGGTAGCCTTTGCGTGACCGTTTGCCAAATCTACAACATGAATGTAGTCGCGTACACCTGTGCCGTCAACGGTGTCATAATCGTCACCGAAAACATTTAATTTCTGGAGTCTGCCAACTGCAACCTGTGAAATGTAGGGCATAAGATTGTTGGGAATTCCGCGCGGGTCTTCACCAATTTTGCCGCTTTCGTGCGCACCGATGGGGTTGAAATATCGAAGCAACGCAATCGACCAAGTGTTGTCGGATGCGTAAAGGTCGCGCAAAATTTCTTCAATGAAGTATTTTGTTCTGCCGTAAGGGTTAATGGCGCCAAGCGGCATTGTTTCAACAAGCGGCATTTCTTCCTGTGTACCATAAACGGTTGCCGATGAACTGAAAACAAGACGCTTAACCGAAAATTCTTCCATAACCTCTAAAAGATAAAGTGTGCTGATGAGGTTGTTGTCGTAATATTTAATCGGAATTTTGCAGGATTCGCCAACGGCTTTAAGTCCCGCAAAGTGAATAACCGCTTCGATTTTGTTTTCGCGGAATATTTTTCTAAGTGCATCCTTATCGCGCACATCGTTTTCGTAAAACTTTACAGTTTTGCCTGTAATTTCCTCAACTCGTCTTAGTGATTCTTTGTTAGAGTTATCAAGGTTGTCAATAACAACCACATCATAACCCGAATTAAACATAGAAATTAAGGTGTGGCTACCAATGTATCCAGCACCGCCTGTTACCAAAATTGCCATAAAAATACCTCCATAGGTTTGATAAAATAATTATACAACAAAGCCGGAGAAAATAAAAGTGTTTTTTTGTCGGTTTACAAGAGAGAAAAAAAGTGCTATAATGTTTTGTACAGTAATTTTTTTGGAGAACGCTATGAAATATCATATAAGTTCAAATGCCCTGTGGAGTGCATTTCCCGTACCCTCCGCAGTGGTGGATAAGCATATAAAAATGGCAGGGGCGCTACAGCTTCGTGTCTTGCTTTGTGTTTTCCGAAATCCAGCAGAAGAAATAAACGCCGAAAAAATTGCAAAAACTCTTTCCGCGCCCGTATCAGAAGTTGCCGATGCTTTGATGTTTTGGGCGGAATGCGGCGTTTTAGCCACCGAAGAAGGCGAAACAGTTGCAGTACCGCAACCTGTGGTGGCACCCAAAAAAGCCGTTCGTGCCGCAACCGTAAAACCCACAAGGGAAGAGGTTGCAAGGCGAGGAATGGAAAGCCCCGAAATCACATTTTTACTGCGCGAGGCAGAGGCTAAATTCGGCAGAGCCTTGCGCCAAACCGAAGCATCAACACTTGTATGGCTTTGTGATGACGAGGGTATGAGCATTGCCGTACTTTTAATGCTTGTCGAGTTTGCAATAAGTGACGGCAAGGCAAATATAGGCTACATAGAAAAAACCGCGCTTTCGTGGCTTGATAGCGGTGTTTGCGATATTGCGGGAGCAGAGGGGAAAATAAACGAAATTTATAAAAGCCGTTCGTGCTGGGGCATCGTTTCAAAAGCGTTTGGAATTGACCGCCGCATGCCCAGCAAAAAGGAAGAGGAATTTTCTCTGCTTTTCGTGGGCGAACGCAAAATGAGCACCGAACTTTTGAAAGAGGCATACAACCGCTGTATCGATGCAACGGGCAAGTTTTCTATTCCGTATATCACAAAAATTCTTGATAAATGGTATAAAAACGGCGTCAAAAAGGTAGAGGATATTAAGGAAGACGGCAAAAAAGGCAAAGATTCCATTGCCGCGTACGATACCACCGTGTTTGACAGTATGTTAAGCGCGATAGATAACGACTAAAGGGGTGACACATTTGGGACTTTTTTCGAGTACATATACACGCGCATTTGAAATAAAAAAAGCACAGCGTTACAATGCCGAAACGCAGTACGAAAAAGCCGTTTCGGAATTAAGAGCGGCAAACCCGCGTTTCACAGAGATTGAGATGGGTTTACAAAATATTGCAGCCCGTACCGCAGTTGCGGCGCTTTCGGGCGATAAAAACGCACTCGAAACCCTGAAAGCCAAAAGCGAGGAATTGTCGAAAGAAAAACAAAAATTACTGGGCGGAACCGCTTTCCCACAGATTGAATATGCTTGTAAAAACTGTTGCGATACGGGTTATATAGGCGGAAAAATCTGCGAATGTGTCGTAGAAATTGCAAAAAAACTCGCGTACGAGCAACTGTGTGAAGAAATGCCGCTCGATACCTGTCGATTTGATAATTTCGACCTAAAATATTATAGCGATAAGGCAGATGAGGGCGTAGCCCCTAAAAAGCGTATGACACAGGTGCTTAAAATCTGCCGCGAGTTTTCGCTTAAATTTTCGGAAACAGGACAGAATTTACTCTTGCTCGGCAAAACGGGACTCGGCAAAACACATCTGTCCCTCGCTATTGCTAATGAGGCGGTTGCAAAGGGTAGTTCGGTAATTTACGGCAGTGCACAAAACCTTATAAATAAGGCGGCGGGTGAACAGTTTTCATATTCGGGCAGTACAGAGGTTATAGATAGTTTGCTCGGGTGTGATTTGCTTGTTATTGATGACCTCGGCACCGAAATGAGCACAAGTTTTTCCCAGTCTTGTATTTACAATATTATAAACACGAGAATTCTCAAAAAACTGCCAACGGTAATCAGCACAAATTTAACTCTCGAGGAAATTGCCGAAAAATATACACCACGCGTGTCTTCAAGAATTATCGGCAGTTATACACTGTTGCAGTTTTTGGGCGCAGACATTCGCCAACAAAAAGCACTCGCAAATAAGAAATAATAAAAAAGGACGGTGAAAACCGTCCTTTTTTATTAGGTCAAATCTTCAACTATAAGTGTTCTGATAGAGCCACCCTCGCGTTTTTCGTTGCGTTCTTTTAAGAAATTAGCCGCAACCTGTGGGAAGAGAGCGAAACTTAATACATCTTCTTCACACTTTGCAAGGTCACCCGCCTCGGCTTTGATTTTTTCAAGTTCGGGCTCAAGCAGGTCGGCCGGACGACAGGTAATGATTGTGTCGTTGCCGATTGCCTTGCGTCTAACATCCTCATTAACAACGCCCGGAACGCGTCCGTATTCGCCGCGGAGAAGTCCTTTAGACTCTTTGGTTATCATCTTGTAACGCTCACCCGAAAGCACATTGAGCACAGCCTGTGTGCCAACAATCTGACTTGTGGGTGTAACAAGCGGAGGATAACCGAAATCCTTTCTGACATTGGGGATTTCTGCCAAAACCTCATAAAACTTGTCTTCTGCGTTGGCCTGTTTCAGTTGTGATAACAGGTTAGAAAGCATACCGCCGGGTACCTGATAAAGCAGTGTTTTGGTGTCAACATTCAAAACTTTGGGGTCTAAGATGCCGTCTGCTTTAAGTTTATCGGCAACGGTGCGGAAATGTTTAGCAATTTCAGAAAGCGCGTTAAGGTCAAGTTCTGTATCGCGCTCGGTGCCTTTTAAGGTGGCAACCAAAGCCTCTGTTGACGGTTGTGAGGTACCGTTAGCAAGAGGGGAAAGCGCACAGTCAACAATGTCAACACCAGCCTGTGCTGCCATAAGGTTGGTCATATCACCGGTGCCCGTTGTGTTGTGGGTGTGAAGGTGAATCGGAACACTGACATTTTCTTTAAGTTTCTTAACGAGCGAATATGCATCATACGGTAAAAGCAGGTTAGCCATATCCTTAATGCAGATAACATCTGCACCCATTTTCTGAAGTTCACAAGCGAGTTTTACGAAATACTCCTCACTGTGAACAGGGCTTTCGGTATAACTGATTGCGGCTTCGCAAATTCCGCCGTATTTTTTAATACTCTTCATAGCCTGTGACATGTTGCGTGTGTCGTTAAGCGCATCAAATACGCGGATAACATCAATGCCGTTTTCGATAGCCTTTTTAACAAAAGCGTCAACGACATCGTCTGCATAATGTCTGTAACCTAAGATGTTCTGTCCGCGAAGCAACATCTGAAGTTTTGTGTTGGGCATAGCCTTTTTAAGTGCGCGGAGTCTCTCCCACGGGTCTTCACCTAAAAAACGCATACAAGAGTCAAAGGTTGCGCCGCCCCAACATTCGAGCGACCAATAACCAACCTTATCAAGCATCTCACAAGCGGGGAGCATATCTTCAAGGCGCATACGGGTAGCGGCTTGGGACTGATGCGCGTCACGAAGAATGGTATCTGTAATATTAAGTTTTGCCATATTCATAACCTCCTTACGCAAATAACGAAATCAGCACACCTGCCGCAATAGCAGAGCCGATAACACCCGCAACATTCGGGCCCATAGCGTGCATCAAAAGGAAGTTAGAGGGGTTAGCCTTCTGACCTTCAGCCTGTGAAACACGCGCCGCCATAGGAACGGCGGAAACACCCGCAGAACCGATAAGCGGATTGATTTTGTTTTTGGAAAACAGATTCATAAACTTGGCAAGTAATACGCCACTTGCGGTACCAATTCCAAAAGCAACAACACCCATAAGCATAATCTTGAGTGTTTCAAGATTTAAGAACGAACGCGCGGTTGCCGTTGCGCCAACAGAAATTCCAAGGAATATTGTAACAATATTCATAAGTTCGTTTTGGGCTGTCCTGCAAAGACGCTCTGCTACGCCCGATTCTTTCCAGAGGTTGCCAAGCATTAAGCAACCAACAAGCGGTGTCGCAGCGGGAACAAGCAGTGCTACGAAAATTGTTACAGCGATAGGGAAGATAATCTTCTCGGTCTTGGAAACGGTGCGAAGCGGCTTCATTACGATTTCGCGCTCTTTTTTAGTTGTAAGTGCGCGCATAATGGGCGGCTGGATAACCGGAACGAGCGCCATATACGAATAAGCGGCAACGGCAATCGGTCCCAAGAGGTCGGGATAAAGTTTTGAGGTTGTAAAAATCGCTGTCGGGCCGTCAGCACCGCCGATAATACCAATCGAAGCGGCGGCGGATTGCGGGAATCCAAGCAATACACAACCAATAAATGTAACAAAAATACCAACCTGTGCGGCGGCACCCAAAAGCAAACTTTTAGGATTGGAAATAAGGGGCGCAAAGTCGGTCATAGCGCCGATTCCAACGAAAATAAGACAGGGGTAAACACAGGTCTTAACGCCTATGTAAAGAATGTCTAAAAGTCCGCCATCGTGCAAAATGGTGCCGTATCCGATTTCACCCGCCATAAACGCGGTCCACAGTTCGCTGTGGTACATCTCTGCACCGGGGAGGTTGGTAAGCAACATACCAAATGCAATACCAATAAGTAAAAGCGGCTCAAACTGTTTCTTGATAGCAAGCCATAAAAGCAGAAGCGATACCAAAATCATAGTAAGCGTCTTCCAACCTGCTACGGCAACAATCACACCATCAACAACCTTGTCAGCAAGGAAGTTCTCAAACAGCATAAAAAAGCCGGTAGTCTTCAAAAATTCAATAATCTGTTCTAACATAAGCCAATTCCCCAAAATTAAGCAATAACGCAGAGAACATCGCCTGTGTTAACGGTTGCGCCCTTTGTAGCGGGAACAGAAGAAACTGTGCCGTCACAGGGAGCCATAATTTCATTTTCCATCTTCATAGCCTCAAGCACCAAAAGCACATCGCCTTTTTTAACAGCGGCGCCGTTTGCAACATTTACAGAAAGGATTGTGCCGGGCATCGGTGCTACAACTGTCTCTCCACCGGCAGCGGCAGGAGCAGGAGCAGCAGGCGCAGCGGGAGCAGCAGGTGCGGCAGGTGCGGGTGTAGCGGGAGCAGCGGGTTTAACATCTGCAGCGTCTACAACTTCAAGTGTGATTTCATATTCGGTTCCGTTTACATTAACTTTGTACATTTTCATAATATTTTACCTCACAGTTTTTTGAATGATGTAATTCTGATAGCCGAAACATCGGTGCCGAGTTCTTCTGCAATAGCGGCAGAAACGGCGGCCAGAATTTCTTGTTTGTTTTCGATTTTTTCAGGTGCGGCGGGTGCGGCAGTAACGGCTTTTTTCTGACCGATACGGCAAAAAGCACCGATTATGGAACAAATAATTATGAGACAAATAAGTCCTAAAAATACTGTTCCAATACCCATAGCACACACGAATTCGAGTGCATACTCTTTCATTGACAGACCCCCTTAATTTTGCAGTTTTACAAAAAAAGACCATACTCCCCATCGTAAAACTTTAGCATTGTGGACATTATATCATACTTTTCCTGTGATATCAATACATAAAATACCATAATCTTCAAAAAAATAAATTTTTGTTGACAAAACACTGTGTGAAGTGTGATAATAGTAATGTATATATAGGTGGTGTAATATGAGGGTAATTACAGGCAGTGCTAAGGGCGCTCGTCTGCGCTCGTTATCGGGGAACGATGTTCGTCCCACGGCAGAGCGCGTTAAAGAGGCTGTTTTTAGCATTATACAGTTTGATATAGAGGGTAGGCGTGTGCTTGACCTGTTCAGCGGAAGCGGACAAATGGGCATAGAGGCATTAAGTCGCGGCGCTTTGAGTGCAACTTTTGTTGATTCATCGGTAGATAGTGTGAACATAATAACCGCCAACCTTAAAACCGCGCATCTTTCGCAGAACGCGGAGGTTATAAAGCGTGATTATAAACTGTTTCTTGATACCACGGCAAAAGTTTTTGATATAGCGTTTATCGATCCGCCCTATTACGCGGGACTTTATGAGAACGCACTTTTGTTGACGGCAAAGCGTATGAGTGATTACGGCGTTATAATATGCGAACATCCGTCAGATGTTTCAGTACCCGCGCAGGTTGGGGAATTCAGCGCCGTTCGGGATTACCGTTACGGAAAAATCATCGTCACCACTTATCGCAGAGAGGAGAGGTGCTGATGAAAGGTTCTGTTGCTGTTTGTCCGGGTAGTTTCGACCCTGTAACAGTTGGACATTTGGATATTATCCGCCGTGCTGCAGGAATGTTTTCGGAACTTATAGTTGTCGTAATGGTCAACCACAAGAAAAAATATTCATTCACGCCTGATGAACGCGTTGCACTCATAAAAGCGGTCACAGGGGATATGCCCAATGTAAAGGTTGAATATTATGACGGACTGCTTGCGGATTTTGCAAGACAGAAAAACGCAGGCGTTATTATTAAGGGACTTCGTGCCATGTCCGATTTTGAGTATGAATTTCAGATGGCACTTGCAAATAAAAAACTCAATCCAGAGGTTGAAACGGTCTTCCTCACCACCGCGGCAGAAAATATGTACTTAAGTTCCAGTATGGTAAAACAGATTGCCAGTATGGGTGGGGACATCGGCGACTTCGTACCCGAGCAAATCAAAAAGGATATTATGAAAAGACTATATGGAAAGGACGAATAAAGATGAGCATTGATGAATTACTTGAACAGTTGGATGAAGTGTTGGACGGAGGAATTAAAATTCCGGGCAAAAAAACGGTAGTAGATGTTGAAAAACTTCGCGCAATCGTAGACGATATCCGTCTTAATATTCCGTCTGAAATCAAACAGGCACGCGGCATCGTAGCCGACCGCGCCGACATCATTACTAATGCCAAGCGTGAGGCGGACGGTATAATCCGTGCCGCTGACGAAAAGGCAAAAGCAATGGTATCTCAAGAAGAAATCACAAAGTTAGCACAGGAAAAGGCAGCAGAAATTATTGCTACCGCACAGGGCAAGAGCCGCAATATGCGTAAAGCCGCACAGGATTTTGTTGATGACATTATGCGCCGCGCAGACGAAGAACTCACCGCAAATTTGGGCGAAGTTCGCAAAACACGCGCTGCACTCAAACAGCAGGTTCCCACAGCAGTACGCACAGAAGATTAATTGAAAGGACCTGTGAAAACAGGTCCTTTTTAATCCGACAAAATCCGCATAATCGGTGTGTTAAAATGAAAGCGAGGTGTTTTCGGTGGAAAAAAACTTAAAAACGGTTGCAACAAATAAAAAAGCGTTTCACGAATATTTTGTAGAGGAGTCTTTGGAAGCCGGAATAGCCCTCACAGGAACCGAGATAAAGTCGGTACGCGCGGGCGGTGTCAGTCTTAAAGAGGCGTGGTGTTCTGTGGATGACGGCGAAATGTTCGTAAAACAGATGCATATAGCACCGTATGACCACGGCAATATATTTAATAAAGACCCGCTGCGTCCGCGGAAACTGCTACTCCACAAGCGTGAGATAATGCGCCTTTTGGGGCTTTGTAAGCAACAGGGTATAACCCTTGTGCCGCTTTCGGTATATTTCAAGGGTTCAAGACTAAAGGTGCAACTTGGCGTGTGCCGCGGTAAAAAACTTTATGATAAACGCGCTGTAGCCGCCAAAAAAGACGCGGAGAGAGATATCCGCCGCGCCATCAAAGAGCAAAATCGGTAACTCTCACTTTTTCACTCTTCACTATTACTTTTCACTTTAAGATACGGGGGCGTAAAGGATTCGACAGGGATTTTGAATCACAGGAAGCGAGTAGCGGTGCGGAACCGCTTAAAAATCCGCAAATTAAAAATAACTGACAACAATAAAGTTGCATTTGCAGCCTAATTAGGCTGCCATCCAACCCCGAAGTATCGCGGTCGGGCAAGGGTGTCGATTTAGCGATGAACGTGAACGGAGGGTAGCCCTACCCACCGTCATGAAGTAAGGGCTTTTGCGCCGCAAACCTGACGGACGGTGTGCGGTTAGCAGAACACAAAAGACCGTCTGCATTCGGAGATGCCTGTGCCTAAAGATTTTTGGACAGGGGTTCGATTCCCCTCGCCTCCACCAAACAAAAAACACCAACCCTCGCGGTTGGTGTTTGTTGTTTTTAGATAGAAAAAGAGGGGAATCGAACAAGGAGGGAACGAAGAGGTAAGAAAACAGTCCTGTGGACTGTTTTTGCCGACGTGGGCAAGCCGAAGGCGCGATAGGCGCGTTGCGCCGGTGAATTCCCCTCGCCTCCACCAAATGTAAAAACACCAATCCTTGCGGTTGGTGTTTGTTTTTATATTAAAAAGGGCTGAAAAATTTCGGCAAAAATGCGAGGGTATATATATAAAATACTTGCTATATTTAGGTTTATGTGGTAAACTAAAATCGGTATAGTCTAATTTTGTTGAAATGAGGGGTAACAAATGAAGGTAAGCGTAATTATACCCGTTTACAACACGGAAGAATATTTAAGGGAGTGCCTTGATTCTGCTTTGAATCAAACGCTTGAGGATATAGAGATAATCGTTGTTGACGATGGCTCGACCGATGGCTCTGCCGATATAATTAAAGAGTATGCCGAAAAGCATCCCAAGAAGATTAAGGCGTTTTATAAAGAAAACGGCGGACAGGCATCGGCAAGAAATATGGCACTTCCCCACGCAACGGGTGAATATTTAGGCTTTGTTGACAGCGACGACTGGATTGATGCCGAAATGTATGAAGAAATGTATACGTTGGCTCAAGAAGAAAAGACCGATATTGTAATTTGTGATATGGTAGACCATTATCCCACGCACGACCATTATCATCACGCGTCAGAGTTTACTGATAAATTCAGAATTGCACCATCGGCGTGCAACAAGATTTTCAGACGCGATTTTGTTGGTGATATAAACTTCCCCGTTGGTCTTTGGTATGAGGACTTTGAGTTTACAACCAAAAACCTTATGTTAACGGATAAAATATCCGTAATTCACAAAGGCTTTTATCACTGTCATTGTCGTGAAGTTTCCACAATGTCCAATAATAACTCTGAAAAGAACCTTAATATGCTTAAGATTTTTGATAATCTTATTGAGTTCATGGAAGAACGTTCACTTATGGAAAAATATAAGGATGAACTTGAATATTTGCACCTTGATCACATTTTATTCGCAACTATTACAAGAGTGGAAAAGCATAAAAATAAAAACAAGAGAACGGTTATAAAACAGTTGCGTAAAGCTGTTAAAGCAAGATACCCCAAGTTTTATAAAGGTGCGGTTTTCGCATCTCTTCCTAAAAAACACAGAAATGTTGTATTTGCGAATTATATGGGATTATCACCTCTTGTTAGATTTCTCGTAAGAACTAAACAAGGTTTGAAAAAAGGCATAGCATACATTTGCGGTGGCGAAAAAAGAAAGTAATCTGTTTTTATGATTCTTGCAAGTCAACCTTGTATTATTGGATATTTAAATGCAAAAATGCAGTTTTTAGGAATTAGCTTGTGAAAAGACATTAAAAATCCAATTAAATTTTTCCTCCGGAAAGGGAGTGCTTAATTGTGAATACCTCGAAAATTAACGACATCAGCAAGAAATTATTAATAGTCTTTTTTTGGTTGCAACCTGTTTTAGATTTGGTTTCGAATGTTTTTGATGAAAGTTGTTTTTCAATCTTCGGCATTTGCTATACGACTCTTATGCGATTCGGTATTTTTGCGGCTGTATTGTTTTTGACGATTATTGCAAACATCAAAAAGAAGATAACATTGGTTTTTATTGGTTATTTGATGGTTTATGCGATTTTTGTATTTATGCATCAACTTAATATCAGGAGTTCTGATTTTTTGCCGGATAACGACATATCTTACAATATAATAAAATGTGCTGTTTTTGTTGCAAGATATATTATGCCGGTTTGTATTGCGTTTTTCGTTTATATACTTGAGTTTGATTATAAAAGTTTTAAGGTCGCGATTTTTGGAGCAATTATCTTCGTAATAATGGTTGTTCTTGTTACAAACATCATTGGAAAGGATTATATTTCCTATCAATACGGAAGCACAGCCAACCCTTTTGGAAGCATTTTTTCGTGGTTTTCGGATGAAATAGGTGTTACTAATTGGCGTATGTATACGTCAAGAGGACTATATGAAACCGGTAATAGTTTGGCAGCTTTCCTTTCATTGATTTTACCTGTAACAACATATATTGCATTTAAGGAAAATAAAAATCTATTGTTTGTTTTGGTTGCTTTGCAAATGGTCACTATGTTACTTTGCGGAACGAAAATATCTGTTTATGGCGCAATAATTTTAGTAGCAATTAATGTTGGAATATGGGTGTTTGATTTAATATTCAATAAAAAAAGATTCGAAATCAAAAAAATCACTGCAATTTTTTGTGTAGCCGTCTTTTTTGGTGTGTTTTTCTTCTATTCACCGTTTCTTTCAAGAATTAATAGTGGCGAAGGTTTTTCCACAAACCATTCTGAAGTGCAATCCGAAAAAAATGATTCAGATATTGAAATCGATGAGCTTGATGAGTTTGACACATTTGATGATATTGAGAACGGGTTTACAGACAAGGTTGACGTAAGTAAGTTCGACCACGAAGCAAAACTCGTTTACGTTTTGAAAAATTATCAACATCATTATATTCCGAGCGTTCTTATCAAAGAAATTTATGATTATAACGAACATACTGACTTTTGGTTTGATTTTATGACAAAAGTTGATTTTAACGAGCGCAATAACAGCCGAAAGATTAAAATGTTAGTTTTGGAGGACATGCTCAAAAACAAAGGCGATGCGCTTGATGCGTGGGTGGGCATTGGAGAAACAATTAATCCCGAAACGGATTTTGCTTTTTTGTATTACAGTTATGGAATAATCGGATTACTGCTTTTTGTAGGTCCGTTTGTAGGTATTTTATTGTTTTCGATAATAAGTGTACTCATACAGTTGTTCAAACGCAAGTTTGATGATTTTAGTTATATATTAATTTTGTCATTAGGCTTTTCTTTGGTAACCGCTTTTTATGCGGGGCATGTCTTTAATTACTATTTTGTTAACGTATTTGTAGGTCTGATAGCAGGTATGCTTACAAATGCAATAAGGACTCGCACAAGTCAGTAATGAAATAGGGCGCACAGTTTGTTTTAAATACATATTATTGGAAGGAAATAAAATGAAGGTTAGTTTAATAATTCCTGTTTATAACGTTGAAAACTTCTTATATAGATGCCTGAAATCCGTCGAAAATCAAACATATAAGGATACGGAAGTTATCATAATCAACGACGGTAGCACGGATAATTCTTATAAAATCATAGATGAGTTTGTTGCCCGTAACGAAAATTTTATTTGTTATACAATAGAAAACAGTGGCTCGGGCGGCGCAAGGAATTATGGCATTTTGAAAGCAACAGGTGACTATATAGTGTTTCTTGACAGTGATGATTATATTTCTGAAGATTGCATAGAAAAACTATTTAACGCAGCGCAAAAAAATGATAGCGATATTGTTGTTTGCAATAATTATGACGTTACAGAAGAAGGCGAAATTATAACTCTTTATGAATGTAACGCAAAAAATCGGACAACGTCAGCGCAGGAATCTCCCGAGATTTTTTTTAACAGACAGTGCCCGTGGGGAAAAATATATCGAAAATTTCTGTTTGATAATCTTTTTTACGCCACGAAAGAATGGTATGAAGATTTAAGGCTTGTTTTGAAAATATATCTTCGCGCCGAAAAGATAACCTATATCGAGGACGCACTTTTCTTCTACGTTCAAAGGGCAGGTTCTATAATGAACAATGCAAAAGCGATTAGGAATTTGGAAATCATAACAGCATTTGAAGATATAATTTCTTACTTTAAGGAAAAAGATGTTTACGAAAAATTCAAAGCGGAAATTGACTATTTAATAATAGAACATATCGCGGTTGCGGCAATCACAAGGGTTGTGATGTCGGGCGCTGAAGAAAAAGATATGGTTATAGAAAAACTGCAAAATTACATTTCGCAGTTTGAGGGACTTTATAACAACAAATACATCTCGTCATTAGGATTTAATAAAAGACTTGTTCTTTTCTTCAACAGAAACAAACTGTATTTTCTTACAAAACTTTGTATGAAAGCCAAAAATAAACTTTCTTAGGGTGAATGTTATGTCTAATCCAAAAAGAGTTATAATCCCTACGGGATATATGGGCTCGGGCTCCTCGGTTATCACCGACCTCTGCGCAGAAGTAGAGGGCGTTGATGTTAGCCGCGGAACTTTTGAATATGTTTTTTTGCATTGTCCCAACGGCGTTTTTGATTTGGAGGACAAACTTCTTATAGGTAATAACGCCCTGCGCAGTGACGAGGCTATGCATTCGTTTTTGCATACTATGAAACAACTTTACGATAAAAAGTATTGGTGGGTTGGTCATTATAAGGAGAACATCGGCGAAGATTTTTATAAGATAACCGAAGAGTATATAGACGAAATAGCCGAGGTCGAAAGCGAATATTATTGGTATCACCAAGAAAATGTTAACGCTAAGATGTTTGTTAAACTTGTGTTTAATAAAATTCTTAAGTTGATTACACTTAACAAATATAACCCTAAAAAAGTATTGGCATATTCGCCTACACGCCTTTCTTTTATTGAACCCGATAGGTTTTATAAGGCTTCTAAGGAGTATATTTATAAAGTGCTTAATACGGCGGGTTACAAGGATAAAAGTATTGTTTTTGACCAACTTTTATTACCCTTTAATCTTTTCAGATTTGAAAATTATTTTGAAGACGATGCTTTCGTGTTTGTAATAGAACGCGACCCGCGCGATGTTTTTATAAGCAATAAGTATTTTTGGTCTAAATCGGACGGTGTCGTTGCGTATCCTACCGAGGTTTATGATTATTGTAAGTACTATAAAACCCTGCGTAAAATGGAAAAGAGCGCAAACAGTGACAGAATATTGCGAATCAAGTTTGAAGATTTGATTTACAACTATGATGAAACGGTTGATTTGATTTTTGAAAAACTCGGTTGGGACAAGGGCACTCACAAAGCGCCCAAAACAAAGTTTAATCCCGATAAATCAATCTTCAATACGCAACTTTGGCTGAAAGGCGAAAAATATAAAAAAGAGGCAGACATCATCGCAGAGGAATTAAGCGAGTATCTTTATGACTTCCCTTATGAGATACAGCACGATAAAAACGAGGTTTTTTAATTATGATAAAATATTTTGAAAAACTGTATAAAGGCACAAAAGATGGGTTTTTATGTGAGGTTAAAGAGTGGCTTAAAAATGACGAGAAGAAATTCATTGTCACCGCTAATCCTGAGGCGTTTATGCTGGGCGAAAAAAACGCCGATATAGATGAACTGCTCTGCGACCAAAACACAGTAATCGTTGCGGACGGTATCGGCATCGTAAAGGGCGCAGAAATGGTCGGCGTAAAGGTGTCCGAAAGAATTCCCGGTGTGGATATCGCAGAACAACTTTTCTCATTCGGCAACGAACTTAATAAGAGCATATATCTGCTGGGCGCAAAACAAGAGGTAATGGATGCGTTGCAGAAAAAACTGTGTGAAAATTATAAAAACCTTAAAATCTTGGGTGCGGTTAACGGCTATGTTGAAGATAAGGATGCCGTTTTTGCAGAAATGGCAAAATTAAAACCCGATATAGTTTTGGTGGCGCTCGGAATGCCCGCACAGGAAAGACTTATTTATAAACATTTGTCTTCATTCGAAAAGGGCATTTTTGTCGGTGTCGGCGGAAGTTTTGATGTGCTCAGCGGAACCAAGGAAAGAGCACCCGAATTCTTTATAAAGCACAATATTGAGTGGCTTTACAGAATTGCAAAAGAGCCCAAAAGATTCAAAAGATTTTACGACAACAATGTTAAGTTTATATTCACGCTAAGGAAAATCAAAAAGGGGTAATCGTCTTGAAAAAAATCAGGGTAATGAGCGTTTTCGGAACGCGTCCGGAAGCAATAAAAATGGCTCCTCTTGTAAAGGAACTTAAAAAGAGGGAAGAGGTTGAAAGTATAGTTTGCGTTACCGCACAGCATCGTGAAATGCTTGACCAAGTGCTTGAAACTTTTGATATAGTTCCCGATTATGACCTTGATATTATGCAGCAAGGTCAAACGCTGAGTGATATTACAACAAGGGCGCTTGTCGGTCTTGACGGCGTTATAAAACAGGCAAAACCCGATATAGTTTTGGTACACGGCGATACAACAACCACCTTTGCGGGCGGACTTGCCGCGTTTTATAATCAGGTTGCCATAGGCCATGTCGAAGCAGGACTCAGAACATATAACAAATATTCTCCCTACCCCGAAGAAATGAACAGACAGATGGTTGACTGTATGACCGATATGTATTTCGCCCCCACACAGTTAAGCCGCGAAAATCTGCTTAAAGAGAATATTGACGACAGCAAAATTTATGTAACGGGTAACACCGCTATTGACGCTATGAGCACAACGGTTGAAGAAGATTACCATCACCCCGAACTCGAATGGTTAGAGGGTGATAAACTAATACTCCTTACAGCGCACAGAAGAGAAAATCTTGGCGAACCGATGAAAAATATTTTCAAAGGAATCAGACGCGTACTTGATGAGGTAGAGGGAATTAAGGTTATCTACCCCATTCATAAAAATCCTTTGGTACGCGCCGCCGCAGACGAAATTTTCGGTGACTGCGATAAGGTAAAACTCATAGAACCGCTTGAGGTTTTTGATTTCCATAACTTCCAGAACATTTCGCATATTATCCTTACCGATAGCGGCGGAATTCAGGAAGAGGCGCCGTCACTCGGCAAACCTGTTCTTGTTTTGCGTGATACAACCGAGCGCCCTGAGGGAATAGATGCGGGGACGCTCAAACTTGTCGGTACGGACAGTGATGTTATTTATAAAGAAACAATGCGCCTTTTGACCGACAAAGAGGAGTATGAGCGTATGAGCAAGGCATCCAACCCCTACGGTGACGGTCACGCAAGTGAACGCATTGCCGATGCCATCATAGAAAAGTTTAAGTAAAAAGATATGAAAAAAGAAATATATATAACGGCGCTTCATCTGGCGCACGGCGGGGTTGAAATGGCAATCGCTCTTATGAGCAATGCTTTTATAAAAAAAGGCTACCCGGTCACAATTCTGTCTTTATATGACCTGGGAGAACCCGCGTATGCCATCTCTCCCGATGTTAAAATTGAGTATTTAACCGATGTAAAACCTAATAAAGAGGAGTTTTACGAGGCGATAAAGAGTAAAAACCCCTTAAAAATTCTCAAAGAGGGACTCTATTCGCTCAAGGTTTTAAGACTTAAGAAAACAGAACTTATAAAAAGAATAAAGAAAATTAAAGACGGAATTATCATATCCACAAGAAATGAACATTCGGTTTTAATTTCAAAATATTGTGATGAAAGCGTACTGAAAATAGCACAACTTCACCACGACCATTGTTTTGATAGCCGTCTGCTGTCGGATATAAAAGACAGGTATCAAAATATAGATTATTTTACACTCTTAACCGATAGTCTTACAGCGGAAATAAAGGACCTTATAAAAGACACAAACAATCGCACAAAATGCGTTACAATGGAAAACTTTCTTCCTGAGTGTGAATTGAATGTTGATTTAACCGCGAAAGAAAAAACCGTTGTCGCAGTCGGCCGTCTGCACGAGGTTAAAGGTTTTGACCGTCTGCTTAAAATCTGGCAAGATGTTTCGAAAGCCCACCCCGATTGGAAACTAATTATTGTGGGCGGAGGCGAGGAAAAACAAAATCTTTGCGACCTTGCAAAAAGCCTTTCGTTAGATAAAACGGTTGAGTTTACGGGTGCGCTCGACCACGATAAAGTGTTAGAGGTTATGAAAAAGGCTTCCCTTTATGCGATGACCTCTTATTCAGAGGGTTTCCCTTTTGTAATAATAGAGGCTATGTCGTGCGGATTACCCGCCGTGGCTTTTGATGTGCGAGTGGGCCCGAGAGCGATTATAAATGATGATATAAACGGTATTCTTGTTGAGGATGACAATCACGAAGCATTCAAAAACGCCTTGTGCGAGTTAATGCATAACGAGAACAAACGGCTTGAGTTCTCAAAAAACGCGCTCGTTCGTGCAAAAGACTATGGCGAAGAAAAAATAATGGAAAAATGGCTTTCTGTTTTAGAGGCATAATAAAAAGACGAGGTAAATTATTACCTCGTCTTTTTGTGCTAATAGTCAAGTAAGAATTTCTTCATAATGAAATGGTTAAATACCCTTGCGTCAGTTACGGAAACATATAATCCCAAAGGTGCAAATATCGTCATATTTTTTCCTTTTATATTCGTAGACAAAAAATATCGCGTGTGATATTATAATGACAAATAAAAGGAGGATGTATTATGAAAAGTTGGCTTAAAAATGCGGTTTTTTACGAGATATATCCGCAAAGTTTCAAGGATACAAACGGCGATGGTATAGGCGACTTTAACGGCATAATAGAAAAACTGGATTACATAAAGGAAATGGGTTTTACAGCCATATGGATGAATCCTTGTTTCGCTTCCCCCTTTACAGATGCGGGATACGATGTTGAAGACTTCTATAAAACAGCCGAAAGATACGGCACAAATGACGATTTGAAAAGACTGTTCTGCGAGGTTCATAAAAGGGATATGCACCTTTTGCTTGACTTGGTTGCGGGGCACACATCGCATACATGTAAATGGTTTTTAGAGTCTCAGAAACCCGAAAGAAACGAGTATAGCGACAGATATATATGGACCGACAGCGTCTGGGAAAACTTTGACGGCGTTACAAGCGTAAGCGGTTGCCTTCGCGGAATTTCTCAAAGAGACGGAAGTTGCGCCGTTAACTTCTTTTCTACACAACCCGCGCTGAATTACGGTTTTGCCAACCCAACAAAACCCTGGCAAAGTTCCGTAGACTCCGAAGCGGCACTTTCTACGCGCAGAGAATTAGTCAACATTATAAAATTCTGGCTTTCGCTGGGATGTGATGGCTTCCGCGTTGATATGGCAAGTTCTTTAATAAAGAATGACGGTGAACAGGGCCATAAAGAAACCATTAAATTATGGCAGGGAATTTTCAAAGAGGTAGCACAAGAGTATCCTGACGCCGCATTTGTTTCAGAATGGGGCGAACCGGATAAGTCGCTTTTAGCGGGTTTTGATATGGACTTTTTGCTACACTGCGGTCCCTCACACTATAACGATTTGTTCCATACGGATAAGCCTTATTTTTCATCACAGGGCACGGGCGATATCAAAGAGTTTTTTGAACTCTATCTAAAAAATCTCAAGTTAACCGAGGGTAAAGGTTTTATATGTATACCTTCGGGTAACCACGATATGAAAAGAATAGCGCATTATCTCGATAAAACCGAACTTAAACTTGCATACGCATTTTTAATGTCTATGCCGGGCGTTCCGTTTATTTATTACGGTGATGAAATCGGTATGAGGTATATAGAGGGAATAACCTCTGTAGAAGGCGGTTTTTACAGAACGGGCGCGCGCTCACCTATGCAGTGGGATGATAGCGAAAATTGCGGTTTTTCTACCGCCGCGGAGGATAAACTTTATATCCAAACAGACCGTTCTTCCGATAGACCTACCGTTCTTGCACAGCAAAAGGACGAGGATTCGCTATTAAATGAGATGAAGAGATTGATAGCCATAAGGAAATCCATTCCTGCCTTACAGGAAAGCGCCGATTTTGAGCCTGTGAAAATAAACGGCTATCCGCTTGTGTATAAGCGTATTGACGGGGAAAACACCGTTTTGGTGGCGATTAACCCATCTGCAAAAGAGACGGTATGCGACCTTGATTGCAAACTTTCGGATGTTATATATCAGCACAACGGTGCGGCAAAGGCTGAAAACGGAAAACTGATTGTCCCGCCCCGTTCCTCCTCGTACATTGCGATGTAAAAGGATAAATCAAACAGCGAGGTGAATTTCACCTCGCTGTTTGATTTATTTGATGTTATATTTGCCTATATAATCAAGAGCGATATTTCTAAAATGCTCATGCTTAAAGTTGCGTTTGACATCAGTGGTATCCACAAAATATCCCGCTTTTAGTTTTTGTATGATTGCTTCAGCAACAAACGCTTCAAAAATAAAATCATCTTGAAATGCCGCTTCGATGTCGGTATTCATACCTTGGTTAATTCCATCTATGGCGTGACGATAAATAATATTTTCTTTGCCTAATAGTATACCCATGTTTTTCAAACAGTTTATACCCTCTATCATATCTGCCACGCTGATTTTCCCCTTAAAGGTTACGTTAGTTTCTCCGCCTCGAAGAAGAAAATCTACTGTTGTTTCAAGCACATCAGCCAAGTCAGTTAAGAGAGACACATCAGGAAGTGTTTCTCCTCGTTCCCATTTGCTGACTGCTTGAAAAGACACGCCCAATCGTTCGCCGAGTTCTGCTTGCGTAATACCTTTTTGCGTACGTAAAAAGGTAATCGTTTTACCAAACTCTTTGTTATTAATCATTAAAACACCTTCTTTACATTTCAGTTAAGCCGACTTACAAGTATATTGTATCTTTTGGCATGTTATCTTTCAATAACTCGTTGGATGAGTTTTGTTTCTGCTTATTCAACCGAGGCAAATGAAAAGGTGTATATTTCTTTTTAATTTACAGATAATAACAACACAATTTGTAATTTAAGGAGAAATGTATATATGAAAGCAACAGGTATTGTACATCGTATAGAGGAATGTGTTATTATAACCTCTAAAAACAGTTGCTAAATCAAAGATTTAGACTGTTTTTGAGAACATAGATACTCGTTTCACTCGTATGAGATAACACAAAAGTGCGATAAACCCTTATTAACACTGGATTTTCTGGCGGTTTTAGAAAGGAGTAGAATGCATTCTAATTTGCGTCAGAAAGCCAGTGATCTGAGCAGCGAAAACTAAATATTCAAACTGTCACAACGCCGGATGAGTTATAGACTTGTCCGGTTATTTATTTGAATTTGCTTTTTAGGCGGATATACGTGGATTGAATGAAAAAGCATTATATATGTTTTATAAGATTCCGGCAAAACTTGACCGGAATAATAACGCGTGCTATAATGATTGAAACAGCAGATGTAAATGGAACCAGCTGTCTGCAGAGGGAGTTGGTTCTTTTTGGCTTTATAACAGTAAAATTAGGGTGTATGATGAATTTATGAAAAAACAACGGCCTCTGGTGTCTACAACACATATCATATTGCTGAGCTTTTTGATAGTGATATTGATAGGCGCATTGTTGCTTTCACTTCCTATAAGTTCAGCCGATAGAAAACCGACTTCTTTTTTAGATGCGCTTTTCACTGCAACGACCTCCACCTGTGTTACTGGCTTGGTAGTAACGCCGACCGTTACCTCTTGGAGTGTTTTCGGGCAGATCGTGATTTTGATATTAATTCAAATCGGCGGTCTTGGTGTTATCACCATTATGTCAGGACTTATGATACTTCTGCACAAGAAAATGGGTATCGGTGACAGACTGCTTTTGCAAGATGCGTTTAATCTGAATTCGCTGTCGGGACTTGTTCGGTTCGTAAAAAAAGTTGTGGCAGGAACACTCATTATTGAAGGTATCGGCGCTCTGCTTTATATGACGGTTTTTATCCCCCGGTTCGGTGTAAAAGGAATATGGATATCGGTATTCACTTCCGTTTCTGCCTTTTGCAATGCGGGTATTGACATCATTGCCGAAAACAGCCTTTGCGATTATGCACTTAATCCTGTCATCAATATTGTTACATGTGCTTTAATTATCTTGGGCGGTATCGGTTATATTGTTTGGTGGGATGTGCTGAGAGTACTAAAAAAGGCGCGAACGAAGAAAGTGAGATTTTTTAGAAATCTTACCCTGCACAGTAAAATCGCTATCACAGCAACCTTAATTTTGATTTTTGTGGGTGCAGCCGTCATTTTTGCGTTTGAATATAATAATCCGCAAACAATGGGTAATTATACCTTGCTTCAAAAAATGCAAGTATCCTTGTTTCAGTCGGTTACAACGAGAACCGCAGGCTTTGCGACAGTACCGCAGGAAAACCTTACAAACGCAAGTGCTATCGTATGTTTGCTTTTGATGTTTGTCGGCGGTTCACCCGTTGGTACAGCCGGAGGTATAAAAACGGTGACATTTGCCGTTATTATTGTAGCAGCGATTGCCTCTATTCGTAATAAAGAGGACACCGAGTTGTTTGGCAGAAGGCTTACAAAACAGGCTGTCAGCAAAGCGGTTGCCGTCACCTGTATGTCCTTTATTATTATGTTTACTTCAACCGTTTTACTCTCAGCAGTAACAGATGCAAATGCTCTGGATATCATTTATGAAACGGTTAGTGCTACCGCAACCGTAGGTCTTACAAGAAATCTTACGGCATCTCTTGGTAGTATTGGCAAACTTATAATTATCATTACAATGTATCTTGGCAGAGTAGGCCCAATATCACTTGCCGTTGCATTTAAGCGAAGTAAGGATAATCAAAATATTGTAAAAAACCCGGTTGAAGAAATCAGTGTGGGATAAGAAGGGATAATTTTTATGAGCATCAATAAAACCTATGCCGTATTAGGTCTCGGCAGATACGGAAAAGCTGTTGCAGAGGAACTTGTAAATAACGGTGCAGAAGTTTTGGCTGTTGATATTGACCAAAGCAATGTTAATAATGCAATTGAAACTATACCCGTTTGCAAATGCGCAGATATTACTGAGCCGGAAGTAATGAAAAGACTTGGTATATCCAATATTGATGTTGTCATTGTTGCGATGGCAAGTAATCTCGAAGCCAGCGTTATGGCGGTAACACTTTGCAAAGAAGCGGGCGTGCCTACCGTTATCGTGAAATGCGGCAATGAAATGCACCAAAAGATTTTAAGCCGTGTGGGTGCCGACAGAGTGATTTTCCCCGAAAAAGAATCGGGAACAAGACTAGCCAAAAATCTGCTTACATCAGGCTTTTCGGAAATGATAGAGCTTTCAGATGAAGTATCTATGGTGGAATTTGACGTAAGAGATGAATGGGTTGGTAAAACGCTGATAGAACTGAGCCTTCGTAAAAAATATTCTGTTAATGTTGTTGCAATACGAAACGGTGATAAAATCAGTACAACAGTTGATCCTGCGCTCCCGCTTGAAAAAGGAATGCAGCTTATAGTTATTGCGAATACCCTAAAATTGCAAAAATTGAAATAAAGTTTTTGAAAGAAGGAGACTTTTGTATGGGGTTTTGGCTTTTTATGCTTGTGATGGATTTACTGTTTCCTGTCATTATGATAGCGATGGGAAGATATTTTATGAAAACATCACCGAAAGAAATCAACTACATATTTGGCTATCGAACTAATATGTCAATGAAAAATAAGGATACTTGGGATTTTGCACATAAGTACATTGGTAGGTTGTGGTTTCACCTCGGCATGTTACTTCTTCCTATTACTGTCATTCCGTTGCTATTTGTAATCGGTGGCTCTGAGGATACTGTAGGTATGGTGGGAGGTATCATTTGTATTGTGGCTCTCGTTATGCTGGTCATTCCTATTATTCCTACGGAGAGAGCGCTGAAAAAGACCTTTGACAAGGACGGAAACAGAAAGGCGCAATAATATTTGAATGAACACAAGAAAAAATCGGTTTCCCCAATTGTTGTAACGGTCATTATAACTTTGTATTATATTGTTTACAGCGGTTAAGTTCATTGAAAATCTGTTTCCAGAAAAAGTGTTTTCAGAAGAGGCGATGACTCGAAAATGTCATCGCCCTTTTCATATCTCGATAAAAAAATGAAAAACAAATGGAAAATATAATCATAATTTCTACAAAAAGTGTGATACTAATATCACATTCAAATTGTAAAAAGAGGAGATTTGTATATATGAAAGCAACAGGGATTGTGAGAAGAATTGAGGAATGCGTTATTATAACCTCTCAAAATTGTTGCTGAATTAAAATTCAGACAATTTTGGAGAACATAGATACTCGTTTCACTCGTATGAGATAGGGCAAACCGCCTGAAACCCGCATAAACACTTGATTTTTCGCTGGTTTGCCCCATTGAACGCATTGGTGTCAAAATGTTGTACATATATAATGAAAGCAAAACATTCGGTATAGATAAAATATGAGAGATCCTTGTTGACTATCAAAGAAACTTGCGGTATAATTTGTCTTGGAGGCGAGAGCATGTTTGAACAAACCAAAACGCTATGTCAGCATTTTCTTAAGATGGGGATCCCCAGTTTCGATCTGATTGTTTATAAGGATGGCAAGTGTGTCCTGCGGCATATGGGCGGCTATGCCGATCCGGAAAAGAAAATCCCCGTTCAGGGCAAGGAGAAATACCACATTTACTCCTGCTCCAAGCTGTTTACCTGTGTGGCGGCTATGCAGCTGTGGGAAAAGGGTATGTTCTCTCTGGAGGATGATCTGGCGGGCTATCTGCCTGCATTCCGGGAGATGACCGTAAAGACGGAAACTGGCATCAAAAAGGCAAAGAATCCTATCAAGATCCATCACCTGTTCGAGATGACGGCGGGTCTGAATTATAATCTGCAGACCCCTGCACTGCAGGCCTATTATGAAGCCTGCGACCGGCGCTGTCCCACAGTAGAGTTGGTAAATGAGATTGCAAATACCCCTTTGGAGTTTGAACCGGGTACGGGTTGGTGCTACAGCCTTTGCCATGATGTACTGGCGGCTCTGGTGGAAGTGCTGTCCGGGCACAAGTTTGAAATCTATGTGAAAGAGCATATTTTTGACCCGCTTGGTATGGAGAATTCTGATTTTCTCCACCCAATGGATGACTGGAATGGCTTTGCCCGACAGTACTGCTACAATGCAGAAACCGGCGAATATGAACCCAGGTGGGGAAATGCTTACCGTCCGGGAAAAGAATACGCCAGCGGTGGCGCGGGCTGTGTTTCTACAGTGGAAGACTATATCAAGTTCCTGGAGGCTTTGCGTGTTGGTGATGTGATCCTGAAAAAGGAAACGATTGCTATGATGGCCACCGACCGGCTGACAGAACAGCAACGCCAGATGTATACATACGATAAAGTGGTCAACGGCTATGGTCTGGGTATGCGGACTCCCCGGTTAGACCCTACCTGGACAGAATTTGGATGGGGCGGTGCAGCAGGCGCGTATGCCTCGGTAGACCCGGTGAATAACATCACTTTTTACTATGCACAGCATGTTCTCAGTGCTCCCAACAGGACTTTGCGGCCCTGGCTGTACCGTACAATACGCGCTGACCTACTTGGTCAAAAGATCCAGATTCCAATTGATCAGACTGATGCGAACCCAGAACTAACATACTAAGAAAAGCCGAAGCGTTTTTGCTTCGGCTTTTCTCTTTTTGGATCAAAAACAAATCCTGCGGTATAATCTCCTGTCATTTACAGATACTAACAGCGTAATTTGTAAAATAATTGTAGGTGCAGGCTGCACCAATGAATATTGAATAATGAATAGTGAATAATTGCGGTGTCGGCTGTGCCGACGGATCAAAATAGTGCCGCATAGCGGCACACCTTAATTATTCATCCTTCATTTTTCATTATTCATTAAATTTAGAAAAAGAGGAGTTAATTATACTATGAAGGCTACTGGTATTGTAAGACATATAGATGCTGGTGTTATTATAACCTCTCAAAATTGTTGCTGAATTAAAATTCAGACAATTTTGGAGAACATAGATACTCGTTTCACTCGTATGAGATAGGGCAAACCGCCTAAAAATCGCATAAATACTAGGGTTTTTACAAGTTTGCCCTATTGAACGCATTGGTGTCAAAACAGCTTTTTGAGCGATTTTATACATAGCAAAAGCGGAGTGGTTATACTCCGCTTTTGTTATAGTTTTTCAATACTTTCCTCAAGGATTATTTTGTTTAATTTTTCTAGATTGATAGAATAAAACTTAAAGTTGCTTTTCTTTTTAATAACTATCATTTCTTCTGGGATTTTGTCTAAAAGGCACTTAACCATATAGTTGCTCTTTTTCATATTGTCCTGAAGTTCTAGCATTGATATTCCTTTTTCACTAAACAAGGCTGCTTGTATCAAATAACTATACAATTTGAGAAATTCAGAATCGTCACACTGTGCTTCAATAGCCTTTTCATATTTATTCCAAGTTGCTAATTTTTGTTGCAATGATTTCTTTAATTCTTTCATGGAGGTTAAAATCATATTCAGTTGCATCAATAGAAAAGGCGTTAAATCTCCGAGATTGCGTTGGTCATTACAGGTTTTAAATGCTTTATAATATGCGTTGATATTTTCCTTTATTGTTTCTGATATTCTAAAAGAAATTAGTGGTGACAAAACTTTTGAAATACCATAGCTTAAAATAAATCTACCTAGCCTGCCATTTCCATCATAGAAGGGGTGGATATATTCGATGAGATAATGGAAAAGGCAAATCCTAAATAATTCTTCTATGGAATCATCATTCAAAAACTGCAAAGCAAAGATGGTTGCTTCAATTATTTTGCTTTCGGGAGTTAAACCCACATGAATGACTTTATCTGTTTCGCTATGGACGGAAACGGATTCCTTTCTAAAAATTTCGCCGTCAGGTTTGTTATTAGGCTCTTCATTAACCACTTCTTCAAGGAAAACTTCATCATAAATATCTCTAATATCCTTACAACTTTCTAAAGATATTGGTTCTTTTTTGATTAATTTGAGATATTTATTAACTAAACTTATAAAACGTTGACGCTTTCCTCTTATTTTCGATTGTGTCTCTAAAACATCTAACGCTTCGCCAATTTCTTTTCTGCTACTATGGACGCCCTCAATTTTATTGGTTATTACTATTTCATCTATTAGGCACTTTTTTGAATATTGGTCTATTGCCACACCGGGAAGGACATCACATAATTTGCCAATTTCTTTATCTAATTTAGCAATCTTGTATGCGAGCGTCATAACTTCTGTGTTTTGTACAAAAAAAGCTTGATTTTCACCAATATGAAAGTCGATTTTTATCGTTTCTTCGGAATTGAACCTGTTTAAATACTCTTGCGCATAAACTTCATTGTCTCCATAATATAAACTTTTTAGTTCTTTATAGGACATAAAAACACACCTCCTTTTTGGTTGTAGGTACCATAATAGCACAAATCAATTAAAAAATCAAGCGTTTTTTTAATTGTTTTTTGAAAAATGTATAAAGCAAATAAAAAAGTAGTGGTTGTTTTTAGTTTTTGTCACAAAACTTTAATAAGCAATAAAAACGTCTTATGTTATTTATATGTGCAAATTATTAAACTATGCAACAAATGAAAATATAAAGGATAAGTTTGTATGAATTGTAATTATCATTCCTAACAATGTAATTGTTATCTAGTTAGTAAAACGAAAGATTTAGAAAACGGTGTGATGGTCTACTCTGTTTTTGATTTCGTTAAATCTCAACCTACAGTTGCATCGGTATAAACTGATATGTTATACTAAATACAAAAGAAATCATTTATTATAAATATACGGAAGCTTTCGAGTGAATTTTAAGGAGTGAAAAGTATGATGTTGAAAATCGGTGAAAAAATAAAAGAGTTGCGAAAAGCACAGGATATAACCCAAGAAAAATTATCGGATTACCTTAATATTTCTTATCAAGCAGTTAGCAAATGGGAGAATGGTTTGGCTTTGCCAGATATTACGCTATTACCTAAATTAGCAAATTTCTTTGGTGTAAGTACAGATGAACTACTTGATTTAAACACAAGTGAAAATAAGGAAGAACTCAAAAAATATGAGGAACAATATCAAGAACTCAATCGCAAAGGGAAAGTTTTAGAGAAAATTGAACTATCACGCAAAGTACTTGACTTATATCCAAGAAACTATCAATGGATGTTAAATCTTGCCTATGGTTTAGTGTCATATTGTTCGACAAGTGAACAGCAGAAATATAGCCAAGAGCATAAATTCAAAGAAGAAGCAATCGCTTTATGCGAAAGAGTATTAGAGGATTGTACTATTGACAGTATCAGACATAGTGCAATACAAATACTCTGCTACAATTATCCTGACATAGATAAAAAAGAACAAGCAATTAAACTTGCGGAAAATATGCCAGATATGCTTCTCTGCAAAGAAGCATTGCTAAGCCGTATCTATTCTGGTGAAGAGTGTTTAAGACAGAATCAAAGCAACTTGATTCAAATGATTGATTTTTGCTCAGGTATTCTCTATGAGATAGCGTGTCGAAAAGATTTGCGTCGCAGTCTTACGCTTGAACAAAGAATTAAGCACATTGAAACAGCAATTAAACTCTATCAAATAATATGTGAGGGCGATGAAAACTGCCTATTCTATAATTGCAGACTTTCACTGTACTATTTAATGATTGCAAAGTTGCATTGTCAGAAAAACAATATTGATATAATTATTGAAAATTTATTGCTTTCGGAAAAATGTGCAATAAATTATGATAGCGTTTATGATTTAGGTGAACAAAAATACAATTCAATATTTTTAAGCCAGATGACTTGGAATCCTAAAAGTGTTGGTACTAATTGGGACGGCACTCTACAAGAACAGTTATTGTATAATCTGAATGATTCATGTTTTGAGTTGCTTAAAGAAAATGATGAATTCATAAAACTTAAAAGACGTCTGAAAGAATCTAATCTTAAAAAGTAATCCTTAGCAGTATAAATCTCCAATGTTTACAGATAATAGAAATATCGCTACAAAAGTTCCCAAAGTGAATCAAAATCAAAAAAGGAACTTTAGGTTTTCAATTATCTAAACAAAGGAGAATTTATATATGAAAGCAACAGGTATTGTGAGAAGAATAGAGGCTTGTGTTATAATAACACAAAAATGCGATAAGCCCTTATAAATACTGGGCTTTCGGGCGATTTTTAAAGAAAAATTTTTGGCGAAAAACAGCATATTTTGACCGATACATAGCACAAAGCGAGGTGAATTTCACCTCGCTTTGTGGTTGTTTATTTGTCAAACTGTATAGGATAATCGCCAAAGCCCATACAACAGGAAACGCCATCGGATAACCCGTATCTTAACATTTCAATCGTTGCAATCAAAATGCAAAGGCAAGAATGATACATGCTATTAATTTCGTAGGTAAAACCAAGAGATTTATGTTTTGACTCTTTTTCGATAACGATCTTTGCTGCAATTAAGGTATCAAGAGCAATTCGCAGTTTTTCTTCACTTAAATTGAGCTTTACTTGCATTTCTCCAAAACTGATATCACTCATTGAAATGATAGCCATACAGACGAGCAAGTTATCCTTTACTGCCAATGCCGCCAATAAATCTGCACCGAGATCGGCGGTATCTGGAGTTATACTTTCGAAAAATGCCCGAGTTAAAATAGCGCCGTAGCCTTTTCCTGAAAGCAAAGAGACCCCATTTTCATTAGAAATATGTGCAGGCGCATCATAGATTGCAGTATCTCTGCTTTTTAGATTTCCCCATGAAATTCCATGATGCGCATGTCCGAATATTTTTACCACATCTTCGTATGCTTCTTTGCTCATTTGATTTGGAACATTTCGCACTTTCTCAAATACTTTTTCGTACACATCATCGTATGTCATATCTTTGCCATAATACAGATAATCAATGCTAACGTTGAAATACTCTGCTATTAAAGGCAGGGTTAATGTATCAGGTTGACAAGCACCTGTTTCCCATTTAGAAACCGCTTGTGCAGATATATTTAGTGCTTCTGCCAGCTGTTCTTGGGTAATACCCTTGTTTTTTCGCAAGGCAATGATATTCTTAGCAATGTTTATATCTTTCATTTTAGATAGTCCTCCTTAAATTTGACAGCAGGCCTTCTCTGTTCTTGAGTTTATTATATCAAAACGAAAACAGTAAAACAATAACTTGTAAAGAGATTCAAACAACCATTGGTTGTTTGAACATCAAAATCCCTAATTTCAGTTAATTATCTTTTTGAGAAATCACAGTATAAATCTCCTCAAAATACAGATAATAAGAACCACACGGTGTTTCCAAAATTGGAAATTTTGGACACCTGAGTGAACCTTGTTACTCGCGTTCGCTCGTAATATACAACACAATATAATTTAAGGAGAAATGTATATATGAAGGCAACAGGAATAGT
>JAZSRO010000002.1:0-6110 GCA_045538515.1 Acutalibacteraceae bacterium | reverse complement strand
GGTAAGTTCTTGCCCGCGTACTACGAAAACAAGATTTACGAATCCGACCCGTTCGCGCGTTTGGATACGACGGGCGTTGGTAAATTGATGGATATGGCGGTTTCGCTTGGTAAAGCGGTTCGTCCTGCAATGCATTGTGGTATCTGCGGCGAACACGGCGGCGACCCTTCCTCTATCGAATTCTGCCACGCAATCGGTTTGGACTACGTTTCTTGCTCGCCTTACCGTGTGCCTATCGCTAGACTGTCTGCGGCACAAGCGAACATCCGCAATCCTAGGTCCTAAATCTTGGATTAAAAATTAATAAAAACACCATATATTGTGTTTATGAGCCTGTATCTTTTCGATGCAGGCTCAATTTTTATGTTTTTTGGGCAAAAAATAAGCCGAAAAACGCCCAAAAAAACTTTTATTCCACTTAAGTTGAACGCTTTACTTTTAATTTTTTGTGTGGTATAATATACATAAATAAGATTTCAAGCAAAAAAGGGTAGAAAAAGGCAAAATGACCAATTATAGAGCTATTTTACAATATCATTATAGGGGAAACACGACGACGCAAATCGCTAAGCTTTGCGAATGTTCGCGTACAACCGTTTTGAAAACGATTAAAAGAGCGAAAGAATGCGGTATTGACGAGCCTGCCTTTGAATTACTGTCGGATATTCAATTGCTTGAAAAACTTTATCCCAAGCGCGTGCGTAGAAGCGGCTACGAAGAGCCCGATTTTATTGCGCTCGAAAAGGATAAAAAGAAAAGAGGGCTTACGGTTTTCGTAATGTGGCGTAGATATTATAAAAGAACGTTAGCCGCAGGCAAAAAACCTTATGGAAAATCGCAATTTTTCAAGTTGTTTAAGCGGTATGACACGGGTTCTTTTCGATTTGAGTTTCAATATACGGAAACGATGAAAAAAGTGAGTGCGTTAATTTCCGATTACGTTTGTATTCCCTCGAGACTTGGCGAGGGTGTTAAGCGTGCCGCGAAAGAGAAATTCCATTTATGGTGCAAAAAAAAGCGCCTAGACCCGCAGAAGATATAGTTTAGTTAAAAAGAAGAACGCCAAAGGTGGGTACTCTTATAGAGCGTCAAAAACCTTGGCGATCTTGGCGTACTTGACGCTAAAAGACTTTATTTATAAGGGAATCAAGTTCGCCAAAGTGGTTGGCGGTCTTGAAATGCACTTTGGCGGTCTTGAACTTAAATTTGAAAAAGTTGCAACTTTATTTAAAGCAAACCGTAAAGATAAGTTGGCGAAGGATCTTGATACATATGATGATGTAATGCAAGGCTTTAAGGTCTTATTAGATAAATTACTTTTAATTGTCGTAGCTTTGAAGAAGGAGATGTAAAATAGTATCTTGTGAGGTAGGAAATGTCTATAGAATTTAAGAAGATAGATGAAAAGTTAATTTTGATTTACATTCCCGCGATGGGAATTGATGATATTAAAAGGCGTCTTAACGCTGAAGAAGATGTATCGATTAAACATACATTTTGCGTGACAAAAAATTTGTTATGCGAAGAGATTAGTGATGAAGATGAGAGGGAAGAAGCTTTAAGTTTTCGTGTTGGAACGGTAGGCGAATTTTATACTAAGCTTGATGCGAATGTATTTGGGACAAAACATTCTTTTTACTTTAGCAACGAAATTAAATTAAAAGCACAAATGTTTGTTGCGTACCGTAATGTACCTATTATTCGAAAAATAGATGAAGTAATTGACCGTGATTTTTATATAGGCGGTGATTGGGAATCTCATAATGGTATACCTAAAGAAATTTTCGATAACCTTATAGGGCGATTTCCGAAGACTGCCGAATTAGACAAGTATGCGCACAAAAGAATTGCAACTATTATAAAAGATTATTTTCCCGAAAGTGATAAATATGAAGAGATTTTTGATAAATTTATTGAATCGAGAAATAGTAGGGATAACCAGTCTTCATCATCTTTGTCCGAATTTAATGTCCAAATTGAATTAGAGCAATTTACTGTCGCATATCAAGAATTAAAAGATATGCTTGATAGGTATGAGGCGATAGATGAAAAACAATGGCAAAAGAAAATCCATAATGTCCTTCAATTGCTGTATCCCAAATATATTTGTTGTACCCGTGAAGTTAAATTTTATGGGAGTGGCAAAAATGATAAGCAACCAGATTTTTTGTTGGTAGATGCAAATGGCTTCGTGGATATTTTAGAAATAAAAAAAGCGGATATTAAAATTTTAACAAAATATAGGAACAATCACGTTGCCACTAGAGAGGTTTCAGGCGCAATTCAACAGATAGAAAAATACATATTTTGCTTAAATTCATCTGATAAAGCGAAAGACGATGTGTCTAAAAAGTTGAAGGAATTGCTTCCAGAAGGAATAAAGGTTCAAATTGTAAATCCGCAAGGAATTTTACTTTTGGGTAGAAGTAAACAGTTTGACGAGGAACAACAAAAAGATTTTGAGCTTATAAAACGACAGTATAAACATGTTGCAGACATTATGACTTATGATGATCTGTTATTTAGGTTAAGAAATATAATTGAATCATTAAAAATAAAAATTAACACAAAAGTAGAATGACAAACGAAGAAAAACTTAAATTTATACAATATAATTATGTTAATGCGCGGGCATTAGAATTATTGTCTACGGATAGAAAGGAACTCTTTTTAAGGCAGTGGGCAAAAGAAACACTAACGATTGTGCCGACGCATCTTTATAAGTATAGGGTATGTAATGAAAACAATCTTAATATGATTCGTAACCGAACGGCATGGTTTTCATGTCCAAGCACGTGGAACGATCCAATAGACGTTACTGTTTCTTATGATTTAGAGAAAGACTCTAAAATGCTTAAAGAGAAAGAAGATGAACTTGCCGCCAAGATGGCGTTAACGTTTATAAATAAGTATATTGAATCTTTTTGCGAACAAAAGAAATTTGTGACGGCGGAAGAAGTTAAAAAAGTTTATTATGGTGCGTTTGAAGGCGAAAGCGGTATAAACCCTAAAAGAATAATTTTCTATTTAACTCCTATAGTGGGAGAAAAACCAGCTAAACAAATTGCCGTTAAAACGCAAGAAGCATTTTCTATGGTGAATACGCCGAAATTTAGAGAACAAGTTTTTGGTGGGCTTGAAAAGATGATGCATTTTAATGATATTAGAAATACAATGCTCATGTATTCATTGTCCGAAACCTATGAGAATAATCATCAATGGGCTATGTATGCGGATGGGGGCAAGGGATTTTGCATAGGATATCATATTAAGCCAAAAACAGAAAGAGAGTGGAGTTTAATACCAAATCTTTTGCCGATTTATTATGGTGATAAACGACCGTTAATGATTACGAGAATGCTTGATGAAGCAGTGGAGTATGTTGTTCGCCCCGAAACTCTACAAGATTTAATTAATCAAGAGGCTGAATCTTTGTATATATCGTTAAACACTAAAACGCTTCAATGGATTGGCGAAGAGGAATGGAGGTTTGGTATTCCAAAGATTCAAGCAGAATCTAATGTCGTTCCGTTCGATTTTGCCGAGAGTTTATATCTTGGTGAAAATATAGAGGAAGAGTGGAAAGAAAAGCTCTTAGAAATAGCGAAAGAACAAGGGTTATTGGTATATCAAAGAAAACTTGACTCTACTAAATCAAAGTGGATTTATGAGAAATTTTACTAAAATAGCACAAAACACTTAGTTAATGCAGTGTTTTACGTTAAAACGGTTAAAACACTAAAATTACATTAAAAGCGTTGATATTTATTCGTACTTTACGTAATATTGCTATTAATTAGTATAAAAACTTTTACAAAAGAGGTCAGATGTCCCAAAACGTGGACGTTTGACCTTTGCTATTTTCTTTGAAATTTTATATAATATATGACGGAAACTGTCATATTTACTATGATATAATAAGGACGGACAATAGAGTTGCAATCTCGCGGTTAAGCGAAATAGAGTACGACCTATTTTTTTTAAAAAATTTTAAAAATTTTTTTGACGAAAATCTATTGAATTTTTGTATTTTATCGCCTTATATGAAAAATTACGGCTAATGTCGGCTAAAAAACAGTGTTTAATGTAGGGTGAAATTTTGTTATGGTTGGAAGGGAAAAATGGCGAAAAAAGGCTACGGATATTTTTATTTTTTAGACGAAAACGGTGCCCTTCAGATGCGGAAGTTGACGGGAAGAAAGCGCAAAGAAGTTCTTAAAAATTATTTGCGCCGCCGCAGTGGGCGTGAAATGAAGTTAGAGACTATCGCAAGCGCTTTTAACGTTTCTACTCGGTCAATGCAAAAATTATTGAAAGAGTTGGAGCAAGAAAACGTAATTCGCCGTGAAGCTACCTATGACGAAAACGGCAAGCAAAAGGCTAACCGTATCGTTTACATAGGGGACAAGCCAAGGCTTACGGGCAAAGAACTGCAAATAGAAAAAGTTTGTGCGCAAGATAACCCGTTAAAACTTCGTGATTTTCGTTGGGAAGGCTATTGGCGCTTAGATAACGACAAATTATTTTTCAATTACGAAGACTGTTATGGTTGCGACGGGGATATTCCCGAACTAAACGCTCGTGCGCGCCGAAACGGTTGTACTTCCGTATTTGAAGACCCCGAAGAGTTTTACGACGCTAGCGAATACGTTGACAAGAAAGCCGAAACAATCAACAAAGAACTAATAAGTTTTGCAAAGAAAAAAAGGAAGAAAAGGAACAATCAAAACGGCAATTAAATAGAATGATTGACCATCATAGAGGCGCAAGTCTAAACACGGTTAAAGTCGGTGATAGTGATTATCAGCGACTTTTTTGCGCCCATTTTTAAATCAAGGAGGTGATTCCAATGCAAAAATTTAAGTCTTACCGACAGACTTAAAACGTCGGTTTTTAAGAGGTGAAGTTATAGGGGGACTTTATTTTGACGTTATAGCGAGGAACGTATTTGTCTTGCCAAATACACGATTTTTCAAATCGCCTCGTTAGGGGACAACCCCTAATACCCCAAAAGGTAGTTCACGAAAATTTGGCGAGCAAATTTTCCGTGAGGTTGCTGCGGTCGTAATTTTCTTAACGGGCGAAATGAATCCGCCCTTGAAAATTTCGGCGTAATTAAAAAATTAAAGGAGGGAAGATTATAGGAAACAGAACAAGAGAATTTGCCTACAATTTTAGGGCAAGCGAACAAGAGAAAAACTTAATAGATAGAGCAATAGCTAGAAGTGGGCTTACCATGACGGCGTTTGTAATTCGTGCGATAACCGAAAAACCGATTACTGTGATAGAAAATGGAAACGAGATTTTAGCCGAATTAAAACGTCAGGGGAACAATCTAAACCAAGCAGTTAGAGGTATCTATAATGGCTTGGCTACGAAAGAAGAAATACGAAACTGCATTGCCGAATTAAAGAAGTTATACGCAAAAATATCCATTGCAATCGGAGGTGGGTAATGCCGCTTTTTAAGTGTAGCGCAAGCAAAGCGAAGCCGAAAAACGGTATCACGTACATAACTGACGAAAAGAAAGCAAAGATAGTGTCGGTGAGAAATCTTTTTCAAGACGAGGACTACGCCAAGCAGTTTGAAGAAACGGCAAGTCGGTTCGGCAAGGGGGATAAGTTTGACGAAAGGAAATATTATCATTGTAAATTATCGTGCGCGCGCAAAGATAACGTTTCGCCCGAAAAGGCGCACGCCTACGCGGAAGAACTAACGGCAAAATTATTTCAAAATTACGAGTGTGTGATTGCTACGCATACGGACACGCAAACGGTACATAGCCATATCATTATAAATGCGGTAGACCCGATAACGGGGAAGAAACTACAGTTTAGTAAGCAAGATTACGTGAACATGAAAGACGAAGCGAATAGGCTTGGCAAGAAGTACGGATTTAGCGAAACGGATTTTAGAAAGCGTGGTAAAAACAGTAGAACGGCAGTCGAGAAAAAGATAATGCTCAAAGGCGGTATTAGTTGGAAAGAAGAACTTAGAGAAGTAATTGCGGAAGCAACGAAAAACACAAGAACGCTGGACAAATTTAAGGAATATCTTGAAAAGTGTTACGGCGTAAAAATCACGAGAGACGGTAAGGATTTTTCTTACCT
>JAZSRO010000034.1:0-3946 GCA_045538515.1 Acutalibacteraceae bacterium | reverse complement strand
GAAGCATAGAACAGATACGTTAAACTTATCAATTTTCGTTCTTGGTTTGCGGAGAGCGATTTGATAATTACCTAACTTGACCTTGTGTAAATCTCGGCTCTCCACATTGGTATATATTTCGATGGTGGCGGGTTTGAGTTTTGATATGCCGAGTTCGTATTGCAGATAACTACCTGAATAGAATCCGAAAACATTTTCGCCTTCTCTTATAAACTTCTTATCAATTACTTTTTTAGGATTAAAGTGTGCAACCCCAAACGGAGTTGTTTTTGGTATGTAGTAAATACCTGAATCAAATTTAACAACCTTTCCGTCCTGACATAACTTTCGCAAATCTCTGCTGATTTGTTGTGGACACCAATTATTAAATTTAATTTCTGAAAATAATATCGGCTTGTTATAACCAAACTCCGATAACAGTGACTCGTATAGATTCATATAATTCCTCCTTTTTGTGTTAATGAAATGAAGATTAACACCTAATTTCATTAACAGTTTTTTCGACAATTTTTTGCGTTGTAAAATCCTTAAAAAGTGCTCAGAACCCCCTTAAATACTGGATTTGTGTGTAGAAAAAGACCATACCCTCGTGTCTTGGGTATGGTCTTATTTTAACATCATCAGGTGCCATTGCAGCACCCATATTGTTGGCATCTTTGATGCCGAGGTCTTGTATTATTCCTACCGTTGCCGCATTTATATAAGGCATTGTTCCGTCATTTTTATTATGCAAGATTATTGCGCCGCCGCCCGTTACCGTCCACTGTGATGTGGGGGGACGCTGCGAACCGTATTCAAGTGGAAAACGGTACTGTCTTTCAGCAGAGCAAAAATGTGACGAGGTTACGGCAATTGCTGTTTTTGCCGCGCCGCCATCTATATGCACGGCAGCATTTAACAGCGACAGCGCCATTGTTGAACAGGCACCGTAAAGGCCGACAAACTGAATTTCTAAATCTTTGAGTCCAAAACTGCTTCCTATACACTGATTCAGCAAATCTCCCGCAAAGACGCAATCTATTTGCTGCGGTTTTATGCCACGCTTTTTCATTGCAGCAAGGATTGACAGGCGCTGAATTTGACTTTCGGCATCTTCAAAACTTTTTTGTCCGAAAGTATCATCACTATAGGCGTAGTCAAATTCCTTTCCAAGTGGTCCGTTTTTCTCTTTTTTGCCAACCACCGAGGCGTAACTAATTATTGCTGGTTTATTTTCAAAAAGGATGGTTTTATTTATTCGTTTTGCCATATATTTCTCCCCTTTTATTTTAATATTTACTAAAGGGGTAAAAATATGCGTTAAGCCATTTTGAGCCTTAATCTTAATTTATCGGCTATCATTGCTATAAATTCGCTGTTTGTGGGTTTGCCGCGGCTATTATGGATTGTATATCCAAAATAGGAATTAAGAACATCTATGTCTCCCCTATCCCAAGCGACCTCAATAGCGTGACGGATTGCGCGTTCGACTCGCGAAGAAGTTGTTTGATTTTTCTTGGCAACGGTTGGATACAGTTGTTTTGTTACGGAATTTATCATTTCTATATCCTTGACCGACAAAATAATTGCTTCGCGTAAATACTGATATCCCTTTATATGTGCGGGAACTCCGATTTGATGTATGATTTCGGTTACCATAAGTTCAAGGTCGCTGTCCGATACGACATTATCTTTAACGACAGGTGATGCCGCATTCTTCCAACCTGAAAGTTGAATTATTCGCTCTGCAAACATATTTGTATCAAACGGTTTAATAAAATAATAACACGCACCCGCTGATATTGTTTCTTTCTCAAGCATGGGATTATCATAGCCTGATATTGCCATTACAAGCGGTTTTGTTTTCAAATCGCTATTTTTGATTTCGCCGAGCACACCTATTATATCCATATTAGGCATAAAAACATCGGCTACTACTATATCGGGTTTTTCTCTATATATTTTATCGACAAGTTTTTTGCCGTCTTTAGTACAGAGCAACACCTCCATTCCGTAACTTTTCAGCGCATTAGAACAATTTTGCCCAAATTCCGCGCTTTCGTCTGCAATAATTACCTTAATTTTCTTTTCCATTTTATTTCCTCCTTTGCATTTTGGTATATTTTAACATATTTACCAAAATAATGCAATAGGAAAAATGGTAAAATTTAGTATTTTTTGTTTTTCGCGCAAAAAATCACCGATATAACGCACTTAAAACACTTAGGTTTTAAGGTTATATCGGTGTTCTTATTAAAGGATAATGCAGATTAGTCCGCTACAGCCCTCGTTTATGACGCGTTCAAGTGTTTCGCCTATCCGCATTCGTGCGTCAGATGGCATACGGGCAAGTTTAGTATGCAATCCCTCGTTTACAAGTTCGTGCAGTGACTTGCCAAAAATGTTTGAATCCCAAATTTTTTCAGGGCTTTCTTCAAACTCACGCAAAAGATACATAATAAGGTCTTCGCTTTGTTTTTCGCTACCGACTATTGGGGTAACTTCTGTTTTTATATCGGCTTTCATCATATGTATCGAGGGAGCCGATGCGCGAAGTCTTACGCCATATCTTCCGCCTTGTTTCATAATTTCAGGCTCTTCAAGACTTAACTCTTCAATTGATGGCATTACGATACCGTAGCCCGTTGCTTCCACCTCATCGAGTGCATTTTTAACCTTCATATACTCTTTTCGGTCACGCGCCAATTGCACCATATTACTCATCAGGTGTTCTTCGTTTTCAATCTCAATGCCCGTCATTTCGCCGAGTATTTTATAAAACAGTTCTTTGCGGACATCAACACAAACTTTAACACTGCCTGTTCCCAGGTCGATACTTTCAATGTTTGCGGCCGACACATTGCTGTTATCACAAATGCTATGTTCTATTCCCCTTACATCACCAATAAGTTTCATATCTGCACAGGAATCGAAAACGGTTGTAAACAGTGACGAACGCAACCAATGGTCAACAGGCAGAGAGTTTATCCATCTGCCGAGTTTTATGCCGATTTCCTTAATTGGAAAACGGAAAAGCACGGTGCTTAATATTCTTTTTATATCTTCAGTATCGAGTTCTATACAGTTTACGGGAATTACGGGTGCTTTATATTTTTCGGTCAATCGAAGCGCTAAATCCTGACTTTCTTCGGATTCGGGATACATACAATTAAGCAAAACGACATAAGGTTTATTTATCTCGTTAAGTTCGTTTATTACGCGTTCTTCCGCTTCCTCATACTCTGCACGCGGAATTTCGCTTATACTGCCGTCCGTTGTGACAACGAGACCAATGGTCGAGTGTTCGCCTATAACCTTTCTCGTACCTATTTCTGCCGCCATATTAAAGGGTATTGTTTCCTCATACCAAGGTGTCATAACCATTCGCGGTTGGTCGTTTTCGATGTATCCGATTGAACTCGGCACAATATAGCCAACGCAGTCTATCAAACGAACATTAAGGTTTGCGTTGTCCTCAAGCACAATATTAACCGAATTTTCGGGTATGAATTTTGGTTCTGTAGTCATAATTGTTCTGCCAGATGAAGACTGCGGCAGTTCGTCACTTGTGCGCTCACGCAAATACGGCTCGTCAATATTTGGTATTACAAGCATATCCATAAACCGCTTGATAAAAGTCGACTTTCCCGTTCTTACAGGTCCTACAACGCCTATGTAAATATCTCCGCCCGTTCTTGCTGCTATATCCTTATAAATACTTGTATCGGTCATAATAATCCTCCACTAACACATTCTTTTGTATTATGGTATGAGAGGAAAATAAAAATTATGACAAGCACAAAAAAACAGCACCGTTTACGGGAGTTGTGATTAGGGATTAAATGCCTAAAAAAGCAACTTTTTGTGGTCTAATGTGTTAAAACCCCACGATACGCGTCAGCGTTACCGTGGGGTTTTGCCTTTTATTACACTAAAAATTTATCTTTTTTAGGTGCGAAGCAGTTTT
>JAZSRO010000094.1:0-137933 GCA_045538515.1 Acutalibacteraceae bacterium | reverse complement strand
GGACAAATTTCGATTTGTGTTTCTCATTATTGTCCGTTTCTCCTATCATCGTAATATCAGCTGCAAGATACAAAGCATCGACGGCAATATCGCCCCAACCGCTGCCCATTTCAGTTTGAGCTTCCACGGAGTCAAATCCTTGGCTTTCAGCTCGTTCATCATATTCTTCAGTTCTTTCTGTATCATCTCTTTCAAACGCTGTGTCTGATTCGATGACTCTACCTCTGCTGAATATCGGATCGACTTCATATTCTCGTCCATTATTCTCCGTGCTTGAAACAGATTGTCTCTGACCGTGTACATCATCATTTCGTCCAAGGATTCCTGTGTCGGTAATTTGGATATCAAATCCGTATTTCTTACAATGGCATTCCCAGTCTGAGAAATGTGCTTCGCAAGAAGATTGTACTGTTCGGGTTTGAGCATCAAGTACATCGGCTGTATCGGTTCTGTCAATGCTTCTACCGTATCCTTTGTCAACTGCTGTATCTGATTTATCTGTTTTAAATTGTTCATATCCATAAGCAAATAATTCCTCCATATTAGTTTTTAAATATTTGTCATCAAGTAATCGGTTATCCCGAAATCTCTGACCATCCGGTGCGGTATAGGTTATATACTTGTAATGGTCTATCCATTTAACACCGTATCCAAGCTTGTCCATCTGCTCGATAAACTGCTTTTTGTTTCGGCTTGTTGCTACCGCATAATCTATTGCATTTGTCAGTTTTAGCTTTTTACTGTCACCGCGTAAGGCGGTGCGGTATTCACGCTGATTTATAGATTTTTGTTTAGGTTTTTGATAAGGTGTTAACACCTCTAACCCAAACTTCTGACATATTGCATCCGACTTGTGCCGTAATTCTTCCAACCTTTTTTCATTGATTTGGATTTTATAACCCGTTTCACAGTTTACCGAGTTGACAACGAAATGATTATGCCAGTGGTCACGGTCAATGTGAGTTGCCACAACCACCTCAAAGCCATCAAAAAGTTTTGCTGTTTCCAAGCCTATGCGGTGTATCTGCTCGGGCGTGGTGTTGCAATCAGGTTTAAAGGATTGCACATACTGTTTGAAGAACACACCCTTTGCTTTACCGTATTGATGCTTGGTAGCCATAAACTCCTGATACGCCGATTCGGGAACACAGTGCTGACCGCTTACAAGTTTTATTCCGTCTATAACGGTTTTCTTGTCTTGCATAACATAATCAAGCACTCGCTTCATCGCAGTAGCGTTCTGTGTCTTTTCGGGGATTGCCGTAAAGGTTGCCATCAGCTACACCTCCCGACTATCTCGTTAAGTGTGGTAAGCACCTCGGCATATTGCTGTTTTAACTCCTGCAAATCTGGACATACAATCTTACCCATATTACAAAGAGTTGTTAACTGATTGATGTTTCTGCCGATGGCTTTCTGTTCTTTCAGCACATCCGAAAGACCGTTTATAACAGTTATAGGTTTATTCATTGCCGCTGCCGTTACAAACTCGGTGAAGTTCATATTCGCTTTTTCTGCTTTTTTCTTGATTGCCGCATAATCGCTCTCGTGAAAACGCATAGCAATCATTTTTGTCTTGTTGGTTTTAGTTATCCTCTCTTTCTGCGGCAGCCGTACTACCGCTGTTTATTCCCCGATGTCGTATTATTTGGGGTTTGGGGTTCACCCCGACAAGCTGTTTGTAATGCGGCGGCCATGGAGCCGCTGTATATACAAACAATATGCTTGCCTATCCCTTCGGGATAGAGTTCTACCGCAGTCATTTTTTCCTATCACTCCCTTCTAAATAACATAAAAATCCTTGCGCAAAAACTGTATGGTTATTCCTTGACAGCATCCGCGCAGGGATTTATTTTGCGTTTATGCTTTTGTCAAAGAACATACCGACAGAGATAAAAATAAGCCTTTTGATTTTACGCCGATTTTCGCTATGTAAAACACGAAGACTTTATACGATTACTAAGTTTGGATGCTTATTTTACCGGAGTTTAAAAGTTTTGTCAAGGCCTTAAATTTTTATAAAATTTTGGGTGGTTTTGCAATAATTTTTTCTGGTGTTTTTTAATCGTTTTTAGCACTAAATATTCTTTTTAATAGTAAGAATTATTTTTAAATATTTTTCAAAAAAATAGTGTCGCCGAAGCGACACTACTCCACAGTAGAGAAGAAGGATTATTATTTCCTTCATATATCCTCGACCTCCTCCAACCCTTGCATCACTTCCACCATTATGCGAGTGGCAAGGATAAATCCTGAGCTAAATGCTTCACGCTCGGTGATGCAGGATAGTTCGCTTGTGCAGTCCCTGAACTTTTCAAAGGTTTCTTTCTGCTTTTCTGTAAGCCCTGCGTTGAGTTCTTCCTCATTTTTGCATATCAGTTTGACGAGCTTATCCACTCTCGTCCCTCGCTTAATATACCTTTCGTGCGGACTGATGTTACCGTAGTATAAATCTTCAAGTGTTGTCATGTGCGTTGCACTCCTTTCTTTTGCAACACAAACATATACTACATAACTTCTCACAAGTCCAGAGAAAAAGCGCCTTAAAGAAAAAATATCTCTAAGGCGCTTATATACTATAATATTTATGGCTTATGAACTCTATTTTCTTCCATGTAAATAACGGTAGAATCAGCTACGATTGCACGTATATCGTGAGAAAGTCCCTCGTATGATTCCATAACTAAAATCACTGGGTTTCGACATCTAAGTATCATTTTTTCTAAATGCCATTGTAAAGTTTCTTTTCCTTTGAACAAATCGAGATCATTTATAACAAATGCAGGACGACTTATTAATTCTTTGCGTAGCTTAACTGTGTTATTTCCTTGAAAAGAACCGATTATATCAGTAATCAAATCCAAACTGTTTATGATTTGCCATTCGAATTTAGTACAGATTTTATTTAGCAAATCATTTCGTTTGAAATCATTTGGACCTATAATTACCAACGGAGAATTATCTCTTTGATTTTTTAAGAATTCTTCAATCTTATCCATCTGTTCTGGTTTTAATATTTCCATAATCATTTACTCCTTTGTTATTCACTTAGATTTTTAATAGATAATATACCCATCCCTATTGCAAAACTTAAAACAGAAAGCACCAAAAATATAATTTCAGTATTTTTCGATATAACTGATAATCCACCAAGAAGTGCGCCCATTAAAATATTCGACCACATTGTTAAACCATCCTTAAGGGATTTAACGATAGAAGGGGGATCGTTTTTTATTGTTTTATTTGTTTTTCTCTTAATCGTTAATATTATTTGTTTGATATAATATACCATAAAGCATAATGTTATTAAAACACAAACCATATTAAAGAGAATGTGATTTTCTGTTGCCACAAACGGAAGTGCAATTAATATAATTATAGAAACAATAGAAGAAAAACATAGCCATCCCCAAAAGCATATATCAATTTTCTTTTCTAAAATGTCAAACTTTTCATTTTTGCATTCTTTATTATCTATAATCCAGTCTAAATAGTCCATGTTAACTCTCCTTACTATACATTGAATACTTTAGAAAAGAAGGATTGCGAAACACAAGGATTTTTGCGTTTTGATTCTTCTGTAGCGATATATCTTTCAAGCTTTGTGATAGCATTATGAGTATTTAAATCTATATTGGTATTCATATTTTTATATTGTTGCAAACAAAGTTTTGCGGAAACAAGGCTTGGAATTCGATTATTCTCAAATGCATTTATATAGTATATGATATCTAACGGACAAACCGCCTTTTGCAAACCGCTATTTCCTATAAGACTACCGGATTCATCAATTACTCTTGATCCTACGATATATAACCTATCAATGTAGTCAGGAGACAAATTGAATTTCAAAGCATTTTCAGCATAAAACCGCGATACAATTATTACATCAAAATTTTCGGCCCCCGCAAATTGCTCTACAGGATAAATTGAGTCAGGCAAACTAAATGGAACTCCGTTATAATCGAAAGAATTTGGAACAATACGCTTTACATCAAGCACATTCCTTTGTTCAAGCTTTACTTTGGGTTGTACTTCAGGGTTCATCAATCTAAAACTTGAATAATTACGGTTAGATTTAAAGTTTTCATTATCTATCTTATATATTGATACATCATGATTTGTACCATTATAAAATTTTACGATTTCATTATTAAATAGGTTGCTAAACATATATAAAATCTCCTTTAAATATTTTTTATTGATGGAATGTTATTTCGACACCGGTTCTATGTCGATTTTCTTCGCCCGCTAATGCATCTCTGTAATGGATGATTTCCTGTTTTATATCGCTTGAAAACGATAATTCAATAAGTTTCTGATTGTTAATATCAATTGGTTGTATAAGCTTATCAGTAATAACACCTTTAGTTTCTAATACTTCATTACAATTGGGACAAAGTTTTTTAGGCATTTCGTTATCAGATTGCATTTCATCTTTAATATCAAAATCCGAATAACAGCATCGCCAACAAAGGTAATGCGGAGGTAAAGGACACTCTTGCGTAATACCCATAAAATATGCAACCAATGGTGCATCAACATTGATTTTTGCAGTTGTAGTGAGTTCCTTATCGTAACGATAAGACTTTTCTTCACTATATGCGATAAGCTTTTGCGCTACAATAAAAACAATAGCGATACCTGTTTCTTTTATGTATTTCAATTCTTTTTCTAACTGTGTTGAAACAATTTCTGGTATTTTTTGATTGTATTCGTAAAATCGTTTAGCATTATATTTAACCCCCGACTCTACATACTCATCTGCTCCTTCAATAAATAAAATGTTTGAACTTTCATTAACTTTATTTATATTTTCCATTATAAATCTCCTATACTATAATTTTGCTCATACCCTCATTTACACGGTGAAAATCAGAAGTTATAAAAAAGAGTCCACATCCTCTTTTTATACGATCATCATCTGTAAGGAGAATGTAAAACAGAGGATAATCACTTTGTCCGATCCTCACCGTATAGATGAAGGTATGAGCATATTTAACTAAATTATCATTACTTTCAAAGTTCGGATATTTACTAAAACTTATACATTAAAAACAGTAACGATATTATCGTCTATAGGTAAATTATTAATTACCGCCATAGTTGATTCGGTAGAGCGAATACTGTTTTCAATCTCTTCAATATTGTAATTGTCAATAGTGTTTTTTAAATCGGTGGTCTGTTTATCCCATTCGATTACAACATTGGTTGCTCCAAGATTAAACGCTTTTTCAGTATCGTTCCAATTCTTATCGATTGCCTTGGTGCATTCTGCAAGAGTACCGTTTTCTTTAAGTTCTTTACAGATTGACTTAGCGAACTGTTTTCTCCAACCACCGCATAACAAACCGAATACTGCCGAACCAATGAGTACCGCTATTCCAATTCCCCAAGCGACAGGGCCGCCAAGAGCAGATACAGCACCTACAGCTGCCGCCGTTCCTCCAATATGGATTCCTAATGCAGCTAAAAGGCTTACAGCTTTAGTTACTATGATGTAACCACCAAGATTACCGAGCGTAGATGCCCACACTGCTAACGCACCGTATGCCGCCGCACCCGATAGACCCGAAACAAAGGCTCTTTTGGCATTGTAATTTAAAATATAATCATCGTTAATTCTGCCGTTTCTAACACTTGTGGAATCAAAAATTTTCTGACACGCATCAGTGTATTGTTCAAACTTAGGTTTGAGTCTCTCGGCTTCTTTCATAACGGCATTTGTACATTCTTCATCCATTCTTGAAGAAAGATATGCGACAAATTCCTCTTTGCTCGAATTCTTATTCTTAACACCGCGATCTTTCATCATATCAACTAAGTTGGATTCGTTAAAGATTCTGTTAAATCTACTGTTAAAATCCGATTTAGAAGCAGAACGACTATTATCAATTTCATTAAGAATTGATTTTCTCTTGTCTTCGAACTCTTGTTTTATTCTTGGCTCTTCAGCAATTCTATTCTGATATTCAAGCTCCATAGCAATCTTTTCATCACGAAAAGAACAGTCTGTTTTGAGCTTTTCAGCTAATTCACAGTAAAGAGCATCTTTTTGCGACTTTAGAGCACCCGTGATTTTTTCTTCAACTGCATCGGGGAAAGTTTCAAGGGTTTTCTTAAGATTCTCTTTAAATTGGGTACACAAGCGCTCAATATCTGTCGTATAAGAGAAGAAACGCTTTTGCAAATCTTCTACTGTGTAATTATGTCCGCTCACCTGAGTCTTTGTATCCCAGAAATTCTCAGTAAGGGTGCTATAAAATCTCTCACAACCACTGTTGAGTATTTTTGAAATTTTTTCGCTATTACCGTAATCAATGATGTGAGCCTGAGTGGCGACAACAAAAAGATTTGCAAGTTTGGGCATATTTGGGGTATTAGTACTGTCGATAACAGGCAGATTGTTAATCGCACCTTTAAGATATACAAAATCCTCTTTACACATAAACGAATTAGCTTGTGACAGATAAATCAAAATATCCGCTTTGGTTGAGGCAAGTTCTGCCGATTTTTCATCACTCGGTCTGCCACCTGTAAAACCGGGAACATCAAGAATATCACAACATTTTAAAATAGGACTGTCAACAAATAGAACTGCTGCACTAATTTGGTCGATTTGATTCTCGTGAGCTTCGTACTCTTCACCTTTGCAGGTTCCATAGGTTATAAGTAAGGTTTCATCGCCGCCTGCTACCATAAGAGATTTTGTATACTCTTCGTCCGATAGTCTGGAATCATCCCAAGGCTGACCATTCTCATCGTTTTTTAGCACCCACACAGTATCATCTTTCATATAAGTTGGTCGATCGTTAATATGCTTGATATATACAATTATTGCCGTCATAGGTCGCCAGTCTGTAGGTAGCTTGTCGACACCGAGCAGTCGATTGGTTAATGTACTTTTTCCAGAGTCGGATCTGCCGAGTAACACAATCTTAGGTTTTGCAGTAAACTTAGCTGTTGAAGTTTTGATAATCTCTACAATTAGTTTGCGTTGCTCATCTGCATTATCGGTATCGTTCTCAGCGAGATATAGGTTAATACGGTTTTTGATTTCTTCAATCCTTGACCAATTGTTCTTAACATCGAATACCCGCTTTTCAGATTTTTCATAATCTAAAATTTGCGTCATTGGAATACCAAATTCGTCAGATATTTTCTTAACAATTCCAAATGGCATTTCCTGAGGATTTTCCTCATAGCGTTTAACTTCTTCTTCGCTTATTCCTAAGCGTTCTACAAATTCTTTTCTTGACATCTTTAATACGTCCTCTCTAAAGTTTTTTAATTCAAATTTTTTGTTTTCCATTTTTAAAATCTCCTTTAAAATTTTTATGCTGTTTTTAAGATCTGCGGGTTCATTCCTCGTCGACAGAGACGCCTATAAATTGGTTATCCATTTTTTCAATCTCCTTTCGTTTAGTGTGATTTGATTATAACTTCTCATTGAGCGTGATTTGTAAAAACGGTTTTCATTTCGCTCTTTGATTTTGTTATGTGCTAATTATATAGTGCTTGCTCATTCGTTTTGTAAAAATAGTTTTCAAACATAAAAAGACCGCTAAACACTACGGATGTGCTTAACGGTCTATTACATATTTATTAAATTTTTATTTCTTCAATTCCTCAATCCTTTTCTCAATAAGTTTCATTCTTTCGTCATTGGGGTCTAATAATTCTTGGCGAATCTTTAAGGACTTTTGATAATATTCTTCTGCCCTGATAGAATCACCCATCAACGCATAGGTTTTACCCAATGCACTGTATGAGGCAGCCACCTTCTCATGTTCATTTCCATATAAAGATATGTAAATATCTAAAGCTTTAGAAATTTCAGCAATAGCCCCATTATAGTCACCCTGATTCCTATAAAGTACGCCCAAGTTCTGTTTATTAGTAGCTATTTTATCGTGTTGCTCCCCGTACAATTGTTTGTTTATATCTATTGCTTTTTTTAAATAAGTTTCCGCAATTTCATGTTTCTGAAGTTCAGAGTATAAACACGATAAGTTATTATATGCTTGTGCTGTACGACTACTATTACGTCCCCATAATGTTACGCGCAAATTCAAACTTTTCTTATGATACTCCTCTGCTTTTTCATAATCACCAATCCTTCGAAAAACTTCGGCCAAATTTCCATATGATTGCACAACAAGGGAATTTTTTTCACCATATATACTTATCCATATATTTTGAGCCTTTTTCAAAAAAACAATAGATTCTTTATATCTTGCTAAATCTGCATATAATGTTCCTAATGTAAAGTACTTACTAGCACAATTTATATGGTGTTCTCCAAATCGTCCTATCGTCATATTTAAAGATTTTTTGCCAATTTCTTCAGCCTGCTTAAAATCGCTAAGTTTTCTGTATAAAATACTTAAAATTTCGTAATCTGAAGCTATAGTTAGAAAATTTTTATCGTAATCCAAAATATGTATTTGAAGAGCTTTTTTAATTATAATTGCAGCCTCGCTAAAAGCACCCAACTTATCATAAATGCTCGCTTGTGCCACATAAATTCTTGCCAATATATTTACTGGCAAATTATTGCTTTTGAACAGTTCTTCCGCTCTCGATAAAATTCTTTTTGCTTCTGAATAGTTATCAATTTCGCAATACAATCTTCCTATTTCGATATTTAGAGAAACTAAATTCAAAATAGAAATCTTTTGTGAAAAATTCTCAACAATATTCTCTAGATACCTTAAATTCGTTTTAAAATTACCATGTTTAGAAAAATATCTTATTGAGTCCCATATAAAGAATACTGCCGTTTCTGATAACGAATTAAATCTCGTTAATTTTTTATTGGCATATTCATATATTATTCTCATTTTTTCCCATGCTAAATCTGATGTTTCTTCTTTCACTATGCACTGTTTAATATATGAATTAAAAAATTTATCTGCAGTTGAAACCTGTTTTTCCAATTCATCAAGCATAATATCTGCCACAACAGGATGAAGAGATATGGTATCATAAACCTCATCATGATTAATCCAACCTGATGCCACTAAAGAATTTATATTATCATAGGTACTCAGTTCGCACCATTTATAAAATATTTCTGTAGAAATTCCAGTAGGAGGAATAAGCGATAAATTCAAAAGAATATATCTTTCATCCTCACTTAATTCGTAAATATCAAACAATGTGTGTATATAAGAATACGCATTATGCTCTTTAGAATTACCTACTCTGATTTTTTCAAAACCGCTATTCTTAAGTCCACCATTGTTTAACTTTTCAAGCATATTTTTTGGATTGATACGCCCTGCTGCCATTTGCTTTGCTAATAATTCCGTTGCCAATGTGTGATTTTGATAAATAGCAATTATTCGATCTACAATTTGGCTATCATTGTCGCTTAAAGGTTTTTTATAATAATTATCAAAAATGGCTCTTGCGTTTTCAATAGGTTTTATATTAATAACCCTCTCATCAGAAATATTATTCCTTGTAGTGATAACAGTTTTATAGGCACAAGCCGTAACTTTATCGAACAACTCCAAATCATCTTTGCTATTGAATTCAGTATTATAGTTATCAATTATAAGAAATAATTTATTTTCTTCTCCAATATTTTGCAAAGCACTAACTTTCCTATTGACATACTCATCCTGAGTTTCATTTGGCAACTGATCTGCAACATTCACGATAGGAATATTACAAATCATAGACTTTATATCAGTAGTATATGTGGCTATAATTATGGCATCATATTCAGATTTATGATTCTTGGCATATTGTTCTACCAATTCACTTTTTCCCATACCGCCCATACCGCTAATGTACAGTCTATCAGTATTTTGTAGTTCCTCCTCGATTTTTGCAAACTCATAATCTCTGCCCACAAAGAACTTTTCCGATAAATATGTCGTCTGTAAAAATGGTTTTTGAGGATCCGCAAATTTAATAATTTCGTCCAACTTTTCAATAAGTTCTTGTGCAGTTTGATATCTGTTTTTTACAACACTGCAAATGGTATGCTTAAAAAGTTCCTTTATTAAAGGAACTACTTTTGGGTTTGCATTATTAAAAATATCTGCATTATAGTCAATTTCGTATTCAGCAAAACTACGATGTTCTGCTTGGGTAGAATGTCTGCCAAAGATTTTTGTAAAAATAATTTCACCGATAGAGAACAAATCAGTTGCTTCACAAATAGAACGGCGCTTATATGGTAAAATTTGTTCAGGTGCCGCCCAATCCTTCGTGTATGACAACGAATGTGCAAGCACAATACGGTTTTTTTCTAATACACTATCAAAATCAAACAGTATTACATCCTCGGGAGTCTCACCTTCGGGACGGATAAAAATGTTTTCGGGCTTGATATCCAAGTGAAGCAAGCCAGCTTCGTGATAATAACCTATTACCTGTGCAAGCGTTCTCATTCTTAATAATAAGGTATGGAGAGACTCGTTTTCAACCTTGTTATAAATACGACCTGAGAAAACGGTCATATCAATATATTCTGTGCCGTTGCCGTAAAAATATCCTTGCACATTAGATGTGAAATTTTTTAGTTTCTCAGAAAGGCGTACTTCTTTTTGCTTTTCGTTACCTTCGCGAAAACGAGTTAATCCTGTGTCAAAGTTCTCTTTTTGGTGTTCAGGCACAATGAGTGTACCATCTGAATTTCGCTCAAGATTAAGATTGCGTGGATAATACTCTTTCAATAAATGCTCAGTATTATCGTCACAAACCGCATGATATACTACACAAGACGCACCGCTACCAATATGTGATTTAATATGAAATTTGGCACTGCTGCCATCTTCACGACAGAGAACAACAGTGTTGTTTAATAAATTTCTGCTCATAGTCATTCCTCCTGTGCCATCAGTATATCACGCTAAATTTTTAAATTGTAAAAATCGTTTATTTCTTGTCTTCATGTATATTGGGGTCACTTATATAAAATTCGTGAATAATATCTTGAAGTTCATCAAGAGGTTCATGTGCACAAGCACAATAACCATACAACCAATCATAAGGATTTCTCCAATATAGTTGAACATATCCGCACTCTGCAAGCATTTCATTCGTTTCATCAACAAACTCGTCATATAGTCCTTGTTCTAAATTTTTGGCATTATGTAATTTTGCATATGCAAAAAAATGATAGAATTTTAATATTATCAAAAATTTTCTTATTACATCAAAGGACGCTTTACCGTCTTCAATGTTCTTAAACTGCTCACGTTGGGGAAAATTTTGTCTTATTTTATTTGGGAGTTTAGACTTGCTAATTGATTTCTTATACTCTTTTTCTCCGTTTTTAGTTGCTCTGGCATTATATCCGGTGATAACATTAAGAAGTTCATCTATATTATCAACTGATATTTTTTCTCCAGGAGACAGAACTTGTTCTTTTGCAATTGTTTTACATTCTTCTACTAATTCTTTGATTTTAGCAGTCGCAGTTTGATTTTGCACTTCAAATCCCGAACGATTATTTACAATATACTTGATAAAATCTTCTTCAGTTGCTATTAAGGAAATATCATAACCGATTCGCTCTGTGATAGTTTCGGCATCTTCATTTTTTACTGATGGTTCTGCTTCAATTTTTTTAATAATTCTTTCTGCATCAGAATATGTAAACCCTTTATTCAAACAGAAGAAATATGTGGCTTCACAAATGTTTTTATAATTAAAAGGGCGCTCAAGATATGCTTTTAAAAAGAATTCTTTCGTTTCCTTTGCGTTCATACCAAGGGCAAAACAGAGTTTATAAACATTTTCACGTCCTGCTTGATTATTTGTAGGAGGCGCTTTTTTTAACCAATTTTTAATAGTTGTTAAACTACTTATTTCAGCACCGGTTTCTTTGCTTTTATTAAATATAAATTTTGCTAAAGCATCTATATCTTCTTTATCTGTACAGCAACCGTTCTTCTGAGCATATTCGAATGTATAATCATAAAACGTCGTAACTGTATTTAAAGATTCTATATATTCTTTTCCCGGAATCTCTTCCTTTTCAAAATCAAATGCCCAGAAGGCATCTTCTGCTATTTGGGTTGCTTCATTATTTGGATATTCAGCCATTTTATATTCCTCCGCATCAATCATTGTTGTATAACATCTTAAACAAGATAATTATAGATGCTCCTAAAACAAGCGGAACTACAACAATCTACAATACATATTTATTTTATTATATCACAATGATATATAGCTTTCAATTTAAATTGAAAAATTTGTTAATTCACCGCTTATCGACAATAATGTTCAAATCATATCATACAATAACCGACAATTAACTTTACTAATCTGCAGTTATATGGTATAATAAAGAAAAATAACAAGAGGTGTGCTCTATGACCGATTTTGAAGATAGATATTACTCTATGCCTGAGATATGCAAGTATCTCGGCATTAGCCGTGACTCTGCATTAAAATGGATTGCGAATAAAAATATGCCAGCACATAAGGTCGGTAAGAAGTGGAAGTTCAAACTTTCCGAAATTGATGCTTGGGTAAACAATGGACAAGCGGAGGAATAATTATGCAGTTAAGTTTAATTGAAAATGGTTTAGATTCGCTACGTAAAGGATATGAAGCATTAAACGAATATGATAAATTGCTTATTTCAAATGGCGATGAACTTAAAAAATCTTTGTTATTAAAGAGTGCGATTATTCAAACACACCATGGTATAGAAATTTTAATGAAATATATTCTTTCCAATCATAGTGAATTTTTAATTTTCTCTAATTTAGATGAAAATGTAAAAAATGCTTATAAACAAAAACATCAAAATAAATATAATAGTATTTTTGAAGTTTCTAATATTGATAAGATTCATACGGTTACGTATACTGAGGCTTTTGAACGCCTTAGGTATATTTGTAATCATTCTTTTTCAAATAATTTTGTAGAAAAAATAGAAACACTTAATGTGTATCGTAATCGATTGACCCATTCTGAAATATCTATTGACGATCAAGAAATAATTCTTTTGTTTAATGGTCTTCTAGATGAACTTGATTTGTATTTATATGAAAAGATAGGTGATTCATATAAGACTTTAAGCGGATATAGTGAATTAGTTAAAAATTATCAAAACTATGAATTGTGGCTTCGTCAAAACGGAATGTTATTAAAAGCAGAAGTAATTAGCAAACTTACCGATATTTTCAAGAAACTTCACATCAATATGGGTGTTAACGAGGTTAAAAGAATTGAGGATATTGATATTTGCACAAAACTATTTTCAGAACTAATTTCATGCAATTTCAAATTAGGTACGGATTTGTATAATGGAATATGTTCAGGCGATGTTACAGAGATTAAAAGAATTTCTAAAAATCATTTATCAATATATGCTGCAGATAATGACGGAGAAGAAATTATTAAGTTTAAGAGTTTGATTATTTATAATCCTGAATACAGTGCGGATTTCTCTCCAATCTTTATTTTAGAATCTGATGAAGATAACGATTTATCTGAAATCGAATCTTGTGCTAAGAGAGAAGAATATTCACGAAAAGGTAAGTTTTTAATTGAGGGTTATAGGATTTCATCTGAAAAAGATATTATTTTTGATCCTGAAAAAATAAATCAAATTTACTATAAAATAGAAGAAGGAAATATTGATTTTACATATAATTCTGTTCATAAATACCTTTCAAAAACAATCTTTTGCATGATTAATATTCAGGGATTGAATTATGGAAGATTTGATTCACTCGTCTCAAAAGAATATGAAAAAGATGGTTCTGAATTGGAAATTATTTTACGTAACGCTTTAACAAAAAGGAAGTGATACAATGACAGCTGTAATATATGCACGATATTCAAGTGATAATCAGCGTGAAGAATCTATTGAAGGTCAGTTGCGTGAATGCAAGGAATTTGCACAGAAAAACGACATTCAAATTGTCGGCACATATATTGACCGTGCGTTATCTGCAAAGACTGATAATCGCCCTGATTTTCAGCGTATGATTAAAGACAGCGCAAACGGTCTGTTTGATACTGTCATTGTATGGAAACTTGACCGCTTTGCTCGTAATCGTTATGACTCGGCACACTATAAAGCTATGCTTCGCAAAAACGGTGTTAAGGTAATATCGGCAACTGAAGTTATCTCCGATACTGCCGAAGGCATTTTACTTGAATCTTTGCTTGAAGGTATGGCGGAATATTATTCTGCCGACCTTGCAGAGAAAGTTATCAGAGGGCTTACCGAAAACGCGCTTAAATGTAAATATAATGGCGGTACGCTTCCTATTGGTTATACTATTGACTCTGAGCAGTTTTTCCAAGTTGATCCATTGACAGCACCTGCCGTATTGCAAGCCTTTAAGTCTTATGCCGAAGGTTCAAGTATGCAAGAGGTTACCGACCAACTAAATATCAAAGGTATTCGTACCAAGCGTGGCGGTAAAATCAGTATAAACAGCGTAACCCGTATGTTACATAACCGCAAATATATCGGCGAATATAAATACCGCGATATTGTACATCTAGGTGGTATCCCTGCTATTGTTCCGCAAGACTTATTTGATCGAGTTCAAGAGCGTATGGTTGCAAATAAAAAAGCTCCGGCTAGACATAAAGCCGAAGACGAATATTTGCTTACCACTAAACTTTTCTGCGGAAAGTGTCAATGCCTTATGGTTGGTGAAAGCGGTACAAGCCATATGAAGAATAAGGTTCACCGCTATTATAAGTGCGTTAGGGTTAAAAATCATAAAGGCTGCGATAAGAAGACCGTCAGAAAAGAATGGATAGAAGATGCAACTATCGCATTTATCCGCAAAATTGTATTTGACGATGATTTGGTGTCTATGCTCTGCGAAACGGCGACCAAGGTACAAAATCAAGCCAATACCACATTGCCGCTATTAAAAAAACAATACGGTGATACGCTAAAAAGCATAGATAATCTTCTTAATGCTATTCAGCAAGGCATTTTGACTCCATCCACAAAACAGCGTATGGAACAGTTGGAACAGCAGAAAACGGAACTGTCAATCCAAATAATAAAAGAGGAAATGACAAAACCCATAATTTCAGCCGAGGATATTGAAGCCTATTTCAACAGACTCCGCAAGCTGAATTTCAAAAAGGTTGAACAACGCAGAAGACTAATTGATACTTTTATAAATAAAATCGTTCTTTGGGATGACGGCAGAATTTATTTCGGCTGTAATTACAAAGATTGTTCACGGGAAATGACCTTTGCCGAGCTCGAAGAAGCAGGCATTTTAGGTTCGGATATCAGTGCACTCGGTGCACCAACGAAAATCTCGTTCTTTTGACGAGATTTTTCATTTTTTGGTCGCCAAACTCTATAATTCGTAGAGTTTTTATGAAAAAATAACAAAAATTCGCGTTTTAATTCGTTAAATGATAGGTTTACTATTTTTCTGTTTTAAGATATAATTATAACAGAATATTGTTAAAGGTGTGATTTGATGGATGCAAAAAGCATCGGTATAACAATTTCAAAATTCAGAAAAAAGTGCGGCCTTACACAATCTCAGTTAGCAGAAAGGCTTAACATAAGCGATAAAACCGTCAGCCGTTGGGAGAACGGTTTGGGTTACCCGGAGGTCACACAGTTTCCGGCGCTCGCTGCTATTTTTGGCGTAACGGTTGATTATCTTATGTCGGGTGAGCGTAAAGGTGTTACAATTGCGGGTAGTATTTTGACCGATATTGTTAAAAATATTGACTATTACCCACAAAGTGGTATGCTTGCAAACATTTCGGAAATGAGCCGTTCTGTCGGTGGTTGCGTACCTAATACCGCCATTAACCTCGCTAAGATTGATAGCAGTATACCGATTTCGGTTGTTGGTAAAATTGGTGATGATGAGCACGGAAGATTTGTTGCTTCGGAAATGAGAAATGTCGGTATCGATTGTAGCCGAATTTTAATTTCCAACAATAAGCCTACAAGTTTTACCGATGTTATGAGCGAACCGTCCGGTGAACGCACATTCTTCAATTCCCGCGGAGCCAATGTTGATTTTTCTCCCGAAGATATTGATATTGCATCGCTTAACAGTAAGATTTTGCATATTGGTTACATAATGCTGCTTGATACTTTTGATAAAGCCGATAAAGAATACGGTACAGTTATGGCGCGCTTTTTGTGTGATGCGCAAAAACACGGCCTTAAAACCTCTGTTGATGTAATCAGTGATGATACGGCAGATTATAAAGCCAAACTTTCACCCGCTCTTAAATATTGCAACTACGCTATACTTAATGAGTTTGAAAGCAGTAAAGTCTCTGACCTTGAGCCATATAAAGAAAACGGTGATTTGGATGTTGAAAACATTCATAAAACGATGCTCCTTATGGCAGAGCAGGGTGTCAAAGAAAAGGTTATTGTTCACTGTAAACGAGCAGGTTTCTGTTTAGATGTTCCTACAGGTAAGTTTACAGTCGTTCCGTCTCTTAAGATTCCTAGTGACGAAATAAAGGGAAGTGTTGGCGCGGGTGATTCGTTCTGTGCCGCATCACTTTATGGAATTTATATGGGTATGGATGATGAGGAAATTCTTGAATTTGCATCAGCCGCCGCGGCCTGTAATTTGTTTTCCGCAAACTCTGTTGACGGAATGAAACCGCTTAAAGAAATTAAAGTAATTGCTAAAAAATATCCAAGACAAAAACTTTAATAAAGAAAGGGTTGCTTATAAATGTTAGTAACATTAAATGAAGTATTACAGGACGCTAAAAAAGGCCATTATGCAGTAGGTCTTTTCAACGCTGTCACATTAGAACTTGCACAGGGAATTATCAATGCCGCAGAGGAAACAGGTTCTCCCGTAATTTTTGGTACTGCCGAAGTTTTGCTTCCTTATAACTCGCTTGACGATTTGGCAATGATTTTAATTCCTATGGCAAAGCGTGCCAAGGTGCCGGTTGTTGTACACCTTGACCACGGTCTTAACAAAGAGACCTGTATAAAGGCTCTCAAACTCGGTTTCTCTTCAATAATGTACGACTGCTCAACAGACCCGTATGAGCAGAACTGTGAAAAGGTTAGAGAAATGGCACAGATTGCTCATTCTTACGGCGCTTCAATCGAAGGCGAGGTTGGCCATGTTGGTGGCGCCGAGGGTGCCGCAACCGCAGAGGGACAGGAAGATGCTTCCAAGTTCTATACAAAACCCGAAGAAGCAAAAGATTTCGTTGACCGTACAGGCGTTGATGCACTTGCAATCGCAGTTGGTACCGCACACGGTGCATATAAACTTCCGCCTAAACTTGACTTCAATCGTATCAGAGAAATTGCTGCAACAATCCCCACTCCGCTTGTTTTACACGGTGGTTCAGGACTTACAGATGACGATTTCCGTAAATGTGTAGAGGCTGGTATTTCTAAGGTTAATATCTTTACGGATATCAATGTTTCGGCAGTTGCCGCCGCACTTTCACACTTTACAGAGATGGGCAAGGGAATTATCGATTTGCTTCCTTCTGTACGCGAGGCTGTTAAACTTTCCGTTATTGAAAAGATGAAACTTTTCGGTAGCACGGGCAGGGTTTATGACGAGAAAACTACCGAAGAAATCGTTAGACAAATCGTTATTGAAATGCTCAAAAATAAGGGTATGTAATAAGAAAAAACACAGGTCAAAAGACCTGTGTTTTTTGTTGTTCTTTATAAAAGATAAAAGCCACATTAAAACGGCAAGAATGGGAGTTCAATATCTTCTGATTTTGAGGAGGTGTTGTTATCACCTTCTTGACCGCTCGATATAACGGAGGAAGATTGCGGTTTGCTGCTTTGAGAACTGTTTTGTGTGGTGGATGTAGTGGTACTGCTGGATGAGTGGGGTTTTTGACTACTTGTTGATGATGTAGCTGTATCTTTTTGTGAAGATGAGGTAGTTTGATTTGAATTTTCCTCGTTATTAGACGATATGCTGGTTGTATTATCATCGTCAATTGAAACTTCGGGCATGGAAGAAACAATGTCTTCTGAATCGCTTAAATAATAATTGTTATCAGATTTGCAACCCGTTAACATTAAACAAATGATAAAAACGATTGCTAAAAATAAAGAAATTGTTTTCATATTAAAGCCTCCGTTACTCTAATTTATTACATACATTATAACACACTATTTATTTTTTGCAATAATCAATAATTTTGTTTGAAATCCAAAGTGATTGAAAAAGTTTTTGTGGTATGCTATAATATCCAAAAACAAAAAGAGGTATGGATATGAAAAAAGTGCTTTCTCTGATGATTATATGCGTTTTTCTGGTTTCATCACTCTCTGCCTGTACCATTTCACAAGACGAAGAAAGTTCGGGTTGGATTGTTGAGACGGTTACTATCGTTGATTCCAGTTCTTCTAAAAACAAGGAACAAACGTCTTTACAAAAAGATAATTCTTCAAAAACAGTTAATAACGTTTCATCAAAAGAGAATAATTCGATTAATATAAATTCCGAAGAAGATGTTTTTAACGTTAGTTATTGCACCGATGAGATGCTGAAAAAATCCTTAATGTACAAGGGTGATACAACTCGTCTTGCCTCAAAAATCAAGGCTGCACTTGCCGATAAAAACAGCACTACAAAAATTGCTTATTTAGGTGATTCTATTACCGAAGGCGCGGTTGTAGGCCTGGGTAATGAGCATTATGGTAATAGATTTGCAGAAGCCTGGCGCAGAAATATTGGCAATAATGTTAGTGTGAGTATTAAAGGCTACGGCGCCACAACATCATATTTAGGTGTCCATATCGTTGATGATGTTATTTTAAGGAATAAACCTGACATTATTTTTATCGAGTATGTAAACGACCCTCAAGGTATGGATATAACGCTAAATTCTATAGATAGCCTTTTACGAAAATGTTTATCGCTTGATAATAAACCTGCGGTAATTTTACTTAAATGTCATATCACGGTACTACGAACGCACAAACCACACACTATAAATCCGCAAAAGCGTATGGTGTACCGATGATTTCTTGGCAGAATGCGCTACAATTACCTATGATTAATGGTGATATCAAGTGGTCTGATGTTTCACCGGATGAGGTTCACCCCAATAGAACGGGACACGGTATGCTTGCAGAAATGATGTGGTATTTGACAAGTTTAGTTATGCCGACCGCATCCACTTCAAAAGCACCCGATGCATTTAATACACCGGCAATAACTGATGATATTTTTAAGAATTGCAAGGTGCTTAATAGAACAAATTATACCCCTACAAGTGTTGGTAACTTTACGGAAAGCGCAGATTTCGGACCGCTCAAAAACGGTTGGGCAACGACTACCGGCGGTGAAATAACTTTTAAGGTTACCGGAAGAAGCATAGGTTTTGCCTATTTGGCATCACATACCTTTGCAAACGGAAAAGCAGAAGTATATATTGACGGCAATTTAATTAGCACCTATAACGGAAAACAATCAACTTTTTCCTGTATTAGGACAGTTGAACTCAGATTGTACAAAACTGCCGGTGAACATACCATTAGAATTAAAGTAGCGGATGGCGAATTAAACGACTTCCAAATCCTTGGATTATTTGTATCGTAGAGAAAAAGCCAAAACATTATGTTATTTTATAATGTTTTGGCTCTTTCTATATTTATCCTATACAAATTGACTTTTTAACTTAAAAGTGGTATTATATATTACAAATAATATATGTTTTAGGAGGACATAAAAATGAATTTTATGGACACTGTTAAAGGTTCTCTTATGGAGAATTATTATCCCGTTGGTTGGGATATGGCTAAAATTGACGCTTGTTGTGAAAAAGGCGTCGCGAGGGAAGACTTTTGGAATGATGCATTCAACCCTGTAGAATGTGAATCTTTGGGCGATTTTGACACCCTTATGGGACACGAAATTGCACAACAGATTAAAATCACAAGGGAAGAGGGAAGAAAACTCGCAATGATTCTCCCTGTTGGTCCTATGGGAATGTATCGTTGGGCTGCATACTTCCTTAATGAGTGGAAGGTAAACTGCGACCATGTTTATACATTCAATATGGATGAATGGGCGGATAGCGAAGGTAATACTCTTGAAAACACCAACCCGGCTTCCTTTGAATATTCAATGAAACAGGCATTCTTTAACAAACTTGAAAACGGAATTCCTGAAGCACAGCGTAATTTTGCAACACGCGAAAATCTTCCTACATACGAGGGCAAAATTGATGCACTTAAGGCAGAGGGCGCAAAACTCGTACTTGTTTACGGTATCGGCAGAATGTGTCACATTGCTTTCTGGGAGCCACAGTTTGCTACCGAATATGCTTCGGTTGAAGATTGGAAGAAGGCAACACATCGCATTGCTGCAAAACTCCATCCGCTTACAATTGAACAAAACGCTATTACAAGTTTCAAGAGCCGTACAACGCTTGTACCTTGCCGCGCTAATACTATTGGCCCCGGACTTTTCTTAAAGGCAGATTATGCTATCGGCGGTGCTGACGGCGCTCTCGGCAGAGGAATGGGTTGGCAGGGAATGAGTTTCCTTACGACTCTCCACTATGGCCCTGATATGCACATTACTTCAACATTTATTCCTACACTTCCCGGTAGACTTTTCTATCTTAAGGAACTTGCAGGTCCGCTTGTTGCAGAGTGTAACTAATAATTTAACTAAAGCCTCAACCGATTGGTTGAGGCTTTTTTTAGTCACCTGAATATATGAATTTGTCGCGCTTATATTTTTTGATTTTGTCAAATGCTATAAATGCAATTAAAAGTATCATAACACCGACAACGCAGTAAATGGAAGTGGTGTAGTGTGAATTTGCGCGTACATCGAGCCACAAATCTGTTTGAAGTTTGTTAATCTCCTTGTTAAGTTCCTTAAAAACTTCACAGTTATCCAGTGTTTCGGGGTAGGTGGTCTCAACAGCGCGCTCACCAAACTCAGAGAGCAGATATTCCTTGTGGGCGTCAACTACCTGCGTTTGCGGTGAAGAATAGCATATATATTCTGCGTTTGCAAGTGCCGGTTCAAAAGAACAGAGATAGTTGATAAACGCCTCAGCACCTGATTTGTTTTTAGCACCTTTAGGTATACACATAGCATCTACAAAAAGGTTTGTGCCTTCTTTTGGAATAACAAAATCAACATTTTCGTTTTCGCTCATAATGGTTAGCGCATCGCCAACATAATACGGTGCGACTGCGGCTTCGCCACTAATCATCATAGCAAAAATCTGGTCCATAACATAACTGCGGACAACGCCTTTTTGCTTTTTAAGTAATTCTGCCGCTTCATACCACTCATCTTTATTGAGCGAATTAAAAGAATAACCAAGCAATTTCTGAGCAACACCGAACGCATCACGCGAGTTGTCAAACATCAAAATTTTGTTTTCATATTTTTTGTCCCATAGGCTTTGCCAACTGTCAATTTTGTCTTTAACCACCTGTGTGTTGTATAAAAGTCCAACGCGTCCCCAGGTATATGGAACAGAAAATTTGTTTTCGGGGTCATAATCAAACTTTTTAAGAAGTTCCTTGTCGATGTACTGATAGTTAGGGATATTGTTAAAGTCAATCGGTAAGAGCATATCCTCGTTTATAAGTTTAGAAACCATATAATCGGATGGAATAATAACATCATAATATGCAGAACCGCTTTTAAGTTTTGTGTACATCTCTTCGTTACTTGCATAGGTGATGTAATTAACCTTTATGCCTGTTTTTTCTGTAAAATCGGAAATAACATCAAGTGTGCCATCATCACCGTTTGAAATGTATTCGCCCCAGTTGTAGACAACAATGGTGTTTGCATCGGTTGAAGAACTGTCTGTGGTTTCTTTTTGACAACCTAAAACCGAAAAAGCAAGTAGGGCACAGGTGAGAAAAATTAAGACCTTCTTCATTGTTTAGCACCTGCCTTGTTCTCATCCTTCATCTGACGGATGTTGACTATAAGCATAAGAACGAAGACCGTTACAAACATCAAGGCCGAAAGAGCGTTGATTTTTGGGCTAACATTTTTACGCGTCATAGAATAAATCAAAACAGAAAGTGTCTGTGCAGATGTGCCGGATGTGCAGTAACTGATAACAAAATCATCAAGTGACAATGTAAACGCCATAAGCATACCCGTCATAATTCCAGGCATAATTTCGGGAATTACAACCTTGAAAAACGCCTTAAACGGATTGCAACCGAGGTCAAGCGCCGCTTCGTAAGAATGTTTGTTCATCTGCCTTAGTTTTGGTAAAACAGACAGAATTACATAGGGAATATTAAAAGAAATATGCGATAAAATTAGGGTTAAAAGGCCAAATTCAAGTTCGATACCGATTTTTGCAAGAACGCCAAAAACCGACACAAACAAGAGCATAAGCGAAACGCCCGTTACAATCTCGGGATTAACCATTGGTATGTTGGTGGCAACCATTACTGCGCTTTTAAGTTTGTTTTTCATAGCCGAAATTCCAATAGCGCCAAGTGTGCCTATAATGGTGGCAAAAACCGAGGCTATAATGGCAACTAAAAGCGTGGTTTTTAGCGCGTCAATAATGCTTTCATCGTGTAAAAGTTTTGTATACCAGTTAAAAGTAAAACCATTCCACACAGAACGACTTTTTGAGTTGTTAAAGGAAAAAGCAATCATTACAACTATGGGAGCATATAGAAATAGGAAAATAAGTCCCATATAAATTTTTGAGAATATCTTCATATTATCACCTGCTCCTCATCATCACCGCCGAAAAGGTTCATAACGGTCATACAAATCAAAACAAGTACCATAAGTATCAGTGAAAGTGCAGCGCCAAGATAGGGGTTGTAGGTTGCACCAAAGAACTGACTTTCAATGATATCGCCAATCAGCATTTCGCCGCCTCCAAGCATTTTGGAAATAACAAAAGTACTTACAGCGGGAACGAAAACCATATTTATACCCGAAAGTATGCCGGGCAAACTAAGGGGTAATATGATTTTTTTGAAAACAACAACAGTGTTTGAACCAAGGTCTTGCGCCGCCTCGATGAGTCTTTTGTCCATCTTGGTTAAGACCGAATATATCGGCATTATCATAAAGGGTAAGAAATTATATACCATACCCAAAACAATGGCGCCGTCAGTGTTAATGAGGCGAACTGTGGGCAACCCCAAAAAGTTTAATATGTTGTTTATAATACCCGTGTCTTCAAGCAAGGTCATCCAAGCATAAGTGCGCAACAAAAAATTCATCCACATTGGCATCATAATAAGCAAAACCATTGTTTTTTGAGAGTTTGAAGAGGTTTTTGCAATGATATACGCAACGGGATAACCAATTAAAAGGCACAAAATTGTAGCAATCATTCCAAGCCATACGGATTGCACGAGTGACGGAATGTATTTTGCGGCTTCCTCAAAATTACTTATTGTGAAAACACCTGCATCAGATGTAAACGAAAAGTAAAACACCATTGCAAGTGGTACAAATGTGAAAATTGCAATCCAAATAAGATAGGGGAAAGCCGTAAGTTTTTTGGCTTTCATATCTCATCCTCCGATATAACAGCATCGTCCGAATAAAGCGGTACAGAAGACTTATGCATTATGTGAATGTCAAACGGGTCAACAGACAGACCTACGCGTTTGCCAACCTCTGCAAGTTTAGTGGTGTGAATTAACCATTTGCAGTCACCAATGTCAACAAGAATTTCATAATGAACTCCCTTGAATATGACCGATTCAACCGTTCCCGATACCTGTCCTTCGCTTTCGCCTGATACAATTACATCCTCAGGCCTTATAACGACATCAATGGGCTCGTCTTTTTCAAAGCCCTTGTCAACGCAGGGGAAATCTTTGCCGCAAAAATGAACGAGTTCATCTTTTAGCATTGTGCCGTCAATGATGTTTGATTCACCGATAAAATCGGCTACAAAGGCATTTTTCGGTTCATTATATATATCCTCAGGCGTACCGATTTGCTGAATTTCACCGTTGTTCATTACAACAACAGTGTCAGACATAGTAAGTGCTTCCTCTTGGTCATGTGTTACATAAATAAAAGTGATACCAAGATTTTGCTGCATTTTTTTAAGTTCGGTCTGCATTTCCTTGCGGAGTTTAAGGTCAAGTGCGGCAAGTGGCTCATCAAGTAGGAGAACCTTCGGTTTATTTACAAGCGCACGAGCGATGGCAACGCGTTGTTGCTGTCCGCCAGAAAGCAGATTGATGTTTTTTCTTTCAAAACCCGAAAGGTTGACAAGAGAAAGCATTTCTTTAACCTTTTCTTTAATTTCTTTTTCGGGTAATTTTTTAAGACGAAGACCGAATGCAACATTTTCGTAAACATTCAGGTGAGGGAAGAGCGCATAGCGCTGGAATATGGTGTTAACCTGTCTTTTATAGGCAGGTACATCGTTAATCCTTTTTCCCTCAAAAAAAACATCCCCGTCATCAGGTTCCACAAAACCCGCAATGATGCGCAAGGTAGTTGTCTTACCGCAACCCGAAGGTCCCAGCAGCGTTACAAACTCCTTGTCCTTTATAGAAAGGTCAATGCCTTTAAGGACAGGCTCATCATCGAATGACACAAAGATGTTTTTCAAATCAATAATATTTTCTTTTGACATTTAAGCATCCCCCTTTGCGGACACTAAGTGCCGCGAAAGCTAAAAATAGCCCTGCGCGATACCCGCGGCTTCTCTGCACATAGCCCCGCAAAGAGTTTTTCATAGTCTAAAATTACAATTAAGACTACGGCTGTGTGGTTGAAACCGCTTATGGCACAGATGCGTTAAACCGATAGATATAAATATAGGGCAAAATACATTAAAAGTCAAGTTATTTTTGCAAAATTCTAAATTATTTTTAGATTTTTTTAAGTCGTTCTCGCGAAAACTCTTAAATGCTCTTAAATGCTCGTGTTTCCTCGTTTTTTCTCGCAAAAATATTTTTGAAAAATTTTTTCGTTTTTTGACGAAAAAAGACACTTCCCAGGGCAAAATGCCTTTGGGAAGTGTTGTTATTTATGTGTTTAGTAATTTCGTGTCATTCGGCGGTATAAATATTTATAAATATTTTATTTATCAAAATAGTTGATACGCGTGTTAATTTGTGATATACTGTATTAAATATTTATATGATAGTGTGGTGTTTTAGTGCTAATATTGGGAATAGACCCCGGATATGCCATAATCGGCTATGGTGTTGTGCGTTTTGAAAATTACAAATTTGCTCCTGTGGAATATGGTGCGGTTACTACACCCGCAAAACTTAATTTCCCAAAAAGGCTTCAGATGATTTATGACGGCATTGAAAGCATTCTAAAAAAATACCCGATTGATGCTGTAGCAATTGAGAAACTTTATTTCAACACTAATACCACCACCGCTATTGATGTTGCACAGGCAAGGGGCGCTATATTACTTGCTATTCAGAAAAACGGGGTGCCGATTTTTGAATATACGCCACTACAGGTAAAACAGTCTGTAACGGGCTATGGCAGAGCCGAAAAAAAGCAGGTTATGGAAATGACGAAACAGTTTTTGGGACTATCTGCAGTACCAAAACCTGACGATACTGCTGATGCGTTGGCACTTACCATTTGCCACGGCTACAGTGCAAGATTCTCAAATATTTTAGGACAAGAGGGGAATATTAAATGATTGCTTCGCTTAGAGGAAAATTGATTTATTCGGATACACAGTCGGTAATAATCGAGTGTGGCGGAGTTGGAATGAGATGCTTTACAAGCCTTAAAACTATTGCCGCGCTGCCTAAAATAAATAATGAAGTTTTTTTGCATACATATCTTGCTGTGCGAGAGGATGCGCTTGATTTATACGGATTTATAAGTGAAGACGAACTTCGCACATTCAAACTGATAACTTCGGTTAACGGTGTTGGTTCAAAAATCGGTATTGCGATTTTATCAGAGTTCACACCCGAACAGGTGGCACTTATAATTGCCAGTGCAGACAGTAAAACACTTTCTAAGGCTAACGGCGTGGGTGCAAAACTTGCCAACCGCATAATTCTTGAACTTAAGGATAAAGTTGACACTACGGGCAGCAGCGTTTCTGTGAGCGCGGTTGCACAGGCGGCAGAACATACAAATTCTCGCGATGCGATTGATGCTTTGATTTCTCTCGGTTTTACAAGGAGCGAGGCCTCCTTGGCTGTTGGTAAATTCAACCCCGAAGAAAGCACAGAGGTGCTAATTCGCGAGGCGCTTAAAATACTTGCAAAGTAGGTGTAAACGATGGACGATTTTGATTTTGAAAACAGAATAGTTGCCCCTCAGTATGTTAATCACGAGGATGAATCCGAGTTTTCTCTGCGTCCGCGTTCGCTTTCTGAATATATCGGACAAGAACAGGTTAAAGAAAACTTAAGTATTTGCATAGAGGCGGCAAAAGCGCGTAGAGAGCCCATTGACCATGTTTTACTTTACGGTCCTCCGGGGCTCGGTAAAACGACACTTGCGGGTATCATCGCGCGTGAGATGGGTGTTAATATTCGCATAACATCAGGCCCTGCAATTAAAATCCCCGGCGATTTGGTTGCACTTCTTACAGGACTTGAAGAGGGTGATGTGCTCTTTATAGACGAAATTCACCGTCTTCCCAGCACGGTTGAAGAGGTGCTTTATCCCGCTATGGAGGATAATGCGATTGACTTTGTATTTGGAAAAGGTGCGGCGGCGCGTTCTATCCGTCTTGATGTTAAACCCTTTACACTTATCGGTGCTACAACCCGTTCGGGACAACTTACAGCGCCGCTTCGTGACAGATTTGGCGTGCTTGCAAGACTTGAACTTTACAATGTTGAAGAACTTGCCGAAATTGTTACGCGTTCGGCGGGAATTTTGGGTATTGAAATTGAAAGTGACGGCGCCTTGGAAATTGCTTCCCGTTCACGAGGTACACCGCGTATTGCAAACCGTCTGCTTAAGCGTGTGCGTGATATTGCACAGGTAAGATATGACGGCGTTATAACCGAAGAGATTGCGCGTACCGCACTTGAACGCTTCGGCATTGACGAATTGGGCTTAGACGATTTTGACCGCAAAATGCTTTCAACCATTATCACAAACTATTCGGGCGGTCCTGTAGGACTTGATACACTTGCGGCTGCAGTCGGTGAAGAGGCAATTACGGTTGAAGATGTATATGAGCCGTATTTGATGCAGATTGGATTTTTAACCCGCACAGCGCGAGGCAGATGTGTAACCCCTGCGGCATATAACCATCTGAACATTGAAATGCCCGGTCAACAAACAATTTTTTAGTTTAGGTAGAGCAAATGAGATTTTGTGAAAATTTTAAGGATTATGAACTGATTGATGCGGTTTCGGGTGAGCGCCTTGAGCGTTGGGGAAACATTATTCTTATCCGTCCCGACCCGCAGGTAATATGGCAGGGTGAAAAGAAAAACCCGCTTTGGCAGAACGCACACGCGGTGTACCACCGTTCTAATAGCGGCGGCGGTTATTGGGAGACGCTCAAAAAAGTGCCTGATGTTTGGTCGGTACAGTTTGAAGATTTGAAATTTAATCTTAAGCCGATGGGCTTTAAGCATACGGGACTTTTTCCGGAGCAATCGGTTAACTGGCAGATGTGCGCCGATGTCATTAAATCGGCAAACCGCGAACTAAAGGTGCTTAACCTATTTGCATACACAGGCGGCGCAACTATTTCTGCGCTCTCTGCGGGTGCTGCGGTTACCCATGTTGATGCATCAAAAGGAATGGTCGGTTGGGCAAAGGAAAATGCAAATGTGTCAAAACTTTCCGATAAACCTGTCCGTTGGCTTGTTGATGATTGCCTCAAGTTTGTACAGCGTGAAATTCGCAGAGGTAACAAGTATGACGGTATAATAATGGACCCACCGTCCTACGGTCGCGGACCGAACGGTGAGGTTTGGAAATTAGAACAAAGCCTTGCGGAACTACTTTCTGCCGTTGGTGAGGTTTTGAGTGAGGATGCAGAGTTTTTCTTACTCAATTCCTATACAGGCGGTCTTTCACCCACAATACTCAACTATATGGTTAAAGAATATGTCATTAAACACCGCAAAGGAAAGATAATTACAGATGAAATCGGTCTTAAAGTGACCGATAGAGATATTATTTTACCTTGCGGAAACACAACCTATTGGATAAAGGAACATTAATGGATAGCATAATTGATATTTCTAATGTGACATTTGAATATACCGACAACGATAATGTGTCAACCGTTCTCAAAAACCTTTCTCTTTCAATTGAAAGGGGGAGTTTTACCGTAATTCTCGGTCATAACGGAAGCGGAAAATCCACCCTTGCTAAACTAATGTCAGGTCTGTTGAAACCCGATAGCGGTACAGTTACAGTTGACGGAATCACTACTGCAGATGAACAAAATGAAATTGAAGTTCATAGACGAGTGGGAATGGTTTTTCAAAATCCTGATAATCAGATTGTCGCAACCATTGTTGAAGAGGATGTGGCTTTTGGTCCGGAAAACCTCGGTCTTTCACCCGCACTCATTCGCGAAAGGGTTGACGGTGCATTAAAAACGGTTGATATGTATGATTACCGTCTGCATGCACCGCACAAATTATCAGGCGGACAAAAACAGCGCGTTGCAATTGCGGGTATAATCGCGATGGAACCGCAGTGCATTGTTTTCGATGAGCCAACCTCGATGCTTGACCCAAAAGGCAGACGCGAGGTTATGGACACAATCTACCGACTTAACAAGGAAAAAGGCATTACCATAGTGCTTATTACGCATTATATGGAAGAGGTTGAAAAGGCAGACAGGGTTGTTGTTATGGACAACGGAGAAATTTTGCTTGACGGCACACCGAGTGATGTTTTTTCACAGGTTGAGAAGATTAAGGAAATCGGTCTTGATGTACCTCAAACGACAGAACTTTTATACATTCTTAAGCAAAAAGGTTATGAACTTCCAAATGGCGTTATAGGTACAGATGATTGCGTTTTAGAACTTTTAGCACTTTTAAGGAGAGAAAACTGTGGCAACACTGAGTGTTGAGAATTTAACATACATCTACGGCGAAAACTCGCCATTTCAGAAAACCGCAATAAAAGATGTTACTTTTTCGGCAAAAAGCGGTGAAATAATTGGTGTTATCGGGCACACAGGCTCGGGTAAATCCACACTCGTACAGCATTTTAACGGTTTGCTTAGGGCAAATTCCGGTAAAGTGCTTCTTGACGATGAAGATATTTGGTCGAATCCTAAAGAAATCCGAAAAATCAGGTTCAGAATAGGAATGGTTTTTCAGTATCCCGAATATCAGTTGTTTGAAGAAACGGTTTATAAAGATATTGCTTTCGGTCCTACAAATATGGGATTATCTGCAGAAGAAATTGATAAGCGCGTGTTAGATACGGCTCAGATGCTCGGTATCACCGCTGATATGCTACAAAAATCACCATTTGATTTATCGGGCGGTGAAAAACGCCGTGTTGCTATTGCGGGTGTTATGGCGATGCAGCCGGAGATTATTGTTTTTGATGAACCAACCGCAGGGCTTGACCCCGCAGGACGCGATGTTGTTTTAAGTAAGATTAAAGAATACCGCGACCGTACGGGTGCGCTTGTTTTCATAGTTTCGCACAGTATGGAGGATATGGCGCGTGTTGCCGATAAACTTCTTGTTATGAACGGCGGACGACTTTTTATGTTTGATACTGTGAAATCAGTTTTCTCGAATCCTGATGAATTAGGGGAAATCGGACTTAATGTACCACAGGTTACAAAGGTTTTTTCTGCACTTAAAGAAAAGGGTATACCTGTTGATGATAATATCTTTACTGTAAATGATGCGGTCTCCTCTTTACTTGGATTTTTGAAAGGGGGAAAGGCTAATGATTAAGGATATAACTTTTGGCCAGTATTTCCCCGGTAAATCTATAATTCATCGGCTCGACCCGCGAATTAAACTTGTGCTTTCGCTTATGTTTATAATTTTCATTTTTGTAGCACAAAATGCGGTGTCTCTCGCGTTTATTGGCGCTCTTACAGTGCTTTTTGTCTTGATTTCACGCGTACCTGTATCACTTTTTCTAAAAAATATAAAGGCAATTTTGTTTGTCATTATTCTCACTTCTGTGCTAAATGCGTTGTATGTCGGTACGGGCGATGTTTTAGTGGAATTTTGGATAATTAAGATTACGACCGATGGCATAAAACGCGCACTCTTTATGTCTTTAAGAATTATAATTTTAATAATCTCAAGTTCGCTTTTAACATATACCACAACGCCAACCGAACTTACCGATGCAATTGAAAGACTTTTGAAACCGTTGCGTTTTATAGGTCTTGGCGAGGCGGTACATGTTATGGCAATGATGATAACGATTGCGCTTCGCTTTATACCTACGCTTATTGAAGAAACGGATAAAATTATGTCTGCTCAAAAGGCAAGGGGTGCGGATTTGGAATCGGGAACACTTTTTGAGCGAGTAAAAGCGCTTATTCCGATTTTGGTACCGCTTCTCATTTCATCCGTCCGCCGCGCTTACGACCTTGCCGAAGCGATGGAGTGCCGCTGTTATAACGGCGGCGTTGGACGACAACGAATGAAACAACTTAAACTTTGCAAACTTGACTATTTTTCTTTTGGCGTTTTGGTTGTTTGTATGACCGCAATAATTGTGTTAAATATTATTTTTTAAGGTGTTTTTATGCGAAAATTGTTGCTTAAAATTTGTTATGACGGAACCGAATATTGCGGTTGGCAGGTTCAGCCGAACGGTGTTACTGTGCAACAAAAAATTTGTGAAGCGCTTTTTGATTTGTTGTCGGTAAAGACCGATGTTACCGGTTGCAGCCGTACCGATTCTGGGGTTCACGCTAACGAATTTTATTGCCATTTCGTAACCGAAAACGAAACTATTACCAACAAAGGTTTTATAGGTGCGCTTAATGTGCGTCTGCCGCAGGACATATCCGTTCTCGACTGTTTTGATGTAGATGATGGTTTCCACGCAAGATATGATGCCGTGGGTAAACAGTATCACTATAAATTTTATCTTTCTGATGTGCGCAATCCTTTTTTGGATAATTACGCACTTAGAATTCATTGCCCGCTTAACATCGAGGCCATTACTGAATTTTGCAACAAAATTGTCGGCACACACGATTTTGCCGCATTTTGTGCTACAGGCAGAGATTATGAGTCAACTGTTCGTACAATTACAGAATGTAAAATCGAATGCTGCGATAATATTTATACATTGTCTGTTACGGGTGACGGTTTTCTGTATAATATGGTAAGAATTATTGCGGGAACCGCTTTGGCGGTTTCGGATGGCAAAATATCACCCGAGTCAATTAACACAATTTTAGAAGAAAAAAACCGCGCTCTTGCGGGTGCAACATTGCCGCCGCATGGGCTGTATCTAAATAAAGTATTTTATAAAGAGGGGGCGTTAACAGTTGGCAGAGTATAAAAAGAAAACCGCAAAAAAGCGTACAACTAAAAAAGTTACACGCCAAACCCCTAAAAAAACCGTAAGGGATAGAAATGACGATATTGTAATGCGTCCCGTCACTAAAAGGACGCATGCCGAACCTCAAAAAAATAGCAAACAAACAAAATCGGAAAACGGTTTTCGTGTTATTTTGGGTACAAATTTTCTTGAACAGAAAAAGCGTATTTTGATTTTTTCTATTGTTTTTATATTGTTGTTGGCGGTTGTTATTTTTTCCGCACTAACACCTACCGGGCCTTTTGAATTTTTTCAAAATAAACTTTTGTCGCTCGGCAACGGAAGTTACCCTGCAACAATTTCAGGTAATGAACTGCTTAATGCAAATAGCGCCGATTCACTAACCTATACGCTGACCGATACACATGCCGAGATTTATAATAAATCAGGAAAAGAATTGTTTTCGCGTCAACATGAGTTTAATTCTCCATCTCTTAGCGTATCTTCACAACGCGCTCTTATCTATGATAGAGGCGGTAAACAACTATATGTATATAATCATTCTGATGTTGTACACGATATTAAACTTAAAAACAATATTTACTGTGCCGCAATAGGTCGTAACGGCTCTTTTGCAGTTGCAACGAAGTCCACAGGTTACGCATCCCAGGTTACGGTTTATAATAAGAACGCAAAAACTAAATTTATCTGGTATTCCTCTGACGAACTTATAAACGCCGTCACGCTTTCAAATAACGGCAGACGGATTGCTGTGTCAACCGTTAATGTTGTTGGCGGTCAGTACAAATCAAAGGTCTATGTTTTCAAGTTTTCTAGTGCAAATCCGATTTATACGCTTGAATATGACGATGTTGTATATTCCTTGGAAACTGTGTCTTCATCAAGATTTGTGGTTGTTACCAATTCTTCGGTTGATTATGTTAAATGGAATAAGGGCGATAAACTGCAAATTGAAAACAAATATTCGTTAAATGTTTTTAGACACGGTGTTGGTTCTGTTTGTGCTGTTGTGACGGGTAACAATTCCAGCAATAATATCCTTGTCTTGAATAAACGAGGTAAACAACTTGCATCATTTGATTTTGACGGACCTGTTTCGGATATTACAGTTTATAAGAAAACGATATTTATTTTGAGCGATTGCTACTTGTTTTCCTTTGATTTTGAGGGTAAAGAACTCTCCCCAATGAAAAATCTTTCAAGTTACGGTCGGATTTTTGCGCTTGATAAAAACAGTGTTGTTGCGCTTGGTAATTTCGGCCTTGATAAAATCAGTATTGATTGAGGTGCTAATTTATGGGTATAGTTTTAGATTTAATTTTGGTTGCAATTGTTGTGTTGTGTGTTATAATTTCCGTTAAGCGCGGTTTTATGAAAACGGTTGTTGAATTTGTAGGTTTTGTACTTGCAATATATCTTGCTTTTACTTTCGGACCGGTTTTATCGGATACTACATATAACAATTTTGTTAAACCGTCTATATCAAACGAAATTTCAGAGGCTATTACCGATGCCTCAAATGCAGGAGCCACCCAAATTACCAACGAATTGTGGGAAAAATTACCTGACTTCTTGACCAATAACGCCGATAAGTTTGGTATATCGCTTGAGAAAATTCAGTCTGATATTTCGCTCGATAATGTTACCGATACAAGCCTTATTGCCGATAATATCACCGATAGCGTTGTAAAACCTGTTGCAACGGCGGCGCTTGATACTGTTTTTAGCATTTTGCTGTTTTTGGTAATATCCATTTTGGCCAAACTTCTTTCAAAACCAATAAACAAATTATTTTCAGTTTCTTATGCCGGAAAGATTAATAAAGCACTTGGCGTGATTTTAGGTGTTGGAAATGGTGTGGTTTTTTCGGTGCTTTTTTGTGTAATTATTTCTTCTATTATAATTTTCACAAAATCAGGATTTTTGATTTTCACAAGAGAAAACATAGAAGACTCTACTGTTTTTGAGTTGCTTTGCAAAATCAATTCAAACTTTTAGCGCTTTGGAGGCGAGGATGTGAAAAAGGTTTTTACAATACCGAATATTATTTCAATGTTCCGAATTTTGCTGATACCGGTATTTTGCGTGTTATATTTCAGCAGTTTGGATAAAGGATATATTTATGCGTTTACTGTGATAATTTTATCGGCGGCGAGTGATATAATTGATGGTTTCATAGCAAGAAAGTTCAATATGATTTCGGATGTCGGCAAGGTGCTTGACCCGTTTGCAGATAAACTGACACAGGTCGTTTTGGCTGTTTGTCTTGCTTTTAACCATAAAATGCTTTTGCCAGTGCTCTCGGTACTTGCTACTAAAGAACTTTTAACCGGTGTTGCAGCAGCGCTTTGGCTGAAAAACGGTCTTGAACCGATTTCGGCGCGTTGGTGGGGCAAGGTATCAACAGCGTTACTATATGCATCTTTTATGTATTATGTACTGTGCGATATTTTTGTTTTCAGTTATCATATTGTAGATATTGTTTTTACCGTATTGACAATAGCGTTTTTGCTCTTTTCAATGTGCGGTTATATCAGGGTTTTTATATATAAACCACAGAATGTAGAGGACTAAGGTGAAAAAATGAAACTTTGCTCAAAATGCAATAAAAGACCGGCGGTTGTTTTTGTTTCGGATATGTCGAATGCTGCCGCAGAACCGCAAGGATTATGTCTTGTTTGCGCTAAGGAGATGGGAATTCGTCCTATTGACGATATGCTCAAAAAGATGAATATTTCTGACGAAGATATAGAAATGATGTCGGAGCAGTTTATGGATATGATGGGTGCCCCTGGTGACGAAGACGGTGATTTTGAAATGGGCGGCGCACAAACATTTCCATTTCTTAATAATGTTTTCGGCGGTTTTCAACCGAACGCTCAAAAATCAGAAAATACTGACGAAAAAGGCGATAATACCTCGGATAAAAAAGCGCCCAAGAAGGAAAAACGCCGCAGATTTATCGACCAGTATTGCACTAATCTGTCAGAACGCGCCCGTAACGGCAAACTTGATAATATAATAGGTAGGGAAGAGGAACTTTATAGAACAATTCAAATTCTCTCCCGCCGCACAAAAAACAACCCTTGTTTAATTGGTGAGCCGGGTGTTGGTAAAACCGCAATTGCTGAAGGTTTAGCACTTAAAATCGCAAGGGGAGATGCTCCCGCCCGTCTGCTTGATAAGGAAATTCATATGCTCGACCTCACAGGACTTGTTGCTGGTACACAATTCAGAGGTCAGTTTGAAAGCCGTATTAAAGGCCTTATCGAAGAAGTTAAGGCTCAGGGTAATATAATTCTGTTTATTGACGAGGTTCATAATCTTGTCAGCGCAGGTGACTCTGAAGGTTCTATGGGCGCTGGGAATATTCTAAAACCCGCACTTTCAAGAGGCGAAATTCAGGTTATCGGTGCTACAACTTTTGTAGAATACAGAAAATATATTGAAAAAGATGCCGCACTTGAAAGAAGATTCCAGCCCGTTGTGGTTGATGAACCGTCTGTTTCAGATACCGAGCAAATGCTTCGCGGAATCAAGGGATACTATGAGGGATATCATAGCGTAAAGATTCCCGATTTGATTATAGAAAAAGCGGTGTATCTGTCCGAGCGCTATATAACCGACCGTTTCTTGCCCGATAAGGCTATAGATTTGTTGGACGAGTCCTGTGCTTGTGCAAGTCTTAGAAATAAAGCAATTGACGAACTTTATTTGGCTAACAAAAAAATTGCAGAACTCAGTCAGGAAAAAGAAAAGGTCGAAGCAAATGTTGATGCCCCCGATTATGAGCGCCTTGCTACGCTAAAATCGGAAATCGCAAAATATCAGTCCCAGTCGGACGAACTTTGTACACAGGCGGCAGATAATACTGTTACTGATTCGGATTTAGCGAAGGTTATTGAACTTTGGACAGGAATTCCCGCCTCAAAGGTAGAGGAAACCGATTTTGAAAAATTAAAACATCTTGAAAAAGATATTTTAACCCGTATAATCGGTCAGGATGAAGCGGTTTCACTTGTTACAAAGGCTGTTAAGCGTTCTCGTGTTCAAACATCTTCACATCGCCGTCCCGCATCGTTTATATTTGTAGGACCGACCGGAGTTGGAAAAACCGAACTTGCTAAGGTCCTCTCTGAACAACTGTTTAATACTCCCGAAACACTTATAAGACTTGATATGTCGGAGTTTATGGAAAAACATTCTGTTTCAAGAATTATCGGTGCGCCTCCGGGATATGTCGGCTATGATGAGGCAGGACAACTCACCGAAAAGGTACGCAGAAAACCATATTCAGTAATTTTGTTTGATGAGATTGAAAAGGCCCACCCCGATGTGCTTAATGTACTGTTGCAAATTCTCGATGACGGCAGAATAACCGATGCGCAGGGAAGAAAGGTCAATTTCGAAAATACAATTATAATTATGACCTCTAATGCGGGTAGCCATAAAACCGAAAATCTTATGGGCTTTGGTATGACAGAAGCCCAGGCCTCAAAGGAAAAGGCGTTAAAAGCACTTGAAGAATTTTTACGCCCCGAATTTATTGCCCGTGTTGATGAGATTGTGGCATTTGCGCCGCTTTCAACCGACAGTATGGTAAAAATTGCTGCGCTTTTGCTTGACGAACTCGCAAATGTTATGCGCGAAAAAGATATTGTTGTCACATACGATAAAAAGGTTTGCAAAAAACTTTGCGACCTTGCGGGCGGCGGAAAACATGGTGCTCGAGATTTGCGTAGCCAAATCAGAAAAAATATCGAGGACAAGATTGTTGAACTGTTAATTGACGGCAATGTTGCCGAAAACAGAACTATTACAATCACCGCCGATAAACAAATAAAGGTATTTTAATTAGTAGGGAACACCGTTTGTGCGGTGTTCCCTTAAAAGAGGAATAATATGCTTTGGTTTAATAAGAAAAAAGAAGATTCTGTATTAAAACAGATGGATGGCAGAGAAATAAAATATGTCACCCGCAGAATACGGCAGCCTGATGGAAATGTAAAAGAGGAAATTCTCGGTAAAACAGGCAGGATGGTGGTAATAGACGGTGAAATCCGTGTGATGTGTGGCGAAACGGATGTTTTTCGATGTATGGCAGAAAATGCAACATATTTTGATTTACTGAGTGGTGCGGGTGTCACAATATCCGGCGTAAACACTATTGATAATGAAAATATGGATATTATAGTTTACTATACATATCACAGAAAATAAAAAAGTTTCGCAAAAAAGTATTGACTTATGGCGGGATGTGTGGTAGAATATATCCCGCTGTTAAAGCAATATGCGGGTGTAGTTCAATGGCTAGAATCCCAGCCTTCCAAGCTGGTCGTGTGGGTTCGATTCCCATCACCCGCTCCACACGCCCAATTTAATTGGGCATTTTTTATGCGCTGATAGCTCAGCTGGATAGAGCATCTGCCTTCTAAGCAGAGGGTCGGGGGTTCGAGTCCCTTTCAGCGCGCCACTTCAAAAGACCGCTAAATAGCGGTCTTTTTTCTTTGTTTATGCGGGTTTCAAGCGGTTCGGGGTACACCGCTTATAATGCAAAGAAAGTACCCAAAATGCATATAAATTAGAAAAAACTCACACGAAAACTCACACGAAAACTCACACGGTAACGGTAAAAAGGGGACCGTGCTTTACTTGCTTTCAGAACGGTCGTCTTCGTTTGTAAAAATATTATTAAAATGTTCTGTAATTTGTTTTGAAAATTTACTCTGTTGATTAGATATTATATGATTATATACGTTTTGCATTGTATGGTTCGTAGCCCATCCGCCTTGAGCCATAATATATTTGTCTGGGATATTGAGTGCGTGTAGGCTGGAAACATAATAATGTCTTAAATCGTGAAAACGGAAACGCGGTAAATTGTTGTTTATTAAAATCTTTCTAAAACCTGTCGATAGGGAATGCGGATTATATACAACAATATTGCCGTCAATGCCCGTGAGCGCGTTTATTACAAAATCGGGTAACTCAACCGAGCGGTTGCTTGAAAAGTTTTTAGGCGGCTTTATAGACCACTTTTTATCGGGTCCGTAAACCATAGATTTGTTTATGGTTGCAAAGTTGCCTTTAATATCATCGGATGTTAAAGCGCAAATCTCACCTTCGCGCATACCGCCGAATGCTCCAAGCAGAATAGGTATGTAATAATTCGTACCCTTTGCACAGGAAAGTAACGCCTGTATGTCCTCATCGGTGGGAATATACATTTCCGTAACCTTTTTTTGCGGTAGTTTAATATGTAGTTTCATATCTGGCGCAAACATTGAAAGCACAGCAGAGAGTAAGCCGTAACAGTTTTTAACGCTCTTGGGCGAATGTGATGCAGCATAAATGTTTATCGCACGTTGTATAAGTTCGTTTGATAATTTACTGACTCGCATATGCATAATATCCTGCAACGAATTATTTTTAAGATTCGTATAACCGCGAACGGTAGCGGGAGAAAGCACATTACCCTTTGCCTCAAGGAATCGTTCGTACGCTCTGGCGAGTGTAATATCGTCAAGTGATTCTCGTTGCTGTCCTGTTTGCCAGGTAACAGCCGCAAGTTCTGCTCTGCGCCTGTCTGTATCAACAAAAGATTTTCTAATAACCCTGCCGTCAATCGTAACCTGCGCCTGTACGCGCCAGTTACCTGACGGCAATTTTTTTGCGGTAGCCATATCATCACCCCCTAACCATAAAATAAATTAGTTTAAATAACTTACCGTTAATAAATTTTGTGCACTATTGTTCATTGATATATTTAATCTCTCGTTTGATAATAACCCTTACATCACAAAAAGAGGGGAGGGTATTACATAATGAGGGATGAATTTATTGGGTTGCTTTGTCAACATCCGGAACAGGAGGCTGAACTGCGTGAACTTTTAACACAGCAAGTACAGCCGACTGAAGTTCAGGAGCAGCAGACTCAAAAAGAGCAATAAGCTCTTTTTGGGTTGGGGACAGTCCGTTATCAAAAGATGGCGGACTGCTTTCTTTTATATCAATTTCGCCGCGTAAGTATTCAACAGGAACATTAAGATATTGAGAAATCGCATATATATATTTTTTATAAGAAGAATTTAATCCTGCTTTCCAATTTCCAAAGGTGTTACGGTTTATCCCTAAAAAATCGGTAAGTTGAAATTGTTTTTTATTTTGTTGCTGTAATTCTTTAATAATTCTTTCTAATGTAATATCCATAATTAATCCTTATCTGCAGATTTTAATACCGCAAGCGCTGCTGCCTGTAATTCTGGTGGGGCAGAATCAAAAAGTTCAATAAGTTCTTTTTGTGATTTAGAGAGTGCGGAATCTTTGGATAATGGGCTGTTTTCTTTAATATTTGTTTTACCTCTTAAGTAATTGGAGGAACTTTTATTCTTGTCGAGCTCATATTTAGGTGCATCAAAACCAAATAGCCAAATAGGATTAACGTCAAAAATATCGGCTATGGCATATAATGTGGGAAGTTTAGGCGCCATAATACCATTAGCGTATCGGCTAATAGTAGCAGGAGTCAAGCCTAATTTTTGGGCCATAGTATAAGTGTTTTCGTTTGAAACTCTAAGCAACTCGGAAAAACGTTTTGCAAATATAGTAACATCAAAATCTTCCTTTCGCATTATCATCACCTCTCGATATTGATTTTAACACACCTTGTTACCAAAAAGCAATAACAAAAAACAAAAAATATTAAAAAATGTTGCAAAACGTATTGACAATTTGTTTAAGTCGTGGTATATTAATATTGCAAAACGTAACAAGGAGGTGTCATAATGAGCAAATATCCAGAACTAAAAAAACTAAAAGGAAAAATGGTCGAAATGGACGAAACATATCGTTCCATGAGCCAAAAGACCGGGATTTCGCTTAATACTTTGAACAATAAGTTAAATGGATATACTCTTTTTGATATATCGGAAGTTGCTTGTATTTGTTCTGTATTAAATATTAAGCCTTCGGATATACCGGTTTTTTTTAATCAAAATATTGCGTAACGCAACAAATCAAAAAAACAATATCCGTAGCTAATTTACGGATACTGTTTCCCGAATTTGTTTACCTAAAACTTATGGCAGTAAATGGCACAATGTTCACTTATAGTTTTTATACCCGGTCCTTTCCAGGAGGTAGCATTGTAAATTACCCCTTAGCTCAAACGACAGGCGATTCTGTCACATAACTTCATTTCTACCATCAACACAGATAAATTAGCTATCTGCTTTTTTGATAAGCAACTACATTTTTACAGTTTTTGGGTAAACAAATTTTGGTAAGAGACAGATACAAATAAATGATAAAGCAGAGCTATATTTAATCTGTAGCGATACATAAAAAATAGGAGGTGAAATCCCAGTTGAAAAATAAAATTACTTATTTAAGAAGAAAGAGAGGTATAAAACAAGACAAAATATGTAAAGAGGCACAGATTTCCAAGAAGACTTTATACAACTACGAGCACGGATTAAATGCAATACCTTCAGATGTTTTACTAAGGTTAGCAAGGCTGTTTGATTGTTCTGTAGATTATCTGCTTGGAATTAAAAAATACACCACTATTACTGTAAAGAGTAAAAGCGGTGAAGTCATTGCACATATTACTAACGACCAAAGCATTGAACACAAGGATTATACTGTTACATTTGGTGAGGATTAGCCCAGGTTATTATTTTCAGAACTATCAGGATTTGAACAAGGCGTATCAACTCCGTTTATATTTCTCACATGATAATGTGGATAATTTCCATTGTTGATAGCATCAACAAACTGTTTTCGTGTCATATCTCTGCCGGTGTAATTATCGTGGAAGTTAGAATTACGTCCGTTAGAGGTTTCGTTTGTTACAGTGATTCTTGGTCTGCCCATTTTAACACCTCCATTCATATTGAGATTTTGTGTTCAATGCTTTAGTAATATTTTACCATAAAAAATACACGAAGTCAATATATTGTGTCATTCGCTATCGCAGTTACACAACATATGGTGTTTACTGATTATGGGTATTGTGAAAACAGAAAAAAATACAACAACAGAAGGAGATTAAAAAAATGAAAAAATTTGAAAAGCCATTATATTGTAAAAAATGCGAAAAAAAGATTTGTTTCAGAAGAACGTTGGCGGTGGTCCTGTTTGCGTTTGCACATCCGGAATATTGGCAGAGGCGCTTTCCGTACTTTTATGATAAAGCATTCAGACTTGATAAGTGTGGATATAAAGAAAAGAAATAGGAGAGGAAAATATGCCAAAGGTAATTTTAACATTAGAGGACAAGCGTAGAGCCGCGGCCGAGAAAGAGTTTCGCCGCCAGGATAGATTATTGCGCGATGTTATTCGCGAAAAGGTTTACCGCAAAATTTCTTATGATGATTTAGCGGAAAAGGCAGGTGTTGGAAGATGCACCGTTCAGAAGTTTGTTAATCATCCGGAACGGATGAGGATAGACCACCTTAGAAAATGTTGCATTGCGGCGAATATTCCCCTTGTGATTTCGGGGGAATAAAAAAGCGCCACTCACGGAATAGGAGTCCGTAAGCGGCAAGAAAAAACATATATCCGTATTTTAACAGAAGAGAAGTGATTTGTCAATGTATATTGAAAATTGGTTAGCAGCAGTTCTCTTTGCTTTCTTTATGATACTAGGACTAATACCAAGTATTTGTTGGTGTATTGAATCTTTAAGACTTGAAAAAGCCGAAAAGCAAAACAAGCGACTCATACAGGAAAACGGCGACTTGCGAACAGAGATATGCCGATTAAAGTCTTTAGTTGTATTCCATAAGGCAAAGAACGAAGACTACGAATAATTAACAGAATATTTTGAACAGGAGATTAGACCGATGAAAAATTTATTTATGAAATTACTTAATACTTTTGAGCCATTAGGCGAACTCATAGATGTTTGTATGTATCGAACAGTATCTAACATTACATTAAAACACGGCGACAAGATATATGTATTGTCTATAAGACAGGAAGAGGAGAAAAAAGATGCTTAAAAGTTTTAACGAATTAAGAAAGATTGATATTAGCAAACACATTAAACAGCGTGACGGCTTTGATTATTTGAATTGGGCTAAATGTATTGATCTGTTACACGAATACGGCGCAGAGGTTGTTTACTTTACACCTTTGACGAATGAAAACGGCAGTAGCTTGTTTATGTCTGATTTAGCATTTGCAAAAGACGATAAGACGGCTCCAAATCGTTGTTATGAGGTAGCGGTTGAAATCGTAATTGACGATAAGAAATTCATAATGCGAAGCCCTGTTATGAACGGTGCAAACCCTGTGCGTGATAATTCAATGTCGCAACAGCGAGTATGGAACTCACAGACAAGAGCGTTTGTAAAGGGTGTAGCAATACATACAGGTTTAGGTTTTGACTTGTGGTGCAAGGCAGAATCAGAAGAGGAAGACAGCGCACCGCAAGAGGAAGATTTATCGGTACATAAGATTATGAAAATCAAAGACAGGATATTTCAGCTTATTACAGATGAACTCACCGAGGGCAAGACAATGGACGATGTTGCCGAGCTTTGCGGTTATGGTACAAGGGCCGAGTTTGAGCTTGTACTTAAAACCCACTTTGCCACTATTCACAATATAGAAGCACGGTTGAGGAAAAATGATAGCAAGTAAAGACCGAAGCGGCTATTTTGGCGCAAGTGACACGGATAAAATTGTCGGCAACCCTAACACAAAATCGTGGCGCAAGTGGTGGCTTGAAAAAATCGGTATTGAGAAAAGCAATTTTACCAACCGAGCAATGCAAGCGGGGACTTATTACGAACACAGGATATTAAACTCGTTGGGCGTTGCGCTTGAATTGGACAAGCAGGTAATCATTGAAGATTTATTATTGCGAGTGAATTTAGACGGCAACACGGCAGATACCATTTACGAGTGCAAAACATACAGCCTCGATAAAGGCTTTAAGGTGCCGCTTAAATACAAAATGCAAGTGTGGGTACAAATGTATGCTACAGGAATAAGAAAGGCTTATATCGTGGCTTATGGACTCACAGAAGGCGATTATAAAAACTTCTTCAATGAGATAGACAAGGACAGAATTAAGCTGATACCGATTGAATATAACGAAAAATGGATAAATACAGTTTTCTTGCCGAAATTAAAGTATTTAGCGGAATGTTTGAGAAAGGGTGTTATGCCGTATGCGGCTTGAGTTTAAGAAAAGAAAATTTAATCTACTCTTGCCGAGGATACTTGAGTTTGTCAATTCTCTGAAAGACGATGCCGAGTATGTTCTTGAAATCAAGCAACAGCGAAAATTGCGAAGCCTTAACGCTAACAATTATTCGTGGACTCTGACCGACAAATTATCAGATGTAATGATAATTCGGGGTGTAAAATTTTCCAAAGACGAGATGCACGCTGAAATGATATTCCGTTACGGACAGCCTATGGTTGACGATAACGGCGAACTTGTGACCTATTCAACGGCGCAAGGGATTAAGTTGCCCGAGTTTTTTCCTTACGCAAAGGAAATCGGCGAAAGCGAGTTAAACGGCAAAATGTTTAAGCATTATCGTATTTTCAGAGGATCGCACACTTACGATACCAAAGAAATGTCGGTATTTATTTCGGGCATTGTTGAGGAATGCAAGGAGCAGGGCATTGAAACCTTGACCGAAAGAGAACTGTCTTTATTAAAGGGGAATTAAAATTGAAAACGGATATTTTTAACACAAATAAAAAGTACAACATTATCTACGCAGACCCACCATGGCAATACAAAGAAGCTGGTGGTGGGATGAGAGGATGTGCAGGTTTAGACAAACGATACAAAGGTGTTATGACAACAAAAGAAATTTGCGATTTGCCTATACCTAAAATAAGCGACAAGAAATCAATACTGTTTTTATGGGTGACATTCCCTCGCCTCAAGGACGGATTAGAAGTAATGGAAAAATGGGGGTTCCAATATTACGGACTTGCATTTGATTGGGTGAAAACCACAAAAACAGGTGCGTTGGCTTGGGGAATGGGTTATTACACTCGGCAAAACGCAGAGATTTGCTTGATAGGCGTAAAGAAAAAGCCGAATCGAATAAAACCGTTATGCAGAAACATATTATCGGTGATTATGAGCGAACGGAGAGAACACTCAAGAAAGCCTGATTGTATAAGAGAGAACATCGTCAAAATATGCGGAGATTTGCCACGCATCGAACTGTTTGCAAGGCAATACGCAGACGGTTGGGATTGTTGGGGAAATGAGGTGTAAAAATGTTCATCTGTCATAACTGCGGTGAAACCTTTACCGAGTTTGAAACCATAGGGGAACATCACCCATGCGGCAACGGAACAGCCACAGAAGAATGGGCGGTATGCCCTTGTTGCGGTGACACCGATTTTGACGAAGCAAAACAATGTCAGATGTGCGGTGAATATTTTGCAGAGCTTCACGAGGGAATGTGCGATTGCTGTTTTGGTGATATGTATGGCGAGTAAGATGTCAAGGTCCTGTAATATTTCCCCTAAAGTGCGGCAAGAGGTTATTGATAGAGATAAATGCTGTATCATTTGCGGACGATATTCAGGTTTGCAAGTAGCGCATTACATATCAAGAGCAAGGGGCGGTTTAGGGATTGCTCAAAATCTTGGCTTAATGTGCGTTGAGTGCCACGGACGATATGATAATGGCAATTTACATAAGGAAATAGGAAATGCCTTTAGAGAGCATTTAAGGGCGCATTATCCCGATTGGGACGAAAAAGAAGTAATTTATAAGAAATGGAGTTTTTAATATGGCAAATGTATGTGTATTTACAGGGAGAGCAACATCTGATTTAGAACTTAAAAAGAGCCAAAGCGGTATATCCGTTTGCTCGTTTACGTTGGCTGTTAAAAGACCGAGGACAAAAGATACAACCGATTTTATCAATTTTACAGCTTTTAGACAGCCGGCAGAATATCTTACCACCTATGCAAAAAAAGGCACTCTGTTAGAGGTATCGGGTGCGTTAACTTCTCGCAAGTGGGAAGACAAGAACAGCAACAAGCGCACATCATACGAGGTTATTGTTGATACTGCGAGTATTCTTGAGAGCAATAAAGAAAAGGCTGATGTAAATATTGAGCGTGAGCCGAGCGAAGACTTTGAAGAAGTTGATGCTGACGGCGACCTGCCCTTCTAATGGGTGATAACTTATGAGTGAAAAAACACTTTATACAAAAATTTGCGTGGAATGTCATAAGGTATTTAGAACAGACAAGCAAAAGCAGAGGTTATGTCCGTCTTGCCTATCGTTCAAAAAGCCGAAAAAAACAATTGTAAAAGAGAACGTCAAAAAGAAAGGCTTGTCAATCAGTCAAGTGTTGCATATTAAAGAGGTTTACAACAAGGTAAACGGCACAACAAAACATTATGGCGATATTGTCCGCATCATAGAAAGCACCAAAGCCGATAGATGCGTTTGTTGCGGTGATATTATCCCCGAGGGCAGAATGATTTGCCCCATTTGTGAAAAGGGGGATGCTAAAAATGGCGGTTAATTACAGACAGATTAAAGCTATTGAGAAAAAGAACAAAGAGAAGATATTAAAAGTTTGCCATACCGTACCTGAAACATCGGGCATATATATTCTCTATCGTTACGAGGACGGCTTTAAGTTTGCGTATGTGGGACAGGCTAAACACTTGTTATCAAGACTTGCTCAACATTTAACAGGCTATCAGCATATAGACTTGTCGCTCAAAAAGCACGGCTTGTATAGCGAGGTAAACCCTAAAGGGTGGAATATTCGTTATCTTGAGTGTAGAGAGGACGAGCTTGACGAGTTAGAGCAACGCTACATAAAGGAAATGGCGAACAAAGGTTATCAGTTGCGAAACAAGACAAGCGGCAGTCAGGGCAAGGGGAAACAAGGCATTGCCGACAATAAATCGGCAAAAGGCTATTATGACGGCTTGGCGCAAGGTTACAAGAACGCACAAAAGTATGTTGCTAACCTTTTTGAAAAGCATTTGAACTACAGTAAGAAATCGGAAAAGCCTAACAAAAATCAGGAAAAGGCTATTGAGAAGTTTGAGGAATTTTTGAAGTGGGAATGAGATTAAATGAAAACTATCCTAAAATAATGTATAAAAATCCCCCGATATTAAATCGAGGGTTCTTCGTCTACATATTCCGTTTATTTACCGCTTTCAATACGCTGTTTTATAGATTTAATAATATATTCATTAACACTTTCATTTGCTTTGTCGGCATTCTTTGTTATAACAGCTTTATTTATTTTATCATCCTTGCGAACTCTGATTTGTATTTGCTCGTAAGCTTTAGCGTTATATTTTGCGTTTGCTTTCTTTCGTGCTTCTGACAATGACATTTTATCAACTCCTTATCTTTTTGGTAGGTTATATCTTTATAATATTATTATAGCGTATATCGGTACTGATAGCAATACACAAAACGCACAATTACAGCGATGTATGTTTGTGCAATATTACACCTTGACTTTGTACTGATAGCAGTGTATAATATGACCATTCCAATAGTAAAGGGTGTGATTAAATTGAGCGATAAAAAAAGGAGGTCAACCAAATCCAACATCAACTTGACCGAGTTGATTATAAGTGGATTGATTGACCTGATTGTCGGGGCACTAATTGCTCTGGCTGCTAAATGGTTGTAAACAACCGACAATCGAGGGGACTAACCCTCCCCTTGATTGTATCATACAAAAAAGAAAAAATCAAGGAGGTACTGTATGAAGGAGTTTTTAATTATACTTTCATTGGTTATGATTGGGCTGTGTATTGCCAAGTTAGCAAAGGCCATTGTTATAAAGGTTATTAGATACAGGAAAGATAAAAATGAGATATAAAAAGAAAATGACACCAATCTAAAAAATCAGGAGAGAAATATATTATGAAAAATACAGATGAATTTATTACGTTGCTTTGTCGGCATCCAGAGCTCAAGGACGAGGTTTGGAAGATTTTAACACAAGGCAAAATTTTGAAAGAAAATAAAAACAAAAAGGAGCAAATTTAAATGAAGATAAATAAGTGTTATTTTGATGTATTAGCTTGTCTTTTGTTTAGCATAAGAACATCGATAGAAAAAGATAAAAGCGTATTTGATAATTACGTACTAATATCGACAGAACAGATTGCCAAAAAGTTAGGTTATAACGAAAAAAAGGTAATTAAAGCAATTTATAAGGCGAAAAAAGAAGGTGTTATCGATTTATCAAAAGTGCACGAAAATAAATATGAAATTAGTATTAAAAATTTTTATAAAAAGAGTGTGAAAAATGGCAAACCCACAAGTTGAAAAAGGATATACAAGAATAGCGAACGAGCTTTTTGAAAAAATAATTTTTGCGAATTTTACAGCATCTGAATATAAAATTATTTTTACTGTTATTAGATTTTCATACGGTTTTCAAAGGAAATGTGCAAGTGCGTCTTTGGACGCGCTTGCTTCCGCTTGTAATATACATCGTGTTACTGTTTCTAAAGTTATAAATAAATTAATTAAAAATGGTGTTTTAATTGAGGTTTCACCTCCTGGAATTTTAAATTCGAGAAAGGTTGCGATAAATAAAGATTATGATAATTGGTTTACCTACATGCTGACAGTTAGTCCACAGACAACGGGTTGCTCACAGACTAACCAACGGGTTGCTCGCAGACTACCTAACGGGTTGCCTACAGGCAACCCTACATATAATAAAGAAATATATAAAGAAATATATAAAGAAAGAAAGAAAACCACCTATGACGATATTCTTTCTGAAATTGCAGACGATAGTTTAAGAGAAACATATCTTGAATATATCAAAATGCGAAAAATGATAAAGTCGCCTATGACCGATAGAGCTTTAACTATGCTTATTAAGAAAGTAAACGAGTTGGAGCCTGCGAGCATTGACCGACAGAAGCAGTTGCTTGAAACGGCAATTATGAATAATTGGAAAAGCGTTTATCCTCTGAAAGAAGATAAGCCAAGTAAAAACAGCATAAACGATGCGATAAGCAAACGAAACGCAGTTGACAGGGAAGTTGTCGAGAGACTTATGAGAAGTATTGATAACCCGCCTGTAACTGCCGCCGAAGACCCAGAACTACAAGCAAGGGTTGAAGCGTTAAAAAACAAATTACAAGGAGAGGAAAAACAATGTCAAAAGTTAGTTTAACAAAAGACGAGCCTAGAAAGGACAAACATATGTTGATAAGCGAAATTATTAAAGAGGTAGGCGTGCCTGTAAGTTTACTTGGTTATCATTATTTGAAATATGCGGTAGAAATGATTGTTGAGGATATTTCTCTTATTAATTCAATAACTAAGATAGTATATCCAAAAATTGCAAAACGCTTTAACACAACTGACAGTAGAGTTGAAAGGGCAATTCGTAACGCTATTGAAACAGGTTGGTCCCGAGGAAACCAAAATATTCAAAATAAATTGTTTGGTTATACTATCGATTCGAATAAAGGAAAACCAACAAACTGCGAGTTCATTGTTACCGTTGCGGATTATATCAATATGCTCAAAGTGGAGGCAATGGAATGAAATCAGTTTTAATAAGCGTACAGCCGTATTGGGTGTTTTTAATTATAGCAAAAACAATGGGTTGGAACTTTGACAAGGAAAAGACAATAGAGGTTAGAAAAAACCGCCCAAAAGATGAAAGTTGGGATAAAGTTGTAAAAATATATTGCAGTAAAGATAAAAGGTCTTTTGCCAAAATACCGAAAGAATATCGGCCTTTAATGGCACAGTTTTTAGGCAAAGTCATTGGCGAGTTTGTGTGTGATGAATTTTACAATTACGCAATTTTTGGTGTTTTGTCGCCGACATCAACCGACCTTGCGGAAATGTGTTTAACTCTTGAAGAATTTAAGGACTATGGAATTAGCGTTAATTTGCTTTACGGTTGGCACATATCAAACCTTGTAATCTATGACAAGCCGAGAGAGTTAAGCGAGTTTAAGCGAGTATGTGATGGAAATTGTCAATCTTGTCAATATGCCGTATGGCAAACAAACAGTTGGGTATATGAGCCACGCATCGTGGGTTGCTTACCGATAACAAGACCGCCGCAAAGTTGGTGCTATGTTGAAAGCGAGGTTGAGGGCTAATGACAATTAAAGAAGCAATAGGACAGTTAAAGTGCAATGTTGAGGGTGATTATATTAACCTTGATGATTTAGAAGCTTTTAATCTTGCGATACCTGCCATTGAAAAGCAGATACCGAAAAAGCCGATAACCGACAAAGAAAGAATGATAACAATTTATCGTTGTGGTTGTGGGACGCATTTAGCGACTTTGTGCGATAAAGATGTAATTGTGGGAACTATGCAAAACTACTGTTCAAATTGCGGTCAAGCATTAGATTGGAGTGATAACGAATGACCGATAAATTAACAGAAGTTGTTGCTGGTGACTTTAGGGAAATAATTGGCGAACAAGCCGAACAACTTAAAACCGCCAAAGCCACAGCATACAAAGAGTGTATTGTAAAGGTGCAAGAGATAATGCGTAAATATTGCGGCGAGATAACCGAAGACGACCTTGACAACATTTTGAAAGAAAAGGTGGGTGATGCAACGTGAAAGATGCTAAAAAGTATTTAGAACAAATTGAGAAATTAGACACACTAATTGCAAATAAGCTCATAGAACAGCAACAATGGCGAGATTTATCGTTAAGCATAACTGCGGCGATTAATGGCGACAGGGTGCAAACATCAAGGAGTTGCGAGAAAATGGCTAATGCCGCTAACAAGTGTATGGACATAGCGGACGAGTTTGAGAGCATTATAGAAGAGCTTGCCGCCAAGAAGAAAGAAGTAATTGCGGTCATTGAGCGAGTAGAAAACCCAACCGAATATGATATATTACACAGGAAATACATACAGCATACTGAGTTAAAGGATATTGCTTTTTGGTATAACCGAGAGTACACGTGGGTGACGACTGTGCATGGGCGAGCTTTGAAGAGGGTGCAGGATATTTTGGATAAGCGGTAAATAATAAAAATCAACAAAAAATCAAAAATTTGTGACTTCCTGTGACTAAATCGTGTTGTTTTTGACTTTTTGATGTGATATAATATAAAATGTGAAAAAAGCAAAAGGGCATCGCTTCGGCGGTGTCCTTTTTACTTGGGTGGGATATGCAAGGTTTTCGTAAATCTCCTACTTGTATTAAGGGCTATAACCCAAAGGCGCATCCACTAAAGCCCTGTGCGCTGAAAATTAGGCAGTGAAGAGCTTTTATGAATAGAGAGTATAAACACGAACAAAAAAGGTGATATAAACAAAATATAAAGATGAAAGCGAGAGGATGGGAAGGTATGCTGACGCCACAACAAGAAAACTTTGCGAAAAATATTGCGTTAGAAGAAATGAATTATGCAGATGCATATCGCTCTGCCTATAATACAGAAAATATGCAAGATAGCACTATATACACGGAAGCAAGCCTACTGAAAGATAACCCAAAGGTAGCCAAAAGAATACAGGAGTTGCGTGACAACCTTGCAGAGCCACAGATATTGAGTGCAAAAGAGCGCTTAAAATGGCTATCGAGTTTGATACAGAGTGAGGAAGAGACAACGAGGGACAAATTATCAGCATCAGACCAAATGAACAAAATGCAGGGTGAATATATTACGAAGCTTGAAGGAGAGGTTAAGGTCAGTAGATTAGAGGATTTGATATGACATACACAGCCGACTATCTGATACAGAAGCGCAAGGAAAAATGGGCTGAACTGCAAAGCATTGATTACGACAAGCAATTCAGGGCGGCGGTAGCGAATGAGCTTTTAGAGAATGCCGCACTATTGGCAGAGGTTAAGGCAAACCCTGAAAAACTGATAGAGCTTGTCTTTATCGTGGTAGATAAAAACCAAAGGACGATGCCGTTCTTCCTGAACGATGTACAGCACAGCTTTATAAATACGCTCAATAATGCGATACATGACTTTAACGAAGGTAAGATAACGGAGATATCCCTGTTGGTGTTAAAAGGGCGACAGCAAGGCTTTACAACGCTTGTAACGGCATATCAGTTGTCTTGTAGTATCTTAAACAAGAACTTTCAAGGCTACACATTAGCAGATAAGAGCGATAATGCAGAAGCGATATTTCAGAATAAGGCTAAATTTCCTTACGGACAGTTGCCCGAAGCATTGAAACCGACAGAGAAGTTTAACAACCGCAAACAATTACTATTTGAAAAGATAAATAGCAGTTGGGCAGTAGATACAGCAACAAGAGATGTAGGACGAAGCCGCACGGTCAATTTCTTTCACGGATCTGAATGCGCCTTTTGGAAAGACGGAATATCACCTATACAGGGAGCATTGGGTGAAGCTTTTACAAAGAACTGCATTAAGATATACGAAAGCACAGCAAACGGCTATAACGATTATCAAAAGATGTGGGATAGCGGTGTGCATATAAACTGTTTCTATGAGTGGTGGAAGACAAAGGAATATAACATCACCTTTAGGAACGAGGAAAGCAAGGCGGCATTTCTTGAGAGCATAGACAAGCGGGTGGGTTGGATATTTGACCGCTTGCGTTGGTTGCGTGACGAAAAGAAGCTCACGGAAGAACAGCTTTATTGGTATTGGAACAAGTACGACAAGTATCTCGACAAAGACCTGATAAAACAGGAATATCCTTGCACACCACAGGAAGCCTTTTTGCTATCGGGTAAAAATGTCTTTGATACGGCGGTAATACTCGCAAGGCTTGAGAATATACCGAATCCCATTAAGACAGGTTATTTCACCTATGACTATGACGGACTAAGGATAACCAATGTAAAGTGGGTTAATGACAAGGAAAAGGGATATATCAGGCTGTATCAGATGCCGAACACACCCGAAATGACAAAGTATTGTATTGGTGGTGATACGGCGGGCGAGGGTAGCGACTCTTTCACAGGTCACATATTAGATGCAAGGACGGGCGAACAGGTAGCCGTAATTAAACATCAATTCGATGCAGACCAATATACGCGGCAAATGTACTGTTTAGGAATGTATTACAAGTGGGCGCTAATCGGTATTGAAGCGAATTTTGACAGCTATCCTCTTATGGAACTGCAAAGGCTTGGCTATCCGTCACAGTATGTACGAGAAGCGGTTGACACATTTACTGGCAAGACAGAAAAGCGTTTTGGTTTCAAGACGACAAGCCTGACAAGACCGACTATCATATCAAGATTGATAGAGATAGTAAGAGAGCATTGTAATCTGATAAACGATAGAGAAACGCTTGAGGAATTGCTAACGATTATACGCAACGAGAAAGGGCGCATTGAAGCACCCGAGAGCGGACACGATGATTTAATGATGGGCCTTGCAATAGCGCATCAAATCAGGGAACAGGTAATATTCCCGCAAGAGCCGATTGTTACGCCGTCACAGTACAGGTTTGATGTAGAGAGAAAACTCGAAACACAGTACGATTACGGTGAAGATATTACTATTGTGTGAGGTGCAATATGGACAGTTTAATTTTATTAGCGGCAGGTGTGATAAATCTCGCCTGTTTTTTCATTGGCGCAAATGTCGGGCAGAAAGTCGCAAAGGGTGAAAATATAGAATCGCCTAACCTTAACCCGATGCAAGCTATAAGAGAACGCCAAGACAAGAAAGCGGCACAACAAGAGCAGGACCGCATAGACACAATTATGCATAATGTCGAAACATACAACGGCACAGGACAAGGTCAGAAAGAGGTGCCAAGGGGGTAGATAAATGAATATACAGGAAATCAAAGAAACGCCTATATGGAAGTTATACGAAAAGGGTAGGAATTACCACAGGCGCATAGGGATATACACCGACACAGACCGCAATTATCGGTTTTATAACGGCAATCAGTGGGAGGGTGCAAAGCTCGGTGATGTCGAGCCTGTTCAGAAGAACTTTATCAAACCTATTGTAAAGTACAAGGTATCAGTAATACACGATAACTTATACGCAATAGTCTATTCCTCGCAGAACTATGAAAACAAGTCTTTTCGCAAAGAAGCAGAGCGATACTGTGAAATGCTGAACGGATATGCAAGTCGAGTTTGGGAAAAGGACAAAATGGACTTTAAGGGGCGTAGGATAACAAAAGACAGCGCAATTAATGACGAAGGCATAATCTATGTTAATTTCGACAAAGAGAAGATGTGTCCTGTCAATGAAATTATAAAGAAGAATGATATTTATTATGGTAATGAGAACGATGACGATATACAGTTACAGCCTTATATTCTTCTAAGAAAAAGAATGCCTGTAGTAAATGCTATTGAGTTTGCACTCAGCACAGGTATGAGCGAAAGAAAGACGGAATACATTATCGGAGACAATGACACGTTTGAGGAAAGCGGTGACGCGGCAAAAGAAGAGATAGACAATATGGTGACTATTATCTATAAGCTCTACAAGAAGGATGGCACCGTGCGCTTTTCTATTGCAACGAAGTGGTGTGATATTGCTGAAGACGTTGACACAGGACTTTCAATCTATCCCATAGCGCATTTCATTTGGGAAGAAAAAGAAGGTAGTGCACGCGGTGAGGGCGAGGTTAGATATCTCATCCCTAATCAGATTGAGGTAAACCGCACCGAAGTAAGACGAGTATTGACTGTCAAATATCAAGCATACCCGCAAAAAGTCGCTGATATCAGTAAGATTGCTAACCCGCAAGCTCTTAATACAGTTGGCGGTACAATTCGTACCAACGGGCAGCCTGTAGATGATGTGCATAAGATTGTTGGTACAATTCCACCTGCACAAATGTCGCCGGATGTTAAGCAGTTACAGGAAGACTTGATACAGACTACAAGAGATTTAGCAGGTGCGGGTGATACAGCAACAGGACAAGTCAATCCAGAATCGGCATCTGGCCGGGCTATTCTCGCAGTACAGCAAGCCTCACAAGCACCAATGACCGAACAGAAAGAAAGTTACAAGAACTTTGTCGAAGACTTGGCGAGGATATGGCTTGAATATCTTATCGTTTACTCTGTCAATGGTGTAAACCTTGAGGCAAAGGTCACTGATGAGAACACAGGAAAAGAGTCAATACAGATAGTTAATGTCCCGCAGAGTGCATTACAACAGTTACAAGCAACAGTAAAAATAGACGTTACACCAAAAGGTGTATATGACAAGTTTGCTCAAGAGCAGACAATAGAAAACCTTTTGATAAATGGTTTCTTTACATCGCAGAGAGTGAGCGAACTTGCCGCCTATGCGGAGGTTCTTGACGATGACTCTGTCGCACCCAAGATGAAGATACTAGAAGCAATAAAGCATATCAAGGACGAGCAGAGAAAAATTGCGCTTATTCAGGCAAGAGCACAGGCAATGCAACAGAGGGCGCGGCAGTTTCTTATGGGAGATCCCAACGGACAGGCTGAGCAAATTGCCGATGCGGAAGAACAGATTGCAAATGAAGAAATGACCGATGAAGCAGTGTTTGCAGAGCAAGAGGCAGAACTTGACGAGCAAGTGGCTGATGAAGTAGAAAACATGGACGATAATTAAGCACTCTTAACAGGGTGCTTTTTTATATGACCAATCGTGATGTCAAAAAAACTCAAACGAAATCAAGGAAACAAACCTTATCAAAAATAGGAAGGAATTGTTATGGAAGAAAACAAAAACCTTGCGATAGAAGATGTTGCTGAAAATGTAGAGCAGACTACAGAAGAAACCCAACAGGCAGAAAAAACCTATACACAAGCTGAGGTTGATGTAATTGTTGGTAGAGCCAAAGCCCGAACAAAAGCAAAGATACAAAAAGAAACAGACCGCAAATACGGTGACCTTATAGACACTTTGAAGGCGGGTACGGGCGAGGAAGATGTTGGAAAAATGGCGGACACTTTTAGAGAATTTTACCAGAAAAATGGCGTTACTATTCCGCAGAAGAAAAATAACTATTCAGCAGCAGATTTAGATGTTCTTTCAAGAGCCGATGCAGACGAAATCATTCGTGGCGGTATAGAAGAAGTTGCTGAAGAGGTTGAGCGTCTTACTGAATTGGGCGTGACAAATATGACCGACAGAGAAAAGGCGGTATATAAAATTTTGGTTGAACACGGACAAAATGCTGAAAAGAGCCGTGAGCTTGAAAAAATTGGTGTAACGTCAGAAGTCTACAACAGCATGGAATTCAAAGAATTTGCCGCTAAATTCACTTCCAACACTCCCATTACAGAAGTATATGGTTACTATCAGAATAACCAACCCAAAAAAGAATTTAAGACAATGGGAAGTATGACAAACAACACAGCCGATAATGGCGGGGTAAAAGATTATTACTCTTTTGAGGAAGCGAGTAAGTTTACCAAAGAAGATTTTGATAAAAATCCCGAACTGTTTAAGGCTGTTCAGGCTTCAATGTTGAAGTGGTAAAACTAAATACTTCCCGAAAAGAAAGGAAGTAAAAATTATGGCAGTTACTCATTTTATACAGACTATATGGTCAAAGAAAATTCAGGACAAACTTGAGCTTGAATGTAAGCTCGTAGCAGATTGCCACCGTGAATACGAGGGCGATTGCAAATACGCAAGAAGCGTTAAAATTCTCGGTGTAGGTGAGCCTACTGTTGGCGACTACACAGGGCAGGACATTGAAATCGAAGCAATGTCTGACGAGAGCCAAATTCTTGACATCGACCAGGCAAAATACTTTGCTTTCTATGTTGACGATGTTGACAAGGCACAGAGCGTTCCTGGTCTTCCCGAGAAATTTCAGGAAAAATCGGTACACGCACTTGCTGTTGCTCGTGACACATTCGTTGCTAACATTATTAAGAGTGCAAAAAATGTTACAACCGCAACCGCTTTGACTCTAGAAGCAGTCAAGGAAGCAATTGACAAAGGTATTGTTAAACTCCGTGAGCGTAACTTCAACGAAGAGGGCGTTATCGAACTTTCGCCTGCCGCTTACTATGTGTTTAAGGATGCTCTTATCACACTTTCCACCGACAATCCCGAGTATATCAAGAGAGGTATTGTCGGCGTGTATGACAAGTTTGAGGTAAAGCTCTCTAACAATATGGCAAAAGATGGCGATTATGCATACTGCGATATTCGTGGTAAAAAGGCTATTGCTTTCGCAGGTCAGCTTGAAAAGGTTGAAGCCTGCCGTGCAGAGAAACGCTTTGCCGACATTGTTAAGGGACTTGATGTTTACGGCGGCAAACTCATTGACGAGGACCGCATTGAAGTAATCAAGGTTCCTGTAGCCTAATGAGCCGTGGGTGCGCTTGAGCTGTGTATGAAGTATGACACTTGCCGCAGATGCCCACTAAACAAACGATGTGAAGCGGAATATCGAAAGCAAGAGAAACAGCAGAGTAACACGGAAAAACCAAAAACCACATAAGAATTGGGGGGAGTAGCAATGCTCCCCTCTTTTCGTGAATATATAAGCAATTTATATACTGACGAAAAGAAAAGAAAGGGGGAATAAAAATGCACAGATTTTTACGAAAACCGAGCGTGAATATGTATGCAGGTATCAAGGTAGCAAAGAACACTACTCTTGAATACAAGAATGAGAATGTTGAGCAGAAGCTTGAAAACCTTGTTTTTCATTCTGTGACAAAGGTTAAGGGCGAGAACTACGAAAGCACATACGATACTACAATACAGTTAAAAGAGGGAGATGTGCTTATTTTCGAGGAAGAGGGCAGAGGTTACATAAAGCCTGTTGAGGAATTTGTGACGATTGCCGAAGCTATTGAAGATTACGAAAACATTAAAGACTTGGGGTGATTAAATGTTTGCTGTTAATGATGATTTATCTATTTATGTTACACGAGGGGATGTGGTTTTTCTTTCCGTAACAGCCGACAACTGCGGTGAACTCTATAAATTTCAGCCGGATGATGTTGTAAGACTCAAAGTATTTGGCAAAAAGAACTGTGAGGACGTTGTGCTGCAAAAGGATTTTTTTGTTACCAGCGAAACAGAGCAGGTAGAAATATACCTGACAAAGCAAGAGACAAAAATAGGTGAGAGCATCAACAAGCCAAAGGATTATTGGTACGAGATTGAATTAAATCCAACTAATAATCCCCATACTATCATCGGATACGATGACGATGGTGCGAAAATATTCAGGTTGTTTCCAGAAGGCAGCGATATTGAAGATACAGATAATAAAGTACCAATATATTCAAATGCGCGATACATCCTGCGCAGCGACCCGCTTGAAAAATGGAACGCTACCAATCCGATTCTTTTAGATGGCGAACTGGCCCGTATAAACGATGGGACATATCCTCAGATATTCAAGCTCGGTGACGGCGTAACTCCTTGGCGCGATTTACCATATCTCTCTATTGAAGGTGTTGGTCAAGGCACAATACCGGGAGGTGAAATTTTTAACGATTACGAAAACAACTTAGCAGGTATTAGAGGATATAAAATTATTGCGTGGGATAGTGATAAAAGCGCTTACACCTTAAGCTCTGCCGAAGGTTTAGATACCGTTGCGGTTGGCACACAATACTCTATAATATGGGGCAGCAACTATATTAATGCAGGCACAATAACTGCTGTTAATGGTGCAACGGTTACTGTTACAACAGACTACAACATAAACAATGAATCTAAAAATTCATTGATTGTCAATGACCCAAATACAGAAGAAAAAGTTTTCTTTATTGTTTCACGCCCTGAATTAGGTGACATTGCTATTAATGAACACCAACACGCTGAAGGTACAAATACACAAGCACTTTTACGTACAGCCCATTCTGAAGGACGAGATACAAGAGCTGTTGGCAAATATTCACACGCAGAGGGGCGCAATACAGAGGCTCATCACTGTGCCCACGCCGAAGGATTAGATACTATCGCTCGCGGTCACTATTCACACGCAGAAGGTAGCACTACACGAACTTATGGTAGATATTCGCACGCCGAAGGTGAGAGAACTGAAGCACACGGAGAGACTTCACACAGCGAAGGTCGAGGCACAAAAGCATTGAAAACAGGAACTCATAGTGAGGGTATTAACACTATAGCGTCAGGTGAAGCTGCTCACGCAGAAGGTCGTGGAATACTTGCTAATGAAAATAACGGAGTGGAAGAATATACAGAAGCTTCGGGAATGGGAGCACACGCTGAAGGTAGAGGAAGTAAAGCGTCTGAAACTGCTGCACACGCGGAAGGAAATAAGACGAAAGCTATAGGATATGCAAGCCATGCTGAAGGTAATGAATCTAAAGCATCGGGAAATCATGCTCACTCTGAGGGGTCGGGTACGACATCTTCGGGACAAAATGCACACGCAGAAGGATTTAGCTCTCACGCTTCAGGGAATAGCTCTCACTCAGAGGGAAATAGTACTTTTGCACAAGGTTCTGCTTCTCACGCCGAAGGTACCCATGCAGAGTCGTTAGGCGAGGGCTCTCACGCTGAAGGTTATTATACGCACGCTACAAATGAGGGAGCTCATGCAGAAGGCAGAGAGACTTTTGCAAGAGGCAAGGCTTCTCATGCAGAAGGTGTAGGCTCTATAACTGAAAAAGATGCTTACGCAGCCCACGCAGAAGGGCAAGTTTCAATCGCATCTGGAAATACATCGCATGCGGAAGGATATGGCTGTAAAGCAACTAATGACAACACTCATGCCGAAGGACATGGAGCAACTGCATCTGGTCAAGCCTCTCACGCTGAAGGTTATTGGACTGTTGCTAAAGGTAAGTTCTCACATGCAGGTGGTCAACAAACAAAAGCGGGATATACAGCACAGACTGTTGTAGGTAAATTTAATAAAAACAAATCAGATACACTTTTTGAAGTTGGTAATGGTACAGCAGACTCTGACAGCAAGCGTTCAAATGCTTTCGAAGTTTATACTGATGGTCACGCAGAAGTGCAAACTATGGGCACAACGAATAATACTGTTGCTACAAAACAATATGTTGACCGTGAAATCGCTAATTTTGATTTTATAAAAGTGGTTGGCGTTCTTCCTGAAGAGGGACTTCCAAACAAAGTGTACCTTGTTCCGAGCGCTGTTACAAGCGAGAAAGATTTGTTTGATGAGTATATCTGGATTAACAAGGGCACAGAGAATAACCCAAACTACACATATGAGTTTATTGCCTCAAAAACGGTAGAGGTGGACCTTGTGAATTATGTTACAGAAGAAAAATTTGATGTACAAATTGAAAACGTGTTGAATAAATTAATAGACTGGGGCACAGAGTTACCAGACTCTACCGAACCGAACAGTCCTCAAATCTTCCTGCTCTATACAGAATGAGGTGAGTAATTATGGCAGGTTATGAACTTAGGTCGCCTACAAAAGTTGTTAATTTAATTGATTATTCCTTTATGGAAGTCAAACCTACAGGTATAAGTAAAGCAGATGCACCTTATAGAACCGTGACAGTAAGTGTCACATTTGAGGATGGCACAACAACACAACAACAAATTATGAATGTTGCTCCTGATTATTGGACTGATTATTACACAGTTTCCTATCAAGCAATAAACGGTCAATATTCTATTGCATCAGAAGTAGGCAATCCTATCAGTTACATTGCTATTGTAAGCGAAATAAATTTCACCGATGGTAAAAATTCTCCGTATGTTGAACATAATACTATTAATTTTAGTTCTTCTAAAGAACCAGAAATAAAAGGTAATAGCGTAACATTGGCAAGCAATACCATTGCAATGCACACACTTGAACTATATAAGAGTGATGACTTAAGCACTCCTGTATTTATAGGTAATTTAATGAGTACAGAGTCGGTAACGCTAAAGGATTTAGAATATAATACTGAGTACACTTATGTGCTGGCTCGTCAATCTGGTGGTGCTAATGTGTTCTCGTTTACCACTGGTGAACCTACAGTATTGTGTTATGTAAAAGTTAATGGTGTCTACAAGCAAGGTATATTATATTCCAAAGACAGCAATAACTATAAAGAAGTTATTGCTACTCTAAAAGAAAATAATTATCAATAATTCTATTTTTGCTTTGTTTTTGAAAGGGAGAGATAATATGAGTTTAAGTGGAAACGCAGCAGCTACCAAAGTATTGCGTGGTAAGGTAATGTTCCCCGATACAATACACGGCAAATCTGCGTATGAATTAGCCGTAATACACGGCTTTGGGGGAACAGAGGAAGAATGGCTTGAGTCACTACAAGGCAAGGCTACACCTGAATTTATTGCTATTGCTGAACAAACACAACAAGCATACAGCGATTTCCTCAAACAGTTAGGCACCGATGTTGCGACACTTGTCGGCGGTAAAATTCCTATGAGTCAGATACCCGCAACAGCAACACAGGAAATATATATTGTAGCAAGTGAAGACGAACTTGTTTCACTTGTTGCACAAAAAGGTGACCTTGCCGAACTTATTAAGGAAATAGACGGCGAGAGAACAATAACAAAGACTTGGCAATTAGTAGGTTCTGATAGTACAGTCCGTGAAAATTGGGTTGTATGGGGAACTTCCTATGCTGTATCGGCGGGTAATGCGGCAACGGCAACAAGTGCGGGAAACGCAAATCGGATTAACAATCACCGCTTGATTGAAATGTCGGCAGAAGACTTTGCATCGGCAGTCAAGGAAGCCGACACATATTACCTTGTTTATTAAGGCGGTGAGAAAATGTCTATTTACGTAGGCGATAAAAAAGCATTGTTGCTTAAAAGCGACAATAGCGTTGTTGAATTTTACAAGGGCGATAAAAAACTGTTTGGATATGACGGCAAGGAAAGCGGTTCTATTATATCCGTAAATGATGTAACACCGATTGAGCATAATGTTGGGGTTAAGGTTGCGAGTAAGAACTTGTTTGATTTTCCACTTATTACTACTACTCGTAATAAGTGGGATAATAACAACAGTATGTTTGGTATAGGTCGTATGGACGTATCACATTTAAGAGGTAAGACGATAACATTTCAAGCCTTTATCGATTTAACCAATATAGATGAAAATAATGTGTCTAACTACACTAATTTATACGGTTGTGTAATGTTATGGTTTTATAAATCAGACGGAACTTACATAGCAGCATACGGTGGTAATAATATATATTATTCTCAAAGAACCGGTATAAGTAAATATACGATAAAAGTACCTGATGTAGAAGGTGTTAATGCGTACTTCGGTGCTCGTGCTTCTTTTTATGGATACGTTACTACTGAAGCACTTGGAGAAGATTATATAAAGTTTTCTAACCCAATGGTAGAACTCGGCACAACCGCCTCGCCATACACACCCTTTATAACAAACTTTGCGGATGGTGGTAATTTAATTCCCTATCCATATGCCGAAACAACCAAAACCGTAGACGGCATAACCTTTACTGACAATGGTGACGGTAGTATAACGCTGAATGGCACCGAAGTATCAGGAGGAGCATATTTCCAGTTTACAGGTAATGAATATGTGTTGCTTACTAAAGGAACATATACAATAATCGGCAATCCCTCAAACGATTGTGAGATTGTTGTTTTACGCTATTTAGCGTCGGGCGGTGACAACTATATTGGCGGTATTTCACAAAGAGGTGGAACACCTGCCACTTTTGAAGTGACCGAAGACACATACTGTAGCGTTTTTGTTTCAGTAACTGTGGAGGGTGCATCTTTTAACAATGTAACGATTAATCCACAAATTACCGATGCCAGAAGTATAGGGGTTGAGGTTGCGAGGTATGGGAAAAACTTGTGTAGCAATGTTTATACGGAATATGCCGACACAGGTTATAAGAGTAAGTATATTGCCGATGTACCTTTAATAATGAGCCTAACAGATAAAGATACTTCCGTTGATGTAAGTGGTTGTTATTTTGGTTGGGCGGTCGACCCAGATAATGTTAATGACGGCTATCGTTGGGTTGTTAATAACGGGACTGTTAGAGCAATAAAAACAAATACGAGTGAGATAGGCGAAAAGCAGTGCCCGTATTTAATTATGTACCCGTTTGGTGAGGCAACCTTTAACAAGATAATGAGACGATGGAATATTCAAGTTGAATATGGCACTGTTTCAAGCGGTTTTGAGCAGTACAAACCTCGTCAAACCTACACCGCCAATGCAGACGGCACAGTAGAGGGTGTTAAGTCAATCTCACCGAATATGACACTTATACCGAATAATAACGCCGTTTCGGTAGAGTGCGAATACTGCAAAGCATAATAAGGGGTGATTAAATGACATTAAAAGAAATGAAAAAGAAATACTTGGGACTTATAGAAGAAGTAAGCCCCAACAGCGAACAATTAACCGAAGACCCCGACATAGCGGCAAAACAGAACGATGTTGTCAATCAAATTCTCTATGAAATGGCGAGAATAAAGAAGATACCGAAACATGTTGAAATGGCGGTAGCCGAGGGTGACACGATAACCTTTGAAGACATTGAGAAAGAGTGCGGCTACGAGGTATATCAGATAAACACCGTAAGCGGTGTAAACTATGCGCCGAAAGCAAACGGCACGATAATAAAGGTTTTGGAAAGCGGTACAATCGAGATAGATATATTTGTTTATCCTGAAAGAATAACCGAGAAGACAAAAGACAGTTACGAATTTGAGGTTAGCCCGGATGCACTTGAAATAATGCCGTATGGTATAGCTGCAGATTTGCTTAAAAGTGATGTAAGCTCTGAATATGGTGCGGTATATGCCAATCGGTATGAGCAAATGATACAGAGGCTTGACCCACGCTATTCAATAGGCTCAATTTATATTGAGGGTGGTGTATCGATTTGAGTACAGAAGAAAACCTCATAAAACGAATATATAGCGGGTTTAGAGGGGCTGATTTCAGGGGTGAAGAAGTGAATTTAGTAAGGTCGCCTGATTGCTATAATGTTTGGAGAAATTACAAGAAAACAGACGGAATAGAAACACGTCCTGAAATGGAATTGTTGGAGTCGTTTGACAATACAGTTTGGGGTGTGTTCTTTTTTAAGGATGAAATTTTGGTACATAGCGGCACCGAACTTTACAGGGCAAAGATGACTAAAAACGAGGAAAACAAATTGGTAATCGGCGATAGGACTCTGCTTTGGTCAAATTTGCGAGAGGGCGTGAGCTATGCCTTTGTATATAGGGACGTTGAGCGCGGTAAAGTCTTTTGGTATTTCAAGGACGGCAAATATTATTTACAGTATGACGGAACTACCATAAAAACAGTTGATGGTGACGATGCGTATGTACCGACAACCTCTATCGCAAGAAAAACTGAAAGTGGCGGAACAGCGCACGAAGACGTCAATATGCTTAACGGGAGAAGAATAAACACGTTTCTTTCTGACGGCAATTCAAAAGAGTATTGGCTTGATGCTCGAAACATTGATATCAATTATCCACCTATAGTTATGGTTGTAAGCCCTTCCTCAAAAAAGTTTGAGAAGAAAAAGGAAGGTACGGATTACACGGTAGATTATGTAGAAGGAATAATCTCATTTTCAGAAGTTATTTCTGATGAGTCTATTCTCACGGACGGACAGGACAATATATCGGTTGAGTTCAAAAAAACAACTCCAGGATATGCTGACAACATTCTAAAATGTACATTGTTACAAGTGTTTGATAACAGAGTATTTTTTAGCGGCAATCCCGACTATCCAAATTATGTGTGGCATTGTAGTCTTAATGACCCGTCTTATTGTAGCGATAAAGACTACTACGGCGAGGGCATGGATGATGCAAGTATAAAAGGGTTAGTCGCAGGGAACAACGCTCTGTGGGTGTTTAGAGAACCGTCAGACTCTAACACGACTGTGTTTTATCATACGCCGGCACTTGATAGTGATTACGGCAAAATTTATCCGTCCTCACATTCAAGCGTAACGACAGGCTGTATCGGTAAGGCGATTAACTTTAATGATGATATTGTGTTCTTTAGTGAGCGTGGAATGGAAGGTATAAGCGGTGATATTACCACCGAGCAAGTTTTAGGGCATAGAAGTACGTTAGTCGATAGCAAATTGACAGCCGAGCCGAAGTATAAAGAAATGATACTTGAGGAATGGGAGGGCTATTTGCTTGTATTTATCGACAACAAGGTTTACCTCGCTGACTCTCGTGCGTCTTTTGCAAATGGAAACCATATCGAGTATGAGTGGTTTTATTGGGAAATGAAGAAGAATATCACTTGCACAAGGGTAAATGACGGAGTGCTTTATTTAGGCGCTGAGGATGGTGTTTACGCCTTAACCGATACCACAAGTGATGTAGAGAGTTATTGGGTAACACCAAAGGATAAATTTACATATCCACATAGGCTTAAAACTACCAATAAAAGAGGGTGCGTGGTAGAAGCAACAGGAGATATTGAAATTTATGCAAAACTTGAGGATACAGTCTTTGAATTGGTTGGCGAGTATCAGGATATACGCGACTATTTTGTAAGCCGTATCAAACGAAAAAAGTTTAAGGATATTCAGTTAAAATTCTACTCAAAAACAAGATTTAGTTTAGAAACCGCCACATTAGAAGCGTTTGTTGGCGGCTATATTAAACGGTTAGGGGTGGTTAAATGGCAGTAGATGAAAGGCTGACGGCGGTCAATGAAAAAGAAAAGGTCGCCTTAAGTGATAACGAAAAACTTTACTCTGGACAGGCGGATGATGTATTCAACCAATATCAGTCATTGGCAGACAAAACATTGAAAAATGCGGAAGAGCAAAAGAAAATACAGCAACAGCAAAGTGATTTAGCCATTAAAAAGTTGGAATCCGAACAGGCTGATTCAAAGAAAGATTATATAAAAGAGCAATCAGGTGCTTATGTTGATTGGCAGAAACAGAGCAATCGGTACGGTGCAAATGCTGAACAGATGGCGGCTTCGGGTATGGCGAATACAGGCTATAGTGAAAGCTCCCAAGTTGCTATGTATAACGCATATCAAAATCGTATAGCTGTGGCGAGAGAGGCTTTTACAAGAGCGGATACGGCTTATAATATCGCAATGGAAGAGGCAAGACTGCAAAATAACAGTATTTTGGCAGAAATTGCCGCTAAAGCTAATGAAGATGCGCTTAACTATATTCTACAAGGCACATTGTATAAAAATCAGTTGCTTACTGAAAAGGCTGATAAGGCACTTCAGATTAAGTCTTTCTATTCAGGCGAGTATCAGAAGGCACTTGACCAAATCAACAATGAAAAGAATTATGCGTTAAATGAAAGACAGGTAAAAATTCAAGAGGAACAATGGGCGCTTGAAAAGGCACAATTAGAAGCAGCAATCCTCAAACAAAAGGAAGATGAAGAAAACAAAACGCCTCAAGGAAACACTACTTACTCACGCAATAGTTATAATAAGAAACTTGCGGTTGACGAGGCGAAAATACAGAATCAAGAAAAAAAACAATCCGCGCAGAAGAAACCAAGTGAAGCCTATCGTCCGTTAATTGACAGCATCACAACTTACAGCGGTGCAATTGATTTCTTGAAACCTCGTGGATTAAAACCTAATGAACAACTATTAGCACCGCTTGAATGGCGGAAGGCAAAAAAAGAAGGTGACCTAGGTAGCGAGTTTAATGGCATTAGCACTTACGAAGAATACTTAAATGTTTACTTGTCTTGGGTTGTCGATAATTATATGTAAAGGGGGCACATTATGTCATCGTTTACTGATTATGTAAAACAATATAATAATACCAAGAAGAAAAATAAAAAAGACGAAGAGGAACAGCAGGGTCAATCCTTTACTGATTATGTTGCAGACTACAACAAAAAGAAAACAGAAGTTATTGCGCCTGTAAAAGAAAAAAGCAAGAAAAAAGGGGACCTTGAATTTTTTCAGAAAGGCTCGGGCAACATTGTCAAAGATGTTTTAGGAACAACAGGCGATGTTGCTCTTGGGGTGACAAAAGGTGCATTAGGTCTTGTTGAGGGTGCCGCCGACCTTTTAGGGTACGGCGTTGCAGGTGTGGCTGATTTATTCGGTGCAGATGAATGGGCAGATGAGCATAGAGATATGCTTAAACAGAGTTTTGTAAACCAAATAACAAAGGGTGCAGACGATTTTCTCGATAAATACTCTGTTTTGGGTGATACATCAGACTCTATTGCTGAAGGTTTAGGACAAGTTGCCGCAATCATACTCACAGGCGGTGTCGCAAGTGCGGCAGGAGCATCAAGCGCAGCAGTTTCTGCTATAACATCAGGAACTATGTTTGCATCTTCTATGGGTAGCGGTATAGGCGAAGCATACGAAGGTGGAGCGACAGACGGACAAGCCGCCCTTTACGGATTTGGCAAAGGTGTAGTTGATGCAGGAACAGAAATGCTGTTCGGTGGTCTTGGCAAAGGTGTAAAGGCTTTAGGTCTTAGTAAAGGTATATCTTCTCTTGATGATGTTTTTGCTAAAAAGATTAGCAGCAAAATTAGTAATCAATTTTTTAAAAACCTTACTGAGTTTGGTGTTAAGTCATCGTTTGAAGGTGCAGAAGAGGTTTTGTCAGGTTTGGGTACAGCAACAATGAAAAAACTCACCTATATGGATGATGATAAATTATCGCAGTTGGTTAAGGACGAAAATCTATTAGAGCAGTTTGTTGTTGGCACGGTAACAAGTAGTTTGGCACAAAGCGGAATTGTGCCTGGAATGAAAAATGGTAGCCTTAGAGAAGCAAATGCAGAGGGCAGAGATTTTATTACAGGCTTAAACAAAAACGAGCAAAGTGTTATTGACAAGGTTTATAAAGATGATGTTGAACAAGCCGAAAAACAAAATGGCAAGAAACTCACAAAAAAAGAAAAAACCGAACTCTATGACAAAGTACTTGAAAAGTTGGAACGAGGGGAAATATCCACCGATACCATAGAAGAAGTTTTAGGTGGAGAAACCTATAAATCCTATAAGGGCATATTAGACCAGGAAAAAGCCGACATTCAAGAACTTGCCGAACTATACGAGGGCGAAGAACTTAATCAGCAGATAACCGATTATCTTTCCAATTCCAAGAGGAACGAAATCGGCTCACAGTTGAGTAAAGAGGTATTTGAACTTGTAAAGGACGGCAAACTTGCAGAGAGTTATTTTGAAAAATCAAAGCGTGGAAAGGCTTTTGAGGCCGATTTGACACAGTATGATGAAAAGTATCAGGTAACTATTAAAAAAGCTGTGGAAAGCGGAATTCTGAATAATACTAGAAGAACACACGAATTTGTTGATTTGATTGCGAAAATATCAGCAGACAAGGGTGTTCTTTTTGATTTTGCCAACAATGAAAAAATCGCAAATTCAAGGTTTGCGGTAGAGGGGAAAACTGTAAATGGCTATGTTGACGGCGATAATGTTGTACTGAACATTGACTCTGCAAAGGCTTTAGAAAGCACAGTCGGTCACGAGATTACGCATATTTTAGAGGGAACGGAATTGTACGATACGTTTCAAGAGGTTGCTTTTGAATATGCGAAATCGAAAAAGTCCTCAAACAGCAAGTTTGAAAATGAATATAAGGAAAGGCTTTATAATACCCGAGAGTTATACAAGAATGTTGACGGTTATCAAGGCGCAGAGGGCTTTAAGAAAATCAAGCGAGAAGTAGTCGCAGACCTTGTTGGCGATTATATTTTCACCGATGCAGATTTTGTTCGCAAATTATCAGCCGAAAACCGCAATGTCTTTGAGAAGATTTACGATGAGGTTAAATATCTTTGCAAGGTAGCAACCGCAGGAAGTAAAGAAGCGAGAGAGCTTGAAAAGGTTAAAAAGACTTTTGCAGAGGTTTATCGAGGTGAGGCTACAAAGAAAAGCGGCACGGCGTATTCAATAAGTGAGAAGAAATCAGTCGATGAAAGCACACACAAAATTATAGAACGCTTGAACAACGGCGAAGATGTTTCAATCGAAGAAATAAACGCTACTCCTACTATATCTCAATTACTTGACGATGCTTTTTCTCGGCCCGAAACATATACCATTGACACACCCGAAAGAAACACAACAAGAAAAGAAGTTGTCAAGAAATTGCTGACATTGGGTAGTGCAACGGTTGACAGAACTGGGAAAGTATGGTATAATGGCGGTGTAAAGCAAGAACGCAGGGCAGATATTGTTATAGGATTGTCTGCCGCAGGCAAATCGAGCGTTCTTGTTAACCCTCTTTCTGAATATTATTCTTCTCGCATTATTGATAGCGATATGGCTAAGGAAGAGCTTGACGAGTTTGACAATGGTTTAGGTGCCAATGCCGTACACAGAGAAAGCCAAGATATAATAAAAAGTGTTTTGGAATATAGTGTGCTTAACGGTGACAATATTGTATATCCGATAGTAGGCGGCGGCGATATTAACTCGCTGATTAACAAGATCAATAGCCTTAAAAACGAGGGATATTCAGTTTATTTACACCTTAACGAATTACCAAACAGTAAAGCGATTGGGCGGTCGTTAAATCGTTATATTGAAAAAGGACGGTTTATTCCACCCGAAGTTATAAAGAGATACGGCGATACACCGACCAAAAACTTTAACACTATAATCAATACAGGGGGATTAGTAGATGGATACTCGCACTACTCAAACGATGTCAACAGAGACGAAAAGCCAAAACTCATCGAAATATCAGAAAATGTACGACAATTTGATGAACGAGGACATTCCATTTCACAATCTACACGAGAGAATAAAACGGCTCAAGGAACAAAAAACACAAGAACAAGCAAAATAGCACCTATTAAGGAGACATCGCCAAAAGGCGGTGTCTTTTCTTTATCGGCAGAACAGGAAATCTATTTTAAGGATAGCAAGGTTAGGGACGAAAACGGCATTGCACCAATAAAACGCGGCAATTTCAACACCCACGGCGAGGCTGTAAAACTCAAAGCGCAAAACAACATTGCACCTGTTAAGAATAATAATCTTGAAGCAAATGCAGATAAACAGCATATAAGTTTGGAAGAATTTGCAGATAAACAAAATTCTATATGGCGCAGTGTTGATTATAGTGATGATGCAACAAAAAAGAAGATTACACGGGAAACGCACGACATTATGGTTAATAATGGTGATATTGTGCAGGTATCAGAGCAGACGATGAAAGATGTTGCACCATCATTCCCAGACTTGCGCGGTATGAAAAAGAAAGAACGCACACCAATACTTAAAGAGTCAATGAACAAACTAAAAGAAAACATCCGTCAATTTCTTAATGGGTTTAAGAATCAAAACTTTGAGTTTGAGGTTAACGGTAAGGTTTTGGAAGCGCGTCTTTACGGAACGGGTATAAATGAAGTATTAGAAAAGGTAACACAGGAAAAAGCAAATATGCTTTATACCACAGAGGCAATATTTAAGAATGCGCATTACCTGTATTCAACAGACGATTATTCATCAGACCCCAATGTGTACAGATGGAATTATTTTTACACCCCTGTTCAAATTGGTGAAGATGTCGTTGGTGTAAGAATTGCCGTGCGGGACCTTTTAGAAGGACAAAATCATACCCCTGAGAGTCAAATATATAATTGGGGTATAAAAAAAGATGCATCCTTGGATGGTGCGCAACCTGTCAATAAAGACTCATCACGCGGTATCTCATCAGATGCATCTACTTATTTTATACCAGATGCTGATGAAAATGTCAAGGTGGAAAATGTACCGAACACCGAATCGCACAATATAGCGCCGATAAGAGAAACTACCGAACAGACCACACCTAAAAACAGTGCACCTGTCAGAACGACAAAACAACAACACGAAAAACAAAGTAAGTGGGTTGAAACATCAACCGAAAGCGAGGCGGTCAGCAGAAAAGTGCTTCCTGACGATTTAGACCAGGATAGCATTCATTACGAGCCTATATCCAACAAGGTAATACTTGGAAAAGCAAATGAAAGGTTAGACAGAATGGGTTACGAGTCTTCTGTTACATATTTCAATAGCCAATTTGCAAACGATAAAATATCTCTTGAGGATATTGCTCTCGGTGAAAGACTGATTCAAGAGGCAATTAAAAGAGGCGACACCGTAACGGCAGGTGAACTGATACAGGATGTAGCTATTTTGGGAAGAGAACTCGGTCAAAAGGTACAGGCGCTGTCAATTATCAAGCGTCTAACACCTGAAGGTCAGTTAAGAATGCTCCAAAAAATTATTGAGCGCGGAAAGACAAAAGGCGATAAAGCATTTGAGGGCGTTGAGTTAACGCAGGATATGACAGACAAAATACTGAATACGTACAACGCAGACGGCACGTATGACCAAGCAAAACTTAATGCGGCTGTTGAAGAGGTTAAACAAGAAATTGCCGACCAAATGAAGATAACATGGCTTGAAATAGTTAATGCTTGGCGTTTTCTTGCTATGCTCGGAAATCCTAAAACTCACATTCGCAATCTTGTTTCTAATATTGCTATGCGTGGTGCGTTAACGGTTAAAAATGCTCTTGCAAGAACGATTGAAGACATTGCACCAATTAAAAATCGTACAAAAACGTGGAAACGTGCAACGCAAGAGGTGAAGACGTTTGCTCGTGAAACCGCTTTTGAAATGAAAGATATACTCACAGATGGCGACAAGTACAGTGAGGCATCAAGCATTAAAGAAAAGCGGAAGATTTTCAAAAACAAAATACTTAACGCAATGTATGAGGGCAATAGTGATTTGTTGACTAAAGAGGATTGGTGGTTTACCAAACCCGCGTTTATTAACGCATTTAGTGAGTTTTTAACCGCTAATGGTATTAGGACAGAGCAAGATATTGCCAATAACCCCAAGATAGTCGAAATGGCAAAGCAATATGCCACAGAGCAGTCGCAGATTGCTACTTTCCGTCAGTATTCGTGGTTGGCAAACAAAATCAATGAAATGGAACATAATAATTCGGCTGCTAATATTGCGATTGGTTCAACGGTCCCGTTTAAGAAAACACCTATAAATATTGCAAAGACGGGTGTTAGTTATTCACCACTTGGATTTGCAAAAACATTGACTTACGATGTCAAGCAGGTAAAAAACGGCAATATGGAAGCAAGTGAACTTATTGACCATTTGTCACAAAATGTTACTGGTACTGCCTTGACGCTTGTTGGCTACTTTTTAGCAAGTTTGGGATTCCTTTCGGGCGGTGGCGATGATGATAAAGAGGGCCAATACGATTCTAATTTAGGTGAGCAAACATATTCAATTAATATTGATGGTAAGGCATATTCTTTAAGTTGGCTTTCACCTGTTGCTATGCCGTTGTTTGTGGGTGCAAATGCCTATGAGCAGTTGGTCGAGGGCGAAGAGTGGAACGGTGATGTTGTTGTTCAAACGTTAGCGGAAACATTAGACCCGTTGAGCGAGATGTCTTTTTTGTCTGGTTTAGATAGTGTGTTGTCTTCTTACGATAGCGGAATTGAAAAATTTGCGGGTATCGGTAAATCAATGGCTCAAAACTATATAACACAATTTGCACCTACACTTTTAAGTCAAGCTGCAACTGCAATGGACGATACTAAACGCAGTACCAAGGTTGCGGGAAATAGCGGTTTTAAGTTTTTCGATGAAACTATTAACAATATCAAGCTAAAAATTCCATACTTACGTCAAACCCTTGAGCCGTCAACTGATATTTGGGGCAATGATGTAAAACTGACGGAGAATACTCTGACAAGAGCCTTCGAAACATTTATTGCACCATATTCAGTAAGAGAAAAAACCGCAACGGCAATTGACGAGGAAATCAAGGAGCTTTACAGCGAAACGGGTGATAGCGGTCTTATTCCTAACATTCCACAGAATTACATTAATTACAAAGATGAGAAATTAAAAATGTCTGCGGAAGAATATACAGCGTTTAAGAAAACCTATGGACAGACTGCGTATGGTCTTATAAAAGAGTTATTTGAAACTCAAACATATCAAAAAGCTTCACACGAGGATAGGACAGATATGGTCAATAAAGTTTACGACTATGCACGTGATGAAGCGAAGCGTGAATTTCTTGCCAAAAAAGGCGTTGAATATACAAACGCAAAAAAGGACGGCGTAGAGTATTATAAAGAAAATCTTATTAAAGGGGCAATCAAATATGATATGTCAACTGAGGAATACGATTACTTTATTCAAAGTCCTAAAAAACATGCAGTTGCAAAGTCAGTTGGAGGATATAATGCCTATAAAAATTATTCTAGTAAATTAAATGGCATTTTTGCAGATAAAAATGCTAGTGGAATGGCGGTTAGTGGAAGTAGAAAACGAAAGGTTGCAAATTATATCAATAGTCTTGATATAGACTATGGTGCGAAAATTATTCTGTATAAAAGCCAGTATCCTTCTGACGATATGTACAATTATGCTATTGTCAACTACTTAAACAGCCGCGAGGATATATCATACGATGAAATGGAATCAATTCTCGTTGAGTTGGGCTTTACTGTTTTATCAGATGGTACTGTTCGTTGGTAAAAGCTGAATACTTTAATTAAGAGGACTATGATATGATAGTCCTCTTCGTGTTAGAAGGGAGAGATTAATTTGAGCGCAAAGCAAGATAGAACTGCGGCAAGGACCGCCGCTGACATTGAACGTAAATATAATATTGGCAAAACATTTGCCGAGGTTATGGGCGTTTCGACCGATGCACGAGGCGCTGCCGAAAATGCGGGAAGGGCAGTGGTTAACCTTGATAATCTCTTAACGCCAGAAGAGATTTTCAAGAGATTGACGAACAACGGCAAGTCTCAAGGACTATACAGGGACGATAAAGGCGATTTGTATATCAATGCAAATTTTATTCAGGCGGTGGAAGACCTATTCACAAAAAACATAAAAATGACAGGCTCTTTTGTCGGCACGGCAGAGGTTTATCTTGAGCCAAACGAAGCCGTTAAAAAAACAATAAAAAATCATCTTTTGGGAACACAGTATATTTTGCCGAGCAAAATTCCCTTATATGATTTTAACAATGATGGGGAAATAAGCATCGCAGATGCTGCCTTTGCTAATATGTGCAGTCTCGGTGTGCGTAGTATTTCGGAATGGTCGGGCGCAGTAAAATCAACCGTTACTATAACAATAAATATGTCAAATGTAGATAAGGCAGTAAGCATAACAGGAACGGATATGTGGGGCGGTAAGTATAACCAATACATTGGCTTAACCGGGTCAAGTTTTGAGCCGAAGAAAAACAGAGTATACGGAAGTGACGGCGTAAATATTGGCGACAAACTTGGGGTAAGTACTACTTGTGGCTTGGTATTTGTCACGGACGACTACGACCCTCTCTACTATTGGTACGGTGTGTATGGCTATATTCCAAACCGAGAATATGTTCTGCAAACTATCAGTAATAACGGACTAACCGCAGACGCAAATAATGTAGGTACACTTGCAATTTCAGGTGGTAGCGGTAAATATAACTACTACAATATGACATAAACATTTGCGAGGCGGTGAGGTAATGGAATGGCTTGAACTAATAATAAAAATCGGCGGAGCAGTCGGTGCAGTAATTGCAATATGGAAGGGTATGGCTAGTATTGTACGCTCTTTTGATGGAATGAAAAAAGAATTTACGGAAATAAAAGAGCATGTAATGAAAAACATTAAAAATGTTGAAAGCATACCCTCAATCGAAGAGCATTGCAGAGAGAACTATCTGACAGGACTACGATTGACGATTATGAGTGATGATATGCCGCTTGGCGAGAGGATTGCGGCGGGCGTAAAATATCTCAATTCGGGCGGCAATGGTGAAGTAAAAAAGTTTCTCATAAACGAATTACACATTAATGATGTGCAAAAAGATTAAGGAGGTGAAAACAGATGGATTTTCTAAACGACTATATGGTGCTTATCGTAATAGGCATATGTCTGTGTGTGGGGTATGTTATTAAACATATCATTACTATAGATAGGGTAAACAAATACATACCACTTATTATGGCAACGCTAGGCGTGTTAGTCAATGCGTGGCTTAATGGTTTTGATTTTACACCGGAAATACTGCTTGGCGGTTTGGTTTCAGGTCTTTCATCCACAGGTATGCATCAGTTATTCAAACAGTTTATTAACAGAAAGGACGAATAAACATGGCGATTCAGAGTTATAGAAAAGATTACAAAACATTGCTGTCGACAAATTTTAAGGTTAACGAGTTTTCTTGCAAGGGAAAAGGTTGTTGTTCAACTGTTCAGGTAGACACTGAGCTTGTTAAAATCTTGCAGAATATTAGAGACCATTTCGGCGTACCCGTGACTATAAACTCCGCATACCGTTGTGCAAAGCATAACAAAATGGTGGGCGGTGCATCTTCCTCATATCACACTAAAGGTATGGCGGCTGATATTAGCGTGAAGGATGTTAAACCTGCAGAAGTTGCAAAATACGCAGAGAGCATTGGAGTACTTGGTATAGGCTTATATGAAACCGACAAGGATGGCTATTTCGTACATATTGATACCAGAACAACAAAAAGCTTTTGGTATGGACAGTCTGAAGCAAAGCGTGATACCTTCGGCGCGGTAAACAAAGTGAAGGAATGGCAGAAAGCGGCCATTGCCGATGGTTATTCACTGCCGAGCGGTGCAGACGGTATTTGGGGGAAAGAGTGTGAGGCCGTTGCAAAAGCGGCTCTTTGCAAAAAGCATCTTGTAGGCTATAAAAATAAAAGTCTCACAGTAATCGTCCAAAAGGTTGTCGGCGTAACCGTAGACGGCAAATTCGGCAACGATACAAAGAACGCTGTTGTTAAGTGGCAAAAACTTGTCGGTCTTGTCGCTGACGGCGTTGTTGGGTACAACTCTTGGAAGAAAATTTTAGGTGTATAATAAAAGGGGGAGCGGTGTGCTCCCCCTTTTTAGTTTTATAATTCTTTTGCGTAATATTGCATTGAAACAAAAGAGCTGATATGAATTATAAAAAACTATAATTCACAACGATGCTTATAATTTCTTATAACTATTTTTTGTTTAATCAGGTTTAGTATTTAATGACATCAAGAACGAGACGGCAAATCCAATATAGAGCGCGATTTTGTAAACAAATAACCACTTAATAACGGCAAAAAAATAAAATCCAAGAATTGCTAACCACAAAATGATAGTATAAAGTGCTTGCACTGTTCGAAAACTGCGAAAATATTTTAGTGTTCCTACTATTTGTGGAAAACCAAATGCTCCTATTAGGAATGATACGACCAAAACAGCTACAAAGATTAAAAAATTCATATTTACCTCCTAAAAATAAAAAAAGTGCGTAGCCGAAGCCACGCACTGAAAAACGTGCTTGGCTTCAAAAATTCTGCTACAAACCCTTGAATATTTGTACATAAGCGCACATATCAAACACAAGCACATTTTTACTTTAATAAAATGCGCCAAAGTAGCAAAAACATTCAATTGAGTTTGTAGCAAGTAGATGATAACACATAATGTCAAAAAAAGCAAGAAATTATAATGTTGCCTGATTTATTAAATCTTCAATAGCATCACCCAAATGCATTACATCTAATTCTTCTAAATTACATAGTTTAACAAAATTTGTTACCATTTTTTTATTGGTGTGTATATGAGGAAAGGTCCTTAATATTTTTCCGTTTTCATCTACTGCAGATATTCCATATGTGATATCTTTTCTAGTAACATATTTAATCATAATAACACCTCGGACAATTTTCAAAACAATTAATAATCCCATTCTAATTTTTGGCCGCAATCATTACAGAACATCTGATTGCGTTGTGGAAGTTTTGATTTGCAACGTGGACATACCGCGAACGTTATACTTCCGGTTATATATTGTATGGTCACCACATCCTTTACCTTCATCGGAACTCTATAGTATAGTTGTCTATCTGCATCGTTTTGCAGAAGTATCTGGTTAGGCGATACCTTAAGATGTTCACATATTTTTTCCACAATACTTATTGTTGGAACGGCTTGGCGGCGTATTATTCTTCCGACAAACTCTGGACTAATATCGCACATTAAAGCTAATTTCTCATATGAAATATTATTTGTTTCAATATATTTCAGCAAAAAAGAGGATAAATTGTCTAAAAACATAAAAATTCACGCTTTCTTTTGTGTGATATCTTAAGCGTACGAGTATTTGCCAGTTTACTTCAATGCACGATAGTGCATAAGATAAGCAAATACGGTATGTTTTCTTAAGATTTTTAGCGTTTTAAGTAGAAAACGCTCACACGAAAACGCACACGTGATTTATGAAAGCATTGTTAATGCGGAGTTTTTAAGGTATGGCATATAGTTCGAGTCCCTTTCAGCGCGCCAAACAAAAAGAAACCAATTCGTAGGGATTGGTTTCTTTTTGTTTTTGTAAAAATGGAGATAGGGACTCGAACAAGGAGGGAGCGTTAGCGAAAAAACAGTCCCGTCTTAGTAATGAATAATATAGTTTCTGTGCTATTGAATTATTTTAACTATCGTGTTATAATCAATTAAACATTGCTTTTGGAGGGCGTATTATGAACAAAAAATATGGTGTATCATTAAAATGGTTGGCTGTAACATGTTTTGAATTTAAGTTTAACGGATTAACTGTTGTAACCGACCCCTACATAACAGAGTGTGTTGGTACAGAGTTGGACTATAATTCTGTAGAAAACTGCGATATGATTTGTTTATCACACGCTCACTATGACCATATTACAGATATTCCGAGACTTGCAGAAAAGTTTTCTCCTAAAATTCTTTGTGGGGAGCAAACCGCATTCTCCGTTGCTAAATGGCTTAATTATAATGCTTCGTTTGTTTATCCTATGTATCCTGACACTGAACTTGATTTTGGTGATGTTAAGATTCGCGCCTTATATGGTAGACATACAAATCTTAAATCGGGGTTGAATGATTTAACCGCTCGGATTGCTTCGAACGATATATGTAGTGCGGATAAACAAATTGCCGCCCTGCAGGAAATCGGCAGTTTTGAATACAGAAACTTTTTGTTCACTCTCCCAAACGGTACAAAAATTTTGCTTTGGGGAAATGAGCCTACAGTAGAGCAGGTGAATATCTGCAAAGCCCTCAAACCCGATATTGCAATAATTCAGCGTTCTTACACGCAGGAGGCAATGGTTGAAAAAGCGAAATTTGCGGCCGATATCGGTTGCAAAGTATTAATTCCGCATCATCACGATTTCAAGGGTGTTGACGACCCTGAAATTATTGAAATACTTAAAAACGAATATCTTCGCCTTGTTCCTGATGGCATTTTCGTTTCACCAAAACATGGCGAATGGGTTGAGTTGTAGGTTATTGTATTATTGAATTAAACCAAACTTGAGGTGGTATTATGCAAAAATTATTTACAGCAGTTGATAATAATCGCGAACTTATTCTGAACGCTTTGGATTATATTTGGAAAAATCCCGAAACAGGATATAAGGAGTTCAAAACAACAAAATATTTAGAGGACGCTTTTGAAAAATTGGGATATGATCTGGTAAAAGCAGGGGATATACCCGGATTTTACACCGTTATCGATACAGGTAAACCCGGTCCCGAATTACTTATTTTAGGTGAACTCGATTCTCTGATTTGTCCTGAACACCCTGAAGCCGACAAAGAAACGGGTGCCGTTCACTGTTGCGGACATGCTGCACAATCTGCCGCGCTCTTGGGAATTGCCGCTGCGCTCAAAGCTGAGGGCGCGTTAGACGGAATTTGCGGTAAAATTCGTCTCTGTGCCGTTCCCGCAGAAGAGTTGATAGAAATTGAGTATCGCTCTGAACTGCGTAAAAAGGGCATTATTAAGTATATGGGCGGCAAAACTGAATTTTTGTCGCGTGGATACTTCGACGGCGTAGATTTGGCTTTTATGGTACATACCACTGCTGTGGAGAATTTTATTGTCAGGAAAGGCTCTGTCGGTTGCCTTGCTAAAAAGGTTATTTATAAGGGCGTTTCTTCCCATGCAGGTGGAAGTCCTTGGAACGGTTGTAATGCGCTTTATGCCGCAACGCTTGGACTTTCAGCAATAAACTCTATCCGTGAAACATTCAAAGAGGACGATATTATCCGTGTTCACCCGATAATTACAGAAGGCGGCGCTGTTGTAAATGCTATCCCCGATAGAGTAACGCTTGAAAGTTTTGTTCGTGGTAAGACTTATGATGGTATTGTTGCTGCCAACAAGCGCGTAAACAAGGCGCTTTGCGGAGCCGCGCTTTCGCTTGGTGCAAATATTGATATTATTGACTATCCCGGTTACGCACCGCTTGTTAATGATGAAACACTAATGTGTGTTGCGCGCGACGCGGCGGAGTTAGTAACGGGTAAACCTGCCGAGTATTCACATGCAATCGGCTCAGGCAGTACCGATATGGGCGATTTATCAATGATAATGCCCGCAATTCACCCGTATGCTCCAGGTGCAAGTGGTAAATCACATGGCTCCGATTATGTAATTTCTAACCCCGATTTAGCCTGTGTTGGTTCTGCAAAATGGCAACTTGCAATGCTTTATATGTTGCTCTCTGATGATGCTAAACTCGCAAAAAAGGCGATTTCCGATTTTAAGCCGACATTTGCATCAAAAGAGGACTATCTTAGTTATATTGATAGCCTTAATTCAAACGGTGACCGCATTGTATATGGTGAAGATGTGGCAACTGTAACATTATAAATTAAAACACCGCATTTGCGGTGTTTTTTTATCCGTCAAAATCTTCAATAACCTCATATATTTCCTCAATAGTATCAAATGTTAATCCTTTTTTTAAGGTGTTGCGGTCATATTCGGGTAGGGCATTAACATTTATTTCTTCAAACTCTCGAACTAATTCATCAAGTTTATACACGGCAATATGATTATCCTTGCTTTTAAGCACATAGGGCGCTAATGCTTTAATTTTATTGGTTTTGCCCTCGGCGTATGAGTTTATTGATGCAATCGCTATTATTGTGACTGTAATTACGCAAATTGATATAAAAAGTTTAATTTTCAAAGTATATCACCGAAAATAGTATTGCCAATATTCTCTAAAAATAAACAAATTGTAAAAGATACAATATTGTAACCCCCTTTTTTGCAAAATGTGGTATAATGTTTTTGCGAGTTCATTGAATAGGAGGTAGCCCAATGGCTGAGAACGATTTTAATGAAAATGTAAATTCTAACGAAGGCGGCAGTTTTGACCTTAACAGTTTTTCCACTGTTAACAAGAAAGCAGAGGATACTGTTGATGCGCCACAAAAGAACGCTGTATCTCGCAAAAAGAAAATCACAACTACAATTCTGACGGTATTTTTGATTGGTATTATTACCGTTAGTTTGGTGGTTGCAACTTTTGCTGTATATGTTTTTGGATTTATCGATGATACTTTGCCCGAAGACCTTGATAACCTTGTCCTCAACTTTACCACTACTATATATGTTAAGGACAGTAAAACGGACGAATATGTTGAATATAAGCGTATTCACGGCGGTGAAAATCGTATTTGGGTAGACTTTAACGATATGCCAAAACACCTCGGTGATGCTTTTATTGCAATTGAAGACGAACGATTTAATGACCACGATGGTGTTGACTGGAAGCGTACTGTTTATGCATTTGCCAATGAGTTTTTGAACTTTTCTTCGAAATTCGGCGGCTCTACAATCACACAACAGTTGGTTAAGAATCTCACGATGGATACCGACCAAAACGCAATGCGTAAAGTACGCGAGATTATGCGTGCACGCCGACTTGAAATGGAATATCATAAAGATACTATTTTAGGTTGTTATCTTAATGTAATCAACCTTGGCGGCGGCAGATGCGGAGTGGAGGTTGCATCTAACTATTACTTTAATAAATCTGCAAAAGACTTAACAATTGCAGAAAGTGCGGTTTTGGCGGCAATTGTTAAAAGTCCGGAGTATTACCGTCCCGATAAGAATCCGAAAAACAACCGCGAAAGACAGTTGACTGTTCTTGCAAAAATGCTCGAACTTAAGTTAATATCTAAAGAAGAGTATGATGATGCGGTAGCAGAGGAAATTGATATTGCTGCAAATGCACCTCAAACTGCAAATAATCAAGAAATATATTCATATTTTGTTGATGCTTTAATTGAACAGGTTGCAAACGACCTATCAGAGCACTACGATATTGATAAAACTCACGCTTCTACAAATGTTTATAACGGCGGTTATAAAATTTATTGTACACTTGACCCCAAAGTTCAGTCTGCGGTTGAGTCTGTATTCTATGACGAAAAGGTGAGAACTAAAAATTCTCAAACCGGCGAACTTGGTCAGGCATCTATTACTGTTATGGATTACGAAGGCCATGTTGTTGGAATTGCGGGGGGCCTTGGCGAAAAGAAAGAAAATCGCGGACTTAACCGTGCAACTTCTTCACCTCGTCAACCCGGTTCCACTATGAAACCGATTGCCGCGTATGCACCTGCTGTTGAAAACAACTTAATTACCTATTCTAAACTTATAAATGACGAACGCAAGAGTTATAACAATAATACCTGGACACCGAAAAACTGGTACGGTGGTTATTGGGGTAAGATAACAGCCGCTTATGCGCTTCAGCGTTCTGTAAACACCATACCCGTAATGCTTGTCAATGAGATGACTCCTAATAAGTCCTTTACTTTCTTAACCGAGAAATTAGGAATGAAACATCTCAATCATCCGCAGGATGTGGATTTGGCTCCTATGGGGCTTGGCGGCACGAACGGCGGCGTTACCACGATGGAATCGGCTGCTGCGTATGCAATTTTTGGTAACGGCGGTTATTACTATGAGCCATCCTTCTATACCAAAATAACCGACCAACACGGTGAGGTTATTCTTGAGAAGAAGACTAATCCTGTAGCCGCGATTGGCGAGGATACTGCCACAATTATGAACCATATGCTTCAAAATGTTGTGTATGGCGAAGGTGGTACCGGTGCAGGTGCTGCAGGATATGTTCCGCATATGAAAATATATGCTAAAACAGGTACATCATCCGAAACTAACGATATTTGGTTTGTTGGTGGAACGCCCTACTATGTTGCATCTTGCTGGTACGGATATGACAACAACGGTGTTATCAGTCAGTCTGGCCTTGCGCGTAAACTTTGGGGACAGGTAATGTCTAAGGTCCATTCTGGACTTGCATCGGCTAAGTTTAATGATAGTAAATATGTTGAAAGAAGATATTACTGTACTGAAACAGGTATGCTCGCAACTAAAAACTGTACAACAACCGGTGTGGGCTGGTATAAAAAGAGTGACAAAAACACCTGTACCACCCATAAAGGAACAATTAGGGATATTGTTGTTGATGCACCACCGTCAAGTGCTACCGATACTTCTTCGGGAGCCGCAAGTGCATCAAGCACATCGGCGTCAACAAGTTCTGCTACAACTACAACAACATCCTCAACAACTACAAACTAAAAAACAAGGGAACTTGCGTTCCCTTGTTTTTTTATTCAATACCAAGAATTGTTTTAATTGATTTGATGATTTTATCTGATATAGCAACGGCTTCTTCCATGCTGTTGCCAATGCTTGAAATATAAGCCTTGATTTTAGGTTCAGTACCTGAGGGACGGACAATAACCGAGTTGCCGCCTCCCAGTACAAACTCCAAAACATCAGATTTCGGTAAGGTGATAGTTTCTGTTTTTCCGTTTTCTAAATTCGTGCGTACGGATGCATTATAATCCGCAACAGAGGTTACAACGAGGTTTGCAATGGATTTCGGTGGCTGGTTACAAAGGGTTTTCATAATATCAGCCATCTTTTGCATGCCCGATTGTCCTTCAAATGTGAAACTAACCTGAGTATTGTTAAAGTATCCAAATTCATCATAAAGTTCGTTAAGAACGGTTAAAATGCTCTTGTTCTGGGTTTTATAGTAGCACACCATTTCGCAAATTAACATTGAACCGTTAACGGCATCCTTATCACGAACATAACCGCCGGAAAGATAACCGTAACTTTCTTCGAAACCGAATTGATAGCGGTATTCTTCATCTTTTGCCTCTAAAATACCAATCTGTTCGCCGATAAACTTAAAACCGGTTAAGGTGTTAATTAGTTTGCAACCGTATTTGTCGGCAATTTTTTGACAAAGTTCTGTGGTGACAATTGTTTTAACGGCAACAGGGTTCTTTGGCAAAAGTCCCAAAGCGGATTTTTGTGAGAGAATGTAGTTGAGAAGGAGAGCGCCAACCTGGTTTCCTGTTAAGAGAACATACTCGTCACCCTGCGGAACTGCAATTCCAACGCGGTCGGAATCGGGGTCGGTTGCAAGTAAAAGGTCGGGTTTGATTTCCTTTGCAAGTTTAAGCGCACACTCAAACGGTTGACGAAGTTCGGGGTTTGGATATGGAGCGGTGGGGAAGTTGCCATCGGGTAGTTCCTGTTCGGGTACAACCGTAACATTATTAAGTCCGATACGCTTCAATATAGCGCGTACGGGCTTATTTCCGGCGCCGTGTAGCGGTGTGTAAACAATCTTAATATCGTTTTCTTTACAGACAGTTTTATTCACAAGTTGTGATTCTACATTGTCAAGATATGCCTCAATAACATCATCACCGATATATTCAATTGAGCCGTTTTCAAGCCCTTCCTCAAAACGAATCTGCTTAACACCGCTAAAGATATCAACCTTATTCATTATAGAAAGCACATATTCACTCGCCTCAAGGTTGAGTTGTGAACCATCGGGGCCATACGCTTTGTAGCCGTTATATATTGCTGGATTGTGACTCGCAGTAATAACAATACCTGCATCACATTTGAGATGGCGAACGGCAAATGATAACATCGGTGTAGGCATAAGTTCTTTGTAAATATAAACCTTAACACCGTTTGCGGCGAGAATTGTTGCCGCGTGTTTTGCGAATGTGTCAGACTTGATACGGCTGTCATAAGCAATGGCAACTTTTGGATTTTTTGAAACCGAGTTAACATATTCGGCAAGTCCCTGTGTTGCGCGGCCAACAGTGTAAATGTTCATTCTGTTAGTGCCGGCGCCAATAACACCGCGCAAACCGCCCGTACCAAATGAAAGGTCTTTGTAAAATCTATCATTAATAGCCTCGCTATCACCGCTTATCGATTTTAATTCTTCAATAATATCAACATCAGCGGTTGCATTTTTGATCCATTCATTATAAAGTTTTTTAACCATTTATTTGCCTCCCTTGAATGATGTAATAGCCTATATTAAAATAATAACCCACAAAACTCTTCCTGTCAACTTTAACTTGTTATACCACAAAAAATGGCAAACTACATATAGTATAAATTTATGCTTGACTTTTCAAAATTAATCAGTTATTATATCTATAAGTTGATTTTATTTAATATTGGTGTTGATTTGGGAATAAATTTTGTTGAAATGTACGAAAATTTGTCGGATAATGATTTAGTAGCGCTTTCAAAACAAAACAACCACGATGCAAGCGTTGCTCTTTTGCGCAGATATATGGGGCTTATTAAATCTCGTGCTTCGTATTTTTATAATGGTTCTATTGAGATGGATGACCTTGTGCAAGAGGGAATCATTTCGCTTTTTCTTTCAATAAAAAATTTTTCACCCGAAATCGCATCTTTTTCAACATTTGCCCAAACATGCATCGACAGAGGCATAATTTCGGTAATTCGTTCACAGGCGCTTAAAAAACACATACCAAAGGACAAGCTTGTTAATATAGATGATGTTAATCATCTTTCGGCACACGCAACTCCTGAGGATATTATCATTGAAAACGAGGATGTAACAAGGCTTGAATATAATATCAAGTCGGTTTTATCGCGTTTAGAATATAAAGTTTTTTTGCTCTATCTTCATAATTACAGCCGCGCAGAAACGGCGCGTCAACTTGATATACCTATAAAGGTTGTCAGTAATGCGATTTATAGAATAAAGAGCAAACTAAAAAGCCTTTAACGGATATCCGTTAAATATATATGCCCAAGTAGCTTAATAAGAAGAGCGTTGTTGTCAAAGATGTCGGTGCGATTCCGTCCGGGGCAAAAAAGAAATCGAGAGAGGTACTAAAGATGTTTGAAGACAAAACATTAGTATGCAAGGACTGTGGAGAAGAATTCGTATTCACAGCGCGTGAACAGGAGTTCTACGCAGAGAAAGGATTCGAGAATGAGCCACAGCGTTGCAAACCCTGCCGTGATAAGCGTAAGAACGCAGGCAGAGCTCCGCGCGAAATGCACGAGGCTGTTTGCAATGCTTGCGGTGGAGTTGCTCGTGTGCCGTTTGTTCCGCGTGACGACCGTCCGGTATACTGCAGCGAATGCTTTGCAAAAATGAAAGAAGCAGAAAACGAAAATAACGAATAATTGATTTTTTGTTTTCACGCCGTCTTGGTTTTCCAGGGCGGCTTTCATTTATTAACAAATACTTAATACTCTTTTGCTTTTTTTGTTGTAATATTGTAATAAGGAGATGATGTCATGGGCGTTAAGAAAATTTTGATAGTTGACGATGATGTCAATATATGCGAACTTTTGAGACTTTATCTTTCAAAAGAAGGTTTTGACACATTGGTTTGTAATGATGGTGAATCCGCCCTGCGTCTTGCTATTGATGCCAAACCGGATTTAGTTTTGCTTGATATAATGTTACCTAAACTTGACGGTTGGCAGGTTTGCAGAGGTATAAGACGCGAATCAAATGTACCTATTATAATGACTACTGCAAAGGGTGAAACCTTTGATAAAATTTTGGGATTGGAACTTGGCGCGGATGACTATGTTACAAAACCCTTTGATGCAAAAGAGGTTGTAGCCAGAGTAAAGGCTGTACTTCGCCGTACTTCGCCCGATGATTCGGATGCGGTTAAAGAGGTAAAATTTGACAAACTCATAATCAATCTCACAAACTACGAACTTATTGTTGACGGAAAAGCCATTGATACGCCGCCTAAGGAACTCGAACTGGTTTACCATCTTGCAAGTAATCCCAACAGGGTATATACGCGTGACCAGTTACTTGATGAAGTATGGGGTTTTGACTATTATGGCGATTCAAGAACGGTTGATGTTCACGTTAAGCGTCTGCGCGAAAAACTTGAGGGTGTTTCAAATATGTGGAGCCTCAAGACCGTTTGGGGCGTTGGATATAAATTTGAAGTAAAATAAGAAGGTTTTTATGCAATCAAGACTGTTTAAGAAGTTTTTTCTTACAACATCGGCAATCTTTATTGCGGGTATAACTTTTTTGTCTGCAATATTAGGTGTTGTCGTTGCTAACTTTTATATAAATAATATCCGAGACGGACTTTATAATAACTGTGTTGCCGTAAATACCGCCTATAATGGTGGTAAAATTATGGACAAGGGCGGTTTTTTCGGACTTACTACCGCACTTGCAAGTACATCGGATGCCGAAATATTTCTATGTGATAAAAACGGCAGGATAGTTATGTGCACTTGTGATGATTGGCAACAAAACGGTAACTGTGATTTTTCCAAATCATTAGTTCCGCGTTCTGTGCTTGACGATGTTTTGAAAAACGGCACATATTATGAAGACGGAAAAATGGGCGATTTTTTTGGAAATAGTTCCTATTTTACATCGGGATTACCGCTTAAAAATTCAAGCGGTGATTTGATTGCTTTTGTGTTTTCAGTTGCCCCAACATCGCAAATAACAACATTTTTTTTAATGTTGCTTAGAATGTATATTTTTGCAGCAATAATACCTATTGTGTTAATTTTCTTTGCTGAATATGCGCTCACATACAGGCTTATTCGTCCGCTTAAACAGATGTCTGAGGCGGCAAAAAGAATGGCTAAAGGCGATTTTTCCCGCCGTATACCTGTAATATCAGATGATGAAATAGGCGACCTTTCAATTTCGTTTAACAATATGACAAATTCGCTTGTTCAACTTGAGTCTATGCGAAGAAGTTTCATTGGTAATGTATCTCACGAATTGCGTACGCCAATGACAACCATTGGTGGATTTATTGATGGAATTCTCGATGGCACGATTAATGAGGAAATGCAAGGGCATTATCTAAATATAGTATCTGATGAAATAAAGCGGTTATCGCGCTTGGTAGAATCAATGCTATGCCTTGCGAAACTTGAATCGGGCGAACAGAAAATCAATCCGCAAAAGTTTGATATTTTCAAAATTACAAGAAATATTGTAGTGTCACAAGAAAGACGATTATCAGAGAAGAACATTGAAGTTATTGGGCTTGACGAGGGTGAAAGTACGCTAATTGCGGACTATGACCTTATTTATCAGGTGATTTTCAACCTTGTTGACAACGCAATTAAGTTTGTTAACAATAAAGGCAAAATAATTTTTTCAATTACAAACGATGAAGCGGGACTTGAGTTTTCTATTAAAAACACCGGTAGTTTTATTGAAAGAGAAGAATTAATGTATATCTTCGACCGATTTTATAAGGCGGATAAATCGCGTTCTGTCAATAAAAACGGAACAGGTCTTGGACTTTATATATCAAAAACAATAATAGAAATACACGGCGGAAAGATTTTTGCAGATTCAAAAGAAGGCGAGTTTACAGAATTCAAGTTCCGTATAAATAATACATATTAGTTGGAGGATATTATGGACGAAAATAATGTTTTTAATAATGAAGAAACTGCAGTGCCTATTGAACAACAGGTGAGTGCTGAGGTACAGCAGGATACAGGTGAAGCGGTGCAGACCGAGCCTGTTGCTTTTGACGAGACGGAAGTACCCAATTTTTCCGAGCAAGAGGATAAATACTATCCTCCGATTGTTGAAACCTCTCCTGTGATGGAACCCGACCCCGTAAATAAGAAAGGGTTAAGAGTTTTCGCACTGATATTGGCCTTTATAATTATATTTACTGCGGGAACTGCAACGGGATATTTTCTCAACCGTACCGTAAACAATAAAACTGTAGGTGTGGACCTTGCATCCAAACCAAAAAATGAAGATATGATGACCGAAGCAGAGGTTTATGCTAAGGTTAACGATTCGGTTGTGGGAATTTCGGTTTATAATTCCACAGCCGCCTCTTCCGCAAGCGGTGTTGTTTATAGCAAAGACGGATATATAATCACAAACGACCATATTTATAGTGATATTTCTGCCGCTAAATTCAAGGTTTATATGGCGGACGGTAAAGAATATGATGCTGTATATGTTGCTGGTGATACCCGAAGTGACCTTGCAGTTCTTAAAATTAAACAGTCTGTTAGTTTGACACCCGCAGTAATTGGTAATTCAGGTGAACTGTATCTCGGCGAACCCGTTGTTGCAATGGGAAGACCGACAGGTGCTAACACCAAGAATAATATCACAAGCGGTATAGTATCTTTGCTTGATAGCCGCACAAGTTCGACAAGCAATTATTCTGCTAAACATATTCAGACTAACGCTGCAATAAATCCCGGAAGTTCCGGTGGTGCATTACTTAATATGTACGGTCAGGTTGTTGGAATTACATCATCAAAGATTGCCGGTGCCGAGTACGAAGGTATGGGTTTTGCCATTCCGAGCGTTACTGTTAAAAAGGTCGTAGATTCTCTTATTAAAAACGGTTATGTGGTAGACAGAGCAAAACTTGGAATTTCTTATTATGAGGTTGATTCCATTTCTGCCGAAATAAATAAAGTTACCAAAGGCTTTTGCATTGCCGAAATTTCCGAAGGCAGTGATATGTATGGTAAAGCGGCAGTTGGTGATACTATTGTTGCTGTAGACGGCAAGGAATATTCGGGCGCAGATACCATTCTTGATGTAATTGAAAACGCCAAACCCGGCGATACAATTGTTTTGACAATAAGCAATAAAAGCGGTAAAAAAGATATTAGCGTAAAACTTTTGCCCGACCGTGGCAGTTCAAGTTATGTTGCAAATGAAACGGCAAAAGATAACAGCAGTCAGCATAATACATCCGAATTTGCTTTCCCGTTCGGTGATTAAAACTAAAAGCACACAGATTTTTCTGTGTGCTTTTTTCTTTTATCTATCAAAAACGACAAGCAGTTTTGACATAATATATACCTCTGTTTGATTATAATAATATTAAAAGCGGGGGATAACAATGGTTGTATATTTGGATGTTTTAGTATGTCTTAATATTGTTATTACATATTTCATTTTATTAGCGGCAAAAGCCTTTTCACATTCAAATAGTAATGTTTATAGACTAATTTTAGCCTCGGTAACAGGCGGACTATTTTCTATGTATATATTTTTACCAAGACAGCATTTTTTGATTGAATTGTTGGTAAAAATTATATTCGGTGCCGTCATTACGGTAATAGCATTTAAGAGGTCAAAATTAAAGGCGTTTTTACGCGCTTTTTTTGCGTTTAACGCAGTTTCTTTTCTGTATGCGGGAAGTATGATTGCTTTATGGTATGTGATAAAACCAAAAGGAATGGTTATCAATAATGGTGTCGTTTATTTTAAGATTTCGCCGATTATCTTAATTTGCAGTACAGTTATTTGTTATCTTGTGTTACGCTTGGCGCAGATTTTGCTGAAAAGGGAAGATACATATTCAGAAATAAAATCTGTAAAATTAAGTTTTAATAAAAAAACGGTTGTTTGCCGATGTATTGTTGATACAGGAAACACTCTGTGTGATACTCTGGGCGGATACAAGGTAATATTAATTTCAAAAGAAACCGCTAGCGAATTATTAACTGAAAAAGATGTGGCAGAACTTTTAAGTTTAGATGTGAGCGGTGACCTTGCAAAAAGATTCCGTGTGATACCGTATAAGACACTTTCGGGTAATTCTTTAATGCCGGGACTGTGTATTGACGGAGCCGATGTGGACAATAAAAATATTGAAAAAGCAATGGTCGCAATTGCAAATATAGAATTTGACGGAGATTATTCGGGTATTATATCGCCCGAATTTATTATGTGAACGGTGTGATAAAATGTCTTTTATAAAACGAATAATAGCAAAAATTAAAATAAAACTCGGACTTATAAGCGGAGTATATTACATAAACGGTCCGGAGGTTTTGCCTCCGCCGCTCTCGCAAGAGCAAGAAAGCGAACTGTGTGCAAAATTTGAACAAGAGCCAACATTCGTAAAAAACGAATTAATAACTCATAATCTGCGTTTGGTGGTATATATAGCGCGAAAATTTGAGGGCGTTAATGTTGGTATTGAAGATTTGATTTCTATTGGTACAATCGGACTTATCAAAGCCGTTAATACCTTCAGACCTGATAAAAATATTAAACTCGCAACATATGCATCGCGCTGTATTGAAAATGAAATACTTATGTATTTGCGCAAGACATCAAATCAGAAAGCCGAAATTTCAATTGACGAGCCGTTAAATGTAGATTGGGACGGAAATGAACTTTTACTTTCGGATATACTGGGCAGCGATGTAGACGAAGTCAGCCGCGGGGTAGAACAAGAGGACGAAAAAAACCTGCTTTTGTCCCTTGTAAACACTCTGCCACCGCGCGAAAAGCAGATAATGCAAATGCGCTTTGGAATGAGCAGTTACGAAGAGTATACACAAAAGCAGGTTGCAGATGCGCTCGGTATCTCACAATCATACATATCGCGCCTTGAAAAGCGGATAATTATAAAATTAAAAAGGGAGATTGAGAAAGCGGGTACTGTCTGATTTTACATTTTTATTAGCCTTGCGGTGAATTCGTTGCCGCAGGGCGATTTTTTTGTTTTTGCCATAGCATATAGGTCGGCGGCACGGTTTTGAACGGTAAATGCGGTTTTAGCGAATCCGTCAAGTTTTTGGTAATCGGCACCGCGTAAAACAAGCGGTACGGTTGGGTTTGCATTTTTCAAAATTTCTTCGCCTGTTTTGTTGAATCCTAAAACCTTAATATAGGGAACAGGGGAGTCTATAAAATCTTTACTCAACCCTAAATATGCAGATAAAATAATTCTTCTGATACGCGATAGGGTGTATCGCTTGGTTTTGATTTTTTGGAAACATTCAAAAAGAGTTAGAGAATTTTTAACCGCATCATAGATTCTGTTTTCAAGCCCTTCACTAACTTCGGGAAGAACGGAAAAATCCTTGGCACTCAATCTGCGAAGATGCGACAAAATAGAGTCTTCAAGGTTTTGCAGCGCCGCACATTCTCCAGAATTATATGATTTTTCAAGTATCTCATAAGCGGAAGAGGGCATATATTTTTTTACACCGTCTATGTTACCGTTTATAACATATTCACGTATGGCGGTGGCACTTAGAAACTCATCTTGCGCTATTTTACTGTCGTGCTTTTCGCCAACACGCGTAATTGCTGAAAAAACGGGGTAAAAACCAATTTTATCGGCGTTATAAATATATTCGGTTGCAAGATTATCGTTGGAATTAGAAAGAATTTCGGCGCTTTTGCCTATTATCTTTTGAACGGCTGACTGTCTTGCATAAGCAAAGGTTTTGCCGCTTTTTAGTTCTTTTTCAATGATAGTCGAAAGGCTTTCGCTGTGAATGACTTTTGAAATTTTTGAAAGCGCGGCAATATCACCGCACTCACTGCCGAAAGATACCTTATCAACACAACCGAGCGAATGTAAAATGCTCATTCCGCCAAGTGCAAAGGTGTTTGCACAAGACATAGACCAAGGTGTAGGCATAAGAACACAAAGGTCTGCACCATTTGAAAGTGCCGTTTTAGCACGGTCATATTTTGATAAAAGCGCAACATCGCCGCGTTGGGTGAAATCGTCACCAATAACGCAAACGACACTGTCACCTTGATTTTTAAGATTCTCAAGCAGATACTTATGTCCGTTGTGGAACGGATTAAATTCTGCAATAACACCTGTAACGGACATATTAAATCTCCTTTCTTCCAACACTTGCTTTTTTTGTAAAAATATAGTATTATATCTTTTGTAATTTTAATAATACTTGATATCAACAGTCTTATCAAGTATTTTATAACAAAACAAAGGAGAATTTTCATGAAAGTATTAGTTATCAACGCGGGTAGTTCATCTTTCAAGTATCAACTTATTGATATGACTAATGAAAGTGTTATCGCAAAGGGACTTTGCGAAAGAATCGGAACTGCCGGAAACATTAAACACAAAGCGGCAGACGGACGCACCTATGAAGCAGATTATCCTATGCCGACACATATGGAGGCTTTTGATTGCCTTATTCACGCCCTCACAAAGAGCGAAGCAAAGGTTTTAGATTCGCTTGATGAAATCACAGCAGTAGGTCACCGCGTTGTTCAGGGCGGCGATTTCTATTCAAAATCGGTTGTTATAAATGAAGATGTACTCAAAACTGTTGAGAGTTACAACGATTTGGCACCTCTTCATAATCCCGCTAATATTATGGGCGTTCGCGCTTGTATGAAAGCATTTGGCGAAAATGTACCTCAGGTTGCTGTATTTGATACTTCATTCCACCAGACAATGCCCAAACACGCTTATCTCTATCCTGTACCGTATGAATATTATGAGAAGTATGGCATCCGTCGTTACGGCTTCCACGGAACATCACACAGATACGTTAGTGACCGCTGTGCAGAAATAATGGGCAAGGATATTAAAGACCTTAAGATTATCACATGCCACCTTGGTAACGGTTGCTCAATCGCCGCAGTTAAAAACGGTGAATCTATTGATACTTCAATGGGCTTTACTCCTCTTGATGGATTTATGATGGGCACCCGCACAGGTACACTTGACCCATCTGTAATTACTTTCATTGCAGAAAAAGAAAATCTTACACCCGCACAGGTTAACGATTTGCTTAATATAAAATCGGGTATGCTCGGTGTTTCGGGCGTTTCTAATGACAACCGCGACCTGTCGGCAGCGGCAGATGCGGGTAATGAACGCGCAGAACTTGCTATCAAAATGCAACGCTATCAGATTACCAAGTTTGTCGGTTCGTACCTTGCCGCTATGAACGGCGCAGACGCTATTGTATTCACAGGCGGTATTGGTGAAAACGATTCTGCTTTACGTGCTGAGGTTTGCTCTTACCTCGAATTTGCAGGTGTTAAAATCTCTGATGATGCTAATAAACAGCGCGGCGCAGAAACTCGCATTTCAACCGATGATGCAAAAATTTCTGTTTACGTTATCCCCACAAATGAAGAACTTGTTATCGCACGCGATACACTGAGACTTACAAGCAAATAATATGATGACTAATTTACTAAAACATAAAATAAATAACGGCAGTTTTGATGTTTTGTTTTCGGAACTTTATACCGATAACGCGGCAGCAAGGGTCAGATATTCTGACTCTTGCGACCGTTTTTTAGAAATCTTCGGCGAAAAGGACGTAGAACTTTTCAGCGCCCCGGGCAGAACAGAGGTCGGCGGTAACCATACCGACCACCAAAGAGGTTGTGTCCTTGCGGGTAGCGTAGATATGGACGTTATTGCCGTTGTTTCGAAAAACGACGATAATATTATTCGTCTTAAATCACACGGTTATCCGATGGATACCGTTGACATTACCGACTTGTCGGTTTCCCAAGACGAAAAGGGAACGTCAGCATCGCTTATTCGCGGTATGGCTGCTATATTTGCCGAAAACGGATATAAAATCGACGGTTTTGATGCTTATACAACGTCAAACATTCTAAAAGGCTCGGGACTTTCGTCTTCTGCTGCTTTTGAGGTGCTTGTTGGTTGCATATTAAACCATCTGTATAACGATGGTGTTATTGATGCAGTAACTATTGCAAAGTTTGCGCAGCGTGCAGAATGTGAATTTTTCGGTAAACCTTGCGGTCTTATGGACCAGATGGCGTCTTCGGTGGGCGGATTTACCGCTATTGATTTTGAAAATCCCGATGCACCCATAATCGAAAAGGTTGAATTTGACCTTGCAAAATACGGTCATTCACTTTGCATTGTCAACACAGGCGGCAACCACGCCGACCTTACGGACGATTATGCTGCTGTTCCTGCGGAATGTCGTGCAGTTGCAAATTATTTTTCCAAAGATTATCTTCGTGAGGTTTGCGAGGCGGATTTTATAGAAAATATTGCTGATATTCGCAAAAAAGTTGGCGATAGGGCGGTGCTCAGGGCTTTTCATTTCTTCGAGGATAACAGACGTGCCGTTTTGGAAAAAGACGCCCTTAAAAAAGGCGATTTTGAGCGTTTCTTGTCTTTGGTTAACGCTTCGGGCAATTCTTCGTTCAAATATCTCCAAAACGTATATTCTAATTCGGACGTAACAAGTCAGGGTATTTCACTGGCACTTGCGCTTACAGAACAGTTTTTGGGCGGTGCAGGGGCTTGTCGTGTTCACGGTGGTGGATTCGCCGGTACAATTCAAGCGTATATTCCAAACGAAATGCTGGATGCTTATATTGCTATGATTAACTCAGCTTTTGGTGTAGGCAACTGTCATGTTCTTAAAATTAGAAAACACGGTGGAATAAAGATTGGATAACAAAAATGCAACTATCAGTTGATAGTTGCATTTTTAATTAATCTTAAATTTTGGTTTCTCTCATTGTCTATAACAAAAGCCCCGATAATTCGGGGCTTTTGGATGGCGGAGTAGGAGAGACTTGAACTCTCGCGCCGGTTACCCGACCTACGCCCTTAGCAGGGGCGCCTCGTCACCAACTTGAGTACTACTCCATGGTAAAGTTAAATATTGCAATATTAACTTAAATGGCGGAGAGGAAGGGATTCGAACCCTTGGCTCTTGCGAGTCACTGGTTTTCAAGACCAGCTCCTTAAACCGCTCGGACACCTCTCCAGAACAAAAAGTATTTTATCACACATTTTTTAATATGTCAACAACGAAATTATTTATATTTTTACTTGACATTTGAGTTTTGTGTGTTATAATATCATAGTCGGTGTTATGATTCATTAGCTCAGTTGGCAGAGCACTTGACTTTTAATCAAGGTGTCCGGGGTTCGAATCCCCGATGGATCACCAAAAACCTGAGATACTCTTTTGAGTGTTTCGGGTTTTTATTTTTTTATTCCGCACATACTAAAATAAAAAGGTGATTTATATGTGCACGGCAATTTCTGTAAATAAAGGTGTTTTTCTCTTTGGCAGAACGCTCGATTGGTTTGCTTCGTTCGGAGAAAAGGTTATAATCACACCAAAAAATTATAATTTCCATTTTCTTGAATGTGGTGATATGAGCAAACATTATGCAATTATCGGAATGGGAATAGAGCGTGACGGATATCCGCTTTATTTTGATGCCTTCAACGAAAAAGGACTGTGTATTGCAGGATTAAATTTCCCCAATAATACCGTTTATCAAAAAAGTAAGCCTAATTACAAAAACATTGCATCATATGAGGTTATTCCTTGGATATTAGGGCAGTGTAGGAGTGTATCGGATGCGGTTGAATTAATCAAAAAAACAAATATAACAGATAATCCTTATAGCAATGAGTTTGATGCAACACCAATACACTGGCTCATTTCTGATAAAAGCGCATCAATTACTGTTGAGTGCTTGGAAGACGGTATTAAAATATACGATAATAAAATAGGTGTTTTGTGCAATAATCCGCCTTTTGATTACCACACAGAAAACATTAAAAAATATATGTCTTTATCACCAAACCAACCCCAAAATCAGATTTCTGATAACCTATGTTTAATGCCAAACAGTTTTGGTTTTGGTGCGCTTGGTCTACCCGGTGATTTTTCTTCTGCATCGCGCTTTGTAAGGGCGACATTCATAAAAGAAAATACTGATTTTTCGTGCGATGATACCGTAAATCAGTTTTTCAAAATTTTATCTTCGGTGTCGCTTATAAAAGGCACCGTTAAAAACGATAACAAAAGTGAATATACTGTGTATTCTTGTTGCCACGATACAGTTAGCGGAATTTACTATTTTAAGACATATAATTCCAATATTGCAAACGCAGTATCTCTAAAAAAAGCAGACATTAATAGTGAAAATATTATTTGTTATACTGCAATAGATGAAATTAAAAATAATTTTTTGAACTGACACTCTTTTCAAAAACCGAAAATTACTGTATAATGATATAGTAAGGTAGGTGAGTTTATGGATACAATTGAGTCTTTGCGGAAAAAAGCACTTGGATTACCGAATACGCCGGGCGTGTATATTATGAAAAACGCGCAGGGCGAGATAATATATATCGGTAAGGCTAAAAGCCTTAAAAATCGCGTTTCACAGTATTTTGGCGCAGGAAATCAACATACGCTTAAAGTTCGTAAAATGGTTACAAATGTGCAAAATTTTGAATATATTTTGTGTGATAGCGAGTTTGAGGCGTTTATATTAGAGTCATCGCTTATTAAGCAACATCAACCGAAGTACAATATTTTGCTTAAAGATGATAAAGGTTATTTTTATGTCAAGATTACTGATGAAAAATGGCCGAGAATCCGTTTCGTAAAGCAAAGGGATAAGAGCGGTAGATATTTAGGTCCATATAACTCGGGTTTTGTTGTAAATCAAACGGTTAGTGAAGCGAATAAAATTTTCAAACTTCCGCAGTGTAACCGTAGTTTTGATAAGTTTTACGATAAGCCTTGCCTTAATTTTCATATTGGCATTTGCAGTGCGCCTTGCGCTAAAAAAATAAGTCATAGCGATTATATGGAAAGTGTTGAATCGGCTATTTCTTTTGTGAAAGGCGAAACGGGTAACGCTATTGCGGATTTAACGAAAAGAATGGAAAAGTGTGCCGAAAATCTTGATTTTGAAATGGCGGCAAAACTTCGTGACCGAATAAATGCAATAAAACGCATTAAAGAAAAACAAAAGGTTATAACCGAAAAATATCCGCTGCAGGATGTTGTCGCAGTAGTGCGGCTTGATGAAAAGTACTGTTTTTGTGTAATGAATTTCAGTTACGGACATCTTGTTGATTGCGCACAATTTATAACCGATGTAACCTGCGACGAAGAATATGCGAGGTATGAATTTTTGCAGCGTTATTATTCGCAAAAAACTGAAGTTCCGCCGCGTATTTTGTGTGACGGAGAGATAGCGGATATTGAATTGCTTACGGCGTGGTTGACATCTATTCGCGAAAAAAGGGTTGAACTTTTTATTCCGCAAAAAGGCGACCAACTTAAACTTGTGGAAATGTGCAAAAATAACGCTGCCGAATATTTATCGCAGATTGGCAATAAAACAGGACATCAAACACAGGCGCTTTCGGAACTTGCGGAACTGTTGGGGCTCTCAGAACCGCCAAAATATATAGAAGCCTATGATATTTCCAACACAGCAGGTTTTGAAAATGTTGCGGGTATGACGGTGTTTTTAGACGGAAAACCGCATAAAAGCGCTTATAAAAGGTTTAAGATAAAAAGTTTTGTCGGTCAGGACGACTATGAATCAATGCGCGAGGTGTTAAGACGGCGTTTTACTGAATACGAAAAGGAAAAAGAAACGGGTATAGGTTTTGGCAGATTGCCTGATTTAATTCTCCTTGACGGAGGACAGGGACAACTAAATGCCGCAAAAGAAGTTTTGTCGGAATTTTCATTAGGTGTTTCAATGTTTGGTATGGTCAAGGACAGCAAACATAAAACAAGAGCGATTGCGGCAGACGGCGGCGATATTGTCATAAAATCAAACCGCAGGGCATATACGCTTGTTTCCACGATTCAAGAGGAAACGCACCGTTTTGCAATAACCTATCACAAAACACGCTCAAAGAAAACCACACTGCATTCGCGCCTTTTGGAGATTGAGGGCGTTGGAAAAAACAGGGCAGAACTACTGTTTAAGCATTTCAAAACACTATCTGCTATTTCGGATGCGACAAGGGAAGAACTTATGACTGTTAAAGGTATAACGGCGCCCGTTGCAGATAATATTTATAAATTTTTTCATAATTAAAAAAGAGTGGTTTCCCACTCTTTTTTAATTTAATAACGGTTTAATATTTTTTATTTCTTTTGAATTGTTTTCCGCATCGTTAAAAAGATATGAATACGAAAACAGTGAAAAACCGCGTATGTCTTTTTTGCGTAAAGACAAAATTTGTCTTTTAAGAATATCGGTATTTTTAATCCATTCATCATTTTGGTCGACAGTGCCGATTTTATATGCGGCAAGACCTGTGTATAATTTAACCGATTCATTTCTTTTAAGTGAAGACCATTTATTAAGCATATTTTCGTAAGAATATTCGGGTGCGGGATAATCAAATCCCCAATAAATTTGCGGTATGATATAGTCAATATAATTGTCAGATTGGAGCCATTTTTTAATATCGACATATCCGTTTTTTTCTATATAATCACCATCAATATGCGCCGAAGGGCTTATTCCGAACGGAAGACCGTTTTGGTTTGCAAGATTTTTTACAGACGATACAAGCGTACTTATATTAGCACAGCGCCATTCTGTAAGAGATAATGGATGTGCGGTGCTGTCGCAATAAGATTTATAGTTTTCCTCGTCAAAGGTTTCATCACATTCGGGATAAAAATAATCGTCAAAATGAATTCCGTCAATATTATAGTTTTCTATAACCTCGCGCACACCGTCAATAATTAGTTTTTGTACACGCGCAACTGATGGGTTTAGATATAGTTTTTCTCCGTAGGGTATAACGGCGTTATCTTCATTACCGTCTGTGTGCCAGATTTTTGCAATATGACCGTCTGGCAGTTCTTCGGGAGAAGATATGCTGTTTGATACGCGATAAGGATTAAACCAAGCGTGTATCTTAAGATTTCTTTTGTGAGCAGATTCAATCATATATTCGAAAACATCAAACTCAGGTGATATTGACATCAGTTGTTTTATTGATTCAAAATAAGGGAAAATGTTTGATTTATAAAGAGAATCTGCGTTAGCGCGGACATGTACAAAAACGGTGTTTAGATTCAGCGATGTAATATTATCAAACATTGTGTCAATTTTGGCTTTTGCACTTTCTAAATTGTCATCAGTAAAATCATAATCATAATAAGAAATCCAAACGGCACGAAGTTCATTATAGTCAACTTTTGTGTAGTCTTTATCTACAATTATTTCCGATGGGGCACAGGCACCCAGAAAAATCAAACAGATAAGTAAAAGCGAGAGAATTATATTTTTCATTTGTTCCTCCGTAATAAACTTGAAAACTGTGGCGTAACTATAGTATAATATATCTGGTGATTAAATGAAATATGTTTTAATATATTTGGCTCTGATTTCCATTTTGGGCATTTTTATAACGGTATACGATAAACTCGCTTCTATGAGCCAAAAGCGCCGCATAAGCGAAAAAACAATATTTTTAATATCCTTTTTGGGCGGGGCTTTTTTTGTTTATGTAACTATGAAAACAATCCGCCATAAAACATTGCATAAGCGCTTTATGATTGGCTTACCGTGTATTATAATATTGCAAATCGCCTTTTCGGTTTTGATATGGCACTTGACAATGGGATAATAGTTAATTATAATTAATTTATTCTTCGGGGCGAGGTGTAATTCCTCACCGGCGGTATAGCCCGCGAGCCTTTTTGGTTGATTCGGTGTAATTCCGAAGCCGACGGTACAGTCCGGATAAGAGAAGATGTATATTTTGCATTTTGCCCCAAGGTTTTTTACCTTGGGGTTTGTTTTTTGGGGTGGTATTATGAACAAGAATAATCTTAAAAAAATAACTGTTACCGCAATGCTTATAGCACTTGCATATATTTTAACATTTTTAACCGCGATGTTCAAGGTAGGAGGGTTTTTGTCACTTGACCTCAAGGATGCGGTGCTGTCAATTGTTGCGCTTCTTTATGGCCCATTATATGGTTTTATGTCGGTTTTAGTTGTTGCGGTTGTGGAATTTTTTACATTTAGCACAACAGGCTGGTACGGTCTTGTAATGAATATTTTATCTAGCGGAGTTTTTGCTCTTGTGTGCGGTACTGTGTATAAATACAAAAGAAATTTTACAGGTGCGCTCATTTCCGCCGCGTTAACAGTTGTATCGGTGACCGCCGTTATGTTGGCTGCAAATATATTTATAACTCCGCTTTATTTCGGTATGCCGCGTGATGCGATAATCTCAATGCTCTTACCGCTTTTACTGCCTTATAATCTGTGTAAATCGGTAATGAACTCTTCGCTTATGCTTTTGGTTTACAAACCCTTTACATCTGCACTAAAGAAATCGGGACTTGTTAAATCTGATAGCGGAAAGTATGAATTCAACAAGAAAACGGCGTTACTTACAGTTGCTACAGTTGTTTTAATCGTTATTGCACTTTTGGTGTTAGTAAAAATTGGCATTGAGGTAAAATAACAGAAAACTTGACAAAATGCGATTATATGTTATAATACATAGGCAAAATTAAATATATATCCTTATCAAGAGTGACAGAGGGACAGGCCCTGTGAAGTCCGGCAACCTGAGTATCAAGGTGCTAAATCCTGCGGCTTTTTGCCGAAAGATGAGGTTTTTTATACACCTTGTCTTGTGATAAGGTGTATTTTTTTGGAGGATTTTTTATGAATAATTTTTTGTTTACATCAGAATCAGTAACAGAGGGACATCCCGATAAAGTTTGTGACCAGATTTCAGACGCAATACTCGATGCAATTATCGAAAAGGATGCAAAAGCACGTGTTGCTTGTGAAACATTTTGTACCACAGGTATTGTAACTGTAATGGGCGAAATTACTACCGATTGTTATGTTGATATACCGCAAATTGCAAGAGATGTGCTTAACGAAATCGGTTATAACGACCCATCTGCCGGTTTCAACGGAAATACCTGTGCGGTTGTTACATCAATTGATAAACAGTCACCTGATATTGCTCTGGGCGTTGATAATTCCCTTGAACTTAAAAGCGGGGAAGAAGACGAACTCAATCTTCACGGTGCGGGTGACCAAGGTATAATGTTCGGTTTTGCCTGTGATGAAACCGAAGAACTTATGCCGTTGCCTATCTCTCTTGCACACAAAATGGCAAAGCGTCTTACCGATGTTCGTAAAAACGGTATACTTTCATATCTCCGTCCTGACGGCAAAACTCAGGTAACTGTTGAGTATGAAAATGGTACACCCAAACGCGTGGATGCCGTTGTCGTTTCTTCACAGCATAGCGCAGATGTCTCACTCGATACCCTTCGTGCAGACATTTTGGAAGAGGTTATTAAACCTATAGTACCTGCTGACTTGTTTGATGAAAACACTAAAATATTTATCAATCCCACAGGCAGATTTGTTGTCGGTGGTCCGCAGGGTGATACCGGTCTTACGGGTAGAAAAATCATCGTTGATACATACGGTGGATACTCCCGTCACGGCGGCGGTGCTTTCTCAGGTAAGGACCCAACAAAAGTTGACCGTTCCGCATCTTATGCCGCTCGTTATATTGCAAAGAATGTTGTTGCCGCAAAACTCGCAACGAAGTGTGAAGTACAACTCGCATACGCAATTGGCGTTGCCAAACCCGTGTCCGTAATGGTTGATACTTTTGGTACGGGCGTTCGCTCTGAAGAAGAAATCGCCGCCGCAGTTGCTAAAGTATTTGACCTGCGTCCTGAGGCGATTATTAGAGAACTCGGTCTTCGCAGACCGATTTATAAACAACTTGCCGCATATGGCCATATCGGCAGAACAGATTTAGGCGTTAAGTGGGAAGAAACCGATAAGGCGGATGCTTTACTTGCAGCACTTAACTAATAACAAAAAGCCCTGTCACTGACAGGGCTTTTTTTATTTCAGATAAAACAAATCTTCTTTTTTATCGGATTTATCAAACACATTATTGTGCTGGATATATTCGTACTTTTTAAGAATGTCGGTGTACTCCGATGTGGTGTTCCACGAATAGTTATTGCCTTTGCTGTCAATATAACCGACAGTATCAATAACAGGAAGTGTTTTAGAAAGTTCGAGCAAATACTTATTGTAATCGGTGAGTTCAGCACCTGCGGTTTTGAGCACGAGGGAAGATAGGTAGTTAGCGCTGAGACGCTCAATTTCCTTTTCTTCAATATCATAGTTTGCCCAAATGTAGAAAGGTGTCATATGGCGCTTTTGCTCTTCTTCAACAGTAAGCGCACTTACCGATTTGCCCATAACCTCTTCAACAAAAGCGACTTCAATGCTCGGCTGATGGTCGCCGAACATACAAATTACAACCGGTTCTTCAACCTTACTGAAATAGTCAATCAGTTCCTTAAAAGCATCGTCACTGCGTTTTACAAGTGAGAGATATTGGTTTGCAAGTGGGTATTCCTTGCTCATACCGACAAGTTCAACCTCTTGATTAAAGTTAGAGGCGTTTTTGTTGTAGGCGCCGTGATTTTGCATTGTAACATTAAATACAAAATACGGTTTGGTGGTGTCGCGGTTTTCATAGTCTTCAATCAGCACTTTATAATCGTACGAATCGCTGATATAAGAGCGCAACAGCATATTAGAATTATTTGGATACGCTTCATTTACAAGGCTTTGCAACAGTTCAATATCATTGGTCTTCTGATATTCTTCCATAATGGCCATATCGATAAGGTTACCAAGACTTTTGAAAAGGCTAAAACCAAAGAAATCATAAACGGCAATTCTGTTCCAACCGCTTGAATAATATGGGTGGAACGCAACACTGTTATATCCCTGATTATTAAGCGTTGAAACCATTGAGGCGGATTTATTTTTAATATAAAGCATATAAGCGTTACTTCCGCCTGGGAAGAATGCCGTAGTGTTGCCTGTTAAAAACTCATACTCTGTATTTGAAGTTCCGGCACCGATAACAGGAACATACAAATTACCGCGCACAGTGTTCTTTTTTAGACTGCGAAGATACGGCATATAATCAATATTAGTCTTAAATTCGCCCAAAACCGAAAGGTCAGAAAGTGACTCATTCATAATACAAATAATGTCGGGCGACTTGTTTTCAGGCTTTTTATCGGGCTTGATATCGGTATCGTTTGTGAGTTCTGCTAAACTGTCGGTTATAGCGTTTGCATCGTAGCCGGATGGTGTGCTGACAAACAAATACTTGGTATTAACAAAGAAACTACAAACAAAACCGTAACGCTTGTAACCGCGAGTCTGGTTCCAGAAGTCAGGGCGAACTCCTAAGTTTGCAAAGAAGTTTGTAAAATAGAATATCAGTAGCAAAACAACCGAAAACGCACCAACAGAAATACGGGAAATAATTTTAACCTTTTTACTAAACTCCGGTGTTTTGATTTTACCTGCAAGAACTATTAGAAAAACTAAAATAAATGCGGCAATCAGCACTTGATGGGTGAGTTTATAAGAATATTCACCCGCAACGGTAGCGCCGGTAGAAATAGACATAAAATCCATCGGAATAAAGGGCGTTCCTCTGAATTCCTTAACATAAAAGTTTGCAAGTGCAAACACAAACAGTAGAGGATTAACGATATATAGCGGTAATCTGTAACTTCCGCTGCATAGATAAACTAAGAATAAAAATATCAGTATAACAACATAGTTACCCGCAAAACCGAGATAAGTCATATCATAAACAAAAATATTGTTAAGACATTCGGTCATTGTCATTGTTACAACGGGCGATAGGAACATAATACCGGTATTTACAATAAGAGAAATTTTCGGGTTTTTAATCTTAATGTCGTATAGCAAAAGTGCGCCAATAATAAATGCAACAACAAAGCACAGGATGTAAAGAAGAACATCGCAAGAAAATCTTTTTGAAAAGAAAACCTTGCCGTCAAAAATTGTTATTAAAACCATAATTGCGGTAACAATTGCCGCGGGGATGCGCATTTTTTTGTTGAGTGTAAACTCCAAGGCAAAGTCCTCCTTTCGTAAATTCACTGCAAATACTTGGTAATTATATCATATAAAGCGATAAATTTCAATAACTCAATTATTAACTTTTAGTTATTTATCAAATCGTTATAACATAATATTTCTAAAGAGGTGTTATTATGGAAAACGAGGAAATAAAAACAAAAGAGGAAAAAAGGGATTTGTTGTCGGCAATTTTCTTATTACAAGGGCTTTTTGTCGCTGTTATGCTTATATCGTTATATATTATAAAAATGTTTATTCCAAGCCTTTTTTCTCCGGTTAAAGATTGGATAAAAAATAGATTTTATCAAAACACAAGCGTAGAACAAATTTTTGATAACAGTGAATATTCGGATTTTACTGAAAACGATTATTCGGTTTACTGATTATGAGCATTAAAATTTTAGGTACAGAAATTAAAATTTCTTTTTTATTTGTAGCATCTGTTACTACAATGATTTTTATTGATAAAACAGGTCTTGTAATACCCCTTATTTTAGCGGTTTTTGTGCACGAAACCGCGCATCTTGTTATGATGAAAAGATACCGAGTTTCGCCAAAGGAAGTGCTGATTATACCAGGCGGTATTCAAATAGTAAATTATCACACTATACCGCGGAAAAGAGAGAACAAGATACTACTTGCAGGACCGCTATCAAACATTATATTTTTTGCTGTATTTTTAGGGTTGTATTTTGTGTCAAAAAGCATACTTTTTTTGCGGTTTTCTGCGGTACAGTTGGTGGTTTTTTTATTTAATTTGATAGTTGCCAAAGGGCTTGACGGAGGCAGTTTGTTTTATAATATTTGTGCCGATAAATTCGGGGAAAATTTAGCGGAAATTTTTCTTAATGTTTTTTCTTTTTTGAACGCATTATTTGTTGCTCTAGTCGGAGTATATTATTTGATAAACGGTAGCGTTAATATTAGCATTTTTATTCTCGCAATTTATATTTTTGTCTTCACTCTAATAAAAAATTAGTTGAAAGTATTGCAGTTTTATAATAATATAATCTTTGGTGATTATATGGATAACAAAAAATTAGAAAAGTTGCTTTTAACCGTTCAAAAACCGGGAAGATATGCGGGTGGAGAACTCAATAGCGTTATCAAAAACAAAAACGATGTTGATGTCCGTTTTGCTTTCTGTTTTCCCGATACATACGAAATCGGTATGTCACATCTCGGAATGAAAATTTTATATTCACAGTTTAATTCGCGTGACGATATTTGGTGTGAACGCGTTTTCAACCCGTGGATTGATTTCCAAGAGGTTATGCGCGAAAATGATATACCGCTTTTTGCACTTGAAAGCCGAGATGCTATAAAGGATTTTGACATTATTGGTTTTACTTTGCAATATGAACTTTCTTATACAAATGTTCTTAATATGCTTGATTTGGCAGGTGTGCCGCTGCGCTCCGGCGACCGTCATTCTCTCTCACCATTGGTGGTTGCGGGTGGTCCTTGCGCCTGTAATGCGGAGCCAATTGCCGATTTTATTGACCTTTTCTTTTTGGGTGAGGGCGAAGAGGTCGATTTAGAGGTAATTGACCTTTATAAAAAGTATAAAAAAAGCGGCGGGGACAAGCAGTCATTTTTAAGAGAAGCCGCTAAAATTGAGGGCGTTTATGTACCCTCGCTTTATGATATTGACTATAACGAAGACGGCACCATCAAAGAGGTAGTGCCGAAATTTGATGCGCCGAAAGTAGTGAACAAAAGAATTATAAAGGATATGGACGCTGTCCATTATCCTGAAAAACTGGTTGTTCCGACTATAGAGATTGTTCATGACCGCGCCGTAGAAGAAATTTATCGCGGTTGTATTCGTGGCTGCAGATTTTGCCAGGCGGGATTTATATATAGACCTGTCAGAGAAAAAAGCACCGACACAATTATGAAACAGGCTCGTGCACTTTGTGATTATTCGGGTTATGATGAAATATCGCTTTCATCTCTCAGCACAAGCGATTACAGCGATATACAGAATCTTTTATCGCGTATGATTGATTGGAGCGAGGACGCTAAGGTCAGTATATCTCTACCATCTTTGCGTATTGATAATTTTTCAAAAGAACTGCTTGAAAAAATTCAGTTTATCAGAAAAAGCGGACTAACCTTTGCGCCCGAAGCGGGAACCCAAAGACTGCGTGATGTTATCAATAAAAACATCACTGAAGAGGAAATTTTACGCACCTGCTTGACGGCTTTTGAGGGTGGCTATACCTCGGTAAAACTTTATTTTATGATTGGTCTGCCAACCGAAACTGATGATGATATCAGAGGTATTGCGGAACTTGCGCAAAAGATAGTTGACTCGTTTTACCGTATGCCCAACAAACCGAAGGGTAAGTCGGTCAATGTTTCTGTCAGTGTTTCAACCTTTGTCCCCAAACCGTTTACACCGTTCCAGTTTGAACCGCAAATAACCGTTGATGAAATACGCCGTAGACACGATTTATTGCGTAATTCCATAACAACTAAAAAAGTTTCTTTGAGTTATCACGATTCATCTACAAGTTTTCTTGAGGGTGTTATTGCGAGAGGTGACAGAAGGCTTTGTGATGTTATTGAAACTGCATATAAAAAGGGTTGTGTTTTTGATGGTTGGAACGAGTGTTTTGACCTTGATAAATGGCTTGATGCTTTCCGCGAATGCGGTGTAGATACCGCTTTTTATGCCAATCGAAAGCGAGATTTTTCCGAAGTTAATCCTTGGGACCACTTTAATTACGGCGTTACGAAAAGTTTTCTTATTAAAGAAAATGAACGCGCATATAATGCCGCAACAACGCCCAATTGCCGCATAAAATGTGCAGGATGCGGCGCTACTTGTTACGGGGAGGGTGTCTGCTTTGAGAAGCGTTAGAATTTTTTATAAAAAGTATGGCAGAATGATTTTTGCTTCCCACCTGGATATGTATAGACTAATGTCACGCCTGTTACGCCTTTCCTCAGTGCCCGTTTGGTATACTGAAGGTTTTAATAGGCATCCATATCTGACTTTTGCTTTACCGTTATCGCTCGGTTTCACAAGTGATTATGAAATTTTAGACATTAAGATTACGGATGATAATTATACCGATGATATGCTCAAAAATGCTTTAGAATCGGTTTTTCCGGAAGGGATTGAGGTAATTTCCGTTTCTGAGTGTGTTGAAAAAACAGGCAAAATAGCATTTGCTGAATTTAATATCACCTTTGAAACCTGTGATGTTAATTTTGCGAAAAATCTTACTGAATTTTTATCACGAGAAGCGATTATAACAGTAAAGAAAACGAAAAAAGGCGCAATGAAAGAAATCGACCTTGCTCCGTTTATAAAACGCTTTTCTGTCGTTGAGGGCGACAGTATTGTTTTGAATATTGTGCTGAGTGCGGGTGGCGAGAATAATATAAATCCCACCTTGCTACTCAATGCGTACGGCAAGTTACCCGACTATTCAATCTGCCGTACAATGATTTATAACGCACAAATGGAATTTTTTAAGTGATTTCACCCTAAAACCATACTGAGTGCGGCGGCTAAAAGCACCGTTCCAATACTTTCGTCGCCGCTTGTGGTATAGATATATTCACAAGGCTCAATTTTCTTCCCGCCAACCGATTTTATGCTTCTTTGAAGACAAACGGCAATATTCTTTTCGTGTATGCTTGAAAAGGATATTGTGTCTTGCGGACCGCCGCAAATTATTGCTGTGTTTTTGTTGTTTGCGAGTATTTGCATTGCCGTTTTGTTGCCCGATTCCACTATGCAAATCGCACCTTTTTCAATTTGCATTTCGCTAAAAACATCCGTAATATCTAAAAACACTACAACGGCGTTTTTACTTAGAATATCGATAGGTGAATTTGTTATATGGATATCAAGCGTTTTATGCGAAAAAAACTCATTTTCCGATTTTACATTATGCGAAAAGGCAATTTTACAAAAACTTTTCAGTTGCTCTTCGTTGCTTGAAAAAATAAAAACAGGTTGCATTTTTCCACCTCAAATTTTTTGTATGTAATGGTTTATTTTTTCAATAACTTTGTTTTTTATACAGGCAAACAAAAAAAGGACTACAGAAGTAGTCCTTTTTTTGTTTGGAGCTGCTAACCGGAATCGAACCGGTGACCTCATCCTTACCAAGGATGTGCTCTACCGACTGAGCCATAGCAGCAAAAAAGCAGCCTGTTTATTATATTACCTCAAACGCAGAATGTCAAGACAAATTTTTTAACTTTTCAAAAGGTTAAAAATAGTTACAACAAGCGCTCTACGGTTGACAAGTAGTGGTATTATTTGATATTATATATAAATACATAATAGGGTAATAGCGAAAGGTTGGCAAAATTATGGTTAAAAGTATGACTGGCTTCGGTCGTGCCGAGAAGATTTTTGATACTATGGAAGTAACCGTTGAAATCAAATCTGTTAATCACCGTTACTTTGAATTTTCTTCCCGTGTTCCGAGAAACTACGCTTTTCTTGAAGAGAAATTAAAGTCGTTTTTGAAAGAAAAGATTTCTCGCGGCAAGGTAGAGGTTTATGTAACAATAAACAATTCAAATGATGATGCGGTAGAGATTGAGGTTGACCGTTTCTTTGCAGACGGATATGTTAAAGCCCTTAAAAGTCTTGCAAAACTTTACGGTGTTAAAAATGATATTACCGCATCGGTTATCGCAAGGAACTCCGATGTTTTCAATGTTAAGAAAAAATCCGTGGATGAAGAAGCGGTTACAAATAGAGTTTTAGAAACCACAGCCGATGCCGTTTCTGCTTTTGTTTCAATGCGCGAAGCAGAAGGCGCTAAACTAAAAGAGGATGTTCTAAACCGTACAAACTTCATTTTAGAAAAGGTGTCTTTTGTTGAAGAGCGTTCTCCCGAAACCGTAAAACAGTATAGGGACAGGCTTTATGATAAAATTAAAGAACTGCTTTCTGACGCTCAGGTTGACGAACAAAGACTTATTACCGAAACTGCTATATTTGCGGATAAGGTTGCCGTTGCTGAAGAAACTGTACGCTTACGCAGTCATATAGCACAACTGACAGAACTGCTTAATAGCGATGACGCGGTTGGAAGAAAACTTGATTTCCTTATTCAAGAGATGAACAGGGAAGCCAACACAATCGGCTCTAAAGCGCAGGATATTGATATTGCACATACCGTTGTTGATATCAAATCAGAGATAGAAAAAATCAGAGAACAAATTCAAAACATAGAATAGGTGATTTTATGAAACTCATTAATATCGGCTTTGGTAATATGGTTTCTGCAAACCGAATGGTTGCAATTGTCAGTCCTGAATCTGCCCCTATAAAGCGTATTATTCAGGATGCAAAAGAACGCGGTGTGTTGATTGATGCTACCCACGGCAGAAGAACAAGAGCGGTTATTATTACCGACAGCGACCATATAATTTTAACATACTTACAGTCCGAAACTGTCGCAAACCGTATAAGCGAGGAACAAGATTTTGACGATTATGAGGTTGCGGTAGATGAATAAAGGTAGACTTTTTATAATATCCGGTCCTTCGGGCTCGGGCAAGGATACGATTCTTGTGGAATTTTTCAAAAAACATCCCGAGGTTGCTTTTTCAATATCTTCCGTCTCAAGACCAATGCGTGAAGGTGAAAAAGAGGGCGAAAAATACAACTTTATTTCAAGGGAAAGTTTTCTAAAACTTATCGAAGACGATATGCTTCTTGAGTATAACGAATTTTGCGGTAATTTTTACGGAACTCCGAAGGCGCCTGTTTTGGCCTGCCTCGAAAGCGGCAAAGATATGATTTTGGAACTTGATGTAAACGGTGCCGCAAATGTCCGCCGAGCGATGCCTTCTGCAATCAGTGTTTTTGTAATGCCACCGTCTTATGAGGTTCTTTATAACCGCCTTTGCGGCAGAGGTACAGAAAAAGCAGAGGTTATTGAAGCGAGAATGGAAGCGGCGCTAACCGAAATCGCGAGAGCAAAAGAATATGACTATATCGTCATCAACGATAAACTTGATGACGCTGTTGATGACCTGATTTCAATTGTAATTTCAGGCCGTCCGATAAATAAAAACGAAAAAACAATTATTGATGAGGTGCTTAAAAATGTTAAATCCAGCAATAGGTAAATTAATAGAGGCAAAGGACAATCGTTATAAACTCGTACTTGAGATTGCTAAAGAGGCAAGAGATATTGCCGAAAAAGCACACGAGAATGATGAGATAATTGTTGAAAAGACGGTAAGTCTTGCTATCAACAAACTTGCATCTGAAATAGAGTAAATATCTTAATTTTTGAAAACGGGGGAGGTGCTTATCTTGAAAGTTTATGCCGCAAGCGTTGTCATTGATGGCTCAACTTACAGTTTTGATAAGTACTATGATTATTTAATCCCCGATGAACTCGCGGATAAGTGCGTTGTAGGCGCCAGGGTAATTGTCCCTTTTGGTCGCGGAAACATAAAAAAACAAGCACTTATTATGCAAATTGGCCCCATAGAAACCGATATTAATCTTAAAAATATCCATTCAGTAGCAACCGATGTTCCGCCACTGAATGACGAAATGGTTTCTATGGTGAAATGGCTTAAAGAAAATACATTTTGCACATATTTTGATGCGGTACACGCCATTTTGCCAACAGGACTCAATCTTAAGATTAGGGATATTTACCTTTTTTCAAAAACCGCCGATGGATTATCTGACAGCGAATGCATTGTATGTAATTATCTTAAAAATCAAAAGAACGGCGCACCACTACAAAAAATCAAGACGGATTTGGAAATTGAAAATTGCGAATCTGTTTTGAAGGGGCTTATAGAAAAAGACTGCGTTTTCAAGGAGTCTAACCCTATTCGCAAGGTGCAGGATGCCACTATTAAAATGGCAGAACTTGTAAATCCTGAGGCGGAAGTTAACATTAAACTTACACCCCGTCAACGCGATGTTGTTAATGTTTTGTTAGATGCAGGTGTGCTTTCGGTTAAAGAGATTATGTATTTCACAGGGGTTAGTCCCGTTGTAATAACTAATCTTGAAAAATACGGTGTAATACGACTTTTCGAAAATGAGGTGTATAGAACACCCGATATTTCAAAAACCGATTCGTCTGCCGAAAAAGTTAGTGTTTTGACCGACAAACAACAAACGGTTTTTGACTCCGTTTCAAGTCAAATGGACGAAAACAAGTTTTCAACCGTCCTACTTCACGGAGTTACGGGAAGCGGAAAAACACAGGTGTTTTTGAAACTTGTTGAAAAAGCGGTTAAGGCTAATACAGGTGTTATTGTTATGGTGCCGGAAATATCTCTGACACCTCAAATGCTCGATGTATTTTATAAACGATTTGGAAAAAAGGTTGCCGTTTTTCATAGTGCTTTGCCACTTGCGCAACGCCTTGACGAATGGAAAAGGGTGAAAAACGGGGAAGCGCTTATCGCTCTCGGTACCCGTTCGGCAGTTTTTGCACCTTTTGATAATCTCGGCTTAATCGTAATGGATGAAGAACAAGAGCATACCTATAAATCGGAGCAATCACCGCGCTTTCACGCTCGTGATGTTGCTCGTTTCCGTGCAGCATATCACAAATGTGTGTGTGTTTTATCATCTGCTACTCCGTCTATTGAATCTTTTAGTGCTGCACAAATGGGTAAATACTCTCTTTGCACGCTTGATGAGCGTTATGGTGATGCAGTTTTGCCTCAGGTTATTCCTGTAGATATGCGAAGTGAAATGTTATCGGGCAATTGCGGCAACATCAGTATGGTGCTTACGAGGGAGATTGAGAAAAACCTGCAAAACGGCGAACAGGTAATACTTTTACTAAACAGGCGCGGTCATAACACCTATGTGTCTTGTCCATCCTGTGGCTATGTAGCAACCTGTGAAAACTGTAGCATCTCAATGACCTATCATTCGGCTAATAATCGCCTTATGTGTCATTATTGCGGTCATTCAGAACCGTATACTAACACTTGTAAAAACTGTGGCAGCGAACATATGCGTTACAGTGGTGCCGGTACACAGAAACTTGAAGACGAACTCGCTTTACTCTTCCCAAATGCCCGTGTGCTGAGACTTGATGCCGATACAACTATGATGCGCAACGCATTTTCGCAAAAACTTTCTGCTTTTGCCAATAAAGAGTACGATATTTTAATAGGCACACAGATGGTTGCGAAAGGTCTCAATTTTCCAAATGTTACACTTGTTGGTGTTCTTGGTGCAGACCAATCAATGTATAGCGATGATTTTCGCGGCTTTGAACGCACCTTTTCGCTACTAACACAGGTCGTTGGCCGTTCAGGACGCGGAAAAACTCCGGGTAGAGCATATATTCAAACGCAAAACCCTGATAGTAATGTAATCAAACTTGCGGCAAAACAAGATTATGTCGCTTTTTATGAGGATGAAATTCTAACCCGCAAACTTATGATATATCCGCCTTATTGTGATATATTGTCTGTCACTTTTGCATCTCCTTTACAAAAGAGTGCATTAGATGCGGCATCATTTTTTGCGGATACTGTAAAAAATGAAATTTTATCCCGATATTCTGATGTTAAACTTATAATTTTGAAACCGATGCCAACTGCTGTACCGCGTGTTAATAACAAATATCGGTTTAGGATAATTATTAAGTGCAAAAACGGCAAAAGGCTCAGAGAATTGATTAACAAAAGCGTTGATGAGTTTTTTATATCAAAATATGCAAAAAACACAAGCATCAGCCTTGATGTTAATCCCGAATAAAAGTTTAGGTGATATTATGGCAATAAGAAATATTGTTAAGGACGGCGACCCGATTTTACACAAAATCTGCAAACCCGTACTTAATTTTGACGAGCGTCTGTGGCAGGTGCTTGATGATATGGCAGAAACAATGTATGAGGCAGACGGTGTTGGCTTGGCAGCACCGCAGGTTGGCATTTTACGCCGCTACTGCATTGTTGATGTCGGGGACGGAATTATTGAACTTATAAACCCTGTGATTGTTGAGTATTCAGGCACACAGTGTGGGGATGAGGGTTGTCTTTCTTTCCCAGGTCAGTTTTCTGAGGTTGAAAGACCTCTAAAAGTCACCGTTAAAGCACAGGACAGAAACGGTAAGTTCTTTACTATAACAGGTGAAGAACTTAAGGCAAGGGCTTTCTGTCACGAGATTGACCACCTTGACGGAATCGTCTTCAAAGATAGAATTAAGAGGTAATCCTTTAATGAGAATTGTTTTTATGGGTACCCCCGATTTTGCGGTGTCTTCCCTTGATGCTTTGCTCGGCTCAAAAGAACATCAGGTTGTAGGAGTTTTTACACAACCAGATAAACCTGTTGGCCGAAAACAAATATTAACACCGCCACCTGTAAAGGTCAGAGCGCTTGAAAATAATATACCTGTATATCAACCCACCACACTAAAAGACGGTCAGGCTTATTCAGATATTAAAGCACTTAATCCCGATATTATTGTGGTTGTGGCTTACGGCAAGTTTTTACAGAGTGACATTCTTAATATGACAAAATATGGCTGTATTAATGTTCACGGTTCGCTATTACCGCTTCTTCGCGGCGCATCGCCTATTCAGTGGTCGATTGTTTCGGGTTTTAAGAAAACCGGCGTTACCACAATGTTTATGGACGAGGGTATGGACACGGGCGATATGCTTTGCAAGGCAGAAGTCCCGATTACCGATGACGACAATTTCAGCACCTTGCACGATAAACTCGCAACTGTGGGTGCAGAACTACTCTTAAAAACCCTTTCAATGCTTGAAGATGGCACAGCCGTCAGAACAAAACAGGATGATTCTTTAGCTACCTACGCCCCCATTATTAAAAAGGAAATGGGGATGTTGGATTTCAGTAAAAACGCTACAGAACTACGCAATCTCATCCGCGCCTTTAATCCTTGGCCTTGTGCATATACTTTCCTGGGCGGCAAACGTCTAAAGGTTTTGAGTGCAACTGTTTTACCTGCTACCCACAATACCAATACAGGTGTTGTGTTCGATACTAAAAACGGTCTTTGTGTTACCTGCGGTGACGGTACAACCCTTTTCCTCCAAACCGTTCAACTCGAAGGCTCTAAGGCAATGCCGAGTGTCGATATGTTAAAAGGTCATCCGCTCAGTAAAGGAATGAAGATTGGTGTCTAATCAACGAAAAATCGCGGCTTTGGCGCTTATTAATGTTGAAAAAAACGCCGCATATTCTAATATTGCTCTTAACGAAACACTAAAAAAATACAATCTTGAAAAGTTGGAATCGGCTTTTGTTTCTACACTTTTTTACGGTGTGCTTGAACGCAAAATAACCCTCGATTATTATATTGGCAAATTATCAACACAGCCGATTTCAAAAATACCGCCACTTACATTACAGGCTTTAAGACTTGGGGTTTATCAACTCGTATTTATGGATAAAGTGCCTGTTTCTGCGGCGGTTAATGAATCGGTCAATATCGTTAAAAAATCCAAGGAATCGCGCCTTTCGGGCTTTGTTAATGCAGTGCTCAGAAATATATCGCGTTCGTTGCCGCCGTTGCCTGAAGATAATTCGCCTAAAAGTCTTAGTATTCGCTATTCTTGTTCTGTATCTTTAGCGGAAAGATTAGTTTTGGATTACGGCGAAACACAGGCGGAAAAAATACTTAGAAGCGCTTTTGATGCCAAAAATGTTATCATACGAGTTAATACCCTAAAAACCACATGTGACGAACTGATTTCACTTTTGGCAGAACAGGGGATTAAAGCGGAAAAAACGGTATTACCCAACGCTTTGTCACTTTTTGATACAGGCAGTATTGAGAGTAATCCGCTTTATAAAGAGGGATATTTTCATGTACAGGATTTGTCCTCACAGATTTGCGCCGATTTAGTCGCGGCTGAACCTGATGACCGCGTTTTAGATGTCTGTGCTGCACCCGGAGGAAAAACCTTTACGATATGCGAAAATATGCAAAATATGGGTGAAATTATCGCCTGTGACATACATCCTCACAGAGTTAAACTTATTTGTGATGGTGCATCGCGACTGGGTATTAACATTATTAAGACCGCTGTGGCAGATGCAACCGAGTATTGTCCTGATTTTGAAAACAGTTTTGATGCGGTTTTGTGTGATGTCTTGTGTAGCGGTAGCGGTGTAATTGGCCGTAAACCTGACATTAGATATAAGGATTATTCGGACGATTCCAAAATTACTGCCACACAACTGAAGATTCTAAGTAACGCCTTTAGATATTTGAAATCAGGCAAACGGCTTGTTTATTCAACCTGTAGTATTATAAAATCCGAAAACGAAGCGGTTGTTAATGCTTTTTTGGATTCTTGCAATAATGCAGAACTCGTATCTATGAAAACCTTTTTGCCGCATATTGACGGTACAGACGGATTTTTCACAGCAGTTATCAGAAAAAGGGGTGAGTAATCACGCTCATTGATATCAAATCAATGACTACCGAGGAAATTGAAACCTTGGTAGCAAAATACGGTCAGCCAAAATTTCGTGCCAAGCAAATTTTCAAATGGCTTCATCTTGGTGTTAAAAGTTTTGACGAAATGACCGATATTTCGAAAGATTTAAGGGCGTCACTCGCCAATGATTGTTACATTGCATCTGTGACTGTAGAACGAAGATTAGTATCAAAGATTGACGGAACCGTTAAATACCTATATAAACTTTATGACGGCGAATATATTGAATCGGTTTTGATGAAGTATGAACATGGTTATACGGTCTGCATTTCAACACAGGTCGGTTGCCGAATGGGGTGCAAATTTTGCGCATCAGGTATTAATGGTCTTACAAGAAATTTGACGGCTTCCGAAATGCTCAGTCAGGTACAAGCGGCGGGAATCGACAATAATGTCCGTGTTTCTAATGTAGTTATGATGGGAATGGGCGAACCGCTTGATAATTTTGATAATTCTGTGCGTTTTCTTAAACTTGTGTCACATAAAGATGGTCTTAATATAGGTCTTCGCCATATTTCTCTTTCTACTTCAGGCGTGGTTAGCGGAATTGAACAATTGGCTAAGGAAAATTTGCCAATAACCCTTTCAATTTCTCTTCACGCGCCATTTGATGATATAAGAGGCAATGTGATGCCTGTTAATAAAAAATGGAATATAGACGCCTTAATTACTGCCTGTAAAAACTATCAAAAAGTTACCGGCAGACGCATATCATTTGAATATGCGATGATTAAAGGTGTTAATGATTCAAAAGAATGTGCTGATAAACTAATTTCGAGGTTACGCGGGATTATGAGTCATGTTAATTTAATCCCTGCTAACCCTGTTGTTGAAAACAATTTCAAAAAGTCTGACGATAAGAATGTTAAGGCTTTTTGTGATTACTTAAATAAAAACGGTGTTAATACCACCGTGCGAAGAACGCTTGGTGCCGATATAAACGCCTCTTGCGGTCAACTTCGCAATAAGAAAAGAGAGGAGGAATGATAATGAAAATTGCAAGTAAATCTGATATCGGTATGAAAAGAACAACCAATCAGGACTCTTTTTCTGCCGGTGAGTTGCACGATGCCGCTTGGGCAGTCGTGTGTGATGGTATGGGCGGCGCAAACGGCGGAAATATTGCGAGTAGTATTGCCGTTAAGACCATTTCGGATTGCATCTTGAACGCTTATCATTCCGATATGAAAAGTAATGCTGTTAGTGCAATGCTTGAGTCCTCGGTTATTGCGGCGAATTTGAATATTTATGACGAAGCCGCTGAAAATTCCGAACTGCAAGGTATGGGAACAACGGTTGTGGCGGCAGTATTTATGACCGACCATGCAATTATAGCGCATGACGGCGATAGCCGCGCTTATGTGTATTACAATGGTGCCGTAAGACAGGTCACTCGTGACCATTCGGTTGTACAAAATATGCTTGAAAAGGGTGAACTTACACCTGATGAAGCAAAAAGTGACCCGCGCAAACATGTTATTACACGCGCTTTGGGAGTCAACGAAGATATAGAGGTTGAGTTCAGCGAGGTCGAACTTCCAAAAGGCAGTATTTTGCTGCTTTGCACTGACGGACTTTCAAACTTTGTTTCCCCTGAAGAAATGGCAAGTATCATCGAGAGTAATGATTTTGATTGTTGCCCCGATGTTCTTATAGATACGGCTAACAACGCCGGCGGAACGGACAATATAACTGTTGTCTTAATATCAAACAATCAGTAATTGCTTTGTTTTGGAGGTATATTTATGGATAAGTATTTAGGAAAGCGCCTTGATGGACGCTACGAAATTCAAGAGGTTATCGGTGTTGGCGGTATGGCCGTTGTTTATAAAGCATACGATAATGTCGAAGACAGAACTGTTGCCATAAAAATTCTTAAGGAAGAGTTTTCTGATAACGAGGAATTTTTAAGAAGATTCAAAAATGAGTCTAAGGCAATTGCCGTATTGTCACATCCTAACATCGTTAAGGTTTATGATGTTAGTTTTGGAGACCTGTTGCAGTATATTGTTATGGAGTATATTGATGGGATTACCCTTAAGCAGTATATTGAACAAGAGGGTAGTCTTCCTTGGAAGGATGCCGTTCACTTTATAATTCAGGTTTTGCGCGGACTTCAACACGCACATGACAGAGGTATTGTACACAGAGATGTTAAGCCTCAAAATATAATGGTTTTGCGTGACGGTTCCATTAAGGTAACAGACTTTGGTATTGCCCGATTTGCAAGAAGCGAACATAAAACTATGACCGATAAAGCAATCGGATCGGTCCATTATATAAGTCCTGAACAGGCAAGGGGAGAAACAACAGATGAAAAATCTGATGTTTATTCCGTTGGTGTTATTCTTTACGAAATGCTGACAGGTCAGTTGCCTTTCCAGGCAGAAAGTGCCGTTTCTGTTGCAATTATGCAACTTCAGCGCGAACCATCTCTTCCGAGTGAGATTAATGGCTCTATTCCTGTAGGTCTTGAACAGGTTACAATGCACGCAATGCAGAAAGAATCAAGCAGACGATATAAGACTGCTGCAGAGATGCTTTGCGACCTTGATGCTTTCAGAAAAGACCCCGCTGTTACTTTTGATTATACTTATTTTGTTGACGATTCACCCACAAAGTTTATTGCTGATATTGACGATAATGCTTTAGATAATATTGATGAAGATAGCGATGAAACAGAAGAAAAGTCCCCCATTATTCCTATTTTAACGGGTGTTGCCGCTGCGTTTATTGTTGCTGTTATTGTGCTTCTTTGCATCTTTATCCCTAAACTAATGGGCGGCACAGGTGACGCTATTGATTGTCCAAACTTTATTGGTATGACCTATAAAGAAGTGCAGGAAAGCGATGATTATGATACCTTTGATGTTGTAATTAAATGGGATTATGACAAAGATAGCGAATATGGCGTTATCTTCAAACAGACGCCGGACGCTAAAAACAAGAAGGTTAAAGAAGGCGCTACCATTGTTGTTTATGCAAGTGAGGGCGAAAAAACCATTAAGATTGACGATGTTTATAAAATGAGCGAATCAATGGCTGTTTCTACCTTGAAAGCACAGGGATTCAAACCCATTATAGTAGAAATGGCTGATGAAAACACCGATGCAGGTTATGTTATTCGCACATCTCCCTCAAAGGGAACAAGCGTTTATGAAGGTTCAGAGGTTACTGTATATGTCAGCACAGGCGGACCGACTGTTTTTGTTGATTTGCCCGATGTTGTTGGTCTTACACAGGAAAAGGCAACTCAGCGACTTGAGGCGGAAGGCTTAAATGTAAATGCTGAGTCAATTGATAGCACAAAACCCAAGGGAATTGTTGTTTCACAGAATCCGACGCCGACTGCATCAAAACAGGTAGGAAAGGGAACAGAGGTTACAATTTATGTCAGCACAGGCTCAGTTAACTATGAATGTGAAATGACCATTGAATTGCCTGACGATTATAAACACCAATCTGCCTATGTTTCGCTTTGGATAAACAATGGTGGTGAACAGTTAGAAGAGTCTTCAAAAATCGACCTTTCTAAATTATCCAAGCATACTTTTAAGGTCAAATCTACAAAAGAATCTCTCGATATCATTGTTAAACTCAGTGCAGATAAATCGAAATATGATGATTATCTAAAAATTCGCCTTGAGACAGATAATGGTAATTATGAGATTTTGAAGGAATATGATTATCCCGTTAAAGAACAGGCACCGTCATCTTCCTCATCTGAAAAGCCGTCTTCATCTTCTTCGGAAGAAGTATCTTCTGATAACGCATAATTTATGGACGGACTTATTGTTAAAGCGCTTTCGGGGTTTTATTATGTAGCGGTTGATAACACCGTTTATGAATGTAAACCCCGCGGTGTTTTCAGAAAAAATAGTGACGATATATTCGTTGGTGACAAGGTAGAAATTTCGCTTTTACCGCAAGAAAAAGGCGTTATTGAAAAGGTTTTGCCGCGCAAGAATTATCTTTCGCGGCCACCTGTTGCTAATATTGATAAAATGTTTATAATATCGTCCTACACAACTCCCGCACCGAACACTCTAATCATTGATACAATGACCGCCATAGCGGAAGATAAAGGTATTAAACCTGTTATTGTGTTTAATAAGAGTGATATGGGAAGTTTTTTGGAAATTGCGGATATTTATCGTTCTTCCGGATTTAAGGTTTATATTGTTTCCGCAACGAACAATGTCGGCATTGACGAACTGAGGTCGGAACTTTATAATTCTGTTTCGGTCTTTACCGGTAATTCGGGTGTAGGAAAGTCAAGTATATTGAATGCTCTGTTCGGTAAAGATTTTCTAAAAACGGGCGAGGTTGCAGAAAAACTCGGACGCGGACGTCATACTACTCGTCATACAGAACTGTTCAGCATAGAAAATGATGGTTTTATTGCCGATACACCGGGTTTTTCTTCTTTAAGTATAGAACAGTCAGATGTGCTATATAAAGAGAATCTGCAGTATGCTTTCAGAGAATTTGAGGAGTATATTGGTGAATGTAAATTTACTTCCTGTAGTCATACCTGTGAAAAAGGCTGTGCCATTATAGATGCAGTTAATGATGGTAAGATAGCAAAAAGCCGTTTTGATAGTTATAAAATGCTATACCAAGAACTTTCAAAACGCAACGATTGGGAAATAAAGAAGAATAAGTAACACTTTTTTTGTATTTTCGTATAATGTTATTAGACTGATGAAAGCGGTGATATTATGCGAAATCGTGGTTGCTGTAACAAGGGCGCAATTGCAATATCCTTTGGGGTTGGTTTGGTTGCGTCCTTTATTTTGCCTACAAAAGCGGTAATTCTCATTTTATCAATTGCTCTTGTTTGTCTTGGAATGTCTTGTACCAAGTATTAACGGAGGTTCTGTTTATGAAGGTTGTAGTGGTAAAAAGTCCCAAGTTATTAGGTAGTTTTTTGCGAATGATTTTCGGAATAAAAAAGGAAAAATAATCGGTTACATATAACGCGGCAGAGAGAAAATTACTCTCTGCCGCGTTTGTATTTCACAATATATACAAAAGTGCACTAAAAGCGTTGGTGAAAGAAAAAATATGTTTTAACAAACGGAACGGGTAATTTATATCATAATTTTATTTCTTGTTTAGTAGTAATATCATAGAGGTGGTATTATGAAAAATAAATTACCCGTCCTGCCTTTTTTTATTGTGTTTATAAGCCTTGCGCTAACATTAACCATAACATATGAAGCGATTACAAAAACGGTTATAAACAATAAAATTTCCAATAAAAAAACAATAATTATTGACGCAGGCCACGGCGGGTTAACCAATACTATAGATTAGGTCCAAACCTGCCGTGAAAATTCAATATAAAACATCCCGAAAACCCGCTATTTAAGCGGGTTTTCACCGTTTTACGACAATTTAACTAAGGGAAGCAAATTTAACCTACAAGTTTCTAAATTTTAATGCAATGCAGGTTAAGATATGATATGCTCGTGTTATAATAGGGACAAAAGGCAAGGGAACTTCCTTGCCTTTTGATATTTTTTATTGAATATTGCTTATCACATTTCTTAACCTTTTTTCTTCTGCATCGGCTTCAATATCAAGTCCTGAGTTTTTCAGTTCTTTTACTATCTCTAACGAAAGGCTATGACATTTGTCTTTATCTCCGATTTTAGCATAATAGTTTATCTTTGAATACTTAGCATCAAGACAAGTATAATCTAATTCTATAGCTTTGTCCCAATAGGTGATAGCCTCATTGCTTTTGCCTAGCTTAATGCATATATCACCACCTAAAGTATATATTATTGCATCATTGGGGAATTTTTCGACAGCTTTATTAAAACTTTCATAAGCATTTTCAACATCGCTATCGAATATATAAGCTGATATCAAACATCTCCAATTTAATACATTGTTAGGATTTTTTTCGATATCCTCTAAAACTGTGTTAATGCTTTCTTTACTTTTTCCAATTTGTGAGTATAGAAGCATCTTTTGAATTTTAGTTTTCCAAAAAACATCTGCATTTACATCTGTGCACTTATCAATTGCACTGTTGAACAACTCTATTGCTTTATTTATACAATACTGCATCATAAAGTGATGTAATGTTCCATATGTCCATAAATCTTCTGTTGAATATTCACCGTTTTTAAAAAGTTTTTCAAACTCATTATCTGCACAAATAAAATCTTCGGGTTTCCGTGTAGTTTCATAAATTGAGGCTAATCTTTGAGCATAATTCTCGTAAGCTATGGATGATTCTTTAAAAAAGTCATCAATTGTAACGCAGTAAAGTTTTGCAATTTGAGGAAGAACTGTAACATCAGGTAGTGTTGTATTACATTCCCATCTGGAAATTGTATGTGTGCTCACGCCCAAAATTTCTGCAACTTGTTCTTGAGTATAGTTTTTTTGCTGCCTGAATTTTTTTAGATTATTTGAAAATACGGTATTCATATAATTTATCCCTTCGTTTAATTTAGAAGCTTCTGATTTCATTATACCTATTTTTTAAGGGAAGTCCATATCGCATTTTGTGACCTATCTTGCGGTTTTTGTTCAATTCAAAAGGCAAGGCAGGAATAGGCGTAATACTTTCGGCGGTTTCATTATTTAAAAACAGAGTTTTTAACTTTATTTTTTGGTATGATTTTCAGCATGTCAGTATGATTTTTGACATACTCATCAAAAATGGGGTTATCTTGTAATTTCGTGATAACTCTGTTTGCATATATAACTTGAAAATATCAGTGAAAAATGTTATATTAAATTCAAGAAAGTATTTGTTATTACAGTAATTTTTATATGGAGAATGTAAATATGAAATTCTTGGTCGAAGTAGAGAAAATTAGCAATTATATTCATAGTACAACTTTAAAAAACACAATAAAAAAAGAAAGTTTGACAGAAAACGAAAAAACATTTCTTGATGTTTCACTTGTTGAATATAAAGAATTAAGAAATGAGTTGCGTGATGTTATGTCACGACAAAATACGGTTTTGTTATCTGCTATTGCGCAGTTTGCAACTTTGATAGGTCTAGCCTTAAACATTTTTTCTGCCGAATCGTCATCAAATAAGGAAAACCTTGTAGCGAGTATATTATGCGTCTTAATACCAATCGTTACGATGTTACTTGGAATTATATGGATTGATTTAACATATCGGCAAATCAATATAGCATCTTATATATACCAATTCGAAAAACAAGCAATTGAAATGTTGCATTTTAGCACAAGCGAACAATTATCAAGAAAAGTTTTATTTTGGGAACATCATATTCATAATCTTGAAGAAAAAAGATTTTTTAAAGGAGGAAATATATGGTCATACCTTTGTAGTTTGTGTATATATTTCTTGTCGTCAATAGGTTCCTTTGCTTTAGGATGCTTTATTATTGGTTGGAAACGATGGTATATGGTAACAATAGGTTTCTTTATAGCGTATGTGGTGTTTGTTTGTGTATATATTACAAACATATATAAAACATATAAAAACAAAAAATGAATTCGTATTTTGTCAACAAGAGCGAGAAGATGGATAAGTGTATGAAACGAAAACAAGATTTATTTAGACTCTGTAATGGGATGGATAAACTTGATATACGTAAAAAAGAGCGATGCTTGTCTTTTTCCAAAGCAATGCTTTCTATTGAAGGAATGAAGGTTAGTGATGAAGTTGCACTTGCTCTTGAAAAATGGAAAGAAGGTAAGGCAACATATTTATCAATATTCGAATCAACACTTCAAAGATACGGGTTTAACACATAATTAAATGCTTAACAGTTGAATTTTAAAATCATATGTTGTATAATGTATTAAATACTAAAGAGGAAAGGAGAAAAAGTTTATGAAGGATTTTGAAATTTTAAGCCGTGATACAATAGTTGCTGTTTGGAAAGATAATGAGCTTAAAGTGTTGAATAACGATTTGTTACCTTTATATTTAAAGCGTGTAAATGATGCAAAATCTTGGCTTGAAACGAGAGCTATTGACTCGCATAGAGCTAACTCACGTCTGCTTAAAAAGGCTTTGAGACTTGCCGAAAAAGACGATGTTTCAACAGTGCTTCACGTTAATGCTGCAACCATTACTGACACCTATTGGGTGCGCGCAATCGGCAGCGATTTAAAATATGAAGATGTTCGCTTCAATAAAGACTATTTCTCCAATCTGGCTCTCAGAGGACTTTATTCAAGTTTTAATTCTGCTGCAAAGCGTAAGGATACCAAAACACCGGAGCTTACCAATATCGGTAGTTTTGAAAAGTGTTGGAAGCTCAAAGACGGAAAATGGTGGATTTATAAATCTGCTAACCAAAAAGAGCAGTTTTCAGAACTCTTTGTATATGAGTTGGGTAAGGCACTTGGAATGAATATGGCCCACTACGAAAAAGGTGATAAATGCGTTAAATCACTTGATTTTACCGATTCGGCAAAGGTCATATTTGAACCTGCTTCATCCTTTATGGGCGATGAGGAAGATTATATAAAGGTAGTCGAAAAACTTAAGGAACTTTGTCCCAAAGCAATTCCCGACTATATTAAAATGATTTTCCTTGATACAATAACCGCCAACCCCGATAGGCACACAGGAAACTTCGGTTTAATGCGTGATGCTAAAAGCGGTGAACTATTAGGACTCGCACCTAACTTTGATAACAATATGGCACTTATTGCACGTGGTTATCCAACTAGCAAATCCGCAAACGACCTTTTAATTACACTCTTTAATGAACTAATAGAAAAGTATCCTGAATATAAAGAATGCTTACCAAAAGTTACAGAACAGATGATTAAAAATGTCATCAACAAACTTAATATGAAAGTAAAATCTCAAGTAATTGTTGATTTTGTAATTAACCGTTGTCAAGCAATAAAATAAATAACCAAATCCCTTGTAGCAGTAAAAATTTGCTACAAGGGATTTTTCTTTTCTTGAAACTTATTAAAAGTAGAAGGAAAATTAACATACAAGGAAAACTTTAGCAACTCTTTTAAATGCTATGTTGAAATTGGTTTAAATCATTTTTTGAAGTCTATAGAACTATCAAGGGAGTTTTTTTACAAATAGCTCATATGTGAGTTTTGTTATTTATAATAGTTTAAGGTTAACAAGAACTTAATCTTCTAATGGATTACATTAGTCTAATATAGAACTTCGCAGAATATTTTAGCTTATTCCACACATAAATATTAACAAATAAAAATGATTTGGGGTATTGAAATTATGCGAAAAAAGGTGTATAATTCATATCAAGATGATGGAATGGAGGAGTGTACAGCATTTAGGCTGTACAAAACAATAGGTATGTGCACTTTTATAAAAATGGAGTATTTAGTTGCAAATGCTTTGGTTGAGCTTTATGAAAACAAAAAAATTGACAAAATTTCTCTGGATGATATTCGCAACTACGGAATTAAAGTGGAAAAGGTTTTAAACAAAAACAAAGAATCACAAGCCATATTGTTGTATTCCAATCAATATACTAGAGAGTTTTTGCAAGATTATTCAGACTTTTTTGTTTTTGACAATGATTATATCAAGATAAAAGCCGGTGTGTCAATTGATGATATAAGAGAACATATTTTGTCATATATTTCAGTAGATATTTTATTAGCATTACTTGATGAAAGCACACTACAAGTTATTAATGCAGCATAGAGGTATCAAGTATGTCGAAAAAAATACGAGATCCTATTTATGACTATATAGTTATTGAAGATGATTTTTTACCGATTGTTAATTCAGTTGAGTTTCAAAGATTAAGAGATGTTATTCAAACGAGTTACACATCTATTTATCCCTCTGCATTACATAACCGTTTTACCCATTCTCTGGGAGTGTTTTGGCTTGGCAATATTGCTTTTGAAGCTTTACTTAATAATAGTCCCAAGGAAACTAAAACACTAACAAAAAAGGATAAAGAGGATACACGACGCACATTTATTATGGCATGTTTATGTCATGATTTAGGGCATTCTCCATTTTCGCACACTGGAGAAAAATTCTATGATGCTCCTAAATTATCGAAAGAATTGTCTACCACTATTGCCAATAAATGTTATAAAAAGGATACCAAAAACGGACAAACTGTTGTTGGAAAACAACATGAGATCATGAGTGCTCTTTTGTCTATTAATAAGTTTGGTACTTATATTCCTGATCATGCTTTTTTTGCCCGTTGTATTATTGGTCTAAAATATAGAAACGTTAATAAGGCAACTAAGGTTGAAAAACGCAGACTACCAATTTATCAATCATGTATTGAACTATTGAATTCAAGCATTATTGATGTTGACAAGTTGGACTATTTAATAAGGGATAGTTATATGTCAGGTTATTCATCAATATCTATTGATTACAAAAGACTGCTTGGCGGTGTGTTTGTGAATGATGGTGAATATCCTGTAGGATATGAGAAAAGTTCTTTGAGTGTATTGGAAAATGTATTGATTGCACACGATATGGAACGACGTTGGGTTCAATCGCATCCAATTATACAATATGAAGGATTCTTGTTGCAAACGATTATTCGTGAACTGAATTCAAAATATAACAAAGATAATACAAAGTTGTTTTCTTATAATTCCATTACTGTACAAGGTGAAAAATTTAAGGATATTGAAACTATCCGCTTACTTTCTGATTCCGACATACTATTTTTAGCTAAACGAAATTTTGACGAAAGCGATGCCGTTAAAGAGTATTGTGATCGGAGTTTGCGAAGACATCCTGTTTGGAAATCCGAAGCAGAGTTTTCTTCTTTGTTTGACTTTAAGCACAATGATTCTTTTATAAAGATTTTAATGAAATGGGAAACCATGCTTTTAGAAGGCAAATATGGAGTATACAGTTTAAACGATGATTTTTATGATCATTTAAATAATGACTACTCCAAACTTGAATCTCAATATAGCACTACTACAGCAGAGTCGAAAAGGGCGACAATAAAGTCTAACTTAGACACACTAAAAATAGAACTTGATATTCTAAGCCAAATAAAAGGTTATTTAAAAGATATCGATGTCCCCTTCGACTTGGTTATAGTCACACAAGAGCAATTTAAAAGTGGGCTTTACAAACCTGGTTTTCAAGAGTTGCCTATTCGTTTCAATCGAGATTTAAACAAAATATCACAAATGAAAGAAGTTTCAGCTGTTCCATTTGATTTGGGAGAAGATAAGAAATCCTTCTTTTATCTGTATTACAAAAGGACTCAAAAAGAACTGGATGCCATAGAATTCTCGAAAATCATTCGTAAAGCTGCCATAATATAATCAAAAGCTGTGATGAATTATATCATCACAGCTTTTAAATTTATCACAAAGAAAAAGTGTTAATTTCCCAAGTCAAGATATATGAGTTTTTGTTTGTATTAATCTAGAGTTTTTAGTTCAATGCTATCACTTTGTGGCTTTAAAAATTTGTATCCCTTAAATACATGGATTTAAAATAACACTTTAAAGTTTGTTGAAAATATAGTATTGACAGTTTTGATTATGGAGATAAATCGAATGACATTTAAACTAATAGTGAGTCGCAAGATAATACCCCTTATGGACACAAACAGAGTCGAAGGGGTATCATCTATTTTATTATTATATTAGAACTTCATAAATATTTCAGATATTTCTTGCTCAAGAACTATGTACTCATCTTTACTGAATAAATGATTTTTCTCATTGTTTAATATGATTATATTGACATCCTCAATGCTTGTGGCGGTATCTTTACCTTCAATTGAAGCAACTATAATTTGATTGTCAGTTTTGTCCCATGTGAATAGAGTTCTCATTACCGAATCCAAATGATCTTTATCTTGCTCTAATGAATTAGGAGAATCTATTACCAAAGGAAAAGAAATCATACCCGGTGCTTTGTTGTGTTGGGTTTCCACAAATGCTAGCATTTGTGCGATTTTACAACGAGGACCATATGCTCCACTAGCAATCAAGGAAGAACCCGGTTCACTATCTTCTTCAATTTGTTCGGAAGGTATATCTAGATCTACGATTAATCTATTGAAATTCACTTGATACGCTAGCTTTGCTTGATTGCGTGCCTTATGATATTCCGTTAGTAGTTTCCTAACTTCAGAAGACTCTTTTCTAAGACGCTCTATCGTTGCGATATTTTCACCTATTTTTTCATGATATTCTTTTAAAATTTGGTTGGTTGCTTTTGACTTTACATAGATATTATAGGATTCTTGATCTGCTGTTAAACTTTTCTCATAGTTTTGTAGTGTATTTTGTTGGCTTTCAAAGAGTTTTTTAAGCCGTTCAATCGAACGTAATAACTGATTTTCTTGTGCTGTAATATTAGCGTAGTCGCTATGCAAAGATTCAATTAAATATAACTTTTCCAATTTTCGACTGATTGAACGCTCGAATACCATGCCGCATCTTGGACATTCTAAAATCTCATCAATTTCGCAGTCGTCCATAGCGTGTTTCTTTTTTATGTACTTTGATAAGATTTCTTTTTCATGAGATATCTGTAATAATTGGTCTTCAGTAGAAATTAGTTTTTCCCTGGTTTTGGTAATAGAATCAAGTAAATTGTTAATCTCGTTTTGACGAATTGAAATAGCTTTCTCTAAATCATTCAAGTTGAATGACATTTGTGTATAGTCTAATCCATCCTTAAGAGTCTCAACTACTGTTGAATACTTTTCATTTTCTTTTGTTAAAGTTGAAATTTGTCGTTCATTAGCTTTAGATATCTTTGAAACGCGTACATAACTATTATCCAATGCACCCAAATGAAAGAAATAACTATTTTTTCTTTGTGGCATATCAAACTGTGTCATTTTGTCAAAAGAAAAAGAATTTGCCGCCCATCCGTTTTCTTGATCGATATAGTAGGGCAAATAATAAAAAGCAGGCGGACATTTAGTTATTGTGCCATTAACATCTTTTCCTACTAGATTAATTTCTAAATCAAAAATCTCACATAATTTTTCTTCAAAATCTCCAACAGATGTATAATTGCCTATAAACGCACCATTTGAATATAAAGCAAATGCATTTTTTAAACGCGAAACGCGATAATCGACATTATTGAGAGAAAAATCCAAATAGGTTAATAAATTTAATCGTTTTATTGGGTTTGGGAAATATACTTCTGCTCCGAGCGTGTAATACAATGATTTCATAATGACCGATTTGCCAAGATGGTTTCCGCTACTAGTAAGCATGTTTTTTCCGGGAGAGAAAATGATGCGTTTTGCTTCTTTATTTGTTAAATCAACCATAGTGATAGAATTAACTATTAAATTCATTTTTACTCTCCTCCATAACAATATTTATAAATAAGAACCATTATTAGGGTCTTTAAATAATATTCATCAGAATATACTGATAATACTTTTTCGCTATTAATTAGGTGTGTGTATACTTCAGAAAATAGTCCAGGTAAATCATCTACTCCGCTTTCGTTTACTTCCTGAATAGTCGAACAAATATGCTTTTTTAATTCTACAAACACACCCATATTAGAAAACATATCACGCTTTATTTTTGAATAATTTAAGGTGCAATTTCTTTTTTCAGAAACAGTTTTAATTTCAAATTCTGAAAATAGTTTGTCCAGTTCAGGAATTTGAATAGAAAGGCCACATTCTATAATATTTTTAATATTTTCACTAGAAAAGCCTTTCTTGTCGTAAATTTCATTAATGTCAGTACAATTCTCACTGATTTCTTGATTGAACTTTTCGTCGAGTTCATTATATAGCAATTTATAAATCGATTTAACTGTAGCAACCTGCAAGCTTTCATCAAGATCTAGCAAAAAGTTCTCAAACGTATGTTCAACCTCTTCTTTGTGACCTTTTGTAGAAATATAAGTTCTGATAAAATAAAAATTAGAAAGGTCAACAAGACCCACATCTATACCTTGATCTTTTGCAATAGCTTCCTTAATAGTATCAATATTCTTTTTGATGGTTACATCATCCAGTGAAGTTTTACCATTAGGAAAAACTTGCGTATTGTTAGAGGAGATGATATCAGTATTACAGACCAAAGCTGCGCTTCCTAAATATCCTTCATATTTTAATGCATTAGCATATAGCTTTTGAAACCATTCGTCCTTAATTACAGCCGATAATCTATATTGTTTGTCGGCGGATTTTGTTTTTATTTGATACATATGTATTGCTGAGGGATTATCTGGGTCGCAGATTACCGCTACATCTTCAATATAATCCATCATAACAATAAAATCTGTAGAATAAAATTCCATAATCAGTTGAATAGCATAGCTAATTTGTATGGTGAGTCGGTTTTTAGTTCTCGACCCGGCAATTTCTTTAGTTGACGATGCAATCACGTTTTCTAGAGACACAAAATCCCTCCTTTTTATGTAATTAGCGACACATTATAAATATATTTTACACCATAATGGAAAAAATTACAATATACACATTCGTTAAATAGCTAATACGACAGATTCATTAAAAACTATCGCTTTATTTTGATAACGCAGTGACTTGTTTTTTAATATTATAAAGTTACGAAAAATGTATAATTTAATGTTTTCTTGAAACTCGTATTTTTTGTTCCTTATATTATCTCAAAACAAAAATCGCCCAAATATTGTAAAATAATATTGGGCACAGGAGGTAATATTATGGGAAATGTTTATGGTTATGTGCGAGTATCGAGTATCGATCAGAATGAGGACAGGCAGCTTATTGTTATGGACGAAAATAATGTGCCAAAGGGCAATATCTATATTGATAAGCAGTCCGGCAAGGATTTTGAGCGGCCGCAGTATAAGAAGCTCGTTAAGAAGTTAAAGGCGGGAGATTTGCTCTACATACTTAGTATTGATAGATTGGGGCGCAATTACGAGGATATTCAAAAGCAGTGGCGGATACTCACTAAGGATATCGGAATTGATATCTGTGTTATTGATATGCCGCTATTGGATACTCGGAATGGCAAGGACTTGATGGGAACGTTTATTGCTGACCTTGTCTTGCAGATACTTTCTTTTGTGGCGCAGAGCGAACGCGAAAATATAAAGAAACGACAAGCGCAAGGCATTGCAGCAGCAAAAGTAAGGGGTGTTAAGTTTGGTAGACCGGAATCTCCAGTTCCGATTGAATTTGATGAATTAATAAATAAGTGGGAGAAAAAGCAATTATCCCTTAAACAAGTATTAGCGATTTGTAATATGAGTGAAGCTACATTCTATCGTCGCTTGCGTGAGCATAGAATACAGAGAAATAAATAAAATGACTCTCAAAAGGTGTACCTTTTGAGAGTCATTTTATTCTATGGTATTTTATCATAAAAGAAAAGAAAATGCAAGTGTTTTTAAGAAAAAATCAAATTTTTGAAGATATTTATTTAATAATAACTGAAAAAGCAATTCCTTACTGGGTAAAAGCGACCATTATCAAAAGGTACACCATTTGATAATAGTCGTTTTGTATCAAAAATAGCCCTATATTAACGGGAAATCAGGAGTTGTTGAATTTTGTACTTTTTTATTGTGTTACCACGCGGACATCCTAAAGCTTATAGCAAATGTAAAAACAAAAACTAATAAGGAGAAAAAATTATGAAGAGACATTTTTCTAAAATCTTTGCAATGCTTTTAGTATTATCAATGCTCTTAACACAGCTAATAATACCTGCATCTGCATTAGAAGCAACAAAATGTGAATGTGACCCTGCAACACGCACAGGCACAGTAACAAGTGAAGTTGCTCCTACCTGTGCAAACTTTGGATACAAAGTATATGAATGTGACGAGTGTCACGGAACATATGCAGAACTTACCGCAGTGCCCACAGGTGCACATGATTACGTAAATCATGATGCTCAGGCTCCCACCTGTACCGAAATCGGTTGGAATGCTTACAGAACTTGTAACACCTGCGATTTAAACGAGTATGTAGAAATTCCTGCTACCGGTCACTCTCACAGTTCTGTAGTAACCGATCCTGCTTGTACTGAGAAGGGTTATACCACCCACACTTGCCCCGATTGTAATGATACTTATGTTGATACATATGTAGATGCATTAGGTCATACTGCAAGCAGTGAGGTCGAAGAAAATCGTGTTGAGGCCGATTGTGAAAACAACGGCTCATACGACACCGTTATTTACTGTTCTGTATGTGGAGAGGAATTTGTTCGTACTAACCATGTAATTGATGCTACCGGCCACGACTGGGTTGAGACCGGCAGACAGGATGCTACTTGTGTTGTAGATGGTTATATCGACTACGAGTGCTCTGTATGCCACGAAACCAAGAGAGAAACTATTGCATGTGTTGGACATCACGACTATGATAAGCAGGTAATCGGCGCTACTTGTGAAGATGCTGAAATTGTAAGATATACTTGTAAGGTATGTTCCTTCACTTTTGATGAGCCTGTTGGTGAACCTCTCCAGCATGTTCCTGGTGAAGCTGTTAAGGAGAACGAAGTTCTTCCCGATTGCGTAAACTCTGGTTCTTATGATTCCGTTATTTACTGTGACGTATGTGATGCAGAACTAAGCCGAGAAAATATCGTTGTTGATCCTCTTGGCCACACCGAAGTAATTGATGATGCGGTTGCTTCTACTTGTACCGAAACAGGTCTTACTGAAGGAAAGCATTGCTCCGTTTGTGATGCAGTTATCGTTGCTCAAGAAGTTGTTGACGCTCTCGGACATGATTATATTGCTACTGTAACTGCTCCTACTTGCTCTGCTCAAGGTTATACTACTCACGATTGCTCACGTTGTGATGAGTCATATGTTGACACCTACGTTGACCCCGATCCGCTTTCTCATAGAGGCGTAGTTACTAAAAACGAAGTTAAGGCAACTTGTACTGAAACCGGTCTTACTTTCCAGATTGAGTGCGGCGATTGCCACATCGTTTTAGCAGCACAAAAGACAACTCCGATTGATCCTGATAATCATAATTATATAGATGTAGTTACCGAAGCTACTTGTTTAGATGCTGGCTTTACTACTCACACTTGTTCGCGTTGTGATGACACATATAAAGATGCTTTTGTAGATGCTTTAGGTCATGATGAAGTTGCACACGAAGCTAAGGCTGCAACTTGTACTGAAATTGGTTGGGATGCTTATGTTACCTGCTCAAGATGTGACTACACCACCTACAATGAGTTGGCAGCTCTTGGTCACGACTATGCTTCAGTAGTAACCGATCCTACTTGTACCGAGGAAGGTTTTACCACTCACACTTGCTCACGTTGTGATAACGAGTATGTAGATTCTACTGTTCCTGCAACAGGTCATTATGACTGTTTAACTTTAGGTATCGTAGAGCCCAAATGTACTGAAGAGGGTTATACCGTTAAAAAATGCCTCATTTGTGATGAAGTCTTCAAGGATAACTTTGTTGATGCTCTTGGACATGATTTAACTCAGCATGATGCAGTGGCTCCCGATTGTACCAATATTGGTTGGGAAGCATATGAGGATTGCTCGAGATGTGACTATACTACTTATGTAGAGAAGGCTGCTCTCGGTCATAGACTCGAGAGATATCTTGAGAAGCCCGCTACCTGTACTGAGCCTGGTTACACCGATCACCTCGAGTGCGCATTCTGCGATTACACTACACTCTTCTTCGATATCGCTCCTCTTGGCCACGATTTAACCCACTATGACGCACAGGATCCTACCTGTACTGAAATTGGTTGGGATGCTTATGAAGACTGCTCTAGATGTGATCACACTACTTATAATGAATTAGCAGCTCTTGGTCATGATTTAACTCAGCATAACGCACAGGCACCTGATTGTACTAATATTGGTTGGGATGCTTATGAAGATTGCTCCAGATGCGATCATACTACTTATAATGAGTTGGCTGCACTTGGCCACACCGAAATTATCGATGAAGCTGTTGCTCCTACTTACGACACTACAGGTCTTACCGAAGGTAAGCACTGTTCCGTTTGTGATGAAGTACTCGTTGCACAGAATGAAATTGCTGCATTAAATGAAGAGATAACCTTTACTTATGAAGCAATTGGTATTAACGGTAGTGATGTAGCTGTAAATTCCGGTTATATTACACTTAATGTTTATATGAATGTTAATAGCGATATCGCAAGACTTTATGGTCTTAACTTTGCTATTGGTTTCAATCAGAACCTTACATTGGTAAATGTTGAAGGCAAGGTATTTGATGTAACTGCTAACACATATATTGATGCAGCAAACAGTTCATATGTTGTTGCACTCGCACAAAACATGGGATATAACTATGTTGATAAAAAATTCGAAAAAGGCGAATATCTTTTTGCAACTCTCACTTTCAAGGTTGATCAAGACTTTACCGGTGTTGCAGACTTCACTGTAGTTCCTGGTGTTGCTGCTCGTAACGACGATGATGCTTATATCAACGAATTGATAGTTGATTTTGGCACAGAAGCAGGTATTAATGTTGTAACACTTGGTGATGCTGACGGTAACGGTGTTATTGATTCTGCAGATACAATGAATTTTGCAAAATGGTATAATTCTGCAGATGCAGCAGAAGGTGTTTACGAAACCGTATTTGACCTTGATAAGGATGGATATGTAACTGCTTATGACTTTGCACTTCTTCACAATGCAGTTGTTGGCAACGATGACTATTTAGATATGTGATTTGGAGGTATAAGAGATGCAACTTAAAAGAATCTTATCGATGCTTTTGGCTGCCGCTCTAATCTTCTCAACTTCAATGGTTACTGTTAATGCTGAAACTGTTGAAACTATCGAAACTTTTGAGGTGGGAGTGGTGGCAGAGACCACCACTCCTGTTTCTTTCTCGCCAGCTATTTATAAAAGCGGTGACGAAGTTTCTGTAAAGATTAGTGCAGACCAAAATACCGGCATTACTATTCTTAAATTTTCTGTTAAATTTGATCCAGATGCGCTTGAGTTTGTTGACTATACTAGTGCAAATCTGTTTTCTAATGACATAGAAGGCGTTTATGTTTATAGCGATAGTATTTGCTACACATTAATGATGAACAATGTTTCTACAGCAACTGGCGAAATGCTTACTTTGAACTTCAAGGTAAAAGAGGCTTTTTGCGGAGATATCGCTATTTATGCAGAGGTTTTTGATGGACAGGATAAAAACTGTATAAACGGTCTCAAAGTGGTTCCTTTTGTGGGCGGTCGTGCATCTTTTGCAGCACATGCAGTTGATGCTGACGCCGGAGTTGTAACCGACCCCACTTGTACCGAAGAAGGCTATACAACCTATCACTGCGATATTTGCAATGAAAATATTAAAGGTAACACTCTCGCTTCCCTTGGTCACACATCCAGTGACCCTGTAGAAGAAAATCGTATCGAACCCACCTGTACTGAAGATGGTGCCTATGATAGCGTAGTATATTGCTCAGTATGCGATGTTGAACTTTCACGTGAAGTAATTACAATTGATGCTACAGGACATACTGCCGGCAATGCAGTTGAAGAAAATCGTATTGCTTCAACTTGTACCGAAAACGGCACCTACGATAGCGTAGTATATTGCTTAGTATGTAATGATGAACTCTCACGCGAAACAATTACAATTGATGCTACAGGTCACGATGCTGCAAATGCAGTTGAAGAGAACCGTGTTAATCCTACCTGTACCGAAGACGGATCCTATGACAGTGTAGTATATTGTTCGGTATGCAACGAAGAACTTTCGCGTGAAACAATTACACTTAATAAGCTCGGACACGATATAATTACACACGAGGCGCAGTGTCCTACCTGCACCCAGGTTGGTTGGGATGCTTATGATACATGCTCACGTTGTGATTATACGACCTATAAAGAAATACATCCGCTTGGTCATAATCCCACGATTACTAAAGAAGAAAATCGCGTAGAAGCAACATGTATCACCGATGGTTCTTACGATAGTGTGGTGTACTGTTCAGTATGTAATGAAGAACTTTCAAGAGAAAATAAGACGATTAAAGCGCCTGGTCATAATTTAATTCATCACGACGCAAAAGATGCTACTTGCACCGAGATTGGCTGGAATGCATATGAGACTTGTAGGATATGTGATTATACAACATATGTAGAGATATCCGCTCTTGGACACAAATACGGAACACCGACAATAGTAGAGCCTGAATATAAAAAAGATGGTTACACAACACATACATGTAGCGTATGTAACCATGAGGAAAAATACGATATCACACCTGCGCTCACTTATATTTTAGGTGATGCCGACGGAAACGAAACAATTGACAGTGACGATGCAATCTATCTTCTATTTCATACACTCCTACCGGAAGAATATGCCGTTAATCAAAAATGTGATTTTGATGGTGACGGTGATTTAGATAGCGATGATGCGATTTATTTGCTTTATCACACCTTGCTTCTTGAAAAATATCCATTACACAAATAAGGAGATAGATTGATGAAAAAGATTATTAGTTTTTTGATTTGTTTAGTGTTAATATTCTCACTTTCTGTTTCTGCTTTTGCGGCAGAAGCTGTAAAGGTTAACTCTAAAACATCTGCAAACACTGTAAAGCTTGGCGATACAATTACAGTTACGGTTTCTTTAAATAGTAATGCAGAATTCAAATCCATGGCACTAACCCCTGTATACGATGAGAATGTTTTTGAGGTTGTATCGGGCGAATGGATTTTAACCGGTGCAATGATTGCTAGTTTTGATAATAAAAACGCTGCAATCGGTTACTCTAGTGCAGTTAATAAGAGTGGAGATGTTTTTAAATACGTTTTGAAAGTTAAAAACAACGCCTCTTTAAAAGACACAACAATTAAAACAGATGCTGTTATAAAAAATGGTAGCACCGTTATATCCTCCACTGCAAACACTACTACTGTAAAAGTTATTTGTAAAACCCATAGTTTTGGTGCATGGAGTAAAGCGGATAATAACAATCATAAACATACTTGCACTGCCTGCGGCACCGCAGAATCATCAGCACATACATGGAATGGCGGTACTATAACAAAGGCTGCAACATGCAAAGAAACAGGCGTTAAGACATACACTTGTACTGTTTGTAATGCAACAAAAACCGAAGCAATTGCCACAACAACAAATCATACATTTGGCAACTGGACTCAGACCAAAGAGCCTACTTGCACTGCAAAAGGTACCGAATCTCGCACCTGTTCTATTTGTCAAAAAGTAGAAACAAAGGACATTGCAGCTAAAGGTCATTCTATGGGCAAATGGACTACTGCAAAAGAAGCAACATGCGAGGAAAAAGGTAGTCAAACAAGAACTTGTTCAAAATGTTCTCACAAAGAAACTAAAGATATTAAAGCTCTTGGACATAAGTTCTCTAACCCAACAGTAACTAAAGAGCCCACTTGCTCTGAAGAAGGTATTGAAAGTGGTAAATGCACCCGTTGTGATAAAGAAACCACAAATACTTTACCTAAAAAAGAGCATACTTTCGGCGAAGCAGTTGTAGTTACTCCCGCCACTGAAACCGCTGTTGGAAAGCAAACAAAAACTTGTACTATCTGCAACACAGTTGTTGAGGAAGAAATTCCTATGATTGACAAGAATGATGTTGAAACCAATGTTGAGCCTGATGATACTGTTAATATGGATAATTCTGATGATGTATCTGAAAATGAAAATAGCAGCTGGATTATTTGGGTTATTATTGGTGCGGTAATTATAGGTGGAGTTATTACAATTATTGTTGCTAAAAAGAAAAAGTAAATATAGTTTAATAATACATTAATGTTTTCTTGAAAGTCGAATATAACCTTATGTAATAAATATATGACCTTTGAAGTTTTATGGCTTTGAAGGTCATATTTTTTTATGAAAAGAGGTTGAAATCAATGAAAAAGTACATTGATACAGCAGTTTGGGAAAATGATTACAGAGAAAGGCTTAAAAAACTTATGTTAGATAATAACATAACAGCTCGAGAACTTAGCTTGACACTCGGATACAACGAGGGGTATATTAGCAGAATTCTCAAAGGGAAAATTGACCCGTCATTCAAATCTATGATGGATACGATGCTATATTTTGACATAAGTCCCGCTGAATTCTTTACGTTTGATTTAATAAGTCATACCAAAAGTTAATGTTTTCTTGAAACTCAAAAAAACCTTTCTTAGAATTTAAGTGTCATCTTAAGATTTTGAGAAGGAGTTTTTAAAATTTCAATTAGGTGTACAAAGGAATGTTACACCATTTGCAAGGGAAGTAAAGGTATCTTCGGCAAAGGTTTGTCGAGAGATGATGAAGTGTACCTGAAAAGGTCCGACTTGCATAGCTGCCGAAATGTTGCAAGTCGAGTAGCAGATTTGAGTTTGAGTTATTAACGAAAATCTGTGGCAGCACACCTGAGCGATGACAGGCAGGTTCATCGTTGATACCGTGAAAGACACGGCTGAAGAATATTTGCTTGGATAATTTTTCAGTACTTAAATCAAGCACGAAAGTTTCTGGGATTTAATCGGTAATGAAAATCCTTGCCGTACCACTATTCAGCGGTGGACCGATCCATTGTATCGGTATATGGTATTGCGTTCTCTGGAAATTAGAGGCTTGGAGCATACTCCAGGTATACGCTGGGCTTGTCCCATCATGCTGACCTTCAGCCAAAATTAAATATGATTTACGTTTCGAGATAATGATGATTATAATTTTGAGAGTCATTTCGAAATCTATTCTCTTTTCGATAGGTATGACTATCTTTTCGAAATGATAGATGACAAAGATGACACTCATTTTGAAATGATTATGACTTTCTTTTTTGGAGGCGCCGGTTTCTATCTTTCGAACAAGGAAGATAGAAACGCGACCGAGGGCGTGCCCGAGGGAGCGGCGCCAAGGCATAGTACGCCTAGTTAGTAAAAGAAAATGCGAGAAACGTACAGATTTTTATGTAAAAAAGTCCCTGGGCGTACTATGCCTTGCTATCATTTTTAGATGATAGATGACAATATTTCGAGATGATATTTTGATATGATTTATGATACACATTTTGAAATGATAGATTAACTATCTTTTCGAAATTCGTTTTGAAATAAATTGTCGGTGCTTAGTATGAAAAGATTATTGTCTTTTTGAAATGCTCCTAACAGATTCTTATTAGAGTAAGCAAAGATATAAAATATTAATAAGACCAATCTTTAACAAATCTGCAAAAGAATCTATCCTGTCTTTTTGAAATGATATATGACTGTCATTTCGAAATGAGTGTATGATCATCATTTTCAAATGAGCGCGGGAAATATGATATACATTTATAGAGCGGCTCCCATAGACTGCGAATCAGTCTGTGGGAGCCAAAACTTTTTTTAAGATTCAAAATTTTCGTTAATAAAATAATTTAAACAACTATTCACATAAATAAAAAATTTTCGTACACAAACCTATGATTTTATAAATCATACAAAAAGTTAATGTTTTCTTGAAACTCGAAAATTTTATTCCTTATATATTTAACATCCCAATATTTTGGTACACAGTTTCAACCCGAACCACTGAAACCTGCGAACGAAAATATGGATAAATTCGTGTGTGTTAATGTTTTCTTGAAACTAAACAAAAACATTATTCACATTTAAATATCGGAAATTTGTGATGAAGCATTAAGGAACCATAGATGCTTCTTATAAAAAACCGAAATCTATGAAAGGAGTAATACTTATGAGTTTAACCCCTGAAGAACAAGAACGAAAAGCCGAGAACCAAAAGCAGAATTTGCTCAATCAAACTCTTCCAGTGATTGATAGGTCAAATCAAGGCAGCTTTAAAACACGTAGACGCTATAAAGCAGTAATGAACAGATTCTGTGGGTATTTGGGAGAGAATACCACTTTACAGAATTTTAGAAATGTTGAAGTGCGACACGTGCGAAATTATGTTGAGCATCTTCAAATCAGCGGTTGTAAGCCCGGATATATACTCACCGAATTATCCGGTATAAAGTGGGTGCATCAACGAATGAACCCTAAAAGAAATTTGCCAAAGAGCAATAAATGCTTCTTTGTTGCCAAGCGCCAATTATATATAAAGGATAAATCTATTCTTCCGCATGAGTTCGATAACCTTATCAAAGTTGCACTTGATATGGGTCGTATGGATGCGGTTATCGAAGCGTATATGGATAGATATTTCGGACTTCGCCATGAGGAGTTTGTAACCCTTCGTGTGCATCAGATTGAGTATGCACTGAAATATAAGCAATTAAATCTTACAAACACCAAGGGTGGTAGGCCGAGAGATATACCCGTTGAAACTAAATTGCAGGAGAACATTTTAAGACGAGTATTGGCATATGCTCAGAAAAACAGCAAATGCTCTACGGATTATGTGATATGCGACAACCATACAAACAGCGTTAAAAAGAAAAGTAAATCCTTGGATAACTGGATGAACAACAATAAAAAGAAATTTATGGACCCCGAACGTACCAAGAAGTCGGATCGTAGCC
>JAZSRO010000071.1:0-1697 GCA_045538515.1 Acutalibacteraceae bacterium | reverse complement strand
TTCACAGTAAGCCACACCGCCAGACTGTGCTATGGTGAGGATGTTTTTTCTGCCGAAAGTCCATCGTACGTTGACTGCGGCAGGAAATGCAAAAAAGTCGTTGAGCATATACATAGCTCCCACTTTTCCTCCCACGAAGAAGTAGTTTGTGATCTGGGCTCCTGGAGTTGCGAAAAGTCCAAACGCAGGTTTCTTCTCACCTGTGGTGTCGGCAAGATCGGCAGTGAGCATAAAGTCACCGTAGAGTCGGAAACCAGTCTTTTCTTTCGGTAGAGCCGAATGTTTTGAATATGATGAACGAGGATCTTTAGCCATAGATGTGAACAAACCGCACATCACGACCACCAACGTCAGAATTATTCTTTTTAGATTCTCCATGTTTTACTTGCAAGTTTCAGTTTGCAAATATAATGTATTTATGTTCTTGTTTGGCAATTGATACTTCATTTTTAGTTGTAGAAACAGAAAACAGCATTTTGCCATATGGAGGTGACCGTAGAGGCAGGTTTCAAACCTGTCCGCTGTTTGAGAGAATCGTCTGAAAGACGCTACCGATGTGTTTTTTATATGTGCTCGCCTTCGGCTCGCACGTGGAAGGGAGGGGTTTGGGCGTTCCGCCCTTAACAATCCTCGGCTTATAACCTAATTAAAATCTATCTTATTTTATGACTGATTTTCCGTCTCTTTCTCTCTAAAAAAGTCGAAGACTTTCTCTTAAGACTCCTATTCTCTGTGGTTATTCTATGCGTGCTCGCCTTCGGCTCGCACGAGGGAGGGGGTAGGACAAATATCTATCAAACAAGAACCATTAACAATCCTCTGAAAAAATGAATAAAACTACGCAAAAAACCAAAGTAAATTATTTACTAAGATTTTTTTGTGTGGTATAGCGTGATTTTAGAAAATAAATTATACCTTTGCCGCATGGAAATGAATAGTAAGAAATATACTAATGTCAAACTATGTGACATTGCTGAGGTGTTTTCGGGTGTTTATGCAAAAAGCAACCCTGCAGGTGAAATAGTATGCTTGCAAGTGAAGGATTTGCTGATGCAATCGCCGGAAACAACGGCAACACGCATTGATATTACTCCAAAATTGTTGGACTATATAATAAAAAAGGGTGATTTGCTTTTTGCGGGAAAAGGAACGACATACTTATGTAAAGTGTTCGACTTAGATATAAAAGCCGTGCCTTCTACAACGTTGTTCTCCATTCGATTACACAACAATGATATTTTGCCGGAATATTTGTGTTGGTATTTGAATCACCCTAATGTTGTGGCGGTAATCAAGTCGGCTCAAGCTGGCTCAGTCACTCCATTGATTCACAAACCTACACTTGAAAATCTTAAAATAACTATTCCGGATATGGAAATGCAAAAAAAAATAGTTGATCTGTCTAATCTTCAGAAGCGAGAAGAGCAATTGCTAAAAAAGATAGCAGAAAAACGTGTTCAGATAACTAATCAAATACTTATTAACGAATTAAGTAAATAAAAATAATGATTACTCAGGAAGACATTAACCGTACGGTGTGGAAAGCTTGCGATACGTTTCGTGGCGTGATTGATCCAAGCCAATACAAAGACTATATTCTTACAATGCTTTTTTTGAAGTATGTGAGTGATGTGTATAAATCGAAATACAACGATTATCTTATCAAATACGACGGTGATAAGGAACGTGCCGAACGT
>JAZSRO010000070.1:0-2704 GCA_045538515.1 Acutalibacteraceae bacterium | reverse complement strand
TTGGATAAATTTAACGTGAAAGGTTCGGTGATTATCGGTATCTTAGGTGCGACGATTGTCGGTATTCCTTTCGGTGTTACCAATCTTAAAGTTCTCACCGGTTCGGTAGACGGTATTTCTTGGAAGTTCTGGGAAAACTATGGCAACTTCTTCTCCGTGGGCGATGGCAGTGTATTCGGTTCGTTCACAACGGCATTCACGGAAGGATTCCCTGCAGGATCTTTGTTTACCGTGATTATGCTTATCATCACGATGTGCATGATCGACATGTTCGACACGATGGGAACGATCGTAGGTTGTTGCGGCGGCAACAGAATCCTTTCTGATGAAAACAACAAACCGCACAACTACGGTCAAATTATGATTTCGGACTCAATTGCAACTTGCGCAGGTGCAATGCTCGGTACTTCGACGGTTACGACGTTCGTTGAATCGGGTGCGGGCGTATCCGCGGGCGGTAGAACGGGTTTGACGGCGTTCACGACGGCTTGCTTGTTCTTGCTTGCTACGTTTGCGCTTCCTTTCTTCGCAATGATCCCTTCGGCGGCTACGGCTTCCGCTCTTATCTACGTTGGCGTTTTGATGATGAAAAACAACGTTAAGAGTGTTGATTTCTCCAATGCAATCAACGCAGTTTCCGCATTCCTTACGATCGTTGTTATGGTGCTTTCCTATTCGATTACGAAAGGTATCGGTGTTGGTATGATTTCCTACACGTTAATGTCGTTGGTTGCATATGCGGTAGATATGATCGTTTATGCGTGCAAGAAGGACAAAGCTGCGGCAGAAAAGCCCAAGTTTAGCGTTTCTATCGTAGCGATTGTAGTAACGGTGTTGTTCCTCGTTTACTTCTTTGTTCCTACGGTTTTGTAATGAAAGAGTGATAAAAATACCGCGCTCGATCGGGCGCGGTATTTTTTATATACAAGGGAAATTTTTAAGAAAGTTTTTTTATATTTTATTGCAAAAAGCTTTGACAAGCGGGGAAAAATATGATATAGTTATATAGCTTTTGATAAAATGAGCCATGCAGAAGTACCCAAGAGGCTCAAGGGGCTCCCCTGCTAAGGGAGTAGTATGGGAAACCGTAGCACGAGTTCGAATCTCGTCTTCTGCGCCAAAAAAGACCACCGCTTGTCGGTGGTCTTTTTTGGCGTTGTTGACTCGTGAAAACTCGTGAATTATCACGAGTTCGCGCGAGGGGCGGAAAATACATAGGTTAATTTCTTCTACAAGGTAAATCGAGCCCCGACGCTCCGCGCATGCGCGGAATATCGTCTTCTGCGTTAGTCGGTGGTCTTTTTTGGCGTTGTCGACTCGTGAAAACTCGTGAATTATCACGAGTTCGCGCGAGGGGGTAAAAGGACAAGGCGGGAAAAGAGTGCGAAGATTCGTTATTTTTTCATGCTTGGCGTTTATATATAAGCGGTAACAAAATTTCTACAACTCTTTTCCGTTTCCCGCTTGTTTTTTTCACGAAATCGTGCTACAATACATGTATAGCCTTTCGTTTTACTATTTTGAGAGGGTAAGGGTAGGATTTGACTATGGAAAAAATACGCAAAGGGAAATACCTTGTCGGGAAATGCGGGGTATGTGATATAGACGATATAATCGGTTCAAATGAGGATTTATGCACGTTGCATTACAGTCCGCCGAACGTGAAGTATTACTACGGCTATGAGTATATCACGGCGGTAGCCGATAGATGTATTTACGGGTATTATATCGGGATAGATAGATTTTGCCAAATCGACGGCGTGTGGGCGAAGGAATATATGCTTTATGAGTACGCCGTCTTTATCGGAGAAGACGCGCACGAAACGAACGAAGTACTGTTTTCCTATTTGGTGGAAAGAGCGAAGGAACTTGGCTGCAGTCGAATTCTTTGCGAAAACAAAGGAGGAAATCCGTCTTTTAACACTTATTTAGCAAACCACGGTTTTGTAGAGGGCTGTTTGCAGCTTTCGGGGGTGCAACTTCCTGCGCGCGACGAAATTCTTTTACAGACGGCAGGGGATACGGTAACTTTTGAGCACGCCTACTTTTTACGGGAACAAGACTTTATAGTGGATAAAGAGAAAATTCGTTTTGAGTGGGAAGGCGAAGAGATTTCTATTTGCCGTCGAACGGGGGAATGTTCCTTTTCCAAAGCCTTTGAGGTTGTTGGCGAAACGCCCTTGATTTTGAACAACCAACGGGCGCTGTCTTTGATAGATATTTGTTGTCAAATCTTGCCGTTAGGGGAGAAATCGGGGATAAAAATATATCCCTTCCCCTCAAACGTAGCTACCGCGCCCGACGTGTTGGTGGGCAAATGGGGAATTTTTGTCATCGAACAGCCTAAAACTATGTTGGAAAGACGGGAATTTCTTACGGCGTTGAAGGAAGAGGGTGCTTTGGAAAAGGTTACCTTCTATACCTTCCATTTTGACCAAGAAACGGGCGGTAGGATTTTTAATTTACATTATATCCCCTTAAAGAAATAAAAACTATGGAATTCTAACACCCTGTCGCTCTTGACAAATTCTTTGGAAGGTGTTACAATATAATTAAGAAAGTGGATAGAAACGCAATGAAGATAAAAGGAATATATGGCGCATAGTAAAATGACGAAAAGAGGAAAATCCTATTTTGTAGAGAAATGGAATCCGTCTTCAAAACGATTTATCAATACCTGTAAGCTTTGCGGTAGGGTAGGGTA
>JAZSRO010000024.1:0-21829 GCA_045538515.1 Acutalibacteraceae bacterium | reverse complement strand
CGCCAAACCTATTCCTTTGGACGAAACGAAATTTTTCCCCGTTTTGGATCGGCTTTGCCAAGAAGCGTATGCCGAAACGGACGATATGAAAAAATCGGTGAAAGAGCTCGTGCCGACGTATACGATTGATCCGCGCGATTCAGTGGCTGAAGCACTGAGTGGAAGCAAAGGACAAGCTAAGAAAAAGAAAGGCGCGTAAAGGATTTGGAAAGATTTTTTAAAGAAAAGAAAAATCGGGGAGTAAGCATTTATGGAAAGAAAACGGATTAATTTGGCGACGCCTACCATGCACGGCGAAGAAATCGGATTCGTGCAAGAAGCGTTCGAAAAAAATTGGATTGCGCCTTTGGGCTTTAATTGTGATTCCTTTGAAGAAGAATTTGCTTCGTATTTAAGTCAGGGGTTAGAAGAAAAATATCATACGCTTTCACTTTGTTCGGGGTCGGCGGCGTTGCATTTGGCATATAAATTGGCGGGCGTAAAGCGCGGGGACGTCGTGCTTTGCTCGGATATGACTTTTGCGGCGACGGTGAACCCCGTTTCTTATGAAGGTGGGGTACAGGTGTTCGTCGATTCCGAAAGGGATACTTGGAATATGTCACCCGAAGCACTTGAAAAAGCGTTTGAAAAATATCCCCAAGCAAAGGTCGTTGCGCTTGCGCATTTATACGGTACGCCGTCAAAAATGGACGAAATTTTAGAGATCTGTAAGCGGCATGGCGCAGTGCTCGTGGAAGATGCAGCCGAATCCCTTTCCGCAACCTATAAGGGCAGACAGACGGGTACGTTTGGGAAGTATAACGTGATCAGTTTTAACGGAAATAAGATCATCACGACGTCGGGGGGCGGTATGCTCATCACCCAAGAGAAATCGGCTCGCGATAAGGCGTTTTTCTGGGCAACGCAAGCAAGAGAAAAGGCGGCTTGGTATCAACACGAAGAGATCGGGTATAATTACCGTATGTCTAACGTGGTGGCGGGGATCGGACGCGGACAATTGATGCATTTGGACGAACATCGCGCGGCGAAAGAGAAAATTTATCGCCGCTATGAAGCGGGCCTGAAAGGCTTGCCTGTGTCCATGAACCCGTACCTGCCTTATACCAAACCTAATTTTTGGCTTTCGTGTATGTTGATTGATGAAGGCGTGAAAATGTCGCCTATGGAGATTTTGGAAAAGTTGAACGAGGCGAATATCGAAACGCGCCCCATTTGGAAACCGATGCATATGCAACCTGTGTTTAAAGGACACGATTTTATTAGCGTTGAGAAAAAATCGGTTAGCGAAGACGTGTTTGCGCGCGGGCTTTGTTTGCCGTCGGATATCAAGATGACGGAAGAAGAACAGGAATACGTGATCGAACAAATTAAAAAATGCTTTTGATGGTTGAGAGGTTATGGAAGAATTTTTCAAGCTTTTAATGACGACTTGGTGGGGAATTACTCTGATCTGTGTGGTGGCGGTTGCCGTTTGGGTTTTGCTTTCCGCAATTTTTTATCGAGTATTTTTCAAACGGTTTTACGATATTGTTTTGAGCGGTTTGGCTCTTTTGCTTTTGTCGCCTGTGCTCTTGATTTTGATTGTGCTCGGCGCGATTAAAATGAAAGGAAATCCGTTTTTTACACAGCTTCGTCCAGGAAAAAAGGGTAAGATTTTCCGTTTGATTAAATTCCGCACCATGACATGCGAAAAGGACGAAAATGGGAATTTGTTGCCTGACGAGAAGCGGTTGACGAGATACGGCAAGATCCTGCGGAGCACTTCGCTTGACGAATTGCCCGAGCTTATTAATATTTTTATCGGAAATATGTCGATCGTTGGTCCGCGTCCGCTTTTGGTGGAATATTTGCCTTATTATACGGAAGAAGAAAGCCGTCGTCATGACGTTCGCCCCGGACTTACGGGCTGGGCACAAGTGAATGGAAGGAATACGGTTAGTTGGGAAGATCGTTTTAATTTAGATATAAAATATATTAAGGGTATATCACTTTTGCGAGATATACAAATTATTTTTATGACGGTTTTTTCTGTTTTTAAGAAAAAAGGTATAAGTTTGAATTGTTTAGAGAATTTTGACGAGTATAGGATAAAACAAAATGAATGGAAAGACGCAAACACAAAAGCTTAATTGCGCTTTGTATAATAATTATTTATTTGTAAAACGAGAAGATTTATTACCCTTTTCCTTTGGTGGAAACAAGGCAAGAAAAGCAGAGCTGTTTTTTCGGGATATTGAAAAAAATCATGCGGATTGTGTCGTTACCTATGGGAGTGGGAGTTCTAATCATTGTAGAATCGTTGCTAACGCCGCAGCAATGCGCGGTATGAAGTGTTATATCATTTCTCCAGAAGAGGCTTCAAAACGAACGTTTAACAGTCAGATGATGGAGTTGTTTGGAGCAGAAATAACGATATGTCCTTTGGAAAAGGTAGCCGCTACCATTGAAAATAAAATGAATATATTAAAGCAAGCGGGCAAAACTCCCTATTTTATCATGGGAGGCGGACATGGAAATTTAGGAACGCAAGCCTATGTTGATTGTTATGAAGAAATAAAAGAATACGAAAAAAAAGAAAACGTTCATTTTGATTATATTTTTCATGCTTCAGGCACAGGCACGACACAAGCGGGATTAATTTGCGGACAGCTAATGCATGGCGACGAACGGAAAATCGTCGGAATCAGTATTGCAAGAAAAAAACCGCGTGGAAGAAATGTTGTTATTGAAAGCGTGAAGGAGTATTTGAAAGAAAAGAATTTAAAAATATCCGAAGAATTAATTGAGAGAAACTGTCTATTTTGTGACGATTACGTAGGGGAAGGCTATGGCAAGGATTCAGACAAAATTAATCAAACGATCGTACGTACTCTTATAGATTTTGGAATCGCTTTGGATCAGACGTATACGGGGAAAGCGTTCTACGGAATGCAAGAATATTTATCGAAAAATCAGATTAAAGACAAAAACGTCTTGTTTATTCACACGGGCGGAACACCATTATTCTTTGATTATTTAAAAAACGAATAGGAAGTATTATAATGAATATTTTAATTTTGAGTGCTGGAACGCGCAATAAAATCATTCAATATTTCAAAAAAACGTTTGCAGGAACGGGTATCGTCGTGGCAACGGATATGAGCGAAATTGCGCCTGCCGTATATGAAGCAGACAAGTTTTATAAAGTGCCCCGTATGACCGACAATGGATATATCGACGTTGTTTTTGATATTTGCAAAAAGGAAAAAATTAATGCCGTTTTGACTTTAATAGATCCTGAATTGTCGTTATTGGCACAGTATAAAGAAGAGTTCGCTAAACTCGGGGTTACGGTGATTGGCTCGTCTTATGAGATATGCGAGCGTTGTTTGAATAAGTGGGAAATGTTTCAGTGGTTAGAAGCTCGCGGTTATCGTTGCGCCAAATCGTACGTGGATAAGGAAGCGTTTTATCAAGACGTGGAAGCAGGGAAGATTACGTATCCCGTGTTTGTTAAGCCTGTTTGCGGGAGTGCAAGTATTGCCATCTCCAAGGTTTATGATAAAGAGACAGTGGAATTATTATTTGAGCACAACGACGGTTTGATGATTCAAGAATTTTTGAATGGACAAGAAATCGGAGCAGACTGTTATATTGACATGGTTTCGGGGGAACTCGTTTCCGTTTTTACTAAGAAAAAGCTTGTAATGCGTGCAGGAGAAACAGATAAGGCAGTTAGTTTTAAAAACCAAAAGCTGTTCGATTTAGTGAAGAAATTTGTTCTTGAAAGCGGATTTTTAGGGCAGATCGATATTGATATTTTTGATATTGAGGGAGAATATTATATTTCCGAAGTAAATCCGAGATTTGGCGGTGGGTATCCTCATGCGTATGAATGCGGTTGTGATCATATGCAGTTGATTTTTAATAATTTACAGGGTAAAGCCAACGCGGAGAATATCGGTGCGTATGCCGAGGGTGTTTATATGATGAAATATAACGAAATAATGATAAAAAAAATGTAAAGAGGTTTGTATTTTGAAGAAGATTTTATTGCTTTGTTCAACATCTGGTTCGGTTGTTGGGTTTCGTAAAACGCTTATTGAAAAATTACAAAGCGAAGGTTTTGATGTAAGTGTTATCGCTTTCGATTCAGAGAATAAAGAAGAAATTGAAAAACGGGGCGTACGTTTTTACTGCATAGAAGATAAAAATCGTAGCATTAATCCACTTAAAATTTTATCTCTTAAAAAGAAGTATAAAAAATTAATCAAAAAAATTCTTCCCGATATCGTTTTTTCGTTCATGTTAAAACCGAATACGTTTGGGGTTTTGGCTGCGAAAGCGGCGGGTATTAAAAATATTTATTCTATGGTCGAAGGTGCAGGCGACGTTTTTATAAACGATTCGCTCAAATGGAAAATAATTCGTTTCTTTGTGTGTCGTTTATATAAAAAAGCATTTAAAATACCCCGAAAAGTTTTTTTCTTGAATAACGACGACAAGTCGGAATTTATTAGGCGCAAATTAGTCAAAGAAGAACAATGCGAGCTGATCTTAGGGGGAATAGGCGTGGATTTAGAAAGATTTGCGTTTAAACCTATTCAAAATCAACATACATTTTTGATGATTGCGCGGTTGTTAAAAACGAAGGGAGTTTTGGAATATTGCCAAGCAGCGAGAATGGTAAAACAAAAACATCCCGATGCTGTTTTTAATTATCTTGGTGCGGAAGGGACGTTGAAACTTTCAGATATTCAAGAGTATATCGATGATGGAAGCATCAATTATCTTGGAACTACAAAAGACGTTCGGCCTTATTTGGAAGCGGCAACGGCGTATATTTTGCCGTCCTATCGGGAGGGGAAGTCGGTTTCTATCATGGAAGCGGAAGCAGTCGGCAGAGCGGTGATCACGAAAAATGTGCCTGGTTGTCGCGAATCGATCGTTGAAAATTATAACGGTTTTTTTGCAAACACTGTAAGCGAAATGGTCGAAAGAGTGTGTTGGCTTATTGAAAATCCCGACGAAGCGATTCGAATGGGTGAAAACAGCCGAAAGTTTGCGGAAGAGAAGTTGGATTATAAAAAAATAAATCAAAGAATTTTTGAGGTGATTGATATTGAATAAATCTACAAACGAGGAGATAAAATTAAGCTTTATTATTCCCGTGTATAATGTCGAATCTTATTTAGCAGAATGTTTGGATAGTATAATAAATCAAATAGATGATAATTGCGAAATTATATTAATTGATGACGGATCTACCGATAATTCGAGTAAAATATGTGATGAATATGCCTTGAATTATGCATTTGTTAACGTAGTTCATAAGGAAAACGGTGGGCTTTCGTCTGCAAGAAACGCAGGTCTGGATTGTGTCAAAGGAAGATATATTGCTTTTATAGATTCAGATGATAGAATCGCTTCAAATAGCGTAAGGCAGATTTTACAATGGATTAATGAAACGGATGCAGACGTTTGTTTTATGCAGGGGGTTAAATTTTATCCCAGTGGTGATCAAGAAGATTTAGGCGATGGGATTTATCGCACGGGAATAGAGAAACGTAATGCAACAAAAGTCTTAAAGTTTCTTTCTAGCCGTTCAAAGTATTCGGGGAGTGCTTGTACAAAAATTTTCAGGCATTCATTTTTGAAAAACAATGACCTACATTTTCCATATGATAAAAGATATTCGGAAGATTTGGGGTTTATTCTCGATTGTCTTTTGAAGGCGGAAAATTTCGACTGTTTAGATGTTCCTTATTATGAATATCGTCAAAATCGTCAGGGATCTATTACAAATACTTTTAGCTTGAAAAAGTTTAACGATTTAAGTTTGTTTGTTATAGAATCCGTAAATAAAACGTGCTTAAACAACAAACCGAAGGGTAAAAAGGAAAAATACGCTTTAAGTTTCGTGGCTTACGAATATTCGATTTTATTATGGCATTTGTTGCGATTTGATGGGGAAGAATATGAAAAGGCTTACCGCTTGTTAAAAGAGTATAAATGGGTATTAAAATACGGGAAACATATAAAATTAAGAATAATTAAATGGATGGTAAGATTTTTAGGGTTAAAGACAACCTCAAAATTTCTTAATTTATACAAAAGGGCTTGAAAAAAGGATTATGAAAGTTCTAATTTTGAATGCGGATATAGGATACGGCGGAGCAGAAAAAATGCTTGCTTTTCTTGCAAATGTTTTATGTACCGCTAATAACGAGGTGACGTTTTTAACGTATAGGGAAAATAAGAATTTTCAAGAGCTTTGTTCGGAAGTAAAACACGAGCATTTACCATTGGAGAGTTGTAATCATCGAAGTAAAGGATTTACAACCATTTGTAAGTTGCACAAGTATATTAAGAGAAATAAATTCGACATAGCAATAGCCTTTCTTTCGCCGTCTCAATTAAGGCTTGTTCCTGCTTGTTGGGGAACTAAAACCAAAGTCTTATTATCTCAGCGAGGAGATCCGTATGTTAAACCGAAAGGGATAAAAAACAAGCTCATTAATTTTATAAATAAATTTATTTTTTGCAGAGCTGATTATTTTGTTTTTCAAACGGATAAAGCAAGAGATTTTTATTCTCGCTCGGTAAGAAAAAAAAGCATGGTAATTGCCAATCCAGTTGTGCCGTTGCTTCGTTCTATGCCAAGAACTGACAACAATGTTGAAAAAGCATTTGTTTCAGTTGCGAGATTAGAACTAAAACAAAAGCGTCAAGATTTATTAATTAATGCGTTCTTGTTATTAAACAAGGAGTATCCTGAGTATAAGTTGGAGTTATATGGTGATGGGGAAGACGTTGAAGCTATTAAAGAAATGGCAAGCGTTAATCCAAATATACATTTATGCGGTGTGACGCATAATGTATCTGAAAGCATACAAAATGCAACGGCATTGGTGTTATCCTCCGACTACGAAGGGATTCCAAATGCCTTATTAGAAGCGATGTCCCTTGAAGTGCCTGTTGTATCTACAGATTGTAGCCCAGGGGGAGCTGCAATGTTGATTGAGAATGATCAAAATGGGATTTTGGTGGAAAGAGATAACGTCTTTGAGTTATATAATGCAATGAAATCTATCATAGAAAATCCTCAACAAACCAAAACAATGGCAATTCAAGCGAAGAAAACGACGGAAAAATTTTTACCCGAAAAAATAGGAGCTTTATGGCTTGGCGCCATTGAGAAATGCGTCAAAAGTTGAATTTGGAGATTGGTTGATTATTATCTCAAATATATACCTTATTTATAAGTATAAGTATTTTTATTTGGGCGAAGGTTCATCATAAAGAAACGTATTGAATTTAGAGACTGATTCATTCTTGGGGTAGGGAAAAGAAAGAACAACAGCAAGAGGACTTTAATGAAATGAAAAAAATTTTAATAGCAATTGGTGTTTTATATGGTGGGGGTGCAGAACGTGTAGCCTCTGTGTGGGCTTCAGGACTTGCCCAAAAAGGCTATGAGGTTTCCCTGTTGATGTATGGTCGCGGAGAAGACGAGTACGCTTTACATCCAAGCGTACAAGTTCATGCGGTCGCTAAGTCTTATGAGGAATATAAAAAATTAAGCCGATTTAAGCGCTTGTATCGAATGAGAAAAATTATAAAAGTAGTTAAGCCTAATTTTGTTATAAGTTTCTTGTCTCAAATGCAAATTTGGATGATGTTTTCTACTTTTGGTAGAAAATTAATTAGAATAGAAACGGTTAGAAATAATCCTTGGGAAAGTTATAAGACAAATAAACGGGGCGAATTTTTGTGGAAAAAGTGTTTTTTGAGAGCCAATGCAGTGATTCTTCAGACACAGGAACAAGCAGAATATTTTAATCAGAAAATTCAAAGAAAAAGTGTTGTAATTTCTAATCCCCTTGCGCAGCAATATAAAGATAATTTTAAAACCGAATATGCGCAGAATATCACTCGTTTTGTGGCCGCAGGAAGAATTACACCGCAAAAAAATTATCCTTTGATGATCAAGGCGTTTCAAAAGGCTTGCGAAAGCAATAACGATATAATGCTTTTCATCTATGGCTCTGGCGAAGAAGAATATACACAAAAAATTCAAAAATTGATTAACGAGACGGGCTTGGCTTCGCGTATACAATTAATGGGTAAAACTACGGATATGTCTTCTGTATTACGTTCCGCCGATGCATTTTTGATGACGTCAAATTTTGAGGGTATGCCTAATGCTTTGGCAGAGGCTATGGCGACAGGGCTTGTATGCGTTTCTACAAATTGCCGCACGGGGCCTCGTGATTTAATTGATGACGGACAGAATGGTTATTTGGTACAGGTCGAAAATGAAGAGGAGCTTGTAAAAGTTATTAAAAAAATAACAAAATTGGCTCAAGAAGAGATAATGACAATTGGAAAATGTGCAAGAAAAAAGGTATTGGAATTGTGCGGCGAGCAAAATTCTTTGAATAAATTGATTAGTTTGATAGAAGGTTTGAATAAATAAATGAGTAATTTTGATAGGAGTGTGGCTATGGAAACGATGAGAGATAATCGATCGCTTGCACACAATACACGAGAAAGGAAATTGTTTTATATTTTAATAAGTGTGCTTATTGGAATGATTTTCGGTAGAAATATCTTCCATTTGCCGTTTCCTGTTATCTTGTTTTTGGTTTTGGCGGGATGCATTGCGGTTTTTGGCAGAAGAAATGAGATCGTTGCAATGATAATTTGTTGTATACCTCTTTGTGCTGCATTTCAATATAAGTATGCTTTGTTTTTATGTGTTGCAGTTTATTTTATTAAGTATCCCGAAGATTTTAAACTCTCTATTGTTTTGGTGCCCTTAATATGTATGTTGCTTTGGGAAATGCTGCATGGTTTGAGATCAGAACTTTCCATATACGAATATTTCCGCGGTTTTGCAGAACTTATAGCATGCACGTTTTTAATGTCTTTGCGTTTTAAAAACTTCGATTACTCGTTTATTTGTCGCATGTTGGCAATTTGTGCTATAAGCATGATGTTTGTTATTTTGTTCAATCTTTTGGAGGCGGCAAATTATAATTTTGAGGAAATTTTTAAAGGGGGTTATCGTTTTGGAGTAGGGAATGCAGAAGCCGAAAACTTTGGGGTAAATTACAACCCTAATTATTTGGGATTTATTTGCAATTTATCAATTGTTGGATTAATACAACAGATTATAGCCAAAAAACAAATTTGGATTGATTATCTTTTTATTGTTCTTTTGATTTTTTTTGGGTTTATGACAATGTCGCGTGCTTTTCTGCTTTGTTTTGCGGTTATGTTGGGGCTAACGGTTTTTGCGGGCAAAGCAAAATTAAATCAACGCATTTTGCGTATTGTGGCTATTGTGGTTGTTATGCTTCTTTTTGCTCTTATTATATGGCTTTTTATGCCTACAGTTTTTGAGAGTTTTTTGGCGCGTTTTATTGGAGAAGAGGATATTTCAAATGGGAGAATTGAGTTATTCTTATTTTACAATCGTCATATTTTTTCTGAATTTGAATATTGGTTCTTTGGAATAGGCTTACAAGAGAATGTGCAAAAATTAAACGCTATTTATGGTGGAATTGAGCTAGTATCACACAACGGGCCGCAGGAATTAGTCGTTGTCTGGGGCATTCCAGGACTAATATTCTTCATTTGGTGGTTAGTGTTGCTTGTGAATACAGCTAGAAGAGAAAAAAAATATCGTTTTGAACAATTTCTGCCTCTAATTCTGATCTTGTTGGATGTTCAATTTGGACAATTGATTCGTTCAGGAATTAGTTTGTTGGCGTTTAGTTTTGCTTATTTGAGCTTATGCTCAAATAATGAGGAGATAGAAGATGAAAAGCTTTTTTCAAAAAGTTATTAAATATATACGATATCCGAGAAAAATTATTATTTGGCTAAATGAGCATGGTTTTGCGCGACTTTTTCGCGATAAATTCTATTTAAAACATTTGTATAAAGATCGAATGGGCAAGGAATTAAATTTGCAAAACCCACAAACATTTAACGAAAAATTACAATGGTTGAAATTATACGATCATAAGCCTGAATACACCACTATGGTAGATAAGTATGCCGTTAAACAATATGTAGCGGATAAAATCGGGCAGAAGTATGTTATTTCAACACTTGGAGTATGGGATAAATTTGAAAATATTGATTTTCAAGCATTACCAGATCAGTTTGTTTTGAAGTGTACCCATGATAGCGGCGGACTTGTGATTTGTCGTGATAAATCAAAGTTGGATTTAAAAAAAGTAAAACGGAAAATTAATCGCTCTTTAAAGCGTAATTATTTTTGGCATGGAAGAGAGTGGCCTTATAAAAATGTACCTCGCAGAATAATTGCCGAAAAGTATATGGAAAATGATAATCAATCATTCGAAAGTGCGCCCCAAAAATCGTTGACAGTATACAAAGTAATGACTTTTAGTGGTGTTCCTCGCATCATTCAAACGATACAAAATGATAAATTGAAAGATGAATCTATAGATTATTTCGATACTGGATGGAATTTACTAGATTTAAGACAAAATTTCCCCAATAGTCAAAATCACCTTGGAAGACCCAAAACTTTAAATGAAATGTTGGATTTGGCATCAAAAATGAGTGCAGGCTTTCCCTTTTTACGCGTAGATTTCTATGAAGTAAATGGTGAAACGTATTTTTCAGAATTTACATTTTATTCTGACGGAGGGATGGCGAGATTTGAGCCTAATGAATGGGATTATAAATTGGGGGAATGGATAAAATTACCTAAACACAACGCCTAATGTGAGAGTTTAATATGACAAGAAAAGAGCTGAAAAAATTAATTTATGAGGATGTTCTAGCATATCCTAACGTTCAAAAATTGCGTGTCGCAAAAAAAATACCTGGCTTTAAAATTACATTTGTCATGAGACATTGTAAATATTGGCATGGCAAAAGTAGAGTTTTTAAATTCATGTATTATTATTGGCTTCTGAAATATTATTGGTTATGTAGTAAATATGGGTTTGAGGGAAATTGTTTAATGGATGCTGGTGGTGGCTTTGCAATCTTTCATCCTAATGGGGTTTTAATAAATTCTCATGTAAATGTCGGTAGAAACTTTACTATTAGAGGTGGGAGTAAAATCGGAGAGAAAAGGGGCGATGTGCCAACAATAGGTAATAATGTTAATATTGGAATTAACGCAAGCATTATTGGGGGCATTACCATTGGCGACAACGTTATAATTGGAGCTGGGGCAGTTGTTGTAAAAGATGTGCCCTCAGGTGCGGTTGTTGCGGGCAATCCTGCTAAAATTATTAAATATATAGAATAGTTTTTAAAATAAATTGGTGAAAATAATCTTATGCACAATGACATTTCAGTTAGTATTATTTGCAATACGTATAATCACGAAAATTATATACGAGACGCCATTGAAAGTTTTTTGATGCAAAAAACGAATTTTAAATTTGAAGTATTGATTCATGATGATGCATCCACTGATAAAACGGCGGAGATTATTCGCGAGTATGAAAGTAAATATCCCGATATAATTAAACCTATATATCAAAAAGAAAATCAGTATTCGCAAAAAATTCCTTACGCGGTGTTATATCAATATCCTAGGGTAAAAGGGAAATATATTGCTTTTTGTGAAGGAGATGATTATTGGACAGATCCTTATAAATTACAAAAGCAATATGAAGGGTTAGAGATGAATCCTCAAATTGATATGTGCGCGCATACTGCGGATAGGGTGCATGCAGAAACGAAAAAAAAACTTGGGGTTATGCAACCCGCGTGTGAAGATACGGTTTTTTCAGCAAAAGATGTTATTTGGGGAGGGGGTGGATTCGTCGCAACCAATTCTTTGATGTACAGAAGCGAGTTAAGTACGTCTCAATTACCTCCGTTTAGAAAGTTCTTACAGTTAGACTATACTTTGCAAATACAAGGTGCGTTGCGTGGAGGAATGTTATATTTAAAAGATAATATGTCGGCATATCGTGTATGCGCAAAAGGCTCTTGGACGAGCAGAATGATGACACAACATCAAGCATATGCTGCGCATTATGAGAAAATTAATCAGATGTTATTGATTTTAGATGAATATACACATCAACGGTATCATAATCTCATTGAAAAAAGAATGCGTTGTAATGTCTTTGAAATGCTTGATCATTTTGATCAAAATAAAAAAATGCTTAAAAAGGAGTATCGGGACGTTTTCAAACAATTAAGTTTTAAAGAAAAGTTAAGAATACGTATAAAGGCTTATTTTCCGTTTTTGATTAAATTAAAGAGAAAAATTAGTCGAAATAAATAATCAATGGCAGACCAAAAAAACTTTTTATCCAACTTAATATGGCGGTTTTTAGAACGCTGCGGAGCGCAACTCGTTACGTTTATTGTGTCGATTGTGCTTGCGCGAATTCTTGATCCTACTGTCTATGGCACGATTGCGCTCGTCACTGTGATTACCACGATTTTACAAGTGTTCGTGGATAGTGGTTTGGGCACGGCGCTCGTGCAAAAAAAGAATGCGGATGATACGGATTTTTCCACCGTGTTCTATTTTAACGTGGCAATGTGCGTGTCTCTATACGCGCTGTTGTTTGTTGCCGCGCCGCTCATTGCTGCGTTTTATGAAATGCCCGATTTGACACCCGTAATCCGCGTTCTTGGTTTAACCTTGATTGTTTCAGGGCTTAAAAGTGTGCAACAAGCCTATGTTTCCAAACATATGTTGTTCAAGAAGTTCTTCTTTTCTACCATTGGCGGTACGATTGCCGCGGCGGTTGTTGGGATTGGAATGGCAATCTATGGCTTTGGTGTTTGGGCGCTCGTTGGACAATATCTTGTGAATTTAATTGCTGGTACGGCGGTGCTTTGGATCACCGTAAAATGGCGTCCGAAAAAGCTCTTTTCTTGGCAACGTTTAAAGGGATTATTTTCTTTCGGTTGGAAGTTATTGGTGTCCAGTTTGTTGGATACAATTTATAAGGATATTCGCCAACTTATTATTGGAAAAAAATATTCAAGCGAAGATTTGGCATTTTATAACAGAGGTCAACAATTTCCAAGCCTAATAGTTACAAATATCAATTCTTCCATCGACAGCGTGTTGTTTCCCGTTATGTCGAAGGAGCAAAAGGATAAATCGACAGTCAAAGCAATGACACGTCGTGCGATTAAAACAAGTTCGTTTATTATGTGGCCGCTTATGGTGGGATTGGGCGTTTGCGCAGAACCGATCGTTAGGTTGTTGCTCACCGATAAATGGATCTTTTGCGTGCCCTATTTAAGAATTTTTTGCTTTACGTACGCCTTTTATCCTATTCATACTGCCAATCTGAATGCCATCAAAGCAATGGGTCGAAGCGATTTGTTTTTGAGATTGGAAGTCGTTAAAAAAGTAATCGGCGTCATTTTATTGCTTTCTACAATGTGGTTTGGGGTGCTCATTATGGCGTACAGCCTTTTGCTTTCGACGATTATCAGTAGTTTTGTCAACGCGTTTCCGAACAACAAGCTTTTGGGGTATAGATATATAGAACAGATCAAAGATATGTTGCCGTCTATGTTGCTTGCGGGCGTGATGGGCGTTGTTGTATTTTGCGTGCAATTTATCTCTCTTGCGGATATTTGGACGCTAATCATTCAAGTAACGCTTGGCGCGCTTATCTATATAGTTGGCGCAAGGCTGCTCAAAATGGAAAGTTTTGAATACATTTGGAATTTGGCAAAAAGCTTTTTAAAGAAAAGAAAATCCGTTCAAACCACGCATCTCGCTCAACCCGTTCAAAAACCGACCGTGGAAGAAATCGAAGCGTTTTTGAATGACGTCGATAAAGATTTTCCCGTTGCGATTTCGGAAAAAGTGAATTTGAAAGAATATGCCGAAAAACTTTTTGATAAGGCTACGATTTTCTGTGAATATCAAAACGGTGTGCTTGCATCCATGGTAGCGGGTTATACTGAAAATTTGAAGAATAATCTGGCGTATATTGCAATTATGGCGACAAGAAAAGAATCGAGAGGACAAGGACATGCTGAGAAATTACTTGGTCGGTTCATTGATTATAGTCGAAACAATGGAGCAAAAGGGGTGCACGTGTACGCAGTGGAGAGCAATCTGCCCGCCGTTGCTACGTATAAAAAGCTCGGTTTTGAACGGTACGAACCACAAGGCGAGCCGCGCCCTGAGGATTTGCATTTGATCACGTATTTCAAGGAGAAAGAAGAATGAACGTGTTGTTGACGTCGGTAGGACGCCGCGCGTATATGGTAAAATATTTCAAAGATGCGCTTGGTGCAGGCGGACAAGTTCACGTTTGCAATTCCGACGATTTAACCGTTGCATTTCACTACGCGGATAAAGCGGTGGTTTCGCCACTCATTTATAGCGACGAGTATATTCCCTTTCTGCTGAATTATTGCAAGGAAAACAAAATTGAAATTCTCATTTCCTTGTTCGATATTGATCTTCTTGTTCTCGCGCGGAATAAAGAAAAATTTGAAGCGATTGGGACGAGAGTGATCGTGTCCGAACCCGAGCTTATCTCTATTTGCAACGATAAGTGGCAAACCTATCAATTTTTGAAAAACAACGGCTTTCATACGCCGAAGACGTATTTGACGTTGCAAAAAACAATGCTCGCGATTGAGAGCGGGGAGCTTAAATATCCCATTGTAATTAAACCGCGTTTTGGTTGCGGTTCGATCGCGTTATCCATAGTAGAAGACGAGCTGGCACTCTTATATTATTATAGCCGCAACGTGCGGACGATCAATAAATCGTATTTGCGATACGAATCGGATAGTGTCGAAGAGAAAATAATCTATCAAGAGTGCTTAAAAGGGCAAGAATACGGTGCGGATATTATCAACGACTTGCAAGGCAATTTCCGTCAAGTGAACGTTCGAAAGAAGGTGGCGATGCGCGCAGGAGAAACGGACATTGCCAAGCTTGTGGACGAGCCGTCCATTTCGGAAGCGTTGGAGCGTTTGGGAAGATTGACGGGACATATCGGGAATATGGATACGGACGTTTTTCTCGTAGATGGTAAGCCGTATGTGTTGGAGATGAACGCGCGTTTTGGCGGCGGGTATCCGTTCAGTCATATCGGCGGTTGTAATTTGCCCAAAGCGATCGTGGATTGGTCGCAGGGGAAGGACGTGAATGAAAGCGTATTACAATGCCAAGTAGGAATAATAGCTTATAAAGAGTTGACTTTAACGAAAACAAAAGGATAAGTAAATTATGATTAACGGAAAAAAAGCATTACTTGTTTTAGGGGCAATCTCTGCGATGAATGAAATCGTAATAGACGCGAAAGCGCAAGGATACTACGTGGTTGTTACGGATTATTTAGAAAATTCTCCTGCAAAAAAATATGCAGACGAAACGTGGATGTTGAGCATTGACGACGTGGACGGAATTGTACGAAAATGCAAAGAAAGAAATATTGACGGAGTAATGAATTATTGCATTGACCCTGGTCAAAAACCTTATCAACAAATTTGCGAACGGTTAGGTTTAACGTGCGTGGCGGGGCGCGAGCAGTTTGATATTATGACGAATAAAGATAAGTTCGCCAAATGTTGCACGCAATACGGTTTAGATATTATCCCTAAATATAACATGGATAAGAAGCTTGCGGAAAAAGATTACGCCGATTTGGAATATCCCATAATGATAAAACCTGTCGACGGACGCGCATCTAAAGGAATTGTAGTGGCAAATACAGCGGAAGAAATGCCGACAGCTATTGAATACGCGTTAAGTTTTTCTAAGCGTAAAGAAGTTGTTATAGAAAAGTATATGTATGGGGCGAAAGAATTTTGTGCAAAATACGTGGCATGCGACGGGAATGTGTATTTTACGTCCATGTCTGATGTTTGGGATAGCGTTTTACCCGACGGAACGAGAGTATATATGGGCACGTCTACGTACCCGTCCCGTTTCTATAACGAATACTTACAAACAACGAACGATAAAGTAATTTCCATGTTAAAGGAAATCGGCATTAAAAACGGAGCCACATCGTTTACGGGTTTCTACGATAACGGAAAATTCCGCTTTTTCGATCCGTCTTTGCGTATGGGTGGTGCGCAAGATTGGCGAGTTGCTGAAGCGGCGAGCGGCGTAAATATAGCAAATCTTTTAACGAATTTTGCCATGACGGGCAGTATGGGCGACAGCGAACATGTCAAAAAGATCGATCGCGCGTTTGCCAAAAAGTGTTCCGCGTTATTATATTACGATTTAATGCTCGGCAAGATCGGCAAAATCGAGGGAGTGGAAGAAATTTTGAAAATTCCCGGCGTGGTCGGGTATCATCAATGTCATTATGTAGGAGATGTAATCAGTACTTATGGCACGGCGAATAACGTAGCGATTCGCTTTATCTTATCCTGTGATACACGGGAACAATTCGTATCCGTCGTGGAGAAAGCCAACGCATTGATGAAGATTACGAACGACAACGGCGAGAATATGATCGCGCCGAAATACCAGGGGGAATATTTTCCGCAATAAAACACATTTGTAAAAAACGAAGGAGAAGTATATGCCTACATCATTTATCTATTTAGGCGTTATGCTAGCGGTGATTTGTATATGGTTTATGGCGTTAAAACGCCCCATATACGAAGCGATTTTGGTGGCGTTTATTATATTGCTTGCAATCACAGGCGCGTGGCAAAACGTAGGGGGTTATATCAATGAAGGATTGAAAACATCGCTCTTATATTCCATGACGGTGTTTACGGCAATGTCAATCCTTTTAACGAAAACGAAAATTATCGACGGGGCGGTGGCGATTATTCTTTCATTGCTTGGGCGTATTCCAGGCGGCGCAGGCTACGTTTCCGTTGTGGCAAGTTCGTTTATGGGCGCGTTATCGGGAAGCGGACCGGGCAACGTGATGGCGACGGGCGCGATCACCATTCCTGCTATGAAAAAATCGGGTTTTCCTGCCGAGCTTGCAGGGAATATCGAGAGCGCGGCGAGCTATCTCGGGAATATGATGCCCCCGTCTGCGAATATCGTTGCGGCACTTGGCGCGTTTATGGCGTTATATCCTGAAAGCGGTTTAACGACGAGCCAATTTTGGATTGCTTGTTGGGGTTGTTCGCTTTGGTTTATTTTGCAACGCCTGATCACGGTTTTCGCGTTCTGTAAATATTATAAAGTGAAACCTATGGCAAAGGAAGACATTCCAAGCTTAAAGGAAACACTCAAAACGGGTTGGCAGGGCTTATTATTGCCTGTGATCATTCTTTTGCCGTTCGTTTTGGATTATTTGTTTAAAGATACTTTCTTTACATCGCGTTTGGGTACAACGGGCGCGAAATATATGTCGAGTTCGCTTTTATATTTCATTGCAGGGCTTGCGTCTATCTATGCGATTATCGTTGTGAAAGATAAAAAATCCGTTTTGCCACACGAAATTGCGAAAATGTTTGCAAAAGGGGTAAAGAGCATTTCCCCGACGGTTGGCGCTTGTATATTCGGGTATATGATCGGCGCGTTATTTAATGATTTGAACGTGTCCGCCGAATTGGAAACGTTCATATCGACGTTGAATATGAATTTGATTGGATTGGCACTTTTGATTCCTTTGATCACTTGTTTTATGACAATGATTATTCCCGGTTCGTCCGTTGTCGTCATTTTTGGCTCGGCGTTCATTAGTTTGTTCGCCGCGGCAGGCGCAAATCCGATTATGGTGGCGGCAATGTTGCCTTGTATTTGTGGCGTTATGGGTGGTATCTCTCCGCCCCTTGCGCTTGGTATGTATGCAGGTATGTCGTTGTCGGGCGCGGAATTTGGTAAGACGTTTAAAAACAATCTTTGGTGGGTTGCCTTGCAATATCTTTTGGAAGTGATCGTGTTGATGGGTTGGTTGCCCATTCTTGGAGTATAAAGGGGGCAAGCATGAAAAAAATACTGAATAAAATTGCAGACGTATTGAACATCATCTATGGCTATGGAATTATGCTTGCGCTTTTTCTTGGCGGACTTTCCTTTTTCGGATATCTTGCCGCTTTGATTATCGGTGGGGACGTGGCTGTGGCAATTTGCGCGTTTATTTATAAAACGGCGTATCCCGTTTTGGTTTACGCTTCTTCCGTTATGATTTTGCTGGGGCTTGTAGTGATGTATATGCGTGGAGAAAAGGCGCTTGCTTCCGACAAAAAGAAGAAAGCGGAAAATGCGGATAAAATTGTAGAGAAAAATCAAACTACGGAGATAGATGAAAGTGCAGAAAATTAACGTAACGCAATCGTCGATGCCGACGTATGAAGAATATTGTAAGGAAATTAAAAGTATTTGGGATACCGTGCATTTGACGAACATGGGTCCTATCCATAACCGTTTGAAAGAACAAGTGAAAGAGTATCTTAAAACGGAGCAGATAGAACTTTTCGTAAACGGACATTTGGCGCTTTATTGCGCGCTCAAAGCATTGAAACTGAAAGGCGAAATTATCACCACGCCCTTCACGTTCGCTTCCACGACGAATGCGATCGTGCAAGCAGGTTGCACGCCCGTGTTTTGCGACGTGAAAGAAGATTATACCATCGACGAAAGCAAAATTGAAGCGCTTATCAACGATAAAACGACGGCAATTTTGGGCGTACACGTATACGGCAACATCTGCAACGTAGAAGCCATTCAAAAAATTGCGGACAAGCACAATTTGAAAGTGATTTACGACGCGGCGCACGCCTTTGGCGTGGAATATAAAGGAAAGGGGATTGGCGCATACGGCGACGTTTCTATGTTTTCCTTTCATGCGACCAAAGTGTTCCACACGATCGAAGGGGGCTGCTTAACGTTTAAAGACGAAGCGCTTACAAAGGAAATCGCCTTGCAGAGAAATTTCGGTGTAAACGGCGACGAGCTTGCTTGCTTTGGCTCGAATGCGAAAATGAACGAATTCCAGGCGGCGATGGGCATTTGTAATTTGCGCCATATCGACGACGAGCTTGCGTTAAGAAAAGGCGTGTTTGAAAGATATACCAAGCGGCTTGAAGGCGTACCTGGTATCACGCTTTTGCCGATCGTCAAGGGCATTAAGCAAAATTACGCGTATTATCCCGTGCTTATCGAAAAGGAAGCGTTTGGGGAAAATCGGGACGAGCTTTGCGAGCGTTTGGCAGGGCAAGGCGTGTTTGCGAGAAAATACTTCTACCCGCTCGTATCTGAGAACAAGGAATTTGAAAGGGATATGACGGAGAATACGCCGAACGCGAAAGCGTATTCGAGAAATATCGTGTGTCTGCCGTTATACGCGCATTTATCGCTTGCGGACGTGGATAGAATTTGCGACTGTATTTTACAAAAATAAAACAGGGAGAAAAGAGAATGAAAGGTATTATTTTAGCAGGGGGGAAGGGAACGAGATTGTATCCCATGACAAAAGCCGTTTCAAAACAGCTTTTGCCCATTTACGACAAACCGCTTATCTATTATCCGCTCTCGGTGTTATTGCTTGCGGGAATTAAAGAAGTGCTTGTTATTTCCACACCCGAAGCGATCGGTTCTTATAAAGAACTTCTTGGCGACGGAAAAAATCTTGGCATTGAAATTTCTTATTGCGTGCAAGAAAAACCCCGTGGGCTTGCCGACGCGTTTATTCTCGGTGAAGAATTTATAGGAAACGATAGCGTGTGCTTGATCTTGGGAGATAACGTTTTCCACGGTCAGGATTTAACGCGCGTTTTGAAAAGAGCGATGGCAAGAGAAACGGGCGCAACCATTTTCGGATATCCCGTGAAAGATCCGCGCGCGTTCGGTGTTGTGGAATTTGATAAAAACCACAAGGTTCTTTCCATTGAAGAAAAACCGCAAGAGCCGAAATCGAACTATGCCGTTCCCGGGCTTTATTTCTACGATAACCGTGTGGTGGAGATTGCGAAAAACGTGAAACCGTCTGCGCGCGGTGAGATTGAAATTACGGCAGTAAACAACGCCTATTTAGAGCTTGGTGAATTGAACGTGGAGCTTTTGGGGCGCGGTATGGCGTGGCTGGATACGGGTACGCCCAAGGGCATGTATAAGGCGAGCGGTTTTGTAAAAACCATTCAAGAAATGCAAGGTTTTTACGTGGCTTGTATCGAAGAGATTGCTTGGCGGCGCGGGTTTATCACGAGCAAGCAGCTTTATAAGCTCGGCGAAGAATTAAAACAAACGGAATACGGCGAATATTTAATGTCGCTTGTCAAAGGAGAATAATATGACGATTATCGTAACGGGTGGCGCAGGCTTTATCGGGAGCAATTTCATTTTTCATATGCTTGAAAAATATCCTGATTATCGCATCGTGTGTTTGGATAAACTTACGTATGCGGGGAATTTATCTACGCTTTCGTCGGTGATGGATAACCCTAATTTCCGATTCGTGAAAGCGGATATTTGCGACAGAAACGCGGTGTATCAGTTGTTTGAAGAAGAAAAACCCGAGATTGTGGTGAATTTTGCGGCGGAATCGCACGTGGACCGTTCTATTGAAAATCCGGGCGTATTCTTGCAAACGAATATTATGGGCACGGCAACGCTTATGGATGCTTGTAGAAAATATGGGATTCAGCGCTATCATCAGGTTTCCACCGACGAAGTATATGGGGATTTGCCGCTTGACAGACCTGACTTATTCTTCACGGAAGAAACGCCGATCCATACGAGCTCGCCTTACAGTTCGAGCAAGGCAGGTGCGGATTTGCTGGTGCTTGCTTATCACAGAACGTACGGATTGCCCGTGTCGATTAGTCGTTGTTCCAACAACTACGGACCTTACCATTTCCCTGAAAAGCTCATTCCGCTTATGATAGCGAACGCATTGAACGATAAACCGTTACCCGTGTACGGCGAAGGGATTAACGTGCGCGATTGGCTTTACGTGGAAGATCATTGCAAAGCGATTGATTTGGTTATTCATAAAGGCAAAGTTGGAGAAGTTTACAATATCGGCGGGCATAACGAAATGCGGAATATTGATATTGTCAAGCTCATTTGTAAGGAGCTTGGAAAACCTGAAAGCTTGATTACTTACGTGACGGACAGAAAGGGACACGATATGCGGTATGCGATCGATCCTACGAAAATCCATAACGAGCTTGGTTGGTTGCCCGAAACGAAATTTGCCGACGGGATTAAAAAGACGATTGCGTGGTATTTAGAAAACCGCGAATGGTGGGAAACGATCATCAGCGGCGAATATCAAAATTATTACGAAAAAATGTATAAAAACAGATAAGGACATAGAAAAATAGATCAATGAAAAAATCTGTTGAAAAATTTGAACAAATTTATAAAAAAGAGCCGCAGGGAGTGGCGTTTTGCTCTTATCGTGTATGTCCGATAGGGGCGCATTCCGATCATCAATACGGCAAAATTACGGGGCTTGCGATCGATCAGGGGATTCATATCGCGTATTCTCCTAAGCAAAACGGCGTTATTGAGCTCGCGTCCTTGCAATTCGACAAACGCGCGCAATGGCACGTGGCGTCCGTTCCCAAGGAAAAACAAAACGATTGGGCGGATTATTTGCGCGGCGCAACCCTTGCACTTGCAAGCAAATACCCACTCCACGTGGGGCTTTGCGGCGTGATTGAAGGCAGTCTTCCGATCGGCGGGCTCTCTTCTTCCGCTTCCGTGATTATCGCCTTCCTTGCTGCGCTTTGTAAAGTGAACGGCATCACGCTTTCTCGCTCGGAAATAATCTTCACCGCCATGTCCGCGGAAAACAATTACGTGGGCGTGTCTTGCGGTAAACTCGATCAATCGTGTGAAGTGTATTCCAAAAAGGATCATCTTTTATATCTTGACACCAAAGACGATTCCTACGAGCTTATTCCGACAAGCCCGCTT
>JAZSRO010000097.1:0-1599 GCA_045538515.1 Acutalibacteraceae bacterium | reverse complement strand
GCTTTTCGAGCTTGTTAATATTCCTGAGATAACACGCCAAAAGTTCCCATCTCAGGTGTCGGGCGGTGAGGCTCAGCGAGCAGGCATTGTAAGGGCAGTTATAAATAAACCCGAGATTCTCTTTGCCGATGAGCCCACAGGTGCACTGAACTCAAATAACTCAACTGCGGTTCTTGATGTTTTTACAAAGCTTCATAATGATGGTCAGAGCATTATATTGGTAACTCATGACAAGAAAACAGCCTTAAGAGGCAACCGTGTGTTATATGTTAAGGACGGCAAGATCTACGGTGAGTGTGACCTTGGGGTTTACACAAATGAAAGTAAAGACCGTGAAGCAAAGCTAAACAACTTTTTAACAGAGATGGGATGGTAATATGAAAAAAATAGAAAATCAGATTTTATACAACTTAAAAAAAGAAAAAACCTCCTTTATATCATTCGGCGTTATCATTCTGATAACTGCTCTAATATTAAATTGTGCGGCGGTTTTGCTGTGTCAGGTAGATAGTGCTTATGATACAAAGTTTGAAAAGTTAAACACCGCAAGGCTCAACGCAATTGTTCCTGAGGTCCAGAACAACAGTGAACTTGAAAAAGCAATTGATGAAATCGAAAAGGTAGAGAAAACCGAAAGCTATACTGCTATTATGACAGAAGCTACTGTCAAGGATTTCAATGGTGCGGATTTTTCAATGAACACAGTGTTTTATAACATAGACGACAAGCGTACTCTTAACAATTATGAACTTGTGAATGAAAACAAAAATGATGTTGACAATCCAATCTATATCCCACTTTATGTATCCAACTTTGGCGGATTTGCTTTGAATGACGAAATCGTTTATGCAATTGACGGCAAGTCCCATAGTTTCACTGTAGCAGGTGTGATTGAAGAAATGCAGTACGGCAACTATGGTTCGGGTTTGCTGTGTGCCTATTTACCAAAAGAAGAGTTTGCAGAGCTTGCGGATTCTTATAGTGACAAGGCTGTGGTTGAATATTCAATGAGCGTAAAGAGCGATGCAAGCCTTGATAAAGTGAAAGATGATGTCAGCAAAGTAATTGAAAACAAAGGTGTTATGGCGTTATCAATCCTTGACAGCGAAAGAGTAAAGGGCACACGAACAATGGTTACGGATCTGCTTGTGCTTATTTTAGCCGCTTTTGCGCTAATCATTCTTGCGGTCAGCGTGTTCCTCAGTAACTTCAAAGTTAAAAATGCCATTGAGTCCGAAATTACTAATATGAGCGTGCTCAAAGCTCTGGGTTATACAAGTACCCAGATTATAGCGAGTATCACGCTGCCATATGCGATTGTTTCGCTATTATTTGCAATCCTCGGCGTTGGTCTTTCTTACGCTTTGCTTCCTGTGCTTTGCTCGGTGCTTACTGTTCAGTCAGGTTTTTCCTTTGCTGTCAGTTTTGATTTGCTGAGCTTTGTATGTGTGGCTTGTATCCTTTGTGGTGTTGTTACGTTCTTCACATATATATCTGCACGAAAAATCAAGAAAACTCAGCCTATTGACGGCTTAAGAGGTAACACCAGTTCAAGACACACAAAGAAAAATTATTTTCCGCTTGAAGAAACCAGAGGCA
>JAZSRO010000104.1:0-65327 GCA_045538515.1 Acutalibacteraceae bacterium | reverse complement strand
AATACCTATCTTAGAGCCATTTTCTATAGCTCATTTCATCAATGCTGACGCATCAATTTGTCCTCTTTACTCTGAGTCTTTTCCTCAGAATTGTCGGGTCCTTTTATTTCTTATCGTTGTTTAATTTTCAAGGTCCAAGCCGCTCCCTTTCTTTAGGGCGCCCGATTATAATACCACATACTTCCCCCGTTGTCAACACTTTTTTTCAATTTTTTTCAAAAAAATAAAACTTGGGAACTATGCCTGTTAATTATTCCCTGAAACGCCTTTTTTTATTCATTTAGCATATATCTCAGGTTCTTTAATATCTTCTTTTCGGCGCGGGAAACCTGTACTTGTGTCATCGAAAGCGCTTTTGCTGTTTCATTTTGGGTTTTACTTTCAAAATAGCGCATTTTGAGCAACGACTGTTCTTTTTCAGGCAGCCTTTTTATAACCTCCGCAAGCATCAGTTTATCGGTTAACATATCACCGTTATCCGACACCGCCAAATCAACTTCATAGGTGCCGTCTTCCGACTCATAGGTTAATGACACGGTGGGTTGTGTGGCATTCAAGGACTCCGCGACCTCCTCGGGCGTGACCGAGAGCATTGTTGCTAGTTCCGCGCAGGTCAAGTCTTTGCCATTTTCTTTAAGCGCTTTTTCCTGTTCGTATTTAATTTTTGTGGCGAGTTCACGAAGTGTTCGCGACACCTTGACGCTGCCGCCATCGCGGAACATACGCTTAATCTCACCGAGTATAACCGGCACGGCATAGGTTGAAAAGCAAAGTCCGCGCGTTTCGTCAAACCCGTCTGCCGCTTTTATGAGCCCTATGCAACCCGCCTGAAACAAATCGTCATACTCTATTCCTCTGCCCCTGAACTTTTTGCAACAGGAATGGACAAGCCCCATATTATCATTTATGAAATTATCCCTGTTGTCCATTTTGTTTCACGCGGACGCTTATGCGCTTTTTCATTGTAACGGTTGTTCCCTTTCCGACCTTTGACACAACGCGCAGGTTATCCATAAAACTCTGCATTACGGCAAATCCCAGTCCCGCGCGTTCGCCACCCGCCGTTGTATAAAGCGGCTCCATTGCTCTATCCACATCGGGTATGCCGCAACCTTTATCTCTTATTTTTATTTCCACGACATTACACTCTAAAATCCGCACCTGTATGTATATATTTCCTATTTCGTTTTTATAGGCGTGGACTATACAGTTTGTGACCGCCTCCGATACGGCGGTTTTAATATCGTTTATTTCTTCAATGGTTGGGTCTAGTTGTGTAACAAAAGCCGAAACCGCCACACGAGCAAAACTTTCATTCGCCGAGCGTGACAAAAGTTGCATAGAAAATTTATTTAACTGCTTCATTTTTCATACCGCCTTTTTCAATTTTTGCAAGTCTTTCAAGTCCCGCTAAGTGCATTACCTTATATATTTGCGGTGATGGATTGGTTACCGCAAGTTCTGCACCCTTGGGGCTTAAAATTCTATACCTTCCCATCACGAGCCCTATTCCCGAACTATCCATAAACGATACATCCTTAAAATCAAGCACGAGTAATGACGGCATATTTTCTTCCACAGCCTTATCTATTTCCTCGCGCATTGGTTTGGCGGTATGGTGGTCGATATCCCCCGAGAGATACGCCACTACCACCTCTCCGTTAACCTCAATTTTTACCGACATTAAAAACACCTTCCAAAAAATAAAATCACGCGGACAAGTCTATATACAATTATATATAGTGTCCGCGTGATTGTTTGTCATATTCTGTTGTCAAAAATAATCTAATTATATAACTCTATAGCAAGTGGACGTATTGCACTCGCAAGATAGAGCGAACCCGCTATTACAATCATTTCCTCTCCGCGCACTTTATTTAGTGCATCCATATAACTCTCGCAAGGGGTTACATCGGCACAGTATTTTGAAGCGAGGGTTGCGAGTTCCTCTGCCTTAATCGTGCGTGGGTTTTCATTAACCGTAACGGTTAATATTTTTTTGCAATGGGGCGATAGAATTTTAAGCACCTCTTCGCAGTCTTTATCCTTCATCATACCCGTTATAAGCGTAACACCGCAAAGTTTTTTAATTACTTTTTCAAGCGCTTTAGCACCGTGGGGGTTATGTGCACCGTCAAGCAAGACGGTGGGGTTTTTAGAAATCAGTTCAAGTCTTGCTGGGAATGTGGCTTTTCCTATTCCGTCTTTAATTTCTTCATAAGAAATCTGCAGACCGCAACAGCCAAGCGCTTCAATTACGAGCATTGCATTTTCTATTTGGTGCTCACCTATCAATTTAGTGCTATACTCTTTATCCTTATATATAAATGTATTACCCGAAAGGTCTGACTTTAAGACCGAGAGTTTTGTAACATCGGGCACTATTGGCGTTTTATAGCCACATATAACATTCATTACTTCGTCACGCTGTTTATAGGTTGTACAGACGGGGCTGTCTTTTTTTATTATGCCGCATTTTTCAAATGCTATTTTTTCATAAGTATCGCCGAGGACGCCCGTATGGTCCATATCTATTCCCGTTATCACAGACAAAAGCGGTTTTTCAATTACATTGGTAGCATCAAGTCTGCCGCCGAGTCCTGTTTCAAGCACAACAACATCGCATTTTTCCTCTTTATAATAAAGGAACGCGACCGCCGTTATAAACTCAAATTCCGTTACCTGTATATTTGTGTCTTTAACCTGCTCTGTAAGTCTTGCAAGGGTTTCTTCGGGTATATACTCTCCGTTTATTTGTATGCGTTCGCGAAAACAGGTGACGAAAGGCGAAATATAAAGTCCCGTTTTATATCCCGCAGAGCGCAGAGCGTATGACATCATCGTACACACAGAACCTTTACCGTTGGTACCGGCGGCGTGGATAAACCGAACATCGTTTTGCGGATTGCCGAGCGCGGATAAAAGTTCTTTTATCCTTTCAAGTCCGGGGCGGCTGCCAAAAACCTCTAATGAATGTATGTAATTTAACGCATCGTTATAGTTCATAACACACCTACATTATAAGCCGTGCAGTAGCACGGCTTATATATTTATTGCATCTGTTTTTCAATTGACTTTATGCTATCTTCAAGCATCGAAATTTTATCAAGCGTTTTGGAAAGTTGCGATTTTTGGGTTTCAACCAATTCTTTCGGTGCTTTTGCGACAAAGCCCGGATTGTTTAACTTCTTCTCGAAGAACTCTTTATCCTTATTAGCGGTTTCGAGTTCTTTCTTAAGACGCGCAAGTTCTGCGGTGAAGTCAACAAGTTCATTCATTGGGATATAGATTGTTGCCGCATCGGTTACAACTCGAACCGCATCGGGCATCGTAAACTCTGTTCCCACCTCAACTGACGAGCCGCCAGCCAAGCGCATAAGCACAGAAGATGCTGCCTTAAACACATCCTCATTTGCGGTTTCAACACACAAAAGTGCTTTTCTTGAGGGCGGAACATTCATCTCTGCACGGCGGTTACGGATTGCCTTTACAGCCGCCATAACCTTTTCAAAATCCTCTGCCGCATCCGAAAATGCCAATTCTTCCATATAAACGGGCCATTCAGATACCATAACCGATTTACCCTCGTGCGGGAGAGTCTGCCAAATTTCTTCTGTTATAAACGGCATAAAGGGATGTAAAAGTTTTAAGGTATTTGAGAAGACATAAACGAGAACGGCTTTTACTGTCTTCTTTGCCTTTTCATCGTCCGAATTCAGACGGATTTTTGCAATTTCAATATACCAATCGCAGAAAACATCCCAAATAAAATCGTAAAGTTTGCTAACGGCAAGACCGAGTTCATATTTATCAAGGTTCTGTGTTACTGCCGCAACAACATCGTTATACTTGGAGAGTATCCACTTATCCTCAAGTGCAAGGTCAGAAGGGATATAGGGCGCAGGTTCGTTTTCATCAAGGTTCATCAAAACGAAACGGGCGGCATTCCAAATCTTATTAGCAAAGTTACGGCTTGCCTCTACGCGTTCGGGCGAATAGCGCATATCGTTTCCGGGGCTGTTACCCGTTGCGAGTGTAAAGCGAAGAGCATCGGCGCCGTAACGCTCAATTTCTACAAGTGGGTCTATTCCGTTGCCAAGCGATTTTGACATTTTTCTGCCCTGTGAATCACGAACAATACCGTGAAACAAAACGGTGTCAAACGGAACCTTATCTGTATATGCAAGTCCCGAGAAAATCATTCTTGCAACCCAGAAGAATATAATGTCATATCCTGTTACGAGTGTGTTTGTGGGATAGAAATATTTATATTCAGGTGTTTCTTCGGGCCAACCGAGTGTTGAGAACGGCCAAAGTGCCGAAGAGAACCAAGTATCAAGCGTATCTTCATCCTGTGAAAGATGCGCACTCTTACATTTGGGGCAAACTTTTGGCTCATCGCGCGATACGATTACCTCGCCGCAGTCGGCGCAGTAGAAAGCGGGAATTCTGTGTCCCCACCAAAGTTGACGGGAAATACACCAATCCTTGATGTTCTCCATCCAATTGTAATATGTTTTTTCAAAACGCGATGGGATGAGCGTGATGTCGCCGTCTTTAACCGCTTTTATTGCGGGTTTTGCAAGGGGTTCCATCTTTACAAACCACTGTTTTGATATGCGCGGTTCAACAACCGAGTTGCAACGGTAGCAAGAACCGACATTATGCTTCATCGGCTCTACCTTTACAAGATATCCGCCCTCTTCCAAATCGGCAACAATGGCGCGTCTTGCTTCGTAGCGGTCCATACCCGCATACTTGCCGCAGTCATCACACATTTTTGCATCATCGGTCATTACATTTATAATAGGCAGATTATGACGAAGACCAACCTCAAAGTCGTTCGGGTCGTGTGCGGGTGTGATTTTAACAACGCCCGTACCGAAATCCATCTCAACATATTCGTCCGCTACAACGGGAATTTCTTTGTTGAGCAAGGGCAGTATAACTGTTTTACCAACAATAGATTTATAGCGTTCGTCATCGGGATGTACCGCAACAGCGGTATCACCAAGCATCGTTTCAGGACGGGTTGTGGCAAGTTCTACATAGCCGCTGCCGTCTGATAGCGGATAACGAAGATGCCAGAAATTACCGTCGTGCTCGTCATAACTAACCTCTGCATCCGATATCGATGTTTTACAGTGAGGGCACCAGTTGATGATGCGTTCGCCGCGATAGATTAGTCCCTTTTCATAAAGGGTAACAAAAACCTCGCGCACCGCTTTTGAGCATCCCTCGTCAAGCGTAAAGCGTTCGCGCTCCCAGTCACAAGAGGAGCCCAACTTTTTAAGTTGCGAAATTATAGTGCCGCCGTATTTTTCTTTCCATTCCCAAGCGCGTTCTAAAAACTTTTCTCTGCCAAGGTCATCCTTAGAGATTCCCTCTTTGCGCATAGCCTCTACTATCTTTGCTTCTGTTGCTATGGATGCGTGGTCGGTACCCGGCATCCAAAGCGCAGAGTAACCCTGCATACGCTTCGTGCGGATTAAAATATCCTGCAGTGTCTGGTCAAGCGCGTGGCCCATATGAAGTTGACCTGTAATGTTTGGAGGAGGAATAACTATTGTGTAAGGCTCTTTCTTTTCATCAACCTCGGCGTGAAAAAATCCGCCATCGAGCCAAAACTTATATATTCTGTCCTCTACTTCATTCGGTTCATAAATTTTTGCAAGTTCTTTTGCCATTGTAATCCCCCGAAAATTGTATACATAATTATTATGGTAAATTGTAAACCAAATCTTTTTGTTTGTCAAACATTACCACATATATTTTTTATGTTTTTTCACATAATTATATTGTCAGACGAAAAAGAAATTTGCTTGCGTTTGTATTTCGGCTGACAGCCGTCTGATTTACAGACGGCTTTTATATTTTCATTTGTTCGCCCGATTGCCCCTCGCGGTTTATGCTACCCGCAGCGGGTAAGGTGCGTGTTCTGTAGCGGTGCGGGTCAGAAAGCATACCATCGGAATAAAGTTTTACATCATATATGCGCTGACCTTTTTTCTGTGTCATAACCGCCACGCCGTTATTATCCTTTGTCACCTTTGCCTGTAATGCGCCCGTATTTATAAGCAACATTCTGCCGTTGGTGGATGTGAGTAAAATATCCGAATCCTTTTCTACATAAATAACCGCAGAAAGCGGGAACTTATCGCTATAGGCATTTATAAGTTTTTTGCGGTTCTGTTTGGTCATATATGCAGAAAGCGGAACCTTTGACACTCTGCCGTTTTCGAAAACGAAGAGCATATAACCCTCATACTTTTTGGTGGATACCATATAAACAGTACCCTCACCATCGTCAAACCCAAGTTTTGAGGGGATATAATCACCAAGCGTACTGGCTTTTGTATCGGTAAATTCAGAAACGCGGCTTTTATAAACCTGACATTTATCGGTGAAGAAAAGCAAATCGTTAGCATTTTGCGATTCAAACGACTGAATGATTTCATCGTTTTCCTTGAGTTTTTGCTCTCCGCCCATACGAAGCGACAGAGGTGTGATTTTTTTGAAATATCCGTCCTTGGTGAAGAATAGGTTAACGGCATAATCTGCAACCTGTTCTTCCTCAATTTCGATTTTGTTTTCTTCAGCAGAGATAACCTTGGTTTTGCGGTCTTGTCCGTATTTTTCCATAACCGATTCAAGTTCTTTTATTATAAGTTTGAGTACTTTTGTGCGGCTGCCCAAAATACCTTCAAGTTCGGCAATCTCTTTTTCAAGGTTTTCAATATCCTCAAGTCTTTTAAGAATATACTCGCGGTTGAGGTGACGAAGTTTAATCTCGGCCACATATTCCGCCTGTGTCTCGTCAATGCCGAAACCAATCATAAGGTTGGGCACAACCTCTTTTTCCTCGGCGGTTTCGCGGACAATCTTAATTGCCTTATCAATATCAAGAAGTATCTTCTCAAGACCTTTGAGGAGATGATATTTTTCTTTTGCTTTTGAAAGGTTGAAATATGTTCTGCGTTTTACACAGTCAACTCGGAATGCCGTCCACTCGGTTAAGATTTCCTTAACTCCCATAACACGCGGCGTTCCGCCGACAAGAATGTTGAAGTTACAAGAAAAACTGTCCTGCAAGGGTGTCATCTTGAACAGTTTGTTCATAAGTTTCGCGGCGTCTACACCGCGTTTGAGGTCGATTGTTATTTTTAGTCCCGACAAATCGGTTTCGTCACGGATATCACTTATTTCGGTTACCTTTTTCTGCTTTGCAAGGTCAATGATTTTTTCAATAATCGCCTCTACGGTTGTTGAGGGCGGAATCTCGGTTATGTCGATACAGTTTTGCGATTTATCGTAATTGTAAACCGCGCGGACCTTAACACTGCCGAGTCCCGTTTTGTAGATTTTTTCAATCTCTGCTCGGTCATAAAGAAGTTCGCCGCCGCCCGGAAAATCGGGAGCAGTCAGATAATCTGCTACATTTATGTCTTCGTCCTTTATAAGTTCGATAGTAGTACGGCAAACTTCGCCGAGATTGAAAGGACAAATAGTATTGGTCATACCAACCGCAATTCCCTTGTTTGCGTTAACAAGCACTGTGGGGAATGTTACAGGGAAAAGCGTAGGCTCTTTCATTGTGGCATCGTAGTTATCTACAAAATCCACTGTGTCGCGGTCGATATCCTTAAAAAGTTCTGCCGCGATTTTAGATAATTTAGCCTCGGTATAACGGGGTGCGGCATACGCCATATCACGCGAATATGCTTTACCCATATTACCCTTTGATTCTACATAAGGATGAAGCAGAGCCTCGTTACCCTCTGTAAGACGGACCATTGTTTCGTAAATAGCGGCATCACCGTGGGGATTAAGTCGCATAGTTTGTCCCACAATGTTTGCAGACTTTGTCTTAGCGCCGTTTAGCAGTCCCATAAGATACATTGTATATAAAAGTTTACGGTGCGATGGTTTGAAACCGTCAATTTCAGGTATTGCGCGCGACAAAATAACGCTCATAGCATAGGGCATATAGTTGGTTTCAAGCGTTTCGGTTATTGGTTGTTCAACAACGGTACCCGCGCCGGAAATATATGCGTTTGCTTTTTTCGCGTCCTGCTTGATTTCGGTTTGTTTTTTCTTTCTTGGAGCCATATATTATCTCCTAACTGATGTCCGCATCGGCTATATACATATAGCCTTTTTCGGTTATGATTTCTTTTCTTCCGTCAATATCGTCACCAAGCAGAATGTCAAACATACGGGCGGTTTCCTCTGCTTCCTCGGGTGTGACCTTTATAAGACGGCGTGTTTCGGGGTTCATAGTTGTAAGGCTCATCATATCGGGTTGGTTTTCACCAAGACCTTTTGAGCGCTGTACCGTACATTTAGTATCGCCCACCATATTTGTCATTATATCCGCCTTTTCCTTTTCGTCATAGGCAAAATAAGTTTTTTCTTTGGTGGTTATTTCGTAAAGCGGTGTTTCGGCTATAAAGACCTTTCCCTCCTCTATGAGTGTAGGAATCAGTCTGTAAATCATTGTGAGAATCAGGGTGCGAATCTGGAAACCGTCTTCATCGGCATCGGTACAGATTATAACCTTGTTCCAGCGCAAAGCATCCAAATCAAAGGTTGATAAATCTTTATTTGATTTAGCCTTAACCTCTACGCCGCAACCGAGAACTTTTATCAGATTTACAATAATTTCACTTTTGAATATACGCTCATACTCTGCTTTTAAGCAGTTTAAGATTTTACCTCTTACGGGGATGACAGCCTGAAACTCTGCATTACGCGCAAGTTTTACAGAACCTAAAGCCGAATCACCCTCAACTATAAACAGTTCTCTTACCTCTTTATCCTTACTACGACAATCAACAAATTTTTCAATACGGCTTAGCATATCGTTTGAAGACTGCAAAGTTTTCTTGATATTAAGGCGTTCGCGTTCGCTCTTTTCGCGACTGCGCTTATTTATAAGCACCTGGTCAACAATCTTGTCCGCCTCTGCTTTATTCTCTATAAAATAGATTTCAAGTTGACGGCGGAAAAACTCTGCCATTGCTTCGTATATAAACTTGTTTGTTATGGATTTTTTGGTTTGGTTTTCGTAGGATGTCTGTGTTGAGAATGACGAAACGACAATTATAAGACATTCTTCAATATCTGCGAAAGAAACCTTGCTTTCGTTCTTCTGATATTTGCCTGTTTGTTTGATGTAACTGTCAATCTGCGAAACAAATGCGCTTCTTACCGCTTTATCGGGCGAACCGCCATATTCAAGCCAACTGGAGTTATGGTAATATTCCTTTAACTGATTGCGGTTTGAAAATGCCACACAGGCGTTAATTTTCACCTTGTAGTCCTTCATATCGGCGCGGTCGCGTCCTTCGCGTTCGGCCTTCCACAGTTGAACAGAGGAAATCGCATCCTCACCCGCAACCTCTTCAACATAGTCACGGATTCCGTTACTGTATACAAATTCCTGTTCTTCAAACTTGTTGCCAACCTGATTTCTGAAAACAAAAAGCAGATTATCGTTTACAATCGCCTGGCGCTTGATTAAATCAATATAAAACTCGGCGGGGATATTGATATCGGTGAAAACATCCAAGTCAGGTTTCCAGCGGGTTTTGGTGCCTGTTGCACGACCTGTATATTCTTCCTTTTTAAGTCCGCCCACATTATAGCCTTTTTCAAAATGCAGGGTATACTTATATCCGTCACGCTTGATTTCAACATCCATATACTCAGACGAATACTGTGTAGAGCAAAGACCGAGACCGTTGAGTCCCAAAGAATATTCGTAGTTGCCGCCCTCGTTGGTGTCATACTTACCGCCCGCGTAAAGTTCGCAATACAAAAGTTCCCAGTTGTAGCAGTTTTCCTTTTGGTTAAAGTCAACGGGGGCGCCGCGTCCAAAGTCCTCTACCTCTATTGAATTATCGGCATATCGCGTGATGATTATTTTCTTGCCGTAACCCTCTCGCGCTTCATCTATTGAGTTTGAAATTATTTCAACAACCGAATGTTGACAACCGTCCAGACCGTCCGAGCCAAAAATAACTCCCGGTCTTTTACGGACTCTGTCAGGTCCTTCCAGTTTTTTTATACTTTCGTTATCATATACAGGTTTTTTCGCCATATATCCTACCTCGCATAAAACTTCCATTATATAATATACCATATATTGTGGTATGTCAAGTTTTTGCGCCCTGTATAAAGCAAAAAACAGGCTATTAAAGCCTGTTTTCTATTATCTGCTTGTATAGTTTAACGGGTTCACACGATTACCGTTAATTCTTACCTCATAATGCAGGTGGTTACCTGTTGCGCGGCCCGTTGCACCAACAGCACCAATTACTTGTCCTGTTGTAACAACCTGTGCTTTTTCAACATACAACTCAGATTCATGTGAATAAAGAGTCTGGTAGCCGTTGCCGTGGTCTATTATTACATAATATCCGTAATCCTTTGCGTAACCCGCAAAACTTACAGTACCGCCAAGTGCAGCAAGAACAGGTGTGCCCTTGGGTGACGCAATATCAATTGCTCTGTGATTGCGGCCGTCACCGTAATACGATGTGATAACCTGTCCCGCAACCTTTTTAAGCGGCCATTTGAAAACCTTTTTTCCGCTGCTAGTAGATTTGACTGCAGTGCCAACCGTTACCTTTTGTGCTACCGGTTCCGATACTACAACGCTCTCAATCACATCACGCGCGGTTTCATTACCGTTTACGAGTGTTAAAACAGCGGTTATATCCTTTTTGCCTGTAACGCCGGCCTTTGTTACCTTTTTGTATCCGCTAAGATATTTACTGCTCTTGGTTGTGACAGTTTCAAAAGGAATATCCTCTGTATATTTAACCGTGCTTACTGTTTTTACATTGATTTCTGAAAGTTTCTCCTCTGCACTTGCAAGGGGAGAAATAACAGAACGCGGGAAATAACCTGTTTCAACCTTTACATTATCAACGAATTCTGCTTTACAGTTTTCGCCGTTGTTATAAGCATTAAGACGGGCATTGAGTGCATCCTCTATTCCCTGTTTGCTGCTGTTCTGTACTGCACACAAAACTTCGCCGTTTATGGTAACAGCCGTTGCACCGCAAAGACGGACATCGGATTTAAGAATGTTTGTAGCAAGAGAACTGCTTGTACTTATTCTGTTGCCAACAGTAAGTGATAAAGTAGCGGTAGCATCACGCATATAACTTTTTGCGTCATCTGCTTTGATGCTGTCAAGCACTTCTGTTTCTACATCCGACAACTGTTCTTTACTTGCAACATAGCCAACCGCTTCATTATTATAAGTAATCTTATAAGCGAACTTGATATCTGCCGCTTCACAAACGGTGGTTGTAAGTAAAACCGCCGCCGCAACCGATACAACAAGTTTAACGCGGATGCTGGATGTTTTGAATGCCGATATTATATTTTTTGTAACGTCCTTCATATTGCCAAAACTGGCTTTCAGGTGTGTTAAAATAAAAAATCAGTCCTTTGAAAAATTACAAGTTTGTAACCTCGTGTTACTATTATTATACCGAATTATTACAAAATTGCAACCTTTAGGGCTGATTTTTAGATATTTTGCTAAAACTTATTCAATTTTACTGTTTATTTTGTTCAAATGGCACATTAAAACAGTGACATTTGATTAGAATCGGGTAAATCTCCCAGTGCACCAATATCAGATAATGCCTGTATTACCGTTTTGGATACACCTGCAACCGCCTGGAATTCGTCTTTTGATATAAAATCGCCGTCCCTTGCGGCATCATAAAGCGCATACGCCGCTTTTTCGCCGACGCCCGAAAGCGCACAGAACGGAAGACGCATCTTGCCGTCTTCAAGCAAATAATGTGTTGCGTGGGACTTTTTAAGGTCGATAGGCAAAATCTCAAGTCCGCGACTTAACATTTCATTTATAATAAGCAATTTATTATGTATATCGTTTTCCTTTGGTGTTGCCTCTTTTCCCTTGGCGCGAATATTATTGATTCTTTGGCGCACCGCGTCCTTACCGCGCATTACGGTTTCCACCTCTATATCTTCGGGACGGGCGGTAAAGTATGCACAGTAAAACTCAATCGGTTTATGCACCTTATACCAAGCAAGTCGCAAAGCCGAAATAACATACGCCGCCGCGTGTGCTTTGGGGAACATATATTTTATTTTGCGGCAACTTTCAATATACCATTCCGGAACATCGTGCTCACGCATTGCGTCAGCCATTTCGTTCCACTTTTCTTCAGGGACTACACCTTTAGCAATAAGACCTTTACGCACTGTTTCGGTAATCTTGAAAGCGAGTGCGCTATCGAGTCCCTTATATATAAGGTACACCATAATGTTGTCACGCGTACCAATAACCTCTGAAATGGTACAGGTTCCATTATCAATAAGGTCTTTTGCATTGCCGAGCCACACATCTGTTCCGTGGGAGAGGCCCGAAATCTGCAACAAATCAGCAAAGGTTTTGGGTTTACAGTCGAGCAACATTCCGCGAACGAAATCGGTTCCGAACTCGGGCAGACAGAATGTGCCGTTTTGGGAATAGATTTCCTCCGGTGTAACACCAAGCGCCTCTGTCGATGTGAAAAGCGAGTAAACGGCTGGGTCACTCATTGAAACATCGCTTACCGATTTGCCCGAATATTCCTCAAGATATTTATATGTTGTTGGCACAACATGGCCGAGTTCATCAAGTTTTAATATTGTATCGTGAATGGAATGGAAATCAAAGTGGGTTGTGATAATATCAGAGCCCGTATCGTCCGCAGGGTGCTGAATGGGACAGAAATCGTATATTTCTTTATCGCGCGGAACGATAACCATTCCCGCCGGGTGTTGTCCCGTTGTGGCTTTAATTTCCGAATCGCGCACCATATATGCAAGACGCTTGAGTTCTGCACCGTTTAACACAATATCCTTCTTTTCGGCATACGCCTTAACAAAACCGAAGGCTGTTTTTTCGGCTATTGTAGATATTGTACCCGCTTTGAAAACATTTTCTCTGCCGAAAAGGCTTTCGGTGTATTTTTGCACTTCCGACTGGAATTCGTCCGAGAAGTTAAGGTCGATATCAGGCACCTTGTCGCCGTCAAAACCCAAGAATGTTTCAAACGGGATATCGTGTCCGTCACGCATAAGCGGTTCGCCGCAGACAGGACAGTTCTTTTCGGGCAAATCAAATCCCGAGCCGACAGAGCCGTCTGTAAAGAACTCGTTATAACGGCACTTTTTGCAGTAGTAGTGGGGCGCAAGGGGGTTAACCTCTGAAATACCCGCCATTGTAGCGGCGAAAGACGAGCCAACCGAGCCACGCGAACCAACGAGATAGCCGTGGTCCTCACTATATTTAACAAGTTTCTGTGCCGACATATACATTATAGAGTAGCCGTTGTTTATGATACCGTCTAACTCTTTTTTAAGTCTGTTTTTAACAATATCGGGCAGTTCGTCACCGTACATACTGTGGGCGCGTTCCCAACAAATGCGTTCAAGTTCCTCGTCCGAACCCTCAATCACAGGCGGATAGTTGCCGTCAGGAACGGGGATAACATCATCCGCTATCATATCGCAAATCTTATTTGGATTATCAATAACAAACTCACGCGCACGGTCGCCGAAATACGAGAAATCCTCAAGCATTTCGCTTGTGGTTTTAAGGTAAAGCGGTGCTTGATTATCGAAATCGTCAAAGCCCTGACCTGCGAGTAAGATTTTTCTTATTATTGCATCTTCCTTTTTAAGAAAATGCACATCGCCCGTTGCGACAACGGGTATGCCGAGTTGGTCGGCAAGTTCTACAACCTTGCGATTGAAATCGCGTATAACCTCAAGACTTTTTACATGGCGAAGTCGGTTCTTTATAACGGCGCCCGTCTTTTTATCAACCTTATCGGGTTCACTCGAAGAACGCACCATAAACTCATTATTTCCAACGGGCTGAATTTCGAGGTAATCGTAAAATGACGCTATCCGCAGAAGTTCTTCCTGCGGTTCGCCGTTTACAATTGCTCTATAAAGGTCACCCGCCTCACAGGCGCTTCCGACAAGCAATCCCTCGCGGTGTTTTACAAGTTTGCTTTTAAGAGTGCAGGGCTTTCCGTGGAAATCGTTAAGGTGTGCTTCCGACACAAGTTTATAAAGATTTTTAAGACCGGTCAAATTCTTTACAAGCAAGATTTGATGGTTGCGAAGTTTTCCTATTTCCTTACTGCCGAGTTTAGTGATATCGTGTTTTTCATCATCAACAAAATACGCCTCTACGCCGTAAATAACCTTGAAATCTCCGCCGCTTTTGCGGATTTTTTTAACCGCTGCCGCCGCCGCAGGATATGCCTGTACAACGCCGTGGTCGGTGATTGCAACGGCTCTGTGTCCCAGTTTATAAGCGCGGTTAACAACGGCGCCGCCGTTGCAAACGGCATCCTTTGCCGACATATTGGTATGACAGTGCAGTTCTATGCGCTTTTCTTCGGCATCGTCACCTTCTTCGTAAGTCTGCAAAGTCGCCATAGCCGTTACTTTAACAACAAATTCGCCCATCCAACGGTCATATTCGTAACTGCCGTTTATAAGCAATGTTGCGCCGTCTTCAAGCGGTTTAATCTGATTTTTAAGTTTTTCGTCTATGAAGAGTGATGCATTTAGCGAATTTGTATTATCGCTAAAACAGAATTTAATGCTAAGGCTGGGTCCGCGGCGCGAATTAACGGCACGCATATCAAAATCAAACACCTTGCCCCAACCCACAAATTTTCTGCGGTCTTCGGGGTTACCGAGCGGTATATATTCCGAAAGCGGCAAAACATCTTTATCAATGCTTCTGCCGTAAAAAAGTTCTGCACTTTCAAGGTAAACAGGCAAATCGCCCGAAGGTTTACCCGTGAAAACCTTTTTAGGTTTTTCGGGTGCCGAAGCCTTTGGCGCTGCTGCTTTTTTCTCTACGGGCGGCGGTGGCGGAAGTTCTTCACTGGTCATCTGTTCATCCCCTGTAATCTCTACCGTTACATCGCATCCAAAATATGTATTAACCGCTTTTTCAAGCAGTTCTGCAAAATGCAATTCCTTAACGCTCGCAAGACCGCCGTATTTGAGAGCGACCGTAACACTATTTTCTGAAAGCGAAAACTCCGCACCGTTGAAATAACCGTTAAATGCGGGGTTTTTAGCCTTTATGAGCGCCGCCATATCGGCAACCGCCTCTCGATTTAATGCGGTTTTTTCATAAGTTACAAGCAATTCAATATTATTAAGTTGCAAAGAATTTTTTATATCTTCTTTTATTGCTGTTAGCGTAGCCAGGTTTACATAATCCTTAAAATGAACCTTTAACACTAAACTGCGGTTTTCTATTATAAGGTCGCATAGCGAAACCTCACCCACAGGCAAAGACGCCGCAGATGTTCCCAAATAGTCACCGAATAATGTTAAAAAGTCCTTATTTTGCATTACTGTTCCCCAAATTCTTTTTTTATTTCTGTTATTAGTTCTGATAACAACCTGTCCTCAGGTATTTTGCGGATTATCTCACCTTTTCTGAAGAGAATTCCGCAACCGTCACCACCCGCTACGCCGATATCAGCCTCTTTCGCTTCGCCGGGGCCGTTTACTACGCAACCCATTATGGCAACGGTTATATTTTTCTTATAGTCTTTCAGCGCCTCTTCTGCGCTTTTGGCAAGACCTATTAAATCAATTTTTGTTCTGCCACAGGTGGGGCAAGAAACAATGCGGACGCCCGTTTTTCTCAGTCCGACAGCCGAGAGTATATCACGCGCTGCATATACTTCATTCACAGGGTCATCTGTAAGTGATACACGAATGGTGTCGCCTATTCCCGCAAGAAGTAGTCCGCCAATTCCCGCCGCCGAGCGAATCGTTCCCATTTTGCTGGTTCCCGCCTCGGTCACGCCAAGATGGAGAGGGTACGGTGTGCTCTCTGCCGCTAACATATATGTTTCGTACATAACCTTTGTATCTGACGATTTTAATGACAGTACAATATCGTTAAAATCAAATTTTTCAAGAAGTGATATATGGTAAAGTCCGCTTTCAACCAATGCTTTGGGCGTTGGTGCGCCGTATTTTGCCAAAATCTCTTTCTGTACCGAGCCGGAATTCACTCCGATGCGGATAGGTACACCGCTATTTCTACAAGCATTTGCAACTGCGCGTACCTTTGCATCATCGCCTATATTACCGGGGTTTATGCGGATTTTATCTACACCCGCCGCAACACTCTCAAGCGCGAGTTTATAATCAAAATGGATATCGGCAACAATCGGCACAGACACCGCCTCTTTAAGCAGAGGGATTAGTTTAACGGTCTGTATATCAGGCACCGAAACACGAATAATCTCGCACCCCGCGGTTTCTAATGCTTTTGCCTGTTCAATATTAGACTCAAAATCGTGTGCGGGTTTTGAAAGCATTGACTGAATAAGCACATCACTTCCGCCACCGAGTTTATATTTACCAACACGAACAACCCTTGTATCTTCTCTTTTATACATCTCTACACCACCAATGACCAGATATCCTTTGCGGTTATCGCAATCATAATGAGAATTAAAATCACAAAACCGATAGCGTGTACAAAACCTTCATACTTTTGCGGTACGGCTTTGCGGAATATAATTTCAAACAAAATAAACAGCAGTCTGCCACCGTCAAGCGCGGGTAGCGGCAACAAATTAAATATGCCGAGGTTTACGGTTATAAGCGCCATAATAGGTAAAATATTTACAAGGCTTTCCTTGGCAACCGAGCCGATTGCGGCGGTGACGCCGACCGGACCCGAAACCGCGCTTATGCCATATTTTCCGGTTATTAAATCAATCAGCGAAAACCAGACTACGCGGCCGTAAGAAAGTGTCATTTTAGCCGTTTCGGCTATAAATGTGCCAAAAGTTTTATCTACGCCCTCAACATAGAAATCAACCGCGATATAGGAAATACCCTCGGCTTCTTTTGTGGCGAATTTAACATCAGGTAATTCCACCTTTTTGCCGTCACGCACAACGGTCAAATCAAGTTTTCCGTCCTTAACACCCGTAAATGTATAACTGAGGTCATAGGTTGTAAACACGCGGCGACCGTCAACCTTTACTATCTTGTCGCCCTCTTTAAGTCCGCTTTCTACGCTTACGGCTTTTTCTGCAAACTCTGCCACCGTAGTGCTTGTAAAGCGGTCTTGCGGTAATAGCATTATGCCGACAATAATCAATCCTAAAATAAGATTAAATACGGCACCCGCCACAACAACCAAGCCGCGTTTCCACGCCACTTTATTGCAAAAAGCGTTTTCATCCGCGCTATCTTCATCCTCACCCTCCATAGCGCAATATCCGCCGAAAGGAATGAGTTTTAACATATAGGTTGTATCTCCCCATTTTTTGCGCAAAATGGTGGGACCGAAGCCAACCGAAAATTCGTTAACCCTAACCTTTACCGCCTTTGCCGCAACAAAGTGACCGAGTTCATGCACTAAAATAAGCAGCAAAAACATAACTATTGCGATTAGATATGGGAAAATGGATGAAAAGAACGCTATTATAAAAATCACCTACTACTATAAACTATTTCTCGTGCCGCACGGTCGGCTGTGAACACATCGTCTATTGTAAAGTTTGTAACATACGGTTGTGCTTCACACGCGCGGGAAACAAGTTCTGGTATTTGCAAGAAACTGATTTTACCTTCCAAAAACAGTTCTACAGCCGCCTCATTGGCGCCGTTAACAGCAGCCGTTTTGAGTCCGCCCTCCAATGACGCTTTAATGCAAAGGTCAAGGCAGGGGAAAGTTTCTCTATCCGGTTTATCAAATGTCAGTGTGCCAACGTCAGAGAGCGACAAACTCTTGCACGGGCAAGGAGTTCTATCGGGGTAGGTCAATGCATATTGTATCGGCAGACGCATATCCGCGGTACCAAGTTGCGCTATAACCGCGCCGTCAACCGTTTCTACCGCCGAATGAACAATGCTCTGTCTATGAACGAGCACCTCTATATCCTCGGCACTGACCGAAAACAGATGCACCGCCTCTATAACCTCAAATCCCTTGTTCATAAGTGTCGCACTGTCTATGGTTATTTTTCGTCCCATACTCCAGTTAGGATGGTTGAGCGCATCGGCTACCGTAACTTTTTCAAGTTCACTTTTAGTCTTGTTAAAGAAAGGTCCGCCCGAAGCGGTTAAAATTATTTTTTTAAGAGAGTTTTCGGGCAACCCCTGCATACATTGAAAGATTGCCGAATGTTCGCTGTCAACAGGCAGAATTTTTACGCCGTTTTCCTTAGCCGCGTTTGTTACAAGCGTTCCGCCTGTAACGAGCGATTCTTTATTAGCAAGGGCAAGTGTCTTCCCCGCGTTTATTGCTGACATTGTGGGCTTGAGTCCCGCTATACCAACGATAGCGTTAAGCACAGTATCCGCCTCTTCACACGCGGCGGCAGCGATAACGCCCTCATCCCCTGCTACTACCGAAATATCTGTGTCTTTAAGACGGATTTTTAAGTCACGCGCGGCGCTTTCGTTATACACCGCAACAATTTTGGGGCTAAATTCCCTCGCTTGTTCTTCGGCGAGTTTTATATTGCTGCCTACGGCGAGTGCTTCTACCCTATATCCACCCGCACGAGCAACATCTAAAGCCTGTGTTCCTATAGAACCAGTTGAACCTAATACTGAAATTGTTTTCATTTTTCTATCCTTAACTGTTAATAAGCGGTAGCCAATAAAGCAACGCGTGGTAAATAGGTGCTATAAGCAGTACGCTGTCAAATCGGTCTATAACACCGCCGTGACCGGGCATTATATTGCCGTAATCTTTAATTCCAACCGCGCGTTTGATATATGACGCGCTTATATCGCCAACCATACCTAAAATCGAAAACAGTATGGTCGCGGGGATGAATGCAATTATATTAACATCACCGCCAAGATTATTTCTTATCATACAAGCGGCTACTGTGCAGATGACACATCCAACCACACCACCCACAGCGCCCTCAATAGTTTTTTTAGGGCTTAATGCGGGACAGAGTTTGTGTTTGCCGAAAAATACGCCTGTGAAATATGCAAAAGTATCGGTCAGCCAAGCAAATATAAAGACAAGCAAGAAAGCAAACTTTCCGTAATTGCGGATAATATTGTCAAGGCAATAAAAAGAATATGCGATAAACAAAGTATATGCCTGTGATGCTACGAGTTCTGCGTATGATGTTTTGCTATGCACCATAAGTGAAATGGTTAAAAGTGCCGCGACAAAGGTGAAGTAAAGCGTAATTCCCGCCATTGCGCCGTAAAGCGAAAACGCAGGGACAAGCAAAAATGCAAAAGCACAGGATAAACCTATTATAATATTATTTTTTACAATGCCGGTATTATGCAATAATTCGTAAACACCCATTGCCGAAAGTGCCGATAAAACAAGTGTCAACAAAAGTGGAAAGCCTTGTTGCAACACAAGGTCTGTGCTTAACATAATCACCGCTATGAAAATAAGGGCACCTATTACGCCCGATATAATTCTTGTCTTCATACGCTACCTCTTACAGTCCGCCAAAGCGGCGGTTTCTTTTATTATATTCGTCAATAGCCTCTTCCAGATGTTTAGGTCTGAAATCAGGCCACAATATATCCGAAAACCAATATTCAGCATACGCCGATTGCCAAATAAGATAATTTGAAAGTCTGTATTCACCGCTTGGGCGAATTATATAGTCGGGGTCGGGTTGACCTACTGTATATAAATTCTCTGAAATAAGTTCTTCGGTTATATCCTCAGCGGGTATGCCCTTTTTTACGATGCGTTTAACGGCATTTACTATTTCATCTCTACCACCGTAATTTATTGCGATATTAAGGTGCATTCCCGTATAATCTTTAGAGTCTGATTCCGCTTTTTCCATAAGCGCTATAATATCGGGCGGCAAGGGCGTTCTGTCACCTATAAACTGGAGTTGAATATTTTCGTCCTTAAAATTCTCGGTATCCTTGAGATACTGACGGAAGATTGCCATAATATTGTCAACTTCCTCTTTTGGCCTTTTCCAGTTTTCTGTTGAAAAGGCATACACCGTAAGATATTTAAGTCCGATTTTGTTGCAGTATCTTGCAATATCCTTAAAATTCTTGCTTCCCGCGGCGTGTCCCGCTGTGCGCGGTAATTTTCTGCGTTTTGCCCATCTTCCGTTGCCATCCATAATTATAGCAATATGGGTTGGAAGTACGCGGCCTTCGCACTTTGTCTTTTTAGAAAAAAGCGGCATTGTAAAAACTCCCACTCTCAAAAACCCACCAGACAAATTATCCGGTGGGAATAAGATTTTATGTTAGATTTCTAATATTTCTTTTTCTTTCTTTTCGGTGCGGATGTCAATCTCCTTGCAGAACTTATCTGTAAGTTCCTGTACATCCTTTTCACCTGCAGCCTGATCATCCTCAGTAATCTCATTCGCTTTACGAAGCGCCTTGATTTTTTCAATAGCATCGCGGCGGATTGAACGAACAGCAACCTTGCCGTCTTCTGCCATTTTGCGAATTTCTTTTGCAAGTTCGCGTCTGCGTTCTTCGGTCAGCGGCGGGAATGAAAGGCGGATTACTCTGCCGTCATTCTGCGGATTGATTCCAATATCCGAGGCGTTGATTGCTTTTTCAATATCCTTGAGTGTTGATGCATCCCAAGGTTGAATCTGTAAAAGACGCGGTTCGGGTACGGAAATTGCCGCCATCTGATTGATGGGTGTCGGTGCACCGTAATAGTCAACGCTTACGCGGTCAAGCACCGAGGGGTTTGCGCGTCCTGCGCGGACTGTGCCGAAATTGCTTTCAAGCGCGGCAACCGATTTTTCCATTTTTTCTTCACAGGTAAGTAATACTGTATCCATAACAAATCTCCTTTTATTTTACGATTGTTCCCACTGTCTGTCCCTCGATAGCGCGAATGATGTTTTCGGTATCGTTAAGGTTGAAGACAAGTACGGGAATATTATTATCCATACAAAGTGATGCGGCTGTGCTGTCCATAACATGCAATCCCTGTTTGAGCACATCAATAAATGCGAGTGAATCATATTTTACAGCGTTCGGATTTTTCTTTGGGTCACTATCATATACGCCGTCAACATTGGTTGCCTTGAAAATTATATCGGCGCCGATTTCTGCCGCCCTGAGCGCTGCAGTTGTATCGGTTGAGAAGAACGGGCTGCCTGTTCCGCATCCGAAAATAACAACCTCACCCTTATCCAATGCCGCCACAGCGTCACGCTTTGTGTAAAGGTCGGCAATCTGCGGCATACTGATTGCTGATAAAACCTTGGCTTTTGTTCCCAATTTCTCAAGTTCGTCACAAAGTGCCAAAGAGTTTATAACGGTTGCAAGCATTCCCATATGGTCGGCACGGGTGCGGTCCATATCTCCGCTTGAACGGCCGCGCCAGAAGTTTCCGCCGCCAATAACAATAGCAACCTCTACTCCTAAGTCTACACAGCGTTTTACCGTTTCGCAAACTTTATTTACAACAGAAAAATCAAAACCCATTTTATTTTCTCCGGCAAGTACCTCGCCGCTGAGTTTCAGTAGTACACGCTTATATGCTGCTGACAAACACATCACGCCCTTATAAAATATTATTTATATATATATTACAATATACCAGGGTTAAAGTCAATTAAATTTACAGCAAAAAGAAAAAGCCGTTTCGTTTGAAACGGCTTTTTTGTGTTTTATGATTATTTTACCATGCTGGCAACTTCGTCAGCGAAATTGTCCTGACGCTTTTCAATGCCTTCGCCACGCTCAAAACGAACGAAGTCTGCAATCTTGATGTTTGCACCAAGTGCCTTTGCAGTGTTTTCAACATACTTGCCGACTGTAACATCGCCATCCATAACGAACTGCTGCTCAACAAGGCAGTTTTCCTTATAGTATTTGCCGATTTTACCCTCAACAATTTTGCCGAGAACCATATCAGGTTTGTTTGCCATTTTGGGGTCTTCCTTCATCTGTGCGATGAGGATTTCCTTCTCTTTAGCAATAACCTCTGCAGGAACAGATGCTTCGTCAAGATATGCGGGATTCATAGCGGCAATCTGCATTGCAACGCTCTTACCCATTGCTACGAACTCTGCATTGTTAACATCTGCATCGGTATCAAACTTAACCATAACGCCGATTTTGCCACCTGCGTGAACATAGGTGGTAACTGCGCCCTCAAAACGAGCAAAACGGCGAACCTTGATATTTTCACGAACCTTTAAGAAAAGTTCCTGTACCATTTCTTCAACGGTCTGTCCGTTTTCGGTGCACTTAAGAAGAGCATCTAAATCAGCAGGATTCTGTGCTGCGGCAACGCGTGCAACACGCTCTGTAAGAGCCTTGAAATCATCGCCGCCGGCAACGAAGTCGGTCTCTGCGTTGAGTTCAACAAGAGCGCCTACGCCGTTTTCATAAAGAGCGCAAACCGCACCCTCTGCTGCGATTCTACTTGCCTTTTTTGCCTGTGAAGCAAGACCTTTTTCTCTGAGGTAATCTGCGGCTGCTTCCATATTGCCATCGCATTCAACGAGAGCCTTTTTGCAGTCCATCATACCGCAACCGGTCTTTTCTCTTAAAGCCTGTACGTCTTTAGCGGTAAAAGCCATTTTCGTTTCTCCTTTAATATTATTCAGCATCTTCTGCTGCTACTTCTTCAGAAACCTCTTCTTCAGTTTCTACGGCTGCAGAGCCCTGTTCGCCCTGTCTGCCCTCGATAACAGCGTTTGCAATTGTTTCAGCAATGAGTTTAACTGCACGGATAGCGTCATCGTTACCCGGAATTACAGCGTCAATCTCGTCAGGGTCGCAGTTGGTGTCAACGATTGCGATAATCGGGATACCAAGTTTCTTTGCTTCCTTAACGGCAATTCTCTCTTTGCGGGGGTCAACTATGAACATAGCGCCCGGAATCTTCTTCATATTCTCGATACCGCCGAGGAATTTTTCGAGTTTTTCAATCTCTAAATTGAGTTTGATAACTTCCTTCTTGGGAAGGAGTTCGAATGTTCCGTCATCACGCATTGTGCGAAGTTGTGCAAGACGGTCGATTCTTCTGCGGATTGTGCGGAAGTTTGTGAGCATACCGCCAAGCCAACGAGCGTTTACATAAGGCATTTCGCAGTGAATTGCCTCTTCCTTAACGGAATCCTGAGCCTGTTTTTTGGTGCCAACGAAAAGAATATCTTTGCCTTCTGCTGCGATGTCACGAGCGAAGAGGTATGCTTCGTTAAGCTTCTTTACCGTCTTCTGAAGGTCGATGATGTAAATTCCGTTGCGTTCTGTGAAAATGTACTCTGACATTTTCGGGTTCCAGCGTCTTGTCTGATGTCCGAAGTGAACACCTGCTTCAAGCAACTGTTTCATTGATACTACTGCCATTTTTCTTACCTCCAAGGTTTTTCCTCCATCCCGCCAAAACGGCTACCCGAAGGCACCTTACCGTATCTTGCGGAATGTGTGTTTTTGCTGCCGGGCATAATACGACAGCCTACTGATTATATCACAAGGCTTTCGCCATTGCAAGTATTATTTTTTATATTTTTTTGCGATTTTTTCTGCCTTCTTCTGTACCATTTCTCTAACATCTGTCGGCGCTATAACCTCAATCGCATCCGAGAACTGCATTATAAAGTCAATAAGTCCGTCACTTATAAGTGCTTTTGCTGTGAACGAAAAGCGGGTTTCCCCCTCACGCCTTATGGATATTTTATCCGTAAACCTATCTATTATCTGTTCAAGTATTGCGTTATCGCAACAGAGGGTTATGCTTTTGAGTTCGCCGCCGAACATATTAAATGTTTTTTGCGCGTAATCGGCAACATCGAAGTAATTTTTATATTCACTCACTTCGGAAAAATGTCTTAAATCCTCTGCTCCGACCGAGACTTTTTTCATTCTGTCAAGGCGCAAATGCATAAGGTTATCATACTTTTCGTTGTTGCAGACAAGATAATAATGATTGCCCGACCACAAAAGGCCATAGGGGCTAACCGTCATTTTCTTTTCTGCCACCTCGATTCCTGATTCGCCTATTTCACGGCGGCAATATGTAAGCGACAACTTTTTGCCGCACTCTATTGCGCGTGTTGCGGCATCGATATTATAAAAAATTTCTTCGTTACTGCATTTGTTGCGGTTGTCAATATACACACTTCGGCTGACCGTCTTCGCCTGACTTTTGGATAGCATTTTTTCAAGTTTTGCTATCATATCAACGGTTTTCTTGCGAGATATAAAACTTGCCGCCTGTACCGCATCAGAGAGAAGATATATTTCGGGAATTTCAAATTCGCGCTCGGCTAAATAGAATCCCGAATACGGTGTGCGGGTTTTTATAATATCAAGTCCGTATTCAATAAGCACCGAAATATCGTCATAAATCGCTTTACGCTCGGCGCTTATGCCATATTCCTCTAACTTTTCTATAAGCGCGGCTGACGAAAGCGGGTGTTCTTCATCGGTGTATTTTCTGAAGATGTCCGCCAAATAAAGCAGTCTGATTTTTTGTCCCTTTGTACCGCCCATTTCTAAACCTCGCTTATAATTTTTTCTATTTCCTTATATGTGTAAAGCAAATTTATAGCATCAAGCAACCCATTTGTGCTAAGTGAATGTGGAAGCGAAAGACGCGTTTTTAGTTTTTCTCTTTTCGCGGCACTTCCGTCCCCCGAAAGTCCCCACAAAAGAAAATCCGTTTTGGTTACCTTCTTGCCATCTGATTTAGGCGATGTAAAACGCTCTATCGCCTTTATTATAATCTCGTCATCTGTTCCCTCTACGCCTAAAAGTCCCTCTTTTGACGGAGTGGTTTTGCGTTTTTCTTTTCCAAGAATTTCGGGCAGATATACATTATAAATATTTGCATCACCGATTGCTTTTTTAAGGTGATTTCTAATCATAAGTCCCGCAGAATCACTGTCGGTTAAAATGATAACGCCACACTTTTTTGCTACCGCGCGAAAAAAAGCCATCTTTTCTTTATCCTTAAAAATGCGGAATCCATCGGTTGTGAAAATGGGTGCATCAATTATATTGGAAAGCCTGATTTTGTCGTACTTTCCCTCTACAATTACGGGGGTTTTAAGCCTTATCAATCCGTTCACCCTCCGACATTATGTAAACCAATTTTATCATAAGTTCTTCAATAATTACGCGCTCATTGACCGATGTGCTTTTTAGTTTGTTGTCGGCAGACAAAAGTTCCGCCAAGCATAGTCCCAGTGTGCGCTCGTCAAGTCTGCGGGCGTTATCAATAGCGCGGGTTATAACAAACTCGCGATTTTTATAACCAAAAGCATTCGCTACCTCTGCGGGTTTTATTCCCGCAGCAGAGGCTGTTTTTCCAAGATACATCTCGACAAACGCCGTTGAAAGCACCGATAAAATCACATGGGGTTTGACCTTCAAAAACAGTAATTCGTCAAGCATATTAAGTGCTTTTCCGATATTTTTTGCGGCAAGTTCGCGCGATATGTTATAAACACTCGCTTCAACCGATTTTACGCAAACTTTATCAATAATTTCGCGAGTTATAAGCCCTTCTCCGCCCATATAGGCTGTGAGTTTTCCCATCTCGTTTCTGAGAATATTATAATCGGTAGAGCAAACCTCCATAAGATACTTAGCGGTGGAACTCTCCATACGCACACCGCACTTTTCTGCTGCTTTGCAGAGCATTTTAACAAGGTCACCTGCGTTTCGGTGGTCAAGTTTTACATTCATTCCACCCGCGTTTTCGACCGCCGCACAAAGTTTCTTAAAACGGGAAGATTTTTTCTCGTCTATCTCTACAGTATCAAACCACAGCACAAAAACAGTTGTATCGGGGAGGTCTTCTATCAATGTAATAAGGCGGGAAAAATTATTTTCCCCCGATTTTTCAAAATCAAAATCACAGAGAGTGACACACTTTTTATCGCTCATCATTGGAAACTGCATTGTAGCGTCATAAACCGCCTGTAAATCGGCATCGCCACCGAAACGCTGAAGATTAAAACAATCATCATCGCCTACGGTTTTCTTTACAATGGCAGAAGAATACAGCCTTTTAAGTCCGTCATCGTTACCGAAAAGCATATAAACGGGTAAAAAAGCGCCACCATCAATATTCTTTTTTAGGTCGCGTTCAAAAACTACTGCCATTCTTCGTCACTCCTTTTTGTGATTTTTTAATAAGATATGTGAATCCTGCCACAAGACAAAATAAAATTGCGGCGAGTGTTTTTTGCGAGTTTGCCCTATACTCTGAAAACGGCAGACTGCCAAGCGAATTTATAAAATAAATCTGTATACCCACGGCAACGCGTGACAGCAATAAAAACACCGTACTGACGGGTTTTATAAAACAAAAGGCTATTCCCAACACCGCTAAAACAAGCGCAACCGTAACGGAATGGTTGGTTAGCATATTGGTAAGAATCGCAACTGTGGACAGAGTGCCGAAATGCCATATCGTAAACGGCAGTGTTGTCAGCGTTGCCGATAAAGATGTTGATACAACACCCGACACTACACCCGCTATTTTATCATACCATTTATCGCCCTTATGCATCATAATTACAGAATCCACCGCAGGACCGAGAATAAGCACACCAAATGTGGCAGATGCCGACAGTTGAAACGATACATTAATCACGACAAGCGGATTTATTAAACAGAGGATTAAAACCGCAGCAAAAAGCGAATTGAGCGCATCAGGTTTTCTGCCCAACAAATAACCGAAAAGCAGTATAAAATACGCCAGTGCCGAGCGCAAAACCGAAACGGTAAATCCCGTAATACCGATTATAAACAAAACCATTATAATTCCGATAGCGCCGGTCAGAAATCTGTTTATTTTTATGCGATGTGCAATTTTTAGGAATGTGCCGACAATTATGCCGAGGTGCAATCCCGACACGACAATCATATGGCTTACACCCGAACGGCGAATATTGTCGGAAAGCGAATCGCTTATATACCCATTTTCACCCAAGGTAAGTCCGATAAGCATTGCCGACTCGTCACCGCCGCCGCAATCGTATATCAAATTCTGCACACCTTTTCTCAAATTGTAAAGGTGCGAATGTAAAGAATTTGTTTTATTCAGACTTTTGAGTTTATAAAGAAAAGCGGTAGCGTGTGCGCCACGCGCTAAATCGCCATATTGTCCCGCGCTGACAACGCGGCTCTCAGCACTGATTTTATCGCCCTGTTTGGCATTTATACCTCTGACGCTTATAAGCCTTATTTTCGTTTTGTCGGTTTTTACCGTATATGATACACTGTTCTCGTTATAGGCAACATCGGTCACAATTCCCGTAACTGTCATATCAGTTGGAAGGCTTTTGGCGGTTTTTATAACCGCTACGGTCGAAAGACAACGCAAAGTTATAAGCAAAACTATTAAAACAAGGGGCAAAACTAAATAATGGCGCCGAAAGGCAAAGAACACCGTCACCGCGCCCACCAAAACTGCCACCGCACAATATATAAACATTGACGATGTGTATATCATCAAAACGGATAACAGCAGCGCCGCGGTGCCGCAAAAAATCATTGGTCTTTTCATAATAGCACAAGTCCCCACGCAAAATGATGGTGGGGACACTTTTTACTTAAAGAATAAAGGTAATTTTTGGAGGAAGATTATATCTTCCCTGTCAGCCGCATCGCCCTCTGCAAAATATGCACAAGCCGCCGCTTCGGTAGCACCCGCCTCATTCATCAGTTTACGCACGGCATCAAGTGATTCGCCTGTGCTTATTACATCGTCAACTATAAGTACGCGTTTGCCTTTAATGGCGGCAACATCGTCTTCACCCAAATAGAGTTTCTGTTCACGCTGGGTTGTGATGGAGCGAACGGTAACCGAAATGGGATTACCCATATATACCTTTGTACCCTTGCGGATTACGACATAAGGTTTGCCCGATTGACGCGCCATTTCGTATGCAATCGGAATACTCTTGGCTTCGGGTGTTATAATTACATCAAATTCAGGTGCGAGTTTTAATAATTCTTCACAGCCTTTTACCGTTAGTTCAACATCGCCGAAAATTATAAAAGCCGCAATATCAAGACTGTCGCTAACCGCAAATTTCTTAAATTCGCGTTCACAACCTGCAATTGTTAACTTATATGTATCTCTCATAAAATCACCTCAATATTTTTAGCCCGGAGGCCACGCAAGATTACGGCGCGCAAGCAAATGAAAATGAATATGTCCCACAGTTTGTCCGCCGTCTTCGCCGCAGTTGTTGACAACGCGGAAACCGTTATCAAGGTTTTCGCGTTTTGCAATTTCTGCCACAGCCTCATACACCTTGGCAATAAGGTGGCTGTTTTGCGAGTTTATTTCCTCGGCACTTTTTATATGCTCTTTCGGTACGATTACCGCGTGGAAAGGCGCCTGCGGCGCGATATCCGCAAAGGCATAAACAAACTCATCTTCGTAAATTTTGGTGCTCGGGATTTCACCCTTTATGATTTTGCAAAACAAACAATCCATTTTATCACCTACATCATACTGCTAAGAATTCTTTCTGCCGCGTCTAAAGCCGACTGTGCAAGGGATGCATCCTTGCCGCCCGCCATCGCAAAGTCAGGTCTGCCGCCGCCGTTACCACCTGTCAGTTTTGCAACCTCACGCACGAGGTTACCCGCGTGTGCGCCGCATTTTACTGCATCGGCGCCACAAGCAACACAGAAGGTAAGTTTTCCTTCGTTTTCTGCCGCAAGCAGCGTTACAAAATCACTCTTTTCTGATTTAATCTGTTCGCACATATTCTTAACATCATCGGTAGACGAGCCTTTCATAAGTGCGGTTATAAGTTTGCAGTTGCCAACAGTTTTTGCGTTATCATAAAGGTCTTTAACCTTACCTGCGGCAAGAAGAGATTCCAACTTTTCAACTGTTTTTTGAGTGTTTTTGAGTTCTTGTGAGAGTTGTGCTGCTCTTTCCGCAATACTCCAAGGATTAGATGCTTTAAGTGCTACCGCTGTATCATTTGCAAGGCCTACATATTTTTCAATAAGTGCAAGTACGCCGTAGCCTGTATACGCTTCTATTCTGCGAACACCCGATGCAACCGAACTTTCACTTGCTATCTTGAAAAGTCCGATTTTTGCGGTATTATCAACATGGGTACCGCCGCAAAGTTCAGTAGAACGGTCACCCGCTTTAACAACGCGCACAACATCGCCGTATTTTTCGCCAAAGAGCGCCATAGCGCCCATCTTTTTGGCTTCATCTATGGGCATTTCGCGGTTATCAACCTCTATACCCTCTAAAATTGCGGCGTTAACATAATTTTCAACTGCCGCCTTTTCTTCATCCGTAAGTGCCGAAAAATGTGTAAAGTCAAAGCGAACAGCGTTTTCATTTACATACTGTCCCGCCTGTTCTACATGTGTGCCAAGCACCGCGCGAAGTCCTGCCTGTAACAAGTGGGCTGCGGTATGATTGCGGCGAATAGCCTCTCTGCGTTCTACATTGATAGTAGCGGTAACTGTATCGCCAACGGCAATTGCTCCACCCTGCAGTTCACCTGCGTGTGTATAAACTCCGCCGCCTGTTTTTTCGGTGTTTTTAACGGTGAATACTGCGTTTGCCGAAACGATTTCACCCGTATCGCCAACCTGTCCGCCGCCCTCGCCGTAAAATACGGTTTTATCGAGTACGATTGCACCGGTTTGCCCCGCGCCGATTATGTCGCACTTTTCACCGTCTGCAACAATCGAGACAACCTTTGCCTCTATAACATTTTGGGTGTAACCCAAAAATTCGGTAGCAGATACATCGTCAAACGAGATTCCGTCACTCTTCCAAGATTCGCCGTCAGACGCTTTACGGGCGTTACGGCTGCGGTTGCGCTGTTCTTCCATATAAACCTTAAAGCCCTCTTCATCAACCGTCATATCGTGTTCTTCCAAGATATCTTTGGTAAGGTCAAGCGGGAAACCGTAGGTATCGTAAAGGCGGAAAGCGTCCTCTGCTGAGAGTACGCCGCCTTTGTTAACAAGGTTAGAGAGAAGCGATAGACCTTGGTCGATGGTCTTGGAAAACGCCTCTTCTTCAAAAGAGATAACCTTTTTTATAAGGTCGGATTTTTCTAAAAGTTCGGGGTAAGCCGACTTGTTTTCGTTTATTACGGTATCACAAAGTTCACATAAAAATGCGCGTTTTATACCAAGCAACTTTCCGTGACGGGCGGCGCGGCGCAAAATTCTGCGCAGAACATAACCGCGTCCCTCGTTAGAGGGGATTATGCCGTCACAAATCATAAATGTTGATGCGCGGATATGGTCGGTTACGGCGCGCACCGACATATCGGTACCCTCGCCCTTTCCGTAGTCGCAACCCGCAATCTTGCAGACATGGTCTAAAATATTGCGAACGGTATCAACCTCGAACATATTATCAACACCCTGCATTACACAGGCAAGGCGCTCAAGTCCCATTCCCGTATCGATATTCTTATGTTCAAGTTCTTCATAAGTTCCGTCACCCATATTGTTAAACTGGGTGAAAACATTGTTCCAGATTTCCATATATCTGTCACAATCGCAACCCGGTTTGCAATCGGGCGAACCGCAGCCGTATTTTTCTCCGCGGTCAAAATATATTTCAGAACAAGGACCGCAAGGGCCTGTTCCGTGTTCCCAGAAGTTGTCGGCTTTGCCGAGTTTTACAATGCGCTCTGCCGGTACGCCGATTACGTTGCGCCAGATGTTGTATGCCTCGTCATCGCTCTCATAAACAGACGGCCACAAAAGTTCTTCGGGGATTTCGAGTGTCTCTGTTAAAAATTCCCAAGCCCACGGAATAGCCTCGCTTTTGAAATAATCGCCGAACGAAAAGTTGCCGAGCATTTCAAAATATGTACCGTGACGCGCGGTTTTACCAACGCGTTCAAGGTCGGGTGTTCTAATACACTTCTGGCAGGTTGTAACGCGGTTTCTGGGTGGCGTTACCTCTCCTGTGAAATATTTTTTCATAGGTGCCATACCCGAGTTTATAAGCAAAAGTGATTTATCGTTATTCGGTACGAGTGAAAAACTTTTAAGGCGAAGATGTCCCTTCGACTCAAAAAACGACAAATACTTTTCTCTTAAATCATTTAGTGATGTCCACTGCATTTTATCTTCCTCGCTTAATAAGAAATCATATTCCCTATTAGTATATATCTATTATAGCATTTTGTCAACTCAATTTAAGTGCATAAACAGCATCGGCAAGGGCGGAAAATACGGGTGGGCAGGGCGTTCCGCCGCCGCTTGTGTTTTCGCTAATTATGACAGCGACATAGCGCGGGTTTTCTGCGGGGAAAAAACCGCAAAACCAAGAGTGGTTGACCGCTTTTTCGTCAATAATCCAACCCGTTTGCGCCGTTGCCGTTTTACCTGCGGCTGTACAGTTTTTAGGCGCCGCCGCCTTGCCTGTGCCCTTATTTATTACATCAATCAGCGCTTTTTTTAGCGTTTCTGCGGTTCTTTCACTCATAACCCTTGTGGGCGGAGAAGGCGCTAACTCCTCTGCCACGCCGTCAGTCACAATGCCCTCTATGAGTGACGGCATAACATATTCCCCCTTGTTTGCGACCGCTTCATATAGGGTTAAAAGCGATACGGGTGTTAGCATAATATCGCCCTGTCCTATTACTGTGTTAGCCAGAGTTTGTTCGCTTAAAAGCACCTGTTTCTCGCTCGGCATATTACCTTTTTCGGTATAAAGTCCCTGATAAAAAGTATGGCGCTGACCGAAAAAAAGCGAGTTTGCCATACTCAGAACAGCCGCCGCACCCGCCTTTTGTCCTAAAGTGTAGAAATAGGTATTACACGAAAAGGCAATCGCATCGGTAATACCAAGTGTTCCGTGACCGCCTAAATTATGACAGGCAAAATTTTTACCGCCTATCACCTTTCCGCCTGTACAATCATAAAGGAAACTGCCGAAAACGCCCTGTTCAAGCGCTGCCGCCGCCACGCAAGGTTTGAAGACCGAGCCGACATTATAAGCGCAAAAAGCACGGTTTAGTAGCGGTGATGTTTCGTCTTTCAGATAATCTTTAATATTTACGGGGTTAAAATCAGGTCGGCTTACAACCGCTCTTATTTTTCCTGTGCCTACCTCGCTAACGATCAGTGCTCCCGACTTGAAGTCTTCCATCACTTCTTCGGCTATTTTTTGAATGTCGGCATCTATTGTGGTTTTAACACCCGAAGAGGTTATTCTTTCATCTGAAACCGATTCCACCGAAAAGCGTGAAAGCAAATCTCCTTTAGCATCACATGCATACAAAAAATCCACCGTTTTTTCGCTATACAGAAGGTCATCAAACACCTTCTCAAGCCCAAAAACGCCGTGTCCATCGCCGTCAAGATATCCAATAAGGTGCGGCGCCAATGTATCCTCGTCCTCACAGACGGGCACCTCGATACTCATAACACCGTCACCTTTAATTTCTTTTTCGGTTTCAATAAGCACCGGTTTTCCGTCTGCGAGAACTTTTGATAATTCTCTCATTTCTTCCACATCCAGATACCTGCTCATCGTATTCTTGCCCTCGTCTGTTGGGGTTACGGCAGTATAGATTTTACTTTTTGCGTTGGTTAAAGACTTCATATTTGTATCAAAAATTGTTCCGCGTTGGCGGGAAACTATAAGCCTATAAGAGTTCTGTTTTTTTGCAACAGTACTATAACTTTCTACGCCTATAACCGATATAAGCCGCAGAGCCGCTAAAAAAAATAAAAACAGCAATAAAAACAAGCACATGGCCCCCCGCTTTTCTATAACGCTTAATTTTCTTTTCATTTTTTAATCACCGATTATAGTTTTGACAAAAGGGCATAAAAAAACACCGCAAACGCGGTGTTTTTTATAATAATTATTCGGCAGCCATTCTGAAAAGCGTACCCTTTTTGATGGGGCGGTCACACGGGATTTTGACCGTCATCATCGGGTGGGGGGCTACATCAATCGGCGTACCTTTTTCGTCAAACATTTGGTCTGCTTTAAGCAAAAACGGTTCTTCTCTCGGCGATAGACAATCAAAAATTTGTCCGCGCAGGAATTTGTTTTTAAGCGTAAGAGAAACCATTCCGTCCTGCCAGTCACTAACGACACCCGCAACGGTGTAATCGCGGATATATCCCGCCGATGCATAGGTTTGCGCATTTTCGGGACGGCCGAAATAAAAACCTTGTGAATATGTGCGGTGGCTTATTTTATTTAGTTCTTCCATTACCCAAGCGGGTAGTTTCCACTCGCCCTCACACTTAAGGCTATCGACAGCGCCGCGATAGGCGTTTGCCGTTACGGCAACATAGTAATGCGATTTAGCTCTGCCCTCGATTTTAAGACTGCTAATACCCGCCGCCACCATTTTATCAAGGTGCTCTGCCATACATAAATCATTGGAATTCAGAATGTATGTACCCTTTTCGGTTTCGGTGATATCAAAATACTGTCCGGGGCGTGTTTCCTCCATCAGCGAATAACTCCAACGGCACGGCTGTGCACAGTCGCCCCTGTTGGCATCTCTGCCCGTCATATAACTTGAAAGCAAACATCTTGCCGAGAACGACACACACATAGCACCGTGCGTGAAAGCCTCAAGTTCGAGTGCCCTCGGAGTTTTTGCGCGAATTTCGGCAATCTCCTCAAGCGGTAATTCCCTTGCAAGAACAATCCTGTCTGCGCCCAAATCTGCAAAAAAGTTGGCGGTTTCATAGTTTACAATGCCCGACTGCACCGAGATATGCAGTTGTTGTTTGGGGGCATATTTTTTCACAAGTCCGATTGTACCGAGGTCGGATGCTATTATAGCATCAACACCAACATCTGACAAAAGTTCCAGATGCGCGGGAAGCCGCGCGATTTCGTCATTATGCGGAATTGTGTTACAGGTTACATGCACCGCTACACCATGCGAATGTGCATACTCCACGCCCTTACGCAAATCGGCTTCCGAGAAGTTTTTTGCGGCGGTACGCATACCAAACTCTTCCCCCGCAAGATATACAGCATCCGCGCCGAAATCAACCGCCGCTTTAAGCCTTTCAATATCACCCGCGGGACACAAAAGTTCGGGCAATTTAATCGTAGTACTCATAAATCCAGTTCTTTTCTCTTTTCAGTTTGTTTATGATGTTATTATGCTCTTTGAGCGAATATGTGTAATAGAAATTCATCTTGGCATCGGTTACAAAATATGTTGCTTTACATTCGGTGTTGGGCGCGCAAGCCGCCTCAATCGCTTTTTTGCTTGGTGAACAGTAAGGTCCGGGCGGGATACCGGCATTTTTGTTGGTATCGTATCTGCCCTTGCCGTATTTATATTTTGCTGTCGGTGATGAACCGAGAAGCGGATTTTCCCACTCGTTTAGACGATTGTAAAACACCTGTGCCACGCTTTTCATCTGTTCGGGATTACCACTTGCCTCTAATTCAACAATAGATGCCATTGTTAAAATTTCGTGTATGGAATAACCCATATCAGACGCTTTTTTGCGCAAATCCTCCGTTAAAACGCTATTCATTTTTGAAAGCATTTTGTCAATGGCAAGTTCTGCACACTCATACGAATTGTCGTAGCAGTAAAAATCGTAAGTATCGGGGAAAAGATAGCCTTCGAAACGGTAATAAACCTGTTCTGTCGGCAGTTCTTTTACAAAATCGTAGTTGTAAAAATCGCTGTCCATTGCTTTTATAAAATCGGCTCTGGTACAGACGCCTTTTTCGGTGAGCAATTTAATTATATCGTCTACCGAGGCGCGTTCGGGAATAGTGACGCGTACACTCTCTGCCACAGCGCCCTCTGTGCTTAGCAGTTTTGTAAGTTCTTTGTAACCGAGTTCGTTTTTGAATTTATAAACGCCGTACTGATATTTTCCGTCATAACCCATAATCTTGGAATATACGCGGAACATAAGCGGACTGTTTATAGCGTTAACCTCTTTAAGTTCCTCGGCTATCGCGCGGGTTGAGGAACCTTTTTCTATATCCACAACAACCTCTACCCCACGGCCGACACCGATACCTAAATATTCTGCGCCAAACAGGATTATTAAAAACGCGAGTAACAGCGAAGTACACACAATAATGATAATGCGCAAAAGCGCACTTCCCACACCCGTTTTTTTGTGCTTTTTACCGCGTTTTACGGGTTTAGGTTCATCATCGAGCACCGTTTCGTCAAGTTTGAAACCCTCGCCGATTACAAAATCGTCACCCTGTGTAACAGGTGTAACATTTACTTCTTTTGTGTTAAAATCTTCCATTTTTTCACCCACCGAATCGGGATTATTTTTTACAGGTGCGAATGCACTTGTCGGTTACAATTATATCTACCGGTTTGTCAAACCGCCCGTGGTACATATGACGGCGCAGTTCTTCAATATAACAAAGTCCCGCCGAAACGCCCGTAAAGCGTGACATATAGCGGTCGTAATACCCTTTGCCGTAGCCCAAGCGGTAGCCCTGTAAGTCAAACTGTATTGCGGGAACAATCATTAAACACCCGTCAAAGTTTTCCACCGTTTCCAGCGTTTCCTCCGGCTCTAACACGCCAAAAGTTCCAGGTTTCAGGTCGTCAAAACCATCTATATAATGAAACTCCATATTACGCGTATCGGGTATGCAACGCGGAACGGCAACGCGTTTGCCGTCTGCCCACGCGTTTTCTATTATTTTTTTGGTATCAATCTCTATCGCGGTTGATACATATATCAGTATTGTTTTCGCAGGAGGATATTGATGAAGTCTTCGCACATTGTCGGCGATTTTTCCGTCTAAATATGCCTTTTGCTCGGGCGGAATTTCACTTCTGCGTGCACGGCCTTTTTCGCGGATTTCCTGCTTATATTTGCGTATATCTAACGGACGCATCGCATTGACTCCTCAAGCCCCTCTGACAGCGAAAAATCGCCAAAAGGTTTTTTGCCTGTGTGCCACGCAATTACATCGCAAAGTGCCAGTGAAAACTCGAAAACGGCACCCGCACCCTCGCCTGTCACATAATTATCGCTTATGCAGACGGCGGCGCTTTCGTATGTTGCACCCAAAAGATGCTCCTCAAATCCGGGGTAGCAGGTTGCAACCCTATCTTTTAAGAGTCCGCGTTTGCCAAGAATTGACGGTGCGGCGCAGATGGCCGCTAATACTTTTTTGTTTTTTGCCGCGAAATCTATAAATTCGCCGACAGTTTTATCTTTTTCAAGATTGGGTGTGCCCGGTATTCCTCCCGGCAACACAACAGCCTCAAGTTCGTCTGTCGGTATCAGTGTCTCTGCGAGTACATCACTTTTAACGGTTATACCGTGACTTCCCTTTATATATTCGTTTCCCACACCCGCAGTTAAAACGGTGTAACCCGCGCGGCGCAGTACATCAACAGTTACAAGTGCCTCCGACTCCTCAAAGCCATCGGCCAAAAAAACATATACCATATTTACTCCTTTATTACTTCCATAACGGCAGAAAGCACATCAGATGCAATATCCTCAACCGTGCGCACTTCCCCGTTTTCTGCACAGGGAATAACCTTCCAGTCCGCATGTTCTACATTGTAATACGCGGCTTTACGGCACATATTCTGATACTCTATGTCCTTTTCGTGAATATCCTTTTTATCCTCGTCTCCGCTATAGCGGTGTTCAAGCAGTTTTTTAGAAAGTTCTGTCGGCATATCAAGGAAAATCACCAAATCGGGTTTGGGAATTCCCACCTTACCATACTCAAGTTCATAAAGCCAGGAAAGATAGCCTTCCCATTCGCTTTCAGGCAGTTTTGCGGTCTGATGAACGGCATTTGAGGTGACATATCTACCCGCTATTACTGTGCCGCCGTTTTGATAATAATCTTTCCAGTGGCAACTAAAAGATGCAAAGCGGTCCACCGCGTAAAAAAGCGATGCCGCATAGGCATTTACATCCCCAGGATTTTTGCCGAAATCACCGTTCAGATACATCTTTACAAGTGTGCTTGATTTCTCCGCATAATCGGGAAAAGATATAGTTTTGGCATCCACGCCCTTTTTTTCAAGATTTTCTGCAAGATGTGAAAGTTGTGTGGATTTGCCCGAACCGTCAAGCCCTTCTATTACTATCAGTTTTCCCATTATTTTGCATTTCCTTTAAGTTTTTCAAAATATTCGCGCATCTCTATCATCTTGCCGCAGGTCATTTTACCCTCAGGACAGGGGCCGCAAACACAGGAAGCACCCGCATTTTTGAAAAGGTTCGGCGCAACTGCCGAAACCTCTTTTAACATCTGGTCGGCAACATCGCGAATTTCCCACTGTGCGCGATTACAGCAACGATGACGGAAGAAGTTAAGCAGACTTCTTGCATTCATCGTTACAACAATTTTTGTTTCACAAGCGTTGGGCAAAATAAACCGAGCATCCTCAATTGCCATTTTTTCTGCGGCTCTTTCGGCGCTCTTTTCGTCCTTGCCCTCTTTGATGAGCGCCGCTTTATGCTTTTCTTTAAGCATAGCGGCGATTTTATCATAATATTCCTGGTCTTCTGCCATTGCTTTTTTATAAAGCGCGGCGGCTTCGGGCAGAGCCTCAATTTCGGGCGGAACTATGTACTCGAATCCACCCTCGCTTACATAGCGTTGGCTTTTTTGTGAATAGGATGCTAAACGGTGTCTTACAAGTTGGTGTGTACAGGAACGGGAAACACCCTCAATTCCAAATGTAAACGACACATGCTCAATCGGGCTTTCGTGTCCCATTGAAGCGAGCATATTAACGAACGATGCCGTCTTTTCTTCCGTAAGTCCGTCACGGATTTCGTCAATCGTTGCGGGAGAATAGCAGAGTTTTGCCGCCGCCGCAACGGCTTTTTCGGGGTCCGGCGTGTGAGTTATAAGTGTTACTTTTGCCATTAAAACCACCCTTTTCTTCATATTTACATTCATTATACCAAACATCATATACATTATCAATTAAAAATTTTTTATAAAATTACAAAATTTTGTCGTTTTTTCTCTTTCAAAAGTCGGAAATATGTGGTAGAATGATTGTATCAAATCATTTGGAGGAGAAAAAATGGCAAGTATCAACTTTACTCATGCCCCGTTCGGCGACCTCGCTCTCATCAGTATGCGCGGTTGCGAAGACATTGCAGCAAGTGTTGACTATTATCTTACACAGTGGAGAGAAACTCCCGAGGAACAAAGTTTTGTTGTTCCCGCAGTTTGTCCCCGTTTCGGCACAGGCGAAGGAAAAGCAGTTTTACACCACACAGCAAGAGGATTGGACGCTTTCATCCTTTGTGACTGCTTTAACCACGGCGTAACCTACAAAATGTACGGACAAACCGTTCCTATGTCGCCCGATGACCATTACCAAGACCTAAAGCGCGTTATTGCAGCGCTTGGCGGTAAAGCACGCAGAATTACCGTTATTATGCCAATGCTTTACGAAGGCAGACAGCACCGCCGCACATCTCGCGAATCGCTTGACTGTGCTTTAATGTTGCAGGAACTTATGAATATGGGCGTTGACAACATCATCACCTTTGACGCTCACGACCCACGCGTTCAGAACGCTATTCCGCTTGAGGGCTTTGACAATGTACAAGCCGCCTACCAAATGATTAAGGCTTTACTTAAGACCGTACCCGACCTTAAAATCGACCGCAACAATCTTATGATTGTTTCCCCCGATGAAGGCGGTATGGGCAGATGTATTTACTACTCCTCCGTTTTGGGACTTGACCTTGGTATGTTCTACAAACGCCGCAACTATTCGGTTGTTGTAAACGGCAAGAACCCCATCGTAGCACACGAATTTTTGGGCAGCGATGTTGCGGGTAAAGACCTTATTATCGTTGACGATATGATTTCTTCGGGCGAATCTATGCTTGATATCGCCAAAAAACTCAAAGAAATGGGTGCCAACCGCATATTTATGTTCTCTACATTCGGTCTTTTCGTTGAGGGACACGATAAGTTTGACGAATTTTATGCTAACGGATACTTTGACAAGGTGTTCACAACCAACTTGATTTATCAGACACCCGAACTTCTAGAGCGCGAGTGGTACTGCAGTGTTAACATGTCTAAGTACATTGCGTTGCTTGTTGACACCCTCAACTGCGACAACTCAATAAGCAAACTGCTTGACCCCGTTGACCGTATTAAAAAAGTTGTTGAAAAATACAATAATAAATAAAAATGTGCCCGACATTGTCGGGCATTTTTTTGTTGAATAATATCCTGTTTTGTTATATAATTTTTTTATAATGATTTTTTGGGGTAGATTTTTTTGATTAGTTTAATTAAAAAATTATCATGCGCAGTTTTGTGCATCATTTTAATAACTCTGTGCGGTTGCAAAAGCGAGGGCACCGATTCTACGATTTTTGCCGACATTGGCGAAAAAATCGTCACACTCGACCCGCAACTTGTAAGCAGCGAATCGGAAATCACATTAGTACATAATCTTTTTGAGGGACTGACTCGTCTTGATGAAAAGGGCGAAGCGGTACTCGCACAGGCAGAAAATTACGAAAAAAGCGGCAACACCTACACCTTTTATTTGAAAAAGGACCTTTTATGGAATGACGGTACCGCCCTTACGGCAGACGATTATGTTTTCGCTCTTCGCCGCGCCGCAAGTGCCGAAACTGCCGCACCTGATTTTCAGTATATCTCTTACATTAAGGGTGCAACCGCTGTGCAAAACGGAGCAGATGCTAAAACCCTTGCCGTTTCTGCACCGGACGACAAGACACTGAAAATCACACTTGAATATGATGACGGTAAACTGCTTTACTATCTTTCCAAACCTATTTGTATGCCCTGTAATGAAGATTTTTTCAAATCTACAAACGGCAAATACGGACGCGACAAAGAAAGTGTTTTATCCAACGGACCTTTTCGTCTGCGCACCTGGACAACCGAAAACTACGCTATACGCTTAAAACGCAATGAGAATTACAATGGCGACAGCACCGCTATGCCCGCATCTGTTTACATAACGGGTAACGATAAAGATGCCTTGATAGAAAAAATTACAGATGGCAAAATTGACCTATCTTTTATCAAAAGCGCACATTATGAAAAACTCTCTGACAAAGATTTAACCATTGACAACTATTTTAACAAATGCTGGTTTATTGTGATTAACAAGGCATCTGCCTTGGGAGACGCCGATATCAGAAAGGCTTTATGTCTTTCTCTTAGCAGAGAGGCGCTTGAAAAGTCACTTCCATCATACATTTCTCCGCTTGACTGTTACATACCACAAGGTAGTTTGTGGGAGAATGTTGATGTTTATAAAGCGGTTTTAGAAAAATATACTCTCCCGCACGATTCTGCTACGGCTTATTCCCTTTATTCGGGCGCTATTAAAAAACAACTGTCGCAAGAACCTCTTACAATTATTTATCCCGAAAACGAGGGGTTGGATTCTGCCGTTACAAGCGTTGCATCAAGTTGGCAGGAAAACCTTGGTTGCTTTATAAATATGACCGCCCTTAGCGGAAATTCTTCGGTTATATCCGCCGTCAAAAACGGAAATTACACCGTTGCGGTTTTTGGAATTGAGGCTAATAATTCAGATGCTTGTGAATTTTTAGAAAACTTCAGCCCCGCTAAACTTTCATCACTGCAAAAAGCGCAAACCGCCGAATCGTATGTAAATATTCTCGCTGATATACAAAAATCCCTATGGACAGACAATACGGTTTTACCGCTTGTTACAACACCCACAATGCTCTGTTATGAAAGCGCCATAAAGAATGTTTTTTACAACACACAAAACGGATACATTGATTTTACAAAAATTATAAAAGATTAAAAAGCGCACCCTCTGGGGTGCGCTTTTTATAGCAAAAATACCAGCAAAACCGCCGCTATTACAGCGGCAGAAAAGGCGGTTACAAGCGCGGCAGCAGCCTTTGCGCTTTTACCCTTTTTTATCCTTTGAAAATTAAGCGAAGACACGCCGTCACTCATATAATCAATTGCCTTGCTCTCTAATTTATTTTGCGACATAAACGAATATTCGGGGTTTACAAAAAATACTACTCTTTCAAAATATTTGTTGCCCGTTTCGTTGATTTCAATTACCGTTTTATTAACACCTTTTACCATTTTGTCCACCTCTTTTTTAATTATGGGCAGATATAAAAGTTTATATTCAACGGACAAGCAGGTTTACATAAAAAAATGTTAATAACTCGGTTAGTAACCTTAACAACTCCGCATTTTAAGCCGAATTTTTGTTAATTTTTTGATTTATTTTGCGGTATTATGTCAACTCAAAAACTCTACCGTGCGTTCAACCGAATCGCGTGAATTTCCCCAATCGGCTTCCTCGCCGCTATTACGGTAATCATACATTGAGCAATATTTTTTAAGGTCGGTTTCAAGCGTTTCAAGTGACGAAAGCGTAGTATCATAAAGTGATTTCTGGAAATCTTTATAATATCTTCTCATAGTTTTCTTACTTGCAACGCTATTAAGCAGATTAAAGTGTTTTAAGCAAAAATGTTCCTGTGCATCAAAAAGCGCACGAAAATCGCGGTCGGTTTCATAACTGCGGCAAACGGTTTCGAGCATACGGCTCATACCCCACTCAATTTTACTGCAGACAAAGCACGACTCTCCAACCTCTTTGGCTTTTTCGGGTTTTTTGAGTGCCGTTTTTAATTCTTCGGTATGCGTACTGAGCATTAAAGCGAGGGAAAGTCTTCCGCGGCGCGCCATCATTTTTTCTAAATGGTCGGGGCAAAAACCCTGTTTATTGGTTTCGATTCGCACATCGGGTTCCATCATTGCGGCGCCCATTATGTAATCTAAAATATGCTCCTCCACCGTATTATACATTCGGCATATCGGACAGCCGTCCACCACTTCAAAAACCTCGTTTACGGGGATTGTACAAATATCATTACGCATAAAAATCATCTCCTGTTTGATATTATAGCATATTTGTGTTAAAATTGGAATGGTGATTATTATGAACGGCTACATTGACGGCAAAAATTACATTTTAACGGGTGTGCAAAATTTTTCCCTTTCCGAAACGCTTGACTGCGGACAGGCTTTCCGTTGGACAAAAGGCGAAGACGGTATTTGGTCGGCGGTTGTTATGGATAAATTATGCCGAATTAAAGAAAACGAAGATTCTATTGTTTTTTTCGATTGTGATGAAAATTTATTCAAAAACTTTTATTATCCGTATTTTGATTTAGAACGCGACTACAAACAGATTGTTGACACTGTAAGTAAAAATGAGATTCTGGCATCTGCCTGTGCAATCGCGGGGGGAATCCGAATTCTTCGGCAGGACCCTTGGGAAACGGTTTGCTCTTTTATCATTTCACAAAACAATAACATTCCGCGAATTAAGGGAATTATTGAGCGTCTTTGCGAAAATTTCGGTATAGACAAAGGAGGATTTTACACCTTTCCCACCGCCGCAAAAATTGCCTCGTTATCACTCGAAGATTTAAGCATTATACGCGCGGGTTTTCGCGCAAAATACATACTTGATGCGGCTAAAAAATTTGCATCAGGCGAAATATCGGCAGACAAGATTTCCCTTCTTTCTACCGATGAGGCAAGAGAAGAACTTATGAAAATTTACGGTGTGGGAGAAAAGGTTGCCGACTGTGTTCTTTTATTTTCTTTTGCACGAATTGACGCTTTCCCTAAAGATGTTTGGATTAAACGCGCTATGGAAAAACTTTTCTGCGGTCAACTGCCCGAATGTGCTAAAGGATACGAGGGGATTGTGCAGCAGTATATTTTCCATTATGCAAGAATGACAAAATTGGAGATTTAAGCGTAAAAATTGTTTATATTTTGTCAAACTTTCAAAATTGCACTTTATTTTTATAAAAATATATAGTATAATAACAACATATCAGTACGGGAGGAAAAAACTATGCCATTAGTAAACACAAAAGAAATGTTCAAAAAGGCTTATGAGGGCGGCTACGCTATCGGCGCCTTTAATGTAAACAACATGGAAATCATCCAGGGAATCACAGAGGCGGCAAAAGCACAGAATGCCCCGCTTATCCTTCAGGTTTCCGCAGGTGCGCGTAAGTACGCAAACCACACCTATCTTGTAAAACTCGTTGAGGCTGCTATTGCCGAAACCGGTCTTCCGATTGCACTTCACCTTGACCACGGCGATTCTTTCGAACTTTGCAAAAGTTGTATTGACGGCGGATTTACCTCGGTTATGATTGACGGTTCTCACCTTGATTATGAAGAAAATGTTGCTCTTACCAAAAAGGTTGTTGACTACGCACATCAATTCGGCGTAACCGTTGAGGGCGAACTCGGACAACTTGCTGGCGTTGAAGACGATGTTAATGTCAGCGCAGAAGACGCTTCTTACACCAATCCCGACCAGGTTTATGACTTTGTTACACGCACAGGCGTTGATTCACTTGCTATCGCTATCGGCACAAGCCACGGCGCATACAAGTTCAAACCCGGACAGAAGCCGCAACTTCGTTTTGACATCCTTGAGGAAGTTTCACGCCGTTTGCCCGGTTTCCCGATTGTTCTTCACGGTGCAAGTTCTGTTGTTCCGGAGTTTGTTGAAATGATTAACACCTATGGCGGACAGATGCCCGATGCTATCGGAATTCCCGAGGATATGCTCCGCAAGGCAGCAACCATGGCTGTTTGCAAAATCAATATTGACTCTGATTTGCGTCTTGCTATGACAGGTGCTATCAGAAAGCATTTCTCTGAGCATCCCGACCACTTTGACCCCCGTCAGTATCTTGGTGACGGCAGAGCCGCTATCAAGGGAATGGTTGAGCACAAGATTCAGAATGTTCTCGGCTGTAACGGTAAAGCGTAAGATAACAATAAAAAAAAGCTTTACATCTTTCGATGTAAGGCTTTTTCTTTTACTCTTCGGTTTTTGTGAGTTCAACATCGGCAATGTGAACATTGACGCGGCTGACTGCGCTGCCCGTCATATTCTGTACCTTTTCTTTAACATTCTGTTGAACGGCGGCAGCAACATCTTTTACTGCGGCTTCCTGTTTTACAGAGATATATACATCAAGTGTAATCTCCCCGTCTGATGCAACGGTTGCCTTGACGCCTTTATTAAATCCGCGGTCTACAATACCCTTTATATCGGATATCTTGGTAGAAATAGCGTGAACGCCCTCTACCTCTTTAGCGGCTACACTTGCCATTTTAGCAAGTACATCTTCATTGATTTTAAGACCGAAATTTCCTGACATAGAAACTCCTCCTTTTTTTATTCCTTTATATTATAACACATTTTTTGAATTACACAACTATTTTACAGTAATTATTTTCACCTTGTCAAGAGAAAGTCCGCTCTGCGAGGTTGCAATATCCTGAATTTGCATAGTTTGGCTCTCTGTAAGTTCCTCACTTTTTATTACGATATTGATATCGTTATCGCCTATTATTGCAATTATATCCTTAAACCCCTTGGCTTTAAGCAGTGTTTCTATTGACGCCTCGGTATCGCTTCGTGTTGTAAGGACGGTTAACTTTTCTACCGCAGCAGTTTTAACCGAATCTTTAACCTTTGCGTCCTTTACGGTATCTTCGAGTTCACTTATTGCCTCACTCCTTGCGGCATCGCGGTCTTTTTTGGCGGTTGTCAAATAATCGCTTTCTGCCTTGCCGCCCGTTTGCACCGATTCATCATCTTGCTTATTATCGACAAATGTTGCTTCGCCTAAATATGATGCGGTTTGTTTGTTGTCTTCACCCTTTACGGTAAAGCCGCCCTGCGTGGCGGAATATTTCATATTAAGCCAAACGGCACCCGCGAGGGCTACAACCATAAGTGATAATGCGATTTGCTTTTTCCCAAACACTTTACCTTTTTTCATACTTTGCCTCCTAATATGTATAACCCGTAACATAGATTTTTTTGTTTTGTATATCAAGCGCCGCCGATATTGCCGCGCGTATTCGTTCTTCCATATCGGTTCCCGTTATGCTGCAGACTATTGCAACTCCCCGAACTGTCGGCATATATTCGGTCACCAAAAGACCGTTTTCTTCGCCGTCTCCCGATTTGATTATGGTATAACTTTGTTCTGTGTCGTTGCCCTTTTCGGTTACTGTTGTGCGACCTTCATCCGCATAGACATACTGGTTCCCAGTATCAAGCGTAATTACCACAGACACTTTTTTACTGCCCGTTATTCCAACCACAATTTCCGTAACCTTTTTTTCAAGCGTATTACAATATTCTTCGGCAGAAACTTTTTTAGTCACCTCGCTTTTTTCGCTACTTCCCGGCAACAACGAAGATAAAAATATTAAGACAATTCCCAAAACGCCCAGAAAAAATATGATTTTTTTGCCTTTGCCTTGTACCTTTTCCTTGATTTCTTCCGTATTCATCATTCTATAAATTCAACCTCTTTGAAGTGTTCCGAAAGTATACTCTCTGCTTTCGCCTTTTCACTTACTCCGTAAACACACACCTTACTAATAACTATGTTGCCGTTCTCTGAAATATCCGTATTTACCGAAATTCTATCAAAATATATTTCGTTTTCTTCCAACACCTTTTCTACTATATACTCATACTGTGATGCCACCATTTGCGTGGCATCTACCGAATATCCTGCTTTTGAATCGGAAGCGGGGATTTCTATATTGACGGAAACGACAGGTGTTATCACCGCTAAAAGCATTAAAAGTCCTATAATATATTTCATCTGACGGCTCATATTTCCATCGGGGCAGATTATATAAAACGCACTGATTACAGTAGCCGAAACCGAAACCGATAGCGCAATTTGTTTTATTCCCTCCATTTTAACCTCCTGACACCATAAGCACTGTAAGCGATAAAATAAACGCGAGTGAACATATAAGCAACACAGAAAGCAAAAACGAAACGGCGGTATCCGCCGCCCGAAGCAACAGAGAAATTTTAGGACAATCAAAAAGTGTTGCCACCGATGACGATAAAAGAAGCATTAGCCGCCACACCATAAGCCAGAGTACCATAGGGATTACTATAAGCGCTTCGGCTATTATTCCGTATATCCCGATAGACGATTTAAGAAGTGAAACACAAGCGCCAACCGTACCTATAGCCTCGCTTACTGCACCGCCGACAACAGGGATAAATGTTCCTACCACAAATTTACCCGTTTTCAGTGCAAGGTTATCCGCCGCGGCATTAACGGTTGTTTGTATGGAGAGCACCCCCATATATACCGTCATTACACCCGTAAGCGACCAGGTTGCCGCGCGTTTGTAAAGTTCCGAGAGTCCTGACACATTGAGAACAGGAGACAGCGAACCGCACATACAAACCGAAAGATAGGCAACACAAAGCGGTGTTATTATGTAGGTTGCAAGGGCTATAAGCCCCTCACTTGCGCCAAGCAGCAAGGCACCCGAAGTTGCACTTGTAAGCGGTTTGCCTGATGACACTAAAACCGTACAGTAAACAGGGATAAAGGAGAGCATAAACTGTGCTCCCGCTTTTATGGTACGCGCCGCCGAGGTTATGACATTATAAAGCGGCAAAAGCGCCGCCCCCGCAACCGCGATGGTTGCTATATATGACATAAGCGTATCGCTTTCCGGCTTCCCGCCGAAACTTTTTATTGCGGCTATTACCAAAACTATCCCCAAAACCGAAAGCGCGGTTATGGCGGGTGTTTTGCCGTTTGTTTTTATAATCTCTATTATTAATGTAAAGATATTTCCCGTTGTTATTTTATTTACAAAACCACTGTCTTTTGGGCTTATTTCCAAGCGGTCAAGCAGTTCTTTTGTTTCATCGGGCAGTGCATCGTAAAGGCTTTCTGCACCGCTTTTTTCGTACTGTTCTTCATAAAGTTCTGCCCCCACAGGAACAGAAAACAGAAACAAAAGAATAAATACTGTAACAAGTATTTTTTTCATATTCCACCTATCATATTTACGGCTATTTCCACTATATTTGTCACCATCGGTAATGACAGCAAAAACACTGCGCATTTACCCGCAAGTTCCGCTTTTGATGCTAATGCGGTTTGTCCGAAATCTCTGCAAGTATCTGCCGCAAACTGTGTTATATAACATATTCCGAGCGCCTTCAGGGCGGTTTTCATATAGGCATTTTCCACCCCCGCCGACTCTATTACCGATAAAAGTCCCGTTGCGGCGGGTATTACATCTTTTATAAGGAGAAAGAATATGTACGCCCCTGTTATCAGCACCACCGCCGCAGAATATTCGGGTTTATATGACGATAGCACAATGCACATCAATGCGGCAATGACACAGATTGCCAAAACACTACTCAGTTCCATATTAAAGTCCAAAAACCGATTTTATGCTCGAAAACAGTTCGCCTATCACATCTATTAACATCAAAAGCACCACCACAAGTCCCGCAAGGGATGTCAGCATTGCCTGGTCTTCCCTGCCCGAACGGACAAGCAGTTGGTTGAGTACGGCTACGATTATTCCGATTGCCGCAACCTTGAATATAAAATCTACATCCATATCTTCACCTTTAGATTACAAGTATCGCTAAAAACGCGCCGCCGAGGACACCCATCGACACATAAAGCCGCGAACATTTTTTGTTTTTCTCCTCTGCTTCACGCAGCAGCGCATCCAATCTTTCAATATGTGTATTTGTATTTTTAATCTGCCCCTCTATATCGGTTGTGCCAAGGGCATTCGCATAGGAAGAAATCAGTGCTATATCCTGTGATAGCAACCCTGCCGTTTTCTGCCACACACCATTTTCGATATGCACTTCGCTCTGCAAAGATTTCAAAATCTCCGGTAATTCTTTACGACTGTGGCGCATCTCTTCACCTACGCGGATTATATAACTGCGGCACATTGTAAGTTTTTTAACCCGCAATGACAGTGCTGCCGCCTCTAAAAAGCCAAAAAGTGCACAGGACAAAAAAACTAAAACCGCACCCATTAATGCCAAGACGCCACATCCTCTGCGTTTATGATTTCTATACCGCCGCCAACGCGGTTAAGCAACACTACCTTACCAACGGCGCCGCTTTTTATCAGTCGCGCTGTGGCGGGGCGTTTCAGAAGTTCTTCTTTTCTTCCTATATGGGCGGTGGTTATTACCGAAACACCGCAATTCAATCCCTCCATTATCATATCCACCTCACCCTCGGTTGAGAGTTCGTCAAATGCCACGATTTGCGGTGCCATTGTCCGTACAGCAGTGAGTAGTCCCGCCGCCTTTTCTGCGCCTGTTATAACATCGGTATTAACACCGACATCATTTTCCGCTACCGCACACGATACCGCCGCAATTTCGCCGCGGCTATCCACCACTGTAACGCGTTTGCCGAGGTTTTCCGACAGTTGACGAACGGTATCGCGCAAAATTGTGGTCTTGCCGCTTGATGGCGGTCCCGCTATTAACATTCCTCTCCCATCAAACGCCGAAACTATTCGGTCGGCACATCCCTTGATTTCCTTGGCTATTCTAATGTTTATTGAGGAAATATCGCGCACTCCACCCGAAAAAACTGTTCCGCATATTCCGGCTCTGTGGGCGTGTTTCATCATTATAAATCCCTGTTTAATCTCGTCTTCGTGGGTATAAACCGAGTGATTGCATAGGTTTATATATATTTTGTTTATCTGCTCTGCCGTCACATAAAGCGGTGCTTTAGGCGGAAGATAGTCTGCGTTTCCCGCCTTAGACACCCACATGGGCGCACCGCCCACCGTTAGTATTACGGGTTTATCGGCACGCAGTCTTATTTCACTCGCCGCCGCCTTTATTTTTATAGGTAATGATAATAAAACTTCCTTTATTTCCACAGGCAGAGCGTAAAGTGCGTTATCAAATCTTTTTGCCAGTTTTCTCTCGTCTTCCATTTTGCTTGTCCCTCCCTTTTTTTAACTTTATGAGAGAAAAAAAGAATTTAGAACAACAAAAAACACCCAAGGTAAAATCCTTGGGTGTTTTGAATGTTTATTTTTTATTCGGGCATTTCCCAGTTATGCCATACCGACTGAACATCGTCATTGTCTTCAAGCATATCAATAAGTTTTTCCATATTTGCGGCTGCCGCTTCATCCTCAATTACTGTTGTGGTTGACGGAACATACTCAACCTCTGCCGAAACGAAGGTATAGCCCTTTTCTTCCAGTGCGTCACGAACGGTGCCGAGAGAGTTTGCATCGGTACTGATTTCGAAAACATCGCCATCAAAATTAAAGTCGTCTGCACCAGCCTCAAGCGCATCCTCCATAACGGTATCCTCATCGAGTCCTTCGCCTTCAATTACAATAATACCCTTGCGCTCAAACATAAATGTAACCGAGCCGCTTTGACCTAAGTTTCCGCCGCATTTATCAAAATAGTGGCGCATCTCACCGGCAGTACGGTTGCGGTTATCTGTAAGTGTTTCAACAACAACGGCAACGCCCGAGGGACCATAGCCCTCATAAAGAAGTTCCTCATAGTTGTTGGTGTCGCCCTCGCCTGCGGCTTTTTTGATTATGCGTTCAATGTTATCGTTGGGAACATTTGCCGCCTTTGCCTTGGCAATAGCATCCTTGAGTTTACTGTTTTCTGCGGGATTGGGGCCGCCCATTTTAACTATAACGGCAATCTCTCTACCCATTTTGGTAAAAATCTTTGCCTTGGCAGCATCGGTTTTTTCCTTTTTGCGTTTAATATTATTCCATTTGGAATGTCCTGACATAATATCATCCTCTTTCAAACAAACATTCTAACACAAACCCTTACTATATTCAAGAGTTATTCTGCAAATCCATTACAGATTTACAAAGTTTTTCCAAATCCTCAAAACTACTGATTTCGCCGCACTTTTTACGAAATGCCGCGGCGCCGCGCATTCCCTTTAAGTACCACGAGGCGTGTTTGCGCGATTCTAAAATTGCGGTGCGCTTATTTTTATACTCTGCCATCATTTTAACCTGTAAAAGCAGAGTATTTAATTTTTCTTCTAAACTTGGTTCAGGTAAAACGGTGCCGTCTTTCAAATAGGCGTTTATCTGCTTAAAAATCCAAGGCGCACCCATTGCGGCGCGGCCAACCATTAAAAAGTCGCACCCTGTATAATCATACATCTCTTTAGCGGCTTGTGGGCTATCAATATCGCCGTTGGCAATGACGGGGATAGAAAGTGCCTCTTTAACCGATTTTATTATGTCAAAATTTACAGGCGGCGCGTACATTTGGGAGCGTGTTCTGCCGTGTACCGTAACGGCGGTAGCACCCGCGTCTTCTATTCTTTTGGCAACTTCGAGCGCCGTTATACTGTTTTCGTCCCATCCCGTTCGTATTTTCACGGTAACAGGAAGGTCGGTAACAGACACGACAGCCTTTACAATTTCACCCGCTAAGACGGGATTTTTCATAAGTGCGGCACCGCCGCCGTTACCCGCAACTTTTGGTGCCGGGCAACCCATATTTATATCCAAAAAATCAGGGTTTTGCAATGCGGCTATTTTAGCGGCAGATGCCATAACCTCGGGTTCACACCCGAAAAGTTGCACTGCCATCGGTCTTTCCTTTTCGCTTACTGTCATCAGTTCTTTTGATTTGCGGTCGTTCATACTCACACCCTTGGAACTGACAAGTTCGCTAACACAGAAAGATGCGCCGTATTTTATACAAAGTTCGCGCATTGCGCGGTCGGCAACACCCGCCATCGGCGCGAGTGCGGCATATCCCCCGAACTCTAAATTTCCTATCTTCATTGTATCACCAAAAGACATTATACTATAAAATTTTTAATTTTGCAAAAAAAGATGACAATATCTGTTATATTTGATATAATATAATTTGGTGATGTATTTATGAAGTTACTTGCTATTGACGGAAACAGCATAATAAACCGCGCTTTTTACGGCATTAAACTGCTATCTACAAAGGATGGCAGATATACTAATGCCGTTTATGGTTTTATGAATATTCTTTTGCATTTAATTGACGAACACTCGCCTGACGGCGTTGCGGTTGCGTGGGACATAAAAAAACCCACCTTCCGTCACGAAATGTATGCTGAATATAAAGCGGGGCGCCACGCGATGCCCGAAGAACTTCGTGAGCAAATTCCTATTATGAAAGAACTCGTTACGCTTTTAGGTTTTGCATCAATTGAATGTGAAGGATATGAAGCGGACGATATTTTGGGCACCCTCGCAGACTCGGCAGACAAAAACGGTGACACCTGTATTATTGCAACTGGTGACCGTGATTCTCTGCAACTTATATCCGATAACACCCGCGTTGTGCTTTCTGCTACCAAGGCGGGTAAACCCGAAAGCATTGTTTACGACAGGGCGGCACTATATGAGAAATACTCTATGACTCCCGCGGGTATGATTGAACTTAAAAGCCTTATGGGCGACAGTTCGGACAACATTCCGGGGGTTGCGGGTATTGGTGAGAAAACCGCCACATCCCTTATCACCGCCTATGGTAACATTGATTATATTTATGACAACCTTGACACGCTTGATATTAAAGACGGTGTTAGAAACAAATTGCGCGAAGGCCGCGAAAACGCGTATTTAAGCCGCACTCTCGGTACAATTTGCAAAGAGGCTCCCATTGACCGCGTACTTGCAAATTATGCCACCAAACCGCGTGATGAACAGGCACTTTATGCCCTTATGAACTCGCTTGAACTTTATAAACTTATGGACAGACTCGGTCTTAACGCACAACAGACGCTTCTCTTTTCCGCTAAATCGGGGGAAAGCATTTCTGTGACCGATTTCAAGGATTTTGCTACATCGCAAAAACTTTATGTTTTATTGCAAAACGAATTTATTTATCTTTGCAGCGGAAACTATGCCACCAAGACCGATTTGGCATCTGCCGCTTCCCTTTTTGAAAACGAAAAAATCGAAAAATGGGTTTACGATTATAAAGCCCTTTATAAAAAATGCGCCGCCGCAGGAATAAAACTTAAAAATGTTATGTTTGACTGTACGCTTGCGGGTTATCTTTTAAGTCCGTCCTCAAATGATTATGACACCGAGCGTCTTGCCCGTGAATATGATGCTCCCATTCCCGAAATCGCTTGTGAGGACGAGGGGCTTAAAACAGTCGCACTTCACAAAAGCGTTTGCGAAACACTTTTTGAAAAACTGGGCGAAAATGCGCAACTTGATTTACTTTTGACAATTGAACTGCCACTCGCTCGTGTTTTGGGCGATATGGAAATAGAGGGTTTTCTCGTTGATGCAGACGGTATACGCGAATATTCAAAAGACCTCGCCGAACGGATTGATGCATTACAAAACGAGATTTTCTCTTATGTCGGTTACGAATTCAACCTCAATTCCCCAAAACAGTTGGGTGTTGCGCTTTTTGAGGATTTGGGACTTCCCGTCCGCAAAAAGACCAAAAGCGGTTATTCCACCAATGCCGATGTTTTAGAATCGTTAAAGTACGCACATCCCGCGGTATCGCTTTTACTTGAATACCGCCATTTACAAAAATTAAAATCGACCTATTGTGAGGGACTCATTAAAGAGGTATCCGCAGACGGACGAATTCATTCCACCTTTAACCAGACCGAAACGAGAACGGGCAGAATAAGTTCGACAGAGCCAAATTTGCAGAACATTCCTGTTCGAAGTGAAGAGGGCAGACAGTTCCGCCGCTACTTTATAGCCAAGGATGGATATGTACTGTGCGATGCCGACTACAGTCAGATTGAACTACGCGTTTTAGCGCATATGGCAAACGACCAAAATATGATTGCGGCTTTCAAAAGCGGTACAGACATTCATACGCTTACGGCGAGTGAAGTTTTCTCGGTGCCCGTAGAATTTGTAACACCTACAATGCGCTCTCACGCCAAAGCGGTTAACTTCGGTATTGTTTACGGCATTGGTGCGTTTTCGCTTTCTAAAGACATTGGTGTTACACGCGCCGAAGCCGATAAATATATAAAAGGTTACCTTGCAACCTACCCACAGGTTGACGAGTATATGAGCAGTACAATTGAAAATGCCAAGCGTGACGGCTTTGTTGAGAGTCTTTTCGGCAGACGCCGTTATCTGCCCGAACTCGCATCCTCTAATGGAATGTTACGCGCATTCGGCGAACGCGTTGCAAGAAATATGCCAATACAGGGCACCGCTGCCGATATTATTAAGATTGCTATGATTCGCGTTGCCGAACGGCTTTCACGCGAAAAACTTGACGCCAAACTCATTTTACAGGTACACGATGAACTAATTGTTGAAGCAAGAGAAGATTTAGCAGAAACGGTTTGCAAAATTATAACAGAAGAAATGGAAAATGCCGCGCTTCTTTCACTGCCTTTATCTGTTGATGCAGCGAGTGGTAAAACCTGGTACGAGGCGAAAATATGAAAAAAATTTTATTTGTTTGCACAGGTAACACCTGTCGCAGTCCTATGGCGGCGGCTATTTACAGTTTTCTTAATCCCGAATTTTCTGTAGACAGCCGAGGTCTTTTTGCAGACGGCAGTGAGTATTGCCGCCACAGTATAGATGCGCTTTCTGAGATAGACATTAGTCTTTCGGGTACATCAAAACAGTTGACGCGTGAAGATCTACTTGCCGATATCTTCTTTTGTATGACCGATAGCCACAAACAAGCACTTTTGTCTTTAGGTGTGGCAGAGAGAAAAATAATTGTGCTTGATGTTACGGACCCTTTTGGCCTCGGACTTGACACCTACAAAAAATGCCGTGATGAGATTAAGGAAAAACTGCTAAAATATACTTTTTCCGTTCGCCCGTTTGAAGAAACAGACGCGGCCGCGGTGGCAGAGATTGAAAAAAACTGTTTTTCACATCCTTGGAGTGAAAAGACCATTTTAGAATCGTTTGCCACGGGCACAAGATTTTTTGTTGCCGAAAACGGACAGGGTGAAATAATAGGTTACGCGGGGCTTTCCCACATACTTGACGAGGGATATGTCACTAACATTGCCGTTTTGCCCGAATACCGCGGGTTTTATATTGGCAAACGGCTTGTAAACACGCTTATAAAATATGCCCTGGAAAACGTGCTTTCCTTTATAACGCTTGAGGTCCGAGAAAGTAATAACGCCGCAATAAGTCTTTATGAAAAGGCAGATTTTGCGCGTGTTGGTATGCGCAAAAATTTTTATGACAGTCCAAAGGAAAATGCTATTTTAATGACAAGGGAGTTTAAGTAATGATAATTCTCGCAATTGAATCTTCCTGTGATGAAACCGCTGCGGCGGTTGTAAAAAATCGAACGGTGCTTTCAAATGTTGTTGCAACACAGATTGAAGAACACAAAATATACGGTGGTGTTGTGCCTGAAATCGCATCGCGCCGTCACACTGAGGCGATTGCTCAAGTGGTTGAAAAAGCGGTCAGTGATGCGGGCATCACCTATGCCGATTTAGATGCGGTTGCCGTTACATTTGCGCCCGGTCTTATCGGTGCGTTACTTGTTGGCGTTAACTTTGCAAAAGGACTTGCCCTTTCACTAAACATTCCGCTTATCCCCGTTCACCATCTGCGTTCACACATTGCCGCAAACTACATAGACACCGACCTTAAACCACCCTTTTTGTGTCTTATGGTATCGGGCGGTAACACCCATATTGTTATGGTGGAAGATTACACCCGTTTCCGCGTTATAGGTCGCACCCGTGACGATGCCGCCGGTGAATGTTTTGACAAGGCGGCGCGCACTATGGGGCTTTCCTATCCGGGCGGAGTAAACCTTGACAAAATTGCAACGGTGGCAGACGAGCAAAAATATAAACTCCCCACCCCATCTATTGACGGTTGTCCCTATGATTTTTCTTTTTCGGGACTTAAAACCGCCGTTATTAATCTTGTTCACAATGCAGAACAAAAGGGCGAAGAAATAGATGTGCCCGTACTTGCGGCAACCATTAGAAAAAAGGTTTGCGATATGTTAATAAATAAAACCCTTGCCGCCGCCGAGATGTGCGACGCACACACGATTGTACTCGCGGGTGGCGTTTCTGCCAACAGCGAACTGCGGACAAGACTTGAAAACGAGGTAAAGTCAAGAGGTCTTTCCTTTTACTGTCCGCCCCTTAAATACTGCGGTGACAACGCCGCTATGGTGGGTGTTCAGGCTTTTTTTGAATATGAAAACGGTAATACAGCCGGCGCCGACCTTAATGCCGCCGCAACAATGCCCATAGGGTAACAAGAATAATTTAAGTTAAATCGTAAATACTACTCATACAAAAGACGAAAGAGGGATTTGTATGAGCAAAAATGTTATGTCTGTTGCCAAGGGTGTTGCCGCAGGAATGGCAGCGGGAGCAATTGTTGCAACCATTGGCAAGGCGATGTACGATAACCGCCGTAATTTGAGCAAGGGCTCTGCCAAGGCGGCTCGTGCCGTTGGCGATTTCATAAGCGGTGTACAGGCGATTATAAAATAAAAAACACGGTGCCACGCACCTTGTTTTTTGTTACGCTAATACAAAATAGAGCAAAACTGCTATACCTAAAACTATTCGGTAATATCCAAACGCCTTAAAATCGTGACGGCGGATATAACCCATTAAAAACTTAATCGCCAAAACAGAAACCACGAAGGCCACAATCGTTCCTACGGCGAGTAACACAAGTTGGTTTTGTGAGAAGGTGTTTCCGTCACCTAAGTATTTTAGTAGTTTTATTCCGCTACCCCCCGCCATTGCAGGAATTGAGAGGAAGAAAGAAAACTCTGCTGCCGCCGTTCTGCTACACGCAAGTAGCATTGCACCCAAAATTGTTGTGCCGCTGCGCGATGTGCCGGGGATTAGAGCAAGACACTGCATAAGTCCGATTAAAAGCGCAGTTTTATACGATATATCGTCTGTTGTTAATATTGTTTCGCGCTTTTTCATACTCTCAATTATTATAAATAGCACACCGTAAATAATAAGCGTCGCCGCAACAACATAGGCACGGGCATTACCCGTTAACATCGCATCAATCTGGTCATCAAACAAAAGTCCCAAAATTGCGGCGGGGATACTTGCAACCAATATCTTAAACCACAGCACAAATTTATCAACATACACATAGTTATTGCAAAACCTCTTGAAAGCAGAAAGTTTACCGTCTTTTGCAACAAAATGTTCTACCGCATTTTTCTTAAGATGGAACGGCCAGATTTTGCTAAAATAAAGCAGAACAACCGCCAAAATTGCGCCAAGTTGGATTACGACAAAAAAGAATTCCTTAAACGCATCGGTCTCTTTAAGCGTCACAAACTCGTCAAGCAAGACCATATGTCCCGTACTGCTTATTGGTAGCCATTCGGTTATACCCTCTACAATACCGAGGAGCACCGCCTTCAAGATTTCCAACATATAATCACCTCAAAAAAATACCTGTATAATCTTATACAGGTATTTTAACATATATACTTAATTTTGTCTATGTATTGATTTATACATCCTGATATACTCGTTGGCAGAATGTCCCCAGCTGTTGTCACATTCCATTGCGCGTTTACGCAAAATATCAAAGCCTTCCGCATCCATATATGAACCAATTGCTCTCCAAACGGCGTGTTGCATATCATGCGCGTTATAATCCTTGAATGTAAATCCGTTGCCAACATTATCGCCGCTGTCCTTAATTGTATCATTAAGGCCGCCCGTTTCACGAACGATGGGCACAGTGCCGTAGCGGAGTGCCAAAAGTTGCGAAAGTCCGCAAGGCTCACTCTTTGACGGCATTAAGAATAAATCGGCACCGGCATAGATTTTATGTGCAAGTTCAGGGATAAATCCAATTTTCAGCGCAACCTTATCGGGATATTTTTGCGACATTTCATAGAAAAATGTTTCAAACTCCTGTTCTCCGCTACCGAGGATACAGAACTGTAAATCGGCTTTTAAGAGTTCTTCAAACACGCATTTTACAAGGTCAAGTCCCTTGTGTCCGACAAGGCGGGTTACCATTGCAACAAGCGGCACATTAGGGCGTGTGGGCAATCCCATACGCTCTTGAAGTTTTTGTTTATTTACCGCCTTTTTCTCTATGGTATCCACATTATAATTTTCATAAATAAGCGCATCTGTTTCGGGGTTATAAACATCGGTATCGATGCCGTTTATTATGCCCGACAGTTTGAATTCGCGTTCCCTTAAAATACCGTCAAGTCCGTGTGCATATTCGCTTGTTAAAATCTCTTTAGAATAGGTGGGAGATACGGTTGTAACGCGGTCTGCACATTCAATACCGCCTTTAAGTATATTACAACAGCCGTCATACTCAACAACGCGGCAATCGTCACCCGAAAGTCCTAAAACATCCTCAAACACTTCGGTACCGCATTTTCCCTGATACTGAATATTGTGTATGGTCAGGACAGTTTTAATATCGGTATAAAACAGGTCGTGGACATAAAATCTATCGAGATAAACGGGCGTTAATGCCGTTTGCCAGTCGTTACAATGAATAATATCGGGCTTAAAGTTTATGTGAGGCAGAATTTCAAGCACTGCGCGAGAGAAAAACGCAAAACGCTCAATATCATCATAATATCCGTAAAGCGAATCACGCTTAAAATAATACTCGTTATCCAAAAGATAGTATATAACATTTCCGACTTTTGCTTCAAAAATTCCGCAATATTGTCTGCGCCACGCAACAGGAACGGTTATGTGGGTTATAAAATTCATATTACTTCGCAATTCTTCAGGTATTGAAGAATAGAGCGGCATTACAACCCTTGCCCCTACCATTCTTCTACGCAAAGCCTTGGGTAAAGCCCCCGCAACATCGGCAAGTCCTCCCGACATTGCAAATGGATATGCCTCGCTTGAGGCGTAAAGTACCTTCATCTTTTTCCTCCTATACACTGGAACCTTTTTTAATGAAAATGTAGTAAGACGGAGCGCCGCAAAGTTCGCGGTTGTAGCCAACCTTTGCCGCCTTGTCTATTGTTACATATTTTAGTTCTGCACCGTCAGATACAACGCTTCCCTGCATTATAATACAGTTTTCTACCGTTGCACCTTTTCCGATGTGAACACCTCTGAAGAGGATAGAATTTTTAACCGTACCCTCTATAATACAGCCGTCTGCTATAAGCGAATTGCTGACCGAAGACGCCACTCCGTAACGGGTTGGCATTGCGTCTTTGATTTTGGTATAAATCGGTCGCTCGGGATTAAACAAATCGTTGCGGACATCGCTTTTAAGCAGTTCCATACTCGCACCGACATAACTCTGGGCGCTATCCATTATAGCAGAAAAGCCTTTGAACTCATAGCCCTTTACAACAAGATTATCGACATTAGGCATAATAACATCACGCGAGAGAACGCGTTTGTTTTCGGACGCCGCATCGTCAATGAGTGCAAGTAATAGCGAACGCGAAATAACAAGTATACCAAGGCTATGGTCACATTCGGGTGTTTCCTTTTCATAAAGGCGAACTTTCTTAACGCGCTTATCCTCGGAGAATTCAAACGCCATTAAATCAAAATGGTTAAGCGGCATTTTGCCATGTCTATAGGCTATTGTAATGTCGGCGGCGGAATGAATATGCTGTTCTATCATTTCGGTCAGGTCAATATTAAGTGCCGAATTACTGTTATAAAGCACCACATACTGCTCTGTAGAATGGGATAAAAACGAGCGTATACCGCGAAGCGCATCAACATTTCCGTCATACACGCGGGACAACATATTGCTATACGGCGGAAGTATATAAAGTCCGCCGTTTTTGCGGTCCAAATCCCACGATTTTGCGCTGCCGATGTGGTCCATAAGTGACTGATAGTTTTCTTTTGTAATTACACCGACCTTGGATATTCCCGCATTGACAAGGTTGGAAAGCGCAAAGTCAATTATACGGTAGCGTCCGCCGAACGGCACAGACGCGATTGAACGGTTCATGGTAAGTTCGGGCAAAAGGTCTTCGTTTGCACCGGAAAACACAACGCCCATTACATTGTTTCGTCTCATACTCTGTCGCCCTCCTTCACATCTTCTGTAACCATCGCTTTAGCGCTGACAGTAGCATTTTTGCCTATTTTTATTCCATCACCGACAAGTGCTATACCCCATTTATCAAGGTCTTTTGCACTTTCGGGACTTTCGCCCACAACGGCGCCTTCTTCCACCACTGCGTTTTCGGCAACGATGGCATATTTAACGGTTGCGCCCGATTTGATTTTTGCGCCCGGCATCACGAGTGAGTACATAACAGACGCGCCTTCTTCAATCTCCACGCTATTGAAAAGTATTGAAAAATCAACATTACCGCAAATATTGCAGCCATCTGATATAAGCGAATTTTCCACACGCGCGGTGCCGCTTATATATTGCGGCGGCAGACTTCTTGTTTTAGAATAAATCTTCCAATTGGGGTCTGAAAGATTCAAATCAATATTCGGATTAAGCAAATCAAGGTTGGCATCCCAAAGCGACTCAACAGTGCCGACATCTTTCCAATAATCATCAAAACGGTAAACACACATTTTTTCACCGCTATTCAGCATTGCGGGGATAATATCTTTACCGAAATCGTTTGAAGAGCCTTCCTTTTTCTCGTCTTCACAGAGGAATTTTTTAAGTTTTTGCCAATCAAAAATATAAATTCCCATTGACGCTAAGGTGCTCTTAGGGTTTTTGGGTTTTTCCTCAAACTCATAGATTGTTCCGTCAGGGTTGGCATTCATTATACCAAAACGACTTGCCTCTTCAAGCGATACATTCAAAACCGCAATTGTACCCGCGGCACCGCTTTCTTTATGTTGTTTGAGCATCTTTGAATAATCCATTTTATAAATGTGGTCGCCCGAAAGCACCAGCACATATTTGGGATTATATTTCTCAATAAAAGGCATATTCTGATAGATTGCGTTGGCAGTACCCTTGTACCAATCGCTTCCCGTACTTTTCTGATAGGGCGGTAAAATATGAACGCCACCGTTTTGACGGTCGAGGTCCCAGGTTTTACCGCTACCTATGTAGTCGTTAAGTTCAAGCGGTTGATACTGTGTTAAAACACCAACCGTTTCTATTCCTGAATTTATACAGTTGGAAAGAGGAAAATCTATTATGCGGTATTTACCGCCATAAGGCACGGCGGGTTTAGCAACATTCTTGGTAAGAACTCCAAGACGGCTTCCCTGTCCGCCTGCAAGGAGCATTGCTACGCACTCAGTTTTTTTCATTCTTGGCACCTCGTTTAGTTTTTTTAGATGTTGCGGGTTTATACTCGTAATAAAGCACCGATAGCGGCGGCAGCGAAAATTCTGCCGACTGCTTACAACTGTGCATTTTTATGGGTTCAGACTCGATTTCTGTAAGACAGGGTGAACCTTTTCCAAAAAACGCTTTGTCATCAGTGTTTAGTACCAATTTATATTTCCCTTCAAACGGTAACCCTATTCTGTAATTCTCTCTTGCCACGGGGACAAAATTACATACAGCAATAATTTCTTTACCACTTTTGTCGGTTCGCCTGAACGCAATAACGCTCTGCGCGTTGTCGTCATTGGCAATCCAACTAAAGCCTTCCCAAGAAAAATCAATCTCCCACAGGGCTTTAGTTTTAAGATACAAATGATTTAACTTGCAGACAAATTCCTGCATTTTTTTATGGGCATCGTAATCGAGAAGCATCCAATCAAGCGCTTTTTTATAATCCCACTCAATAAACTGCGCAAATTCCTGTCCCATAAACAAAAGTTTTTTACCAGGGTGCGCCATCATATATGCGTAAAATGCGCGAAGAGATGCAAACTTATCCTCATATTCGCCCGGCATTTTATTTATCATAGAGCATTTGCCGTGCACCACCTCATCGTGCGAAATGGGTAAAACAAAGTTCTCTGAAAACGCGTAAAAAAATGAGAAAGTCAGACAATCGTGGTTAAACTTTCGGTATATCGGGTCGAGTGACATATATTTAAGCATATCGTTCATCCAACCCATATTCCACTTGAAATTAAAACCGAGTCCGCCGCTTTCGGCAGGTTTTGTGACAAGCGGCCAGGCAGTTGATTCCTCGGCTAACATCAGAACATCGGGATTTTCTCTGAATGCCGCCTCATTAACGCGGCGCAAAAGTTCAATGGCAGAAAGATTTTCGCGTCCGCCGTATGAATTCGGCACCCACTCGCCGTCCGGTCGGTTATAATCAAGATAAAGCATTGATGCAACAGCATCAACACGAAGACCGTCAATATGATAATATTTGAGCCAGTAAACCGCGTTGGAAACGAGGAAATTCATAACCTCTACCTTGCCGTAATCAAACACGGCGGTGCCCCATTCTTTATGTTCTCCCAAACGGCTGTCGGGATGTTCATAAACTGCGGTGCCGTCAAAACGATAAAGTCCGTGCTCATCTTTCGGGAAATGGGCGGGTACCCAATCAAGAATTACGCCTATACCCTCATTATGCATAATATCCACAAATTTCATAAAATCGTGGGGCGTTCCGTAGCGCGAGGTCGGCGCGTAGTATGAGCACACCTGATATCCCCAAGAACCGTCAAATGGATGCTCGGCTATGGGAAGCAGTTCAATATGCGTGTAGCCCATTTTTTTAGCGTATTTAGAAAGTTGTTTTGCAAGTGTTATGTAATCAAGCACCGTGCCGTCTTCGTTGCGCATAAAGGAACCCGCGTGTACCTCATAAATATTGACAGGGCTTTCGTAAATGTTTCTTTCTTTACGGGCTTTAAGCCACTCCTCATCCTGCCAATCGTAACCCTCTATATCGTAAACCTTAGAAGCGGTTGCAGGCGCCGTTTCTGCGTGGAACGCAAAAGGGTCTGCTTTCAAAACGGTATTACCCTCACGCGATGTTACGGCAAATTTATAGTTATCATATTTTTTAAGCGGCACAGAGCAGACCGACCACACACCGTTTTGACATTCAAGCGGTGTTGCGGAAGTGTCCCATCCGTTAAAATCACCAACAAGCGAAACTGCGGCGGCATTAGGCGCCCACACTCTGAATGTGTAGCCTTTCTTATCCTTATGACAGCCTAAAAACTCATACGCGTCAGACATTAGTCGGCTTGTATATTCACTTATTTTTCCTTTTATGTCCAAAAAACTCCCCCCTATCATATACATACTAATTTTATCAAATATCATCCGTTTTTTCAAGTAGTTTTTTGTTTATGTTGAAAAGAATGTTACAATGTTTTTTGGCAGAATTTGTATAGTTTTTACAACATTTTACAAATTACGATTATTTCTGCTCTGCACTACGCTATATTTTGGAACTAACTATACAAAAAAGCAAGGCCTAAGCCTTGCTTTTTTATTTTAATATTATAAACGCAACATTCCAAATATCAATGATGAGGATTTCCACACACAAACATCCGTCTTCTCTATGGCTTTTGAGTTTGGTTTCTCCCTCCTGTTCGAGTCCCTCCATTATATACTCCGCAAAACAAAAACCGACCAAACGGTCGGTTTCTGTTTTGGTGGAGACGATGGGACATGCTACGGTGCCACGCACCTACACGCCCACGTCGGCGAAAACAGTTCACCGAACTGTTTTCTTCCGAAACCCAGAGGGTTTCTCCCTCCTGTTCGAGTCCCTCCACTATATATTCCGCAAAACAAAAACCGACCAAACGGTCGGTTTCTGTTTTGGTGGAGACGATGGGACTCGAACCCACTACCTCTACAATGCGAATGTAGCGCTCTACCAGATGAGCTACGCCCCCGTATTCCGACATTTCAGTCGGTTTTTATATATCAATAATCATTGGTGTATGTTTTACCGAAATTAAAAATTTGCGAAGTAGGTCTTCGGTTTTAATCTTGAGCGTTGAAGTGTTAATACAGGGATGGCAACGGATATATTCACCGTTTATAATATCCCTGTCAATGACAAGTTTAACGCGGCCTTTGGTATCATTTTTAAGCGCCATTACGGTTACAGAACCGGGGGTAACACCTAAAAGTTTTTCCATATCTTCCGCACTTGCAAACGAAAGACGCGATGTGCCGATTTTTTTAGAAACATCTGCCGTTTTGAAAGCCTTTTGCCCCGACATCATAATAACATAATATTCTGTCTTTGTGCGGTTGCAAACAAACAAGTTTTTGCAAATGCCAACGCCTATAACCTTTTCAACCTCTAAACACGCTTCAATCGTGTCGGCGGCTTCGTGGTCAACGCGCTCATATTCAATGCCTAAACCATCAAGAAAATCGTAAACCGCGATTTCCTTTTCGAGTCTGCCCTCGTTATCAGCAGGACGACCTTTATAAACACAACTAACTTTACCCATTTTACTCTCAAAAACCCTTTCTGTCAAGTCAGTTTCCCCAATATTTTCTGTCTAAACTGCGGAATTGTATTGCTTGTAAGATATGCGCGGTTTCAATGACGCTCGAATTATCAAGGTCGGCGATTGTGCGCGCAACCTTTAGTATCCTGTCATACGCGCGGCCTGACATACCCATTTTATCAAACACTGTTTTAAGTGCGCTTTCAGCATCAGGCGAAAGAACGCAGAATTTCGTGAGCATCGCGGGGGTAAGCCTTGCATTACAGGTTATGCCCGTACCTTTGTATCGTTTGTTTTGAATCTCACGCGCTTTATCAACACGGGCGCGGATTTGTGCAGACGATTCCTCGTTTCCCTTGGATTTGAGCGAATCGAAATCAACCGGCGGCACCTCGACATGAATGTCAAGTCTATCAAGCATCGGTCCCGAAACCCTTGAAAGATATTTAGAAACCTGACGCGGTGTGCAGGTGCACTCTTTTTTGGGGTGACCGAAAAATCCGCACGGACAGGGATTCATAGCCGCAATCAAGGTGATTGAACAAGGATATGTAAGCGTTCCCGCCACACGCGAGATTGTAACGCAGCCATCCTCAATGGGTTGGCGCAGTGCCTCCATAACATCGCGGTGGTATTCGGGTAATTCGTCAAGAAACAAGACGCCGTTATGCGCTAAAGATATCTCACCCGGGCGCGGAATAGAACCGCCGCCCGTCATTCCCGCAACCGACACTGTGTGATGTGGTGAACGGAACGGACGCGTAGTTATAAGTGATGCGTCACGCGCTAAAACACCCGCAACCGAGTGTATTTTTGTCGCTTCGATTGATTCTTCATGTGTCATCTGCGGTAATATTGTGGGCATACGCTTGGCAAGCATACTTTTACCCGAACCGGGAGGGCCGATAAGCAACACATTGTGACCGCCCGCAGCGGCAACCTCTAGGGCTTTTTTAGGTATGGTTTGCCCCTTAACATCAGCAAAATCAAGTGTACTTACAGTGTTTTCTCTACGGCTTTCAAGCGGTTTTTGAGGGGCTATCTGTTTATCACCCGTAAGACACGCAAAAAGTTCTGCCACGGTGTTTACGGGCATAATGTCAATCCCCTCAACAACGGCGCCCTCTGCTGCGTTGTCGGCGGGTACAAACAGGCGCTTTATGCCCTGTTTTTTCGCAAAAATTGCCATTGCAAGAACGCCGTTTACAGAGCGCACCCTACCATCAAGCGAAACCTCACCCAAAAAGGCAGAATCGTCTAAAAAGGCTTTGAGTTGAGAAGATGCTACAAGCAATGCAACCAAAACAGGAAGGTCATAAAGTGTGCCCTCTTTGCGTTTATCGGCGGGGGCAAGATTTACGGTTATGCGGCCTAGGGGGAATTTGAACCCACAGTTCTTAATAGCCGAACGAACACGGTCGCGTGATTCTTTAACGGCGGTATCAGCAAGGCCTACGATATCAAATGCAGGTAAACCTGTGGAAATATCCGCTTCAACAGGAACGGCGTATGCATCTATACCAAAAAGTCCGAAACTATTTATACGCGTAAACATAAAATCCCCCTCTCATATACTATAAATCGATTATATAACAAAGCGTACAATATCGCAAGTTTTTCTTGACAAAGCCCGTTCTTAATCATATAATAATTGAGCGCGAGTATTAAACTTGCTACAAAAATATATGGTGACGTATCGAAGTGGGGACGGTTGCGAGCGCTGCCTGTGGCAGATAAAGCGAGCAATAAGGAGTGGCCGCGGTCGAAATTTTTACACGGCAGTGTTAAAAAATTTCGGGCACCGCAACAGGACATAACGGGGCGTTGACCCGTCGGTAATACCTAAAAAACGAATTCAACTTAATATTTTATATTTGCAGAGGTATCGAAGCGGGGACGTCGCCGAGCGCACCCAGTGGGTGATAAAGCGAGGCGTAAGGAGTGGCAGCGGTCGAAATTTTGCGAAGTGAATAGCAAGCAGAAAATTTCGGGCACCGCAACAGGACATAACGGGGCGTTGACCCGTCGGTAATACCTAAAAAACGAATTCAACTTAATATTTTATATTTGCAGAGGTATCGAAGCAAGTCGGATCGTAG